>LNDU01000031.1 GCA_001464735.1 Nitrospira sp. Ga0074138
GGGAAAAGAGAGGAAATGGCCACAGAGATTTATATTCAGTTTCGTGAAGATGGATTGGTTCCAACCCCCGATATGGTAAGGAAGGTGATCAGCTATCGGCTCTTAAATTCCCATCATTATCGGAGAACGCTAATGAAAAAATATCCCAACTGGTTCGGACTCCCGGTCAAGTAGCCCCGCATCCCCTTCTAACCTTGCTTTTACAACAGTTTTTCCAAAAAAAATCTTCGAGCTGATAGGAATTCGCCTGCAAACAAAAGTTCATAGAGTTCGGTGCCGAACTAATTTTCATTTTTATCACTAAATCATCATGTTATATTGCACACATCGCGTCTGAATCCACAAAGAAGATGGAGTGATAAGAAGAAGGCAGTCATCACGATACTCGTGGTGACTGCTTAACAAAGTTCGATCAGTTCGGCGCCGATCCAAACGCTAACTCTGAATAGAGTGTGATCTCGACGATATGGAGTAAAAATCTTTTGTGTATACGAATGAATCTTCAGTGTTGGCATTAACTAATCAAAAGTATATTACATGCTTGATCGTGTATAAAAATGATTTGTGAGTTCGGCACCGAACTGGACTGGTATTGAAACAGTGAGAATCTGTACTCCTTCTATCGAATCGTCTCAATTCAACTCTACGTCTGATTACTCCCTGCCTCCCTACTAACTGGCCATATCATCCCGGATGACAACCATGAATTATTGCACTGGCAGCATATATTCGTGGATGGCAACCCTATATGGTCGTAGTGTTCGCCTTGGTGTTGACACACAAGATGCTACGTGCTAAGTAGCTTCCCCAGTTTACAGTTCAATTTTGTTCCAGATTGATTCTCGACTGGATATTTAGCGGAACAGACTGGGGTCATGTTCCAATCTGGCAAGGAGGTATGACGATGTTACCACCGATAATTGGGGTGGTGTTGCAAAAGGGCGGGGTTTCGAAAACCATCACGTCCGTCAATTTGGCGGACTGTGTGGCGCGTCGACTGGGGAAGTCATGTTTGATTATCGATATGGATCCCCAAGGCAATGCCGGGAAGCTGTTAGGGATTCCTCGGAATGTCACGCCATCTATTCGTGAGGTGTTGCTGGATACGAAAAATGAGTTTCCATTGCAGAAAGTCATCCGTCCAACGAGTGTCCCACGATTGTATATTGCTCCATCGAACATCAATCTCGCGTCAGCAGAAAGCCATCTCCGGATTCCCGAGTTATTCCCTCATCCCTTAAAGCAATTGCGACGGAAACTGACAGAGGAAGCGCTTCGCGACATTGCGCTTGTGATGATTGATACCCCTCCGTCACTGGGGCTGTTAACGGTCAATGTGCTCCACGCGTGCAATCATGTGATTATGCCGATGGATTCCGGCAGTGATTTTTCATTCGATGGGCTGGATGACATGCTCGATGTTATTCGCGCCGCGACAAGCGAGGATCATGCGATCAATATCCTGGGGGTCTTACTGGTCAAACATGATCGTCGGCAGACCTTATGTCAGTCTGCGCATCAAGCGACCGTGACGAAATTTGGCCCGGATGCTTTTGAGACAACGATCGCCAGTAGCTCGGCGGTTAAAAAGTCTGAAATGGCGCGGCAGACGCTGATGCAATGTGAACGGAAGAGTTCAGCGGCGCGTGATTATATGCATCTGGCGGATGAAGTGATTCGACGTCTTAAACTGACACCGGCGCCGGCTGGGGTGACAGAAGCCCCTGTGGCAGCCGAAGAGTTGGCCTCCGTAGGAGCTGGCCATGAATAATGCCGCAAAAGAAGGGCGCACAAAATCGACGGGTCCCGTTGCTCCGATCGAACCCACGGCGCCGGTGAAGGACGGAGGTGGCAGTAAAGAAGCGCGGCGGCTTCAAAGTTTAGTGGACCGTCGAGTGGAGCATTCCTTAGAAGCGCGACCTCCGCGAAGTATGGATGATTTGCTCGGCTTGGGTGCGACGTCATCACTACCGGCAGCTCAGCCCGCTGGGGGGCAATCAACGCCTGTAGCCGAGGTAGTGGTCCCGAGCTCCATGCCCGCAGTTTCCAGCTCAACTCTCGTGATCCGGGACATTCCGGTTGATGCCATTATTCGAAGTGCCCACCAGCCCCGGACATACATGAACGATGATGAGCACGAACACTTGGTCGCTTCGATCCGGGAGCATGGGGTCTTACAGCCGGTGAAGGTTCGTCCCACATCGACCGGCCATTGGTTAGCGAGTAAGGCGTCCGGTCGTCTCACGATACCTGCGATCGTAGAAGAGGTGTCAGAATCTGAGTCGGCAATGCAGACCATGATTGAGAACGTTCAACGTGCGGATTTGGCCCCGTTAGATGTGGCGCGCGGCTATCAAAGTCTGTTGGATCAATTTCACCTGACGATCGAGGATCTGGCATCACGGATTGGAGTCACGGCCTCACAGATCAAGCATGCGACCAGAATTCTGCAGCTTCCTGCCGCAATCTTGGAAAAGGTACTGCATCCGACCGTTGGTCTGCGGATTAGCCATGCAGAGGAGTTACTCACATTGAAGGATAATCCGGTCCGTCTCGGAGCCATAGCGGATCGGTTGGTGAAAGAAAAATGGACGCAGGAACGGTTACGAGCGGAGATCCAGCGGAAGCCGCGTAAGAACCGTGGGTATCAGCCGGTACAATTTGAGGACCGCGGGGATAAGGGGTTCTTTCTCACAGTTCGGTTACAAAGCAATCGGCCTCAGGACTTTGAGGAGATTAAGAACCGTCTGAACGAGGCACTTCGACGAATCGATGTTTTTAGTCAGGTTGATGGTCAATAATGATGTGACCTGATTCTGACGATGGGTTTATTTCGAGCAAGCCCGGTACTGATCAGCATGATCGTCCTTCATCTAGGTGATGAGAATGTCGACCCAAAACTTTCCTTCAACTATCGGAGATCTTTTTAGGAAGTTGTATCTTTTGGTCGAGTATGTGTTCCTGAAAAGATACACCTCTTCTTCATCAAAAGGGTATGGCACTGGGTCTACCACCCCTGGCAGTGCCCATGCCATATCTGTTTCATGTTATCCACAGGTCCAGCATAGGGAACGATAGTTGAAGGAAGGAATTACGATACTTGAGAGTCGATTACGATACTTGAAGGAAAGATTTCCCCGATAGTTGAAAGAAAAGAGGCGATAGCTGACTTCACTCACGATATTTGAAGGAATGGATTTTGTTTATAAGAGGTTGATTATATGAGTTGCTGGACTTGGGTGCCTTTATCTCTACGTTATAGTCTTAACGAAGGATTTAAGAAAAGACGTTACGATGGACAACGCTGATTTGGTTACTGATTCGGAGCAGACGGCTGCTCGATTCTCCGTCTCTGTTCATCCGAAGGAAGCTGTCCTTACGGCACCTGTTTTATTGCTTGCTGAGCACATTTTGGGCTCTATCCCTTTATGGGAAGTGAAGAGCAAGAAGAATGGGCGTGGCGGGGTACGTGAGAAGGAAGTGGTCCGGGAAGTTTACTATCGAGGGGAGCTGAGAAAAATTCCATTGGTGATCTATGCCAGTGGCGATTTAGGTTTGCCGAATTCCGTAGATTTGGAATTATTCCGGGGTTTTGAACGGTGGGCATTAGGAGTGTTGAAGCATGAAGGGACGCTGCCTTCCGTTGTGAAAATATCTGGAGCTGATATTTTGCAGGCGTGCGGCAAAGAGTCTTCAGGGGTGGCTTACGCTGAGGTGGATCGGTTTTTTCTACGCATGGCAGGGACAATGATCTCGGCCGGACGGAATAAGACGACAGGAGACCGGGTTCATGAGACGAAAGTTGAGAATCCATCCCGACGTGGGAAGTTAGGGTCGAAAAGGGGAATTGTCTTTAAGATATTTGGGACAGTGGTGTTACCAGGCCAAACGAATGGGAAAGGGGAGCTGGCACATACCTATGAGGTCGAATTGGCGTCTTGGTATCGGGATAGTTTGTTGATGGGGAACTGTTTTGTCATCGATCATTCGTTGTTTACAGAGATGAAAGGGTCTTTATCGAAGTTGCTCCATCAGTTATTGCACAACCTGTTTTATTTAGGAAAAGGGCATGCGGAGCAGCGGTACTCAGACTTGGTGCGGTACTGGCAAATTAAAGAGCATACAAGTCGATCGAAGGTGGTACAGCAATTTGCAGAAGCGCATCACGAGTTGACTAGACGGCGGTTTCTAGATCAGTGGCAAATAGTTCCGGTGGGATCCGGCGGCCACAAAGATTTTATGTTTATTTGGAATGCAGGGCCGGCATGGTGGAAAACTGAAGCACAGTTGCCGGATTTGCGGGAGCAGTATGAGTTAGGTGATGGGCAGGTTTCTCCTCAGCAAGTGATTGATCCCTTCTTGACTGGGTTGCCCGCGCAGATTGAGGCTCAAGAGAGACAATCGACAGAGGATCCTACGTCTGCAGCTCGGTTGTTGGATGTGATTTTAGAAATGTCAGGGCGTAGGAAGGATCCGAAGGTGTGGGAGAAATGGTGGCGTCGTGCAATCAATACGGTACCACATCAGGTTATTTGGAGACGGATTGGTGAAGTGAAGGAACGGAAAGCGCGTGGTGAGCGGATTCAGAATCTTGGGAGTTATCTGACTTCCTTGGTGAGAGTTGATGCAGCTAAATCGGGTGCCGTGTGGGCGGTTGACGCAGGAGAAGATACTTCAGAATAGTGCGCAAGTATTTGGCTGCAATAGATTGAGATGTTGTGATGGTCTCTGATTATGTGGTTAGTGGCGTGCGTTGTAGCATGAATTGCCTTTTTGCCGTATCCGTATCTGTAAAGAGCGCGGTGCCTGTCTCGGGGTTGTAGACATACGTTCCGTCTTCTCGTTCAATGTAGTACCCATCCATTTCGTCGTTCTGTAGGAGCCAGGCTTCCGGCTCGTCTTCCGCTCCGTAGATCGAAATAGCCTCCCCTGGGATTGTGGCGGCAGGTTCGGCGTCATAGTTGGTCCATCCATATTCATCGCGCATGATGTTCTCCGTATGCACTAACAGGTATAGAAGACTTGGCCGAATTCTGTTTTGCGGGAGAGAGAGTGTGTATGAGCATGAATCTGGCCATCTATTGTCATCTGAAAGTGGCCGGCCAGAATCATTGAAAGTAGCCACTTATTTTCACACTAAAGCGGCCGTTTACAATCATCGAATCTTGCCGTCTGTTAGCCATAATTCTGCCACTCTATGCAGTGGCCACTTTAAATGATAACGAGTGGCCACCTTCATTGATTTCCAGTGGCTACTTTGGGTGAAAAGACTCGGCCACATTCGTTGACAATTGGTAATGAGGTGAGACTCAAAGATTTTGCCTGGGAATGACCCAGTGGTGATGTTCGATGGGCAGATGAGATTCGAAAGGGAATGTGATCATGACTTCCATAGTTGATAGATATTTAGAAAGATACCAGTCAGGCCTACTCCGAAAATGAAGATCGTGATAGGGGCTGGTTGGTCTTCATAGATGAGAACGAGTAACTCGGCTAGGACAACGACAGTCGAGAACACCAGACCTGTCCAATACCAGTAGATATCGAAGGTTCTATTCCGTTTAATTTTTTTCATAATAGTGACTATCACGCGGCTTCATCTGATCTGATGTGATGTGGGGTGGTTGGGTTGGTGGATGACAGACGGACTTCGGTTAAGGATTCGATCAACCGGTCAAGTAGTGTATTGGCATTTTGGAGGGACTGGACGGCGATGAGCTGTTTGATGGTCAGGAGTTCTGTATGCAGTTGTGACAGCCTCTCGGGGGTGTGCGCCATGCGGCCGGCGAGGCGTTTGATTCGCCAGAGTTTGGCCTGGATATCGCTGAGTTGGTTGTCTTGAACGTGTGGCATTGTTCTCCATACTAGTTTAGGGTTCAAGTGGGAAGAATGCGAGTAATTGCAGCATTAGGGGCATAGTCTAGGTTGATAGGGTTGGGACTTTTGATGACATTATTAGGAGGTCAGAATGCGCCGGTGATGGGGTCGACGAGGTGCTGGGTGTTCTGGTCTCGTGTGGGGAGCGGTTGAGGATTCCTTTATGGGCGGGGTGTTTTGGAGTGCTATGTGAAAGAGGTCTTGTGGGCATCCAGTGCGGGCTTCATAGCGTGCGGCTGTTTCGCCCGGGAGAATGGGATCGGGGAGATTCCAGATAGATGTGGTGATGAGGGATCGTGATTTGGTGCGGGGGTCAAGATCTCCATAAATGCAACGTCCGTGGGACAAGATCAACTGGGTATAACTTGAGCGGCTGTATTTTGCCGATAGATGATAGCGCCGTTTGATTTCTTCGAAGGGAATTCCGTGCGTGAGTAAGTCGACAATGACAGTCGCAAGAAAGTGGGCATTTTTCAGTGGGATCAGAGGCACAAGAAGAGTGTCCTCGTTGAGCTTTTGAACTTCTGGGACATTGGCAGATCGGCAGATTGGAAGGGGTCGGCGATATGCAGTGCCTGTATGATTGGTCGAAGCTTGTTCTTGTACGGTCGCGATATGGCGACAGGGTTGACGCCTAAATTTCCAGTGTGGGCAGCTGCATCCGTAGCTCCCATCATCCGCGAGGCTGACGGTGTACTCACCGTGGCCGGAGCTGCTGGGCACACTGAATGATTGGACCCATTTTGGCATAAAGGGGATCCTTCACGGCTGAAGGTTGGTCTAATCTTCGTTTTCTAAGAGGATGGTGATAGCGCCCTTGCCGTCATCGCCGGCGTCGACGATGGCTTTCAGAGTGATCTCTGACGGTGGTTGTTCCGTCGCGTCTTGTTTGACCACGACTTGGAACATGAGTTGCGTCGAATCTGGGCGAGAGTGTTTGGCGGCGAGATGGAACATCAGGAGAATATCGGCTAACCGACCGGTTTCATCTTGGATCCCAGTAAGGGCTGCCGGTACGGTCACATACTCATTCCAGACGGCTCGTGTTAGTGCTGTGTGAAAGCGGATGCCGAATTCAGTGAGGATGGATCTAGGGATCTCGACGAGTGTTCCATCTTCGATGGCTTGCTGACGGCTGTAGGCGTGGATCACGTCCGCGTTGTGCCAACAGGATTGTGGTTCGTGTGTGGGCGGGGGCGATGAGGATGCGGTGTGGCAGGGTGCTTGTTCGGCTTCATTGGGAGAGGGGTTTGTGTATCCATGGGAGAGAGGGCGTTGGTATTGCTGGCACCGCGGACAATACTCCACACCATTCAGAACGTGTTTGATCGGACCGCGACAGGCATGGCATTGCTGGCAAGACATACTTACCTCATGGAGCGAATCTCTGGTGAAACGGTGCCTTCAGGCTGCTTTGCGGCGTCGGTTGGGCTGAGGAGAATGGAACGGAAAAGGGAGTTGGTCACCAGCTGTAAATGACTGATGGTCATGAATCGCAAAGGCGTGCGTTGTCGTCGATACATTTATCGGCTGATCCGATTGTGAGAAGAGTTGTTCTGGCAATGGGAACGCCATCCATGGGGCATATAGGACGCCGTTGATGCACGCAATCTTGACCACGAGTGCGTCTATATCCATTCCATAGAGTCGTAGTGAGTGATTGGAGGCGTATAGCAGCATACGTCCTGTTCCACAGCATGGATCACAGATTTTATCCAAAGTTCTAAGTTTCTCCGAAGTGGTGGGGTCTCCATACAGCATTTGGGTCATGAACGAAACTACGGTTGCCGGTGTGGGATAAAATTGTGTGGGGTTATGTCCTCGAGAGCGACGCTCACATAGGAGCTCGCCCAAGTAATCGTAGGGGAATTGGAGGAGCTGGTGAATTTGTACTTCTCGATATAACCGGGCTTGGTTTACGTCCGGTAAGCGTGGTTGTGTTTTGCTTACGGCGAGTCCATAGGCCAGCCAGTCGATAAACTCTCCAAATGCGTTCCAGCCTTGAGTCTCGAGGATTTCTACCCAATGATTGACTGCTTTGGCCGTCGGGCCATGTGGGATGTCTAAGAATTGGATTTGTGGAATGGGGTCTATTGGAGGCGTAGTCGTGTCGCAGAGTTTGAAATAGTAGTCCCAGCGGTTGGCTGTTTCTGGAATCACGGCATGCGCCATGATGACATACGGCAACAGCCATCCACGATACGTGTAGGCGGGCGGGTCGTCCGTCAACCGGGGGAATCGGTGATTGGATCTATAAAATGCGACCAGCGGTGCATCGGAGAAAGCTGTGGCGTTGATCATCGGGTTGAGCATGGCAGTCCGTTGGCTTAATCGACGAGGGATTGCTTTCGACTTTGTGCGGGCTGATGCGTTAGCGCTTGTTGGATTTGTTCCGGAGTACAGGAGAGGGAACGGACGGAACCGGTCGTCATATCAATGTAGGTGGCAAAGCGACGGAGATCGCCGGTGAGGATCAGGCGCAGAAGATAGTCGCTCATGTGGGAGGCGATGATACTGTTGATGGTTAGTGATTGAGGGTCCAGCAGAGCCAGTTCTGCGCATGACCGTTTGCGCGGAAGCTGTTCGTCAGGCTTCGGGATGAGGAGCTCCGGATGGAGCATGGCTGGGGAGGGCAGGTTTTTGCAAATACCCTCGAGCACAAAGCTAGAATTGAGTAGCTCGCTAGAGACGGTGTTTCCGAGCAGAATTTGCCCTTGTACAGTTCCATTCCCGCCATCCAGCCACCAGACAGGGCTTGCATCATGGTGAGACTCGCGCTGAATGGCTCGATGTAATTGTTTTCGCGCAGCCGCGTTGTCGACACAGCCGAGAAGAATCGTGAGGATATCGCGACCGGCCGAGGGGATGAGATCTGGCGTAAAGCGTTTAGGAATGGCCGTGATGTTGAGCCCCCAGGCCGCATTGAGTCGGTAGGCGAGTGTTTCGGCTTTGTTGTGGCCGATCTCTGCATGACAGAAATTCTGTCGTCGAAGGTTCTTCTCTTCGACCGTGTCGGGGTCGATAAAAAAGACCTCGACCGAGTCATACCGGCGTTGGCTTTCACGCGCAAGTCGTGCCGTATGCAGGGCGAGCATGCCGCCGATGCCGCCACATCCCACTTGGATCAGTCTGAGGGATGGGCAGCGGCGGGGCATGATCAGACGAGCGAACGCATGACTGAGGTCGAGACCAAGCGTGGTCATAGCAGAGTCCTGTGGGCGCGTGAGTTATAGTGCGGGGTTATGGTCGACGTCCTCGTTGAGAAGTTCATCGATATCGCCTGACATTCTCTCTTTATCGTGGAGGGGAAGAAATCCATCGCTTACCCCTTGCGGGAGTTCCGCAATGCTCTCGGCTGGTATGTAGAAAAAGTGTCCATATATCCCGATACGGAAGAGGATCTGCGGTTCTCGTCCGAAATGGCCTAGGACGCCAAAGATACGGAAACCGGTTTCGTCCTGGTTGTCCGTTGATGAAAAGAGAGGTGGCATTTCGTGGTGGGAATGGATTTCAACGAGACATTTGGCATAGGAGGGGGTGAATGGGTCGGTACAGCGGACTGAAACGGAGGTGCGTATTTGTTCGGGGATTGAGAGCGACCAATCTGTGTCGTATCCGCAGTGGAAGAGGGCTTCTTTGGGTCCGGTGGGATCGGCCCATGCGGTGAGTGCGTGGGCGAGAATGTCTGTCATGATGCCTTCTGGGATGCGGGGGCATGCGAGTGAGAGTGACGGAGTGACGTTGGGAAGACCATGAATGGTGGTATGGAGCAGTGGGATGCAGGCGGTGAGCTCTTTGCGTTGTGCTCGAATGTAGATGCCGTTTCCCGCAAACAGGTACTCATAGAGGGTAGGTTGTGGTGGTGGTAGTGGATCTGTGGCAATAACATGTTTGATGAATGGGGAAATACTCTGAATCATGGGAACTCCTCAGTTGTCTCCTTGGTTGAGGTCCTCAAGGATGTTTCTCATGGTCATGGAAGTACGGACTAGATCGGTGCCGGGGTACTCGTCTGGGTGCTGGCTGGCGGTATGTTGGAGCTGAGTAATAATGTTGTCTGGGTGACTATGTGATTTGCCATTGGTGTGGTCGTTGTTGAAGGCTGATCGCCAAAAGAGCTGCCAGGCCTGCCGGATGGCGACTGGAGAGATGGCCGGTGGGGTGGCGGTTCCGAAGCAAATGTGACCATCAGTGCTGATGTTTGGAAGCGGTGCGTGGTAGAGCACGGTGGCGTCATTTCGCCACGCTCGTATGGCATAGAGAGAGTATCGGTGATGTGCGCCAATGAAGATGAAGGCTGGGAGCGGGAGGGTTAATTGGGTGAGTGGAGGTTGAGTCTCGGGGGTGATCGACTGATCAAAAAAGAGGGTGTAAGTGGCGGCTGGATAATGTTGGATGGCCCAGGGTCCTTTGGGACCTTCTCCGTGTCTAATGGTCCGAGGCGCGATCCAACCACTATCAAATTCTTGTAGAAGGAGAGCATTGCGTACGGCATCAGGGGAGAGACATTTTCGGATAATCCGGTTCTTGTGTGGATATTCAAAGAGGATTTGTCCGCGGACGAAGTGAAGTGAGGCAATGGTCTCATTGTGTTCGTTCTGCATGTTTACGATTCTCGTTGTGGGGTTTGTCGACACATTTCGGCCCAGTAGCGGAAGATGGTGTTCCAGAGCAATGGGCAGTCACTAAGGGCCTTGATGGTGTTGGCGTTGGTTTTTAAGATGGCTTTGGCACGGGTCCAGTGGGACTTCAGAGTCTCGACATCCTCGATGCTCCAGACAAATTCGTGATCCCAATCCCCGGTGTCATAACTGGCATCGAGAAAGATGGTGCCGGTGTCATGGGCGATGGTGGAAAACAGTAGTGGGTAGTGCCTGACGGGTGCTGGATGTTGGGCGCAGAGTTCGGCGAAGAGGTGGATATCTCCGTTGCACCTATGGTTGTCGTCTTCCCAACAAGGGGGATACTGAATACTGGGGGTCTCTGTGCGAATCTCCATGAGGGTGGGAGCATAGCTATATGATCCCACCATAGCGGCTGTGAGACGATCGGGAAATGAGGCGCCTTCGAATTCTGATTCAACGTCGTAGTTGTAGAGTGGGAGGGGAATGTGCGGAAAGTATTCGATGATGTAATCGAGATCAAAATCATCGACAGGGAAGTACTGTTTATTTACTGCTTTCAGAAATGGCGAGAAGAGTGAGTGCAAGGCTTCACGTGCTGATCGAGCACGTTTCGGATGAATGGCTCTGCGGAAAAGGCTGGGGAATAGGGACTTAAAGAGGGGGATGATCTTTAATTGGTTCCGGACGGAAGATAGATCGGCTAGACATTCCTGTACACTCTGGGACCGACGGTTCTGCAGGGCGTGTAGAGTTAGACTGAGAGAGGAGACGGATTTAAAAGCCGATCGGTGTCGTTGTGGAAGGTACGGCAGGTGCGTGGAGTAAGCGGGTGAAGATGGCATTTGTGACCTGTAATTCATGTTCGCCTGTGAGAATGGCTGATTCCAATTGCCGCTCGAGTGTGAGGATATCTTCGATGTGATCCGCAGTGGTCTGTTGGAGTTTACGACTCAGTACCAGTGCTGGATTGATATGTCGTGGGCAGCGTTTCAAGGTATTCACCAAGGTCTCCGGGGTCAGGCCTTTCACACCAGCCTCTTTTGTGACTTTCAGAACGGTCCGTCCTTCCTTGTCTGTTACGCGCTCGAATCGGGCCGATGCGATTTGAGGGAAGAGCGGAGCAATGGCTCGTCGTACGGCATCATCATTGACTGCGATATTCTCGGGAAGTTCCAGCGATTGGCCTTCGATTTGTAGTGTGACCATGAGTTCTCCAAATTGGCTAAAAGAGAGTGGATTGGGGTACTTGTGCTGCCGCCACGGAGGTAGGTGGGGGTGGTGTTTTGGTTGGTGTTGACGGTTTGGTCACCTTTGGTTTGTACTTCTTTGCCGCTTGTTGGGACTTGAGTTCTGTTTTCCTGCGTTCCGCCTCGGTCTTGCGTTTCTCCTCTTTGGCTTGAGCTTGTCGTCGTTCCTCTTCCCTTGAACGATCACGAGCACCCAGAGCTATCGGGTAGTGCTCTTTCCATTTAACGAGGAGTTGTTCTAACGCGTTTGGGAGCGGCTTAAGTGCGCCTGCTCTATAGGTCTGCATCAAGGGAGGGAGGTTGTGGCTTCGTACGCCAATGATGATCGGGCGGCCCTCTGGGTGATTGTCTTCGGGGAGTAGCTGTAGATGGACGGAAATCGTGGCTTGTTCATAGGTGAGGGAGTCGTGTTCCAGACTCATAGTGATGCGTGACTCAAGGTTACCATCCTCTTCCTCGTCTTGAGCCTCATCAATGGGCTGATTGGGTGGTGGCGTAGTCGATTCTTGGGGGGCTGTTGTGGCTGAGATCGGGTCCGGTTGTTCAGAGGTCGATTCCGGAGCAGTCTCTTGATTTGGTGAGGGGAGGGAATTGTCTGTAGGGGAATGAGTTGTTGTATTAGGAAGATCTATTACTGCGAGTTCGCTCATGATGTCTAGCTCCTTTTTAGTGGCGAGTTCGCCAGTCGTTTTGGCGAGGTGGCCAGTTGTCATCGAACCGCGCGGTTTAGTAATCGTAGATGGTGACTGTCGCGGATGTTGAGGTTCAGTGGTTGAGCGTGAATTTGAGTCTATTCGCTAACGGGATGGAGGATGACAATGCAAGTCGCACTGGTTGATGACCATCAGTTGATGCTTGATGGGTTAACGGTGACGGTGCAGAAAATCGGACTGGTGGTTGCGGCGACAGCCACCAATGGTCGAGATTTAATCCGGCAGGTGCAGTCTGGTCTGAAGATTGAGTTGGCGATTGTGGATATCAGTATGAAAGGCCTCAACGGGATCGATACGATCGCACAACTTCTTCTGATCTCGCCCAATACGAAGTCTATAGTGCTGTCTATGTATGAGGGGCCGGAATGGGTGTCACGTGCGATTGTATCCGGGGCCAAAGGTTATGTGAGTAAAGCCACGTCGACGGAAGGGCTCCGTGAAGCAATTCAAATGGTTGCGAGTGGTCAGTCTTATGTTAGCCCTGGGTTAAGTTCTGATTTAGTTCTATATGGTGGTCAAAAAGTCGTGGCTAAACGTGTGCTGACAGCCCGTGAACGAGAAGTCCTTCAATTAGTGGCGGAGGGGGCTAGTGATAAAGAGGTTGCGTTAGAGTTGGGAATCTCTCCGCGTACGGTTCGATTTCATCTGGATGTGATCAAACGTGATTTTGGCTGCCGGAATAGGGCTGATCTTATGAAGTTGGCTATCTCTGAAGGTCTTACGGATTGTTCGTGGGGAAATATGAGGCATGTGGCTAATCTGTAGCCGTTTGGCTGTGACGTGTCGGAGAATGTTCTGGCCCGATGTCGTTTGAACTAGAATGCGAATCCGTTTGGGTGTCACGCCGGCGACATAACCAGGGACGAGATAAGGGGATTCTCCACTCTTTTTGAGACGTGGCAGCCAGTAAATTGCTTGCCCTTCTATAAAACGAGTCGGTTTCATCACAGGTGCTGACAGTTTGTTTTGTTCACTCCTCGTAGGTATTACACTCCTGATCGATTTACAAACAGAAATATGGGGCATTGTGGATAGGGCCAATTGGGATATTGGTTGTCGGTTCCGCTTGAGCGGATCAGGCAGCCAGGGCAAGTGGCATGATGATATGTTGGAATTGCGCTGGCTGTTCCGGTGTCGTCAGGAGGCATGGGGTTTGCGGTGATTCCATGAAGAGTTGGCATTGTTCGCCTGGCATCGATTCGAGTGCATCGAGCAAGTATTGTGCGTTGAATCCCGCCTTGAACGGTTGTTGATCGGTTGCTGTTTCCAGGGTCTCGGTGGCTTCTCCTAAATCGAGGTTGCTGGTATGGAGAGTCAGGTGGTTGTCTGTGATGGACAACTCCATGGGTTTGGTGTCTTTCCCTCCAATGACAGAGACGCGTCGAATAGAATCTTCAAAGGTGCTTTTCTGAATCGTGAGTCGTGGTGCGGTGACCTTGGGGATAATGCCCTGGTAGTGTGGGTAATTCCCGGTGAGTTGCCGGCTGGTCAATAGGTACTCTCCGATTCGAAACCCTGCCAGTGAGTCGTTGAGACCAATGGCAATGAGGGGCGGTTCTTTGTCTGGGATCAGTGTGTGGAGGACTTTCCCGGCTTTCTTGGGGATGAGCAGGGTCTGGGTCTTATGTTCAGGGGTTAGCCATGTTCCGGTATTCCGCCGTGTGATCACGAGGCGATGTCCATCCGTCCCGACGAGTTCGAGTGTTGGGGATGGAGTATTCGAGAGGGTGAGCTTGATGGCGTTCAAAATAAAGCGGGCGCCTGCTTCGCCAACCGCTGGCAGGGTTTCTGTGAGGAGGTGTGCGAGATCCGTAGCTGGCAGACTGAAGAGAAGGGGGTCAGGAAGCGGGGGCAGTGCTGGATAGTTGTCATCGCTCATTCCCTTGAATTTGGCTTTTGCGGATCCTGAGGTGATGGTGATGCTGTGGTGGTCATCGATGGACCAGCGGAGAGTCTCGGTCGAAAGTTCTTTGATGAAGTCATAAATTGGGGCGTCCGGGATGAGGAACGCCCGTTCTTCCATAAGGGGAATGGGTAGGGTTCGTTGGAGGCCGAGTTCAAGATCCGTTGCCGCGAGTCGTACTCCTGATGGGCCGGTACTAACATGGACCATGCCAAGTGGACCGGATCCTCCTTTGCGATTCAGTACGCCGTTCATGAGCTTGAGCGTTTGGAGCAACATGGTTCGTGGAAATTCGATGGTCATACTGTCTCCTTAATGGGACGTCGGGTGAGGTTGTGTTTCAGCACTCGACGTTGATGAACTGTCCGTAGCTGGGGCCTGGCGTTAAATCGAAGGCGCGTATTTCTGGAACATACTTCTCAATTGTTCGAAGGGTGACGCGTTCCTCTGGCCCTTCTTTGGTTTCGATCATCTCGGTGATGGGCGACAGTTCTTTGGTGGTTTTCCGTGCTCGGCCTTTAATGAGCCATCGACGGTTGTCGTGTTCAATGATGGTGTTGTTATAGAGGCCGGCGGTAATCAGTCGCGTTAAGTGCCCTTTACGGAGAGGCAGGAGGGGCGAGATCGTTGTGTGCTGATGGAAGGTGAGGAGATCGGTGACTTGGGGATCCTTCCAAAGGCCATGGTCATGGGCTTCGGCATAGATTTCTGTTGGATCAATCCAGGTTGTCTGGAAGGTGATTTCACCTCGAAGGAGCAAAGGGGGGACGGTGTATTGTGGGGTGGCGTGGGTTGTGAGCTCGGGAAGATTATTTGAGCGGAGTTGCCGCCATAGTTGACGCTTCACAGTTTCTGAGGGGTTGGGTGTGCGGACTCGTCTTCCGATGAATACGGCCTGGTTGAAGGCGCGGTATTCTTCTCGAGGGAACCGAAACAGGCTAACGTCACGGTAGTAGTTGCTGAGATAGTAGAGAATGGTCTCGCTGAATTGATGTTCTTGGATGATGTAAATGAGGAGTCCGTCTGGTTGGAGCATCGGTGTCCACCGTTTGAGCCAGAGTTCCTCGGTTCGGACGCCTTGGCCGGCGAAGTCGTAGGGGGGATTAAGGAACAGGCTGGAGAAGGCTTCTCGGGATACCTCACAGAATTTGGCATCAGAGTGGAGAATACTTGCGGTCCCTGATCGGCATTGGCCAGCGCGTTGCCGATCGAGTTCGATTCCGTACGGGCTGAGGTTCCAAGTTTGTGCCAGGTAGTGGAGGGGGATGCCATTGCCGGCACAGGGATCGAGGAGGCGTCCTGGGTGTTGGGCGGTGTTGGTGATCAGCGAGCCAATGGTTTCAAGGACGCTGGGTGGCGTTGGATAAAACCCGGATATGCTTCTGCCTTGAATGTGCATCATTCCCTCTGATTAGTACATTGGGCGCGTCTGGTGATGTATCTGGCAATGTGTTATGCAGCGACTCGGGGCGCTGGTGGTGTGGAGGATTGCAGGTAGTGTTGGATCCAGTTGATGATGTCGTCTGTGTGCGGGAGGAATTCCCATGCCGCGCAGTTATAGGTTTTTAGTGGACGTACCCACTGGCGATCCTGGGCGGCTGTCCAAAGGGGAGCGGCCCAGTCTGATCGGATAGGACATGCGAGCACACGATCGAGAATGGCGACGAAGTTGAGCGGAGGTGTCCCCGGGGTGTGTTGCCTTTGGAGAATGTAGGCATTGGTATCGTGCTGAATGCCTAACGAGGTGCTGAGTTGTGGCAACCATAGTATGGCGACGGCGCCGGAGGGGAGTCGTTTTTGGACGCAAGAAAAGTAGGTCGCGGCATGTTTGGGCCAGCCGATGGGGCCGACTCCAGTAATCTCGACAGTTAGGCCGATACTGAGGGCGGCGCGGAGGGCTTTGATGGCGTCGGGTTGTCCGGCAATGGACAACATACAGACTTCGTGTTCTTTGGGTGTGACGGCGTAGGCTTCGACAATTGCGTCGTAGTTGTCTGTCGAAATGCGAATCAAGTTGTCTGTAAGTATGTTCTTAGGCGGCAAAGAGGTTGAGTTGGGTCTTGTCTTCATAGTGGGTGCGTGTCCTGTTTTTGATGTTGGCTGACGTCAGGAGTGGCCGTATGGGCGGTATTTCTTCATACGTTGGGGTGGTTGCGAGCCTTTGGGCTTCGGGCGACATACTGGCTTGATCTTGTTCGTACCGTGTGGCGAGTTGGGCAAACATGGACTCGGCGCTGAGTACGGTTGGATTACGATCGAGGACTTGTTTGACGATCTGAGTCATGAAATCGTCAGGTTGTTGGTATTGGTTGAGTCCCTCTGCTGTCAGATCCCCTTCAGTTAGCAGTGCGGAATTGATCCCTGCTGCAACTAACGCCCATGCATGTTCTTGTGAAGAACCTTTATAGAGAAAATAGTGAACATGGATGGGAAGCGTTTGCTTGATACGCCAAGAACGGCGAGAGCCTTGGCGGACGATATAAGGTGAGGGCTCGGCTTCCATCCAGGCGATGGTGGGGAAGTCGAGGAGATCTAATCCGGTAGACACGAGTTTGGGGTTACAGAAAAGTGTATCGAGCCCTTGTTTGACCCTATCGGTAATCCATTTCATGCGTCGTTCAGGTGCGACCGATGCGGGTAGGATTAGGCTTCGAATACTAGCCGCGGAGCAGATGCGGTGTAATCGAGCGGTGATGTCTTTCGTTTGTGTGTGGGTGCAGTAAACCAGGACGCGGCGATTGAGGGCCCGCTCCGAGAGGATGAGATCGATGAGGTCCTGTTCCTTGGGAAGGATGACGTCTGCAGGGAGCGGGTCTAAGTGAAAGCGGGTTACTCCGTTGCGATCAGTGATGGTTTCCCCTTGGGTCGCGCGGTCTGGGTAGGCAAGTAAGGCTTGAATCGTGCAGCTGACTAGATGTCCATCTCTGGTCCGTCGGCCTAACGGGATCAGTTGGCGTGCTGCTTGTTTCAGCCGTTCGTAATTGGCGCTCAGTTGGGAGGTAAACCGACATTCCTTGACGTGTTCTTTGTACGGTGGCAGTGCGATGCCTAAATCACGTAGTTGGAAGAAGGCGGTGTTCGAGACCAGGTGGGGGATGATGTGTGGGGAAATGCCTGGCCGTTCACGGACTGTCACATGCACTCGGCGTTTCGACTCTTTGCCAATGAGCAGGACCTTATGGACATCGCTTTGTGTGGTGCGAGTTTCCCAAGTGCCGTACAAGTCGACCCAGCGGGGTTCGTCAGTATGCTTGAAGGCGGCTCTCAGCGCCGGGTTCATACGCCACAAGATGTGAAATATAGAGGTCGCCTTACCGGAGGTCAGGGTGCCAGTGAGACCAACTACTCGTCTGCATTTCTGAACTAAGAGGCCAAACGCCAGCCCTTGCGCACTACCAATAGCTTTTTCCTCTTGAATTTCATCAGTGAGGAGAAGATCGAAAAGCTGTGGATGTTTTTTCCCGATGTAGTCGGCGAGGGCAACTCGTCGGGGACCTTCAGGATCGAAGGTCCAGAGAGGGCTGTGACAATTCTTGCAGACTGTACCTGGCTTGAGCGTCCTGGGTGTTTGTGGCACACCGTCTTTATCGTCGACGCGGATCCCGCATTGGGGACACACGAATAGTTGATACGTGAGCCGTTCGATGCGTGTCGCTTTTGGAACGAGGGCACAGCGTTTGGCATAGCTGAGTTTGGCTCGCTCCCGACTGAGTATCCCGAAGAGCGGCCAGGGGCCTTCTGTAGGGAGATCGGCGAATTGACGGACGTCGGAGATACTTCTGAGGATTGCTGCGTGGGAGTTGGGAAGGAGAGCTTCGATTTCGTCTTTCCATTTGCCGACTAGATGCGGTGGGGCGAAGACAAGGGTTCGACGCGAACGGAGCAACGCCGCCACGGCAGTGCCAATCCTGGTTTTTCCTGTGCTCATTTCCGCCGAGCAGATCGCACTGTTGTGGTGGAGAAATGCGGAGGCTAGCGCGGCGGCCACGTTCTCTTGAGCAGGAAATAGTGGCTCACCGAAACTTTGAAGAATAGGGCGAGCAGTCTCGAGGAGCTCTGGGGTGAATTGAGGGGTGAGTTGATTGGCGGTGGTCGTGCAGAGGGCGTCAGAAAAGGTTTCGAGAAACTCGGCAAGCGGAACGGTCATTGGCGTGGTGTGTGACACACAGCCTCCTCATCGTAGAGACGAATAGATGTGAGTGGTAACGAGTGCGTTAAGCGTGTTGAGATGCCGGCATGTGGATGGTGCCGTGCTGTTCGAGCTGCTGAAGTGTGATTGGGGTTGGATCCTTCAACAGGAGCTTATGGAGGTCTTTAACCCCTGCGCGTGCATGCTGTTGGACTTCAACGACGCGATAGCCAGCTTCAACTAATGTCGTGCAGGCTTTGTGTTGCGCGGTTTGTCCAGGTGTCTTCCCGTTTTTGGGTTTGCGTTCGTCATGATCGAGCGCTAGGTAGATGGTTTTCGGCCGGAGTTGGCGGACGCACGGGAGGAGCTGGTCAATGAGGTTGATTGAGTTCAGGGCACACAGGGAAAGTTGATGCTGTAGCAATTGGTTGCCGGCGAGGCAATCCAGGATACTCTCGGTCACAAGTAACCCTGGGGAGGGTCGTCGAATAACCCAGAGGGACTTCGGCCCGAAGGTTCGTCGTCGTTGCAGACGCGGAATTCGTCGACTATCGAGGGCTCGACATTCCAGGGTGGTCATGGACTGGGGATTGGCGGATGGGGCTGGGATCCCGAGAAAGGGGAGTCTCAACCCGTCTGCGTTTACGGTAATGTCGAGATACACAATACCAAGCTCTTGTGGGAACGCCAAATTTTGGCTCAGAAAGTATTGATGGATTAAGAATACATGTTCAGGTGTCATGGCCTCCCGCAAGCGGGTATACATCCGTCGGATGTTGTGCGGAGTCATAACGGGGCCTGTCAGGTCTCTGGGTACTGGTGGGGCTGTTGTGGCTGCGCCGAGGAGGTCTTTGACGGCGGCTTGGAAATCTAGACCTTTTAAGCCCATGACGAGATCAATACCGTCCCCATGGGTGTCTCGGGCCCAATCGATCCATTTCCAGGCGCCATCTGTGTAATTCACGGTAAATGAGGGGTTGTTGTCTTCTCGAAGCGGGGAATGGAAGAGGGCCCTATAGCCTTTCATATAGACTGGTTGGTGTCCGAGGGTACGTAGGTAGGAAATGAGGTCGATTTGTCGTGCTTTTGTCAGTAGGGCGTCATCTAGTTTGGGCATATGTTAGTGAGTAAGGGGTTGGCATGCTGTTGTGAGTAGCGGAGGGCGTAACGGGACAGCTGGTTGTGAAAGTTTAGGAGTAACGACTCGCATACGGTTTCGTTGACCATTAAGTGATCGACAATGGGTAGATTCAGTAATTGCCCAGCGAGAGAGCATTGGGCGGCATAATTGAGCTGCTCCTCGGTGGGTGTAAACGGGCCTCGTCGAATGAGCGGGTGACTAGAGATCAGGATGATGCGAGCTGCTTTATGGGCAAAAGCGGCTTTGAAAATGTCTTGGGTGTGAGGTCCCAAGGTATGCACTGGGTTGTAGGGAAAGTATTGCCGAGCGATCGGGCGAGAATCTTGATTGAGGCTGAGCACAATCGTATCTCCTGGGAGTAAGTGGAGACGTAGGGTCTTGAGATAGATCAGGACATCTTGGGGTTTCCTGATTCGAGTATGCTCCGGCGAGATGGTCAGGGCTGTTGGGTGCATCATAGTCGGGGAGCGTGGGGTTGTAGTCACGCTCCCCTCTTCTTTCCTATTACGCTCCAAGATTTACAAGTTGTCCTGGCTGGTGAGAATCCGTCTGGTGGATTGAGGAACAACCAGGCTGGTGAGCTGGGTTCGAACGGACTCAAGGCTGGTGCGGATGATTTCTTGGTATTGCATGTCTTTGCGTAACCCCTTGGGCGTGATACCGCCGAGGGTGTTACGGAGTTGGGTGACAACTTTATCGAGCTCGCTGTCGTCGGTGACGTTCCGGCGGTCGAACGACGTCAGGAATTCAGTGAGGTTCGTTAAGGCGGCCGCACGCAGGGTCTTTGGGCGACCGTCACTGTCGGAAGAGAGTGCCCCCAACAGATGGTCGACCAGGCCTTGAAGCATTTCACGTAACCCGCCACGGATTTCTTCTCCGTACCCCTTGAACAGTTCTGCCATTTTCTCTCGTTCCCGTTCGGCCAGGGTGCGATCGACGTTCTGCAGGAACCCGGGTAGGTCAAAGGTCAGGAACTGGATGTCGACACGGAACTTGTCGCGAACCTCTGCCAAGGTGGGATATTCCTTCTCCTCGTACAAGTCTTTGAGGCGGTCTTTGGCTTCGAGTTTCCGGTCCGCGTACACACTGCAAAACTTGTCGATCAAGGCATGGCGTTGCATCTGATACTCATCGAGGATGTGGTAGACCTCCAGTAGGTCTTTAGCCGCAATCAGCATCATGCCCCGGCCGATCGTAGCTGGGAGTTTGAATTTTTCGCAATCCCGCTTGGCCTTGTCGTCAAGACGCGTGATGGCACGGTATTCAGGGCAATCAATGATCCATTTCGTGCGTTTGACCAGGGTTTGGTCCGCTTTGGATTTGATGGCGACTTTTGTTTTTCGCGAGAAGCCGACTTTATGAATGGAAAGCGTCATGCAAGCGGCTTTCGAGAACAGTTGCTCGCGGGTCAAATCTTCAGTTGGTGGCATCATGGTCATGGTCGACATGGAGGTCTCCTTTTATAGGTATTACGGAGGGGCGTTGGGACTTACGCTTGGCCTTCTTGTACGGCGGCAAGCGGCCGACTCCGCCGGCCGGCAGGGGCGGGTTTGGCAGCGGTGTTGCGAGTTTTGTCAAAGGGGCCAGGGTAACTGGCACAGAGGAGTGCATGATGGGCTTGGGTATACAGTTGTTCGATGGTGTCTTTGGCGCTGATGGATACCGGCACGATGTATTGTGAGGCTTTATTGAGTGGGAGGTTCATACGCCATGCAATATCTACCGCTTGTCGAATTTCGGCGCCGGTCCAGGGCTGGTCGAGTAGTGGGCCGGGTTCTTCTGGGATGTTGTATTTATTCAGATAGATCGACCAGATGGCTTCCCGTTCTTCTCGTGAGGGGAGGGGAAAGAGAAAGGTCCCGAGTCGGAATCGTCGTCGGAGTTCCGGCGAGAGGGTGTGGAGACTGTTGCAGGTTGCGAGGAACAACGGGGCATGGTTTGTAATGGTGCCAATGACCTTGAGGGCCTGGCGCATGTTGTGTTCGGAAGCGCCAACATTCGAACTTTTCACAGCGCCGAGGTCGAATTCGATTGTTGGGATGCCGGTTTCCTTGCCGGCTGCTTTGGAGATCATACTCTTACTGGTTCCGGGGAGGCCGACCATGATAATGCCGGTGGCGTCTTCGTTCTGCATGTATTCCAGGAGTTGCTTGTGAATCTCTTGTGAGACGCCGGTGTTGTCGCCGTGGGTGCTGTTGGCGCCGGCCAAGGCCTTCTCAATTTCATCGATGAAGATCACTCCGCCCGGTTTCGCACGGCCATTTAGAATCGATCTGAGGAATTCCTTGATGTTGGCCACGCCGCCGATATCGTCGAACCGTTCCGTTCCGCGGTAAATCTTCAGCCCTGGGGTTTGTTCGATCGCCTGGAATTTGTGCTCCCAGAGTTTCGGGAGATAGATTCCTTTTGAGGTAAATGACATGGCCACTGCTTGTTCGGCTGCAAAGGCGGATAGTCCAGTGACCGCGTCAATTGTCTGTTCTAGATGGTCAGGTGAGGGGTCTGGGATCGAGGCATTGCTGCTCTTGGCATTGATGTATTGGGTTGAAATGATGCACTGCAGCTGTTCGCGATTGGGCAACGGGTCGTCAAGCAGGATGACGTCATGGCTCAGCTCTATGGGTAGTTTGAGTTGAGGGGCGAGGAGGACGAGGGTTTTGCCCTCGCTTTTGAAATTATCGCGCAGATGCCAGATCGCTTGGACGACCGCGCTATCCTGGAGATACCGATGGGCGTTGTGGATGAAGAGAATCGTATTGGGCTTCAACTTTCTTGCAAGTGAGAGCGCCATGGAGAGGTTCTTGATTGCATTGGCTGCGGATTGGTCTTTGAGTAACTCAGTTTTTGCATCCTCACTTTGGAGCTGATCCGGCCGTGGGCTGAGCTGCGCTTCAGCTGCTGTAATGGAGAGACCGTCGACGATGTCCCATTGCAACACTGCGTATGATTCGTGAGCAAGTTCAGCCGGCCGCACTAGAAGGAGGTTGGCAATTGTCATCGCGGGATCGGGGGTGGTGATAGCGATGAGAGGTACGCTGGAGCTGATGACTTTGCGGAAATGGTCGGCAAGCGGTGTTGTCATAGGGACTCCTTAAATGGGCTTGTCACTTGTGATGCCATGCCATGGGATGTGCTGCGGCACTGGTGATGGATAGCCGTTATTCGTTTAGGGTTGTTCATCGATTGTGATGGGGTGGAGCAGCGTCGAATATGCGGATAGATGACCTATTGGAAGAGCCTCCGTGGAATAGTTATAAGGAATGAGGGATATGTTGCTGATACAGCGTGTAGGAACGTGTGAGCTAGGAGTGAATGGTCTGTGGTGTGTGATCTGACCGATAGGGGTTACTGGTCAATATCATCAACAGGGATCCCTTGAATAATTCGAGCGTAGGCGATGCGTTTATCGTACTGATGCCCTGGGAGGCCAGGTTGTTCCGGCGAGAGTTCTCTCGCTTGCTGCAGAAGGTATTCTTCTATCTTGTCTGGATCCGGTTGGGGTTCATGGAACCAGAGAAACGTATCTGTGAGCCATTGTTGCAGCCCTGGGTGCAGGGTGATGGGTTGCGGTTGGAGAGTATATACGGATTGTTCGCTGGTGATGAAGGTGCCTGAGGAGAGACTGTCGAGATGAATCAGGAGTGAACCAGGGATGATGGCTCCGACTTGAGGTGACATGTCTGTGTTGACCCAGTAAATGCCATCGGCCCATCGTTGAATCTCTAGTGTCATCAAGAGATCGTGTTTTGCAGGACCGTAGATCTCTAAAGCGCCATAGTTTAAGAAAGCTTCAATAATCTGTGCATCGGTGGTCGTTGGTGTCGGCATGGCGTCTGGGTAACGCATCCATCGTCCGGACAGGCTAGGTGGTGTGGGTTGAGTGAACAGCTTATGTCGGAGGGCTTGCTGACGGACTCGATTCAGGGCTTGATAGAGGGAGAAGATTGATCCGGGCAGATCGCTATAATTGCGTATTTGTCTTAACTGAAAGTGAATATGATGGATGAGGGGCTCGAGTAAGGATTGGTGGATCCATTGGATGCTGCTCTGGTCCAGTGTCCTCCATGTGTCAGTGAGCGTGAGCAGGGATTCGGGGGCAGTACGCATGTTAGTTAGTGGTTGGCATAGTCCCATCAGTATCCGTTCACGCGGATCAATTTCTGGCTCAATTGGGATGATGGTCCATTCCCATTCAGGATGGCCGTCGTGGTGCATGGATAGTTCAAAATAATGAGCTGATGGATCGTGGTCTGTGGGGTTGGCTCTTCGGATGCGGGCTTGCATGTGATGATCTTACTATGTTGCGACGTGATGCGTGGTTGAGAGCCATGTTGAGACAGGGTCGAATATGTTCCGCGGCATGATTATGCCGTCGCTTTCGTGGGTTTTGGAGTGGATGCGTTGATCAGATTGCGAAGCTGCTCTTTCAATCGGATGAATCCTACCTCGTCACCCTGCTTATAGACGGCATCGCACCGGTCGAGCATCGAGGTAATGAGTTTTACTCGAGGCTCATGAGGCAAGATGTTCATAGTCATTTCGGCGATATCTTTCCAGTGATGATACCAGGGAGATCGTAATGGTCGACTGGACTCGCTCGAGGGCTGAGAGTCAGAGGGTTCCGGTCGCATGATCAGTTGCTCCTCATTGCGAATAGCGATTGCGGCCTGCGTTGTGCGATCCGTGTGTCTGATGCCGATGGCGCGAATCGATCGGCCTGGAATGGTCTGTCCGGACACAAGATGACAGCTAATGTGTGTGCCGGTCACGGTAGTGTGGTGGATTTCTCCCTCATACAAGACGTCTCCGGTTTTATAAGCGATCAGATCTCCAGGGTGGATTCTACAGCGATCTGTTGTGGGGCCTGCTGGCTTATTCAAGGTACAGGCGGTTTTGCAGATTTGGCAATGTGTCCAGTGAGGGCTCAAGACGGTCTTACATGTAGAACACCGACTATGGAGATTGGTGTTGATCATGAACGGCATACATTCTGGGCGTGAATCACTTTCGTGAGTATTGGAAAACCATGTGAATGCGCAATATCTAGTTGGCTATCTTCAACTGTGACCCGTTCGAGTTTGGACTCAATATGGAGATAGATGATGGTCGCCAACATATAGCAAATAAGAATTCCTCCTCCTGCTTGTAAAAGGAATGCGCTCTGGAATAGCGGCTCCTCATATTCCCAATACCAGAGGGCAAGGCTTTCCCCGAGAAGGATTAGCAAAAAGAGGATGAGCAAGCACCCGATTCTGACGACTTGACTGCTTTCCCAAATCAACCAGGATAGACGTGAGATGTGGGATAACTTCCATTGGCAGAGAGGACAGTAGTGTTTTTGAAGATAATTTAGGATCTTGAGAATGGATGAGGCGCCGATAGCACAGGGTAAACCAATGAAGATGGCCAATATGCCGAGCAACTGGCTGGCGCCTACCCAGAAATAGTTATCGATAGAGTTCGAACTGAGAGAGAGACCAAGCCCGATGCCTGTGAGCAGGTACATGGCCCAGGTCCAGGAGAGGGCAACATGTTGCCACACAAGATACGGGCGGTAGGTGAGAATGCGAACGGTTGGGGAAGGTCTCTCCATGACGATCTCTTTCATGCGGCCGGGACGAACTCAGGGCTCCAGTCTGGTTGATGTTTACGGGTTTGACTGGGGCGGGACGGTCGTGGTTCCGGTTGAACGTGGTAGCCCAATTCAGACAGGCAGGCGAGTTGGGGCGGAACAAGAAAATTTAGAGGATAGACATGATGCGTCCGTTGTTTCCGAGCGATAAAATGCGCGCAGATTTGCGGGACAATGGTGGTGTAAATGTCGTTGGAAATGGCATACGAGCGATCGAGCGCATGATTGATGGTAAATCGTAAGTCGGTGTCCTGTCGAAAGTCGACCAGGAGTTTGTATAACTGTTCCCAGCTAGTTTCCGTGAGCGTCATCTTCCGTGTGTGGATCCATCGTTCTGTCGCGGTGGCCAAGGCAAAGATGCCAACACTCAGCGTGATCAGGGTGGCGAGCACGGGGTAGGGTGACCACTGTGATGCGAAGTAGAGATGACCAAGTGTCAAGGCCAGCAATATGGATCCGAGTTGTAGGCAACGTACGCCGACTTGATAGAAACGAGCTCCGGGTTGATAAAGAATGAGAAATCGTGGTGAGGTCTGTTGATAGCGCCTCAAGCGAGGATCAAGGATAGCGTCAATGATCGCGCGACAACAGTTCATAGGTGGTGGAGAGTGTCGTTATTTTAGGTAATAGCCGATCGCTCGCCATTTCCCGTCAGTTTCCCTAGCGAGAATAAGTGTTTCATCCATCGTCGTTTGATTGGCAAAACTTGTACGGTAGACGGTGACTTGGAATGTGCCGGCGCCGATACCGGGGATGTTGTATTGGTATTCGCTTTTCAGCTTATTACGAGAGGAGATGGCGCCCAGAGGCTGTCGTTGTTGGCGGAGGATGTCGTGCCATTGTGTTTTCGTGATGTGCTCTTTGAGGAAGATGGAGGCTTGATCCCAGCTTTGATCGAACTGTTGCCGATCGATCAATTGGAGCCAAGGGAGGCCTCCGTCTGGTGTGGGCTTTGGATCAGCCGCATAGGCCTGCACGGACATGAGCCCGAGCAGGCACGCGAATATCAAATGCCCTATCGGCCAGCGATGCCGAACGGTGTGAATGAGGGACGTCGGAGAGTATCGGTCAGAGGGTGACATAGGCGCTCCAGTTTTGGGTATCGGTTGTGTTTAAAACAGACCGCTAATGCTGTCCGTGAGACGCTTGACCAAATCTTCAGAGGCTTCTTTTTCAGACATCCACATCTCTTGCGCCATCGCGGCATAACGAGCTTTATGGATGCGGGTGTTCCCCCGATGCACTTCTTGGATGGTTTCCGTCATGCTCCCCGCATTTGGGGCATTGAGGGATTGACCGGAGAACAGCGTGATGGATTTCCCCTGATTGGGAAGCCCTCCACCTTGAGCGATTTGAGATGAGACAACTTGCTCAACTTGTTCTTTGGTGCGCTCGGTGATTTGAATATCGGTCACCAACGACAATTGTGTGTCTTCCGTGGCTTTGGATCCTACGAAGCCCACGACGGCGCCGGCGGCCGCGCCACCAGGAATCATTCCGAATCCGGCACCACGAGACACGGCGATTGCGGTTCCGAGACCTCCGCCAATGACGCTGCCAAACCCTCCCGCAAGCAGACTATCGAGTGTCGTGCCTGGTTTGGCTTTGGCTGCAAACACCGTGGTGGCTTGGAGGACGAAGTGCGCTTGATCGGGGTCTTGGACAACGGTGTACCCTTTTTGAGTCAGGCGCGATGGTAAGTCAGAGAGAAGCGCATGGGGATTATCCGAGGCATTCCGTACTTCCACATAGATGGTCTTCTCCTTTGTGGGCTGGAGAAATACGGTGTTACTGGCTTGTGACGAAAGCTGGCGCTTGATGGTGAGATGGTTGGCGCATCCGGTGGTGATCAGGAGGATGACGGCAATAAAGAGGACAGGTATGCGAGACATGCGTGGCTCCTTGCTAAGGGTGACGAGTGACAGTGTGAATCGTGCCTGCCTATGTATTACGCCCGCCGGAAGGCGGGGTGTCCCGATGTAGACAGGCTCTTTGATCGGGATCGGTGAACCTCCAGGGTGGGGTGTTGGTTCGGAACAACAACGAGGCCGAGCGAATCCCATAGCCTCCGTGTCAGCTCTTGCTCATGGCCGGGTTAGCGCGGCAAACGCCATGGGTAGCGTATCTATCTAGTGATGCCAGAGTTAGATGGGGTCTGTCTGGAGGAGCTGGCAGTATGTGAAAAATTCTTCATGGCTTTCAATGCAATGACTGACCCACCAAGTCTCGGTCAAGAAAGGGAGATGGGTCCGTAAGATTTTCGAGAGCGTCTGGTGCTCGACGAGTCGACGGTGGGCTCCTTTTAATTTGGCGATCTTGTCTCGGAACCGATGGGGACATTGAGTTTCAAATGGGTGAGAGGTGATGAGGGCGACTTGGTCGGTTTCAGCGATTCTGGCGATGTATTCGGTACGGGTGCGGGGTAAGGGCAGGGGCCATGGTCTGGGTTTTTTGTATTCGAGAGTGGCCTGAGCCAGACCAGGACAATGGTTGTGGATGGTGCAGAGGAACTGATCGTGGTTATTGAGGATTTCTAGAATGGAGGGCTGTGATTCGATCCAGACCCGTTCTTCGCGGAGAAGCAGTGCAAGAAGTTCTCGGTTCTCGTCGATGCGTTTATGAATCCCACCCTGACAGGTGATGAGCTGTTCCCAGCGTGTGTCGAGAGGCTTTGGTTTATGAAAACGCGAGAGAAATGTGAGCATAGGAGTCTTTAAGAATGGTTACACTACAGATTCCGGAACAGCACACTGTGATTGTTACGTCACATCTGGTCTGGTTTGCGGTGAACACGCAGTACACTTTCACAGCAAATATCACCATCCGTATCAGCTGACTGACAGAATTTGATCATGCTCCTCCACGGGCTATCGTCAAGACCTGACTTTGTGGCCTTGATTGATTGCCGTCTTGCAAAGACATAGCAATCTCGCAGTGACATTTTCAGGCGCTTGATTCGTTGTGCGTCGGTCTTGGTTAGGGACGTCTTCATGTCTCAGACTCCGGGACCATTACTCGGTTCTAGGGCCTAGCTACAGCCTCCTGAGTTTGCGCCGCAGGACTGACAGGTTTTGCATGTGCCACGTTGGACCATGGTGAATCGGTAGCATTCTGGACAGGGATCGCCCGTATAGCCTTTCGCTTTAGCCTCTTCTGCGTCTGAGCGCCCGGAGGCTTGTTGTGACGCGGGGAGATAGCTCGAGTGTCCGTTACTTTTCTGAATGTAAGGCTTCACGGAGTCGCCTCGGAGATCTTCTCCTGTCATTTGGATATTGGCGAGATCCTGTCGATCGAGATAATTGATGGCGAGATCCCGCAGGATATAATCCATGATCGAGGTGGCCATCTTAATTCGGTCGTGGCCGGAGACGGGACCGTTGGGTTCGAAACGCATGATCGTAAAGGATTCAACGAACACTTCGAGCGGGACGCCGTATTGCAGTCCCGTGGAAATTGCGATGGCAAAACAGTTCATCAAGCTTCGAAATGCCGCCCCCTCCTTATGCATATCGAGGAAGATCTCGCCGAGGGTGCCGTCTTCGTATTCTCCTGTCCGGATGTAGAGTTTGTGTCCGCCGATCGTAGCTTTTTGCGTATATCCTTTCCGTTTGTTCGGTAAAGGGCGGTGCTTGCCACGCTCGATGGTCTGTTGGGCTAAAGCTTTCGCAACCGCGGGAATATTCTTGTCTTCCACGGCTTGTGCGAGTTCGCTTGCTCCCATAGCCTGTAAGGGCTGACTCAGTTTCGAGCCGTCGCGGTACACGGCCAGACACTTGACCCCTAAATCGAAGGCGAGTGTGTAGAGTCGAGCGATGTCTTCGATGTCCGCCGTGGCCGGCAGGTTGATGGTTTTACTGGCGCTGCCGCTTAAGAACGGCTGCACAGCACCGAGCATTTTAAGATGCCCGTCTGGGGCAATGGATCGCGTGCCCAACGTTCCGCCCGGTACGGCACAGTCGAATACGCCAAGATGTTCAGGCTTGAGATTTGGTGCGCCTTCGATGGTCAGCGCCCCACAGACGTGTAGGTTCGCTTGGGTAATAGCGTCCTGCGTGAAGCCGAGTTGTTTGAGGAGATTGAACTCCGGTGCCTGGAGCGCTGTGGTCGACAGACCGAACCGTTGTTGACACCATTCGATGCCCACGGTCTCCGGGGTGATTATCATGGCAAGATCCAGGACCTTCGGAATGCCCTGTTCGATCCGGTCGAGTGCGTTGGTCGAGATTCCTAGGTTCTGGAGCTGCTCTACATTGAGTGTGGGGCAATCACGCAGGGTACCGGTGCCGACGACATACCGGGTGATGGCTGCGACTTGCTCTGGAGGATAGCCTAATGTGCGAAGGGCAGGGGGGACGGATTCGTTAACGAACTTCATTGTGCCGCCGCCGGCGAGGGTCTTGTATTTGACCAGGGAGAAATCCGGTTCGATACCGGTGGTATCACAATCCATGACAATGCCGATCGTGCCAGTTGGGGCCAAAACCGTGACTTGTGCGTTGCGATAGCCGTGTTTCGTGCCATTTCTGAGGGTGTTGTTCCAACTGGTTTGGACGGCTTCTGCCAGTGCTGAGGGGCACTGTGCGAGGTCCAGTGCTTGGGGCGCGACTGTGAGCTGTTCATAAACTTCAGGGCGGGTCTCGCCATGGGCGGCGCGTCGGTGATTCCGAATCACGCGTAACATGGACTCCCGGTTCTCAGGATAGTGGTCGAATGGGCCCAGTGCATCGGCAAGTTCGGCGCTGGTGTCGTAGGCCTCGCCAGTGAGTAAGGCGGTCAGACCTTGGGCGACAGCGCGGGCTTTGGGAGAATCGTACGGGAGTCCAAGTTGCATCAGGACGGCCCCGAGGTTGGCATAGCCAAGGCCGAGCTGCCGGAGGGTGGCAGTGCGTTCGGCGATGGCTCGGCTTGGGTACGATGCCATGTAGACGGTGATATCGAGTGCAATGGTCCAGAGCCGGATCGCATGACGGTAGGCGTCGAGATCCAGGGTGCCATCGGGCTTCAGAAATTTGATCAGATTGAGTGAGGCCAGGTTACAGCTGGTGTCATCATTCGAATGATATTCACTGCACGGATTGCTCCCGTTGATACGGCCTTGGGCCGGTGTGGTATGCCAGTCATTGATGATGTCGTCGTATTGGATGCCCGGATCAGCACATTGCCACGCGGCTGTGCAGATGTGATCCCACAGTTCGCGGGCACGAACAGTTTTAGCAACCGCGCCGTCGGTGCGATTGCGCAGGTTCCACAATGCATCGGCTTTGACCGCATCGAGAAACGCCTTCGTGACACGGACACTGTTGTTGGCATTCTGGCCGGTGACGGTTTGATAGGCTTCCCCTTCCCAGCCCAGGTCGTAGAGGGAGAACGCAAAGTTCTTGTGCCCTTTTTTGGCAAAACTGAGGGCTCGTTGAATATAGGTTTCGGGAATGCGGGCTTGCCGTGCGGCGCGAATGGCTTCATTGAGGCCTGTGTTGAATTTCGGATTGGGCTGCACGAGCGCGGTGCCGTCTTCCATAATCCAGGCGGCCTGGATGATCTTGTTGAGATGCGTCGCGCACAGGTGTGAACCGACGACCAATGCGGCGACTTTCTGTTCCTCCTGGACCTTGAGATGAATGAAGGCTTCGATATCCGGGTGGTCGATATTCAGAATGACCATCTTGGCTGCGCGACGGGTGGTCCCCCCGGACTTAATGGCGCCGGCGGCGGTGTCGCCGATCTTCAGCCATGACATGAGCCCAGAACTCGTTCCACCACCGGAGAGGCGTTCCCCTTTTCCGCGGAGGGTGGAGAAGTTCGTGCCACTTCCGGATCCAAACTTGAAGAGCCGGGCTTCACGGGTCCAGAGATCCATAATCCCGTTCTCGTTGACGAGATCATCGGCAATCGACTGGATGTAACAAGCCGAGGCGGACGGGTGTTCGTAAGCATTGCCCACGAGCGCGGTGTCTTTGGTATCTGGATTCCATCGCCAGAGTCCTTGGTCCGGACCGGTAATGCCGTACGAGGAATGCAGGCCTGTATTGAACCATTGGGGTGAGTTAGGTGCGCTGATTTGGTGGGCCAGCATGTACTGGAGCTCGTCACTATAGGCCTGTGCGTCTTGGTCAGTGGTGAAATACCCTCCGCGTCGTCCCCAGAACGTCCAGCATTCGGCGATACGACGGAAGACCTGACGGGCATCAGTCTCTCGGCCGAGGCGATCTGACTCGGGTTGAGGCACGCCCGTCTTCCGCATGTATTTCTGTGTGAGGACATCCACGGCCATTTGCGACCAGGACTGCGGGGCCATGAGGGAGATCGGGGTGGTCTTTCCAGGCGGGAGGGACTTCCGCTCGACGTACTGTTGATCGGCGTACGGATTGGCGTTGGTTTTGGTGTAAAAACGCGGAATTTGCATACAGCACTCCTTATGAGTGTATTACGGATGTTGAACGGTCCCCACAACCTTAGAGCGGCTGCGGGTCATGGGTTGCTTGTAATAGGTAAGAGAGACAGATGCTGGCGAAAGGGGGGCCTGATGATCGGATTTCGTTCGTTTGGAGACTCGGAGAGCCATGGGGGGTGGGGCAATCGAAAATCGCCCATGGCGCGGTTGCAAGATATTAATCGACAGGGGCGGTTGCGTCCGTTGTGGCCGGCTCGGACCGTCTTTGGTCATGGCGCTGTGTTGGGGGTGGAACCGATCGAAGAAGGGCTGATTTGGATGCCAGATGAAGATCGCCGGGGGCATGTTGGCTGTTTTGGGACTACACAAAGTGGGAAGAGCCGCTTGATTGAAGCGGTGATGGAACAGGATATCCGCAAGGGATACTCGACCGTCGTGTTTGACCCCAAGGGAGATCAGGGGTTGTTTTCGAAGTTTGTTCAGGTGGCAGCCGAGTCGGGTCGGTTGGATCAAGTCATGTTGTTGACGCCCATTTTCCCAGATGTGTCGATTTATCTCGATCCCCTGTCGAACTACTATATGGAAGAGGAGTTGGTGAATCATATTTATAGTGTGTTGCCCGGGAAAGACGAACGCGGAACGGAGTTCTTTACCGGCACAGCGGAATCCGTGTCGCATGCGATCATCAGTGGGTTGATTAAGTTGGGGCGGGCGCGAGGGGACCTCACGGCGTTGACGTTCGACGATATCAAGAAACGTATTGGCCATGAGGATTTGCGTCGACTGCGGGAAAGTCTGGCGATGTTGCCCGGCACGGAAGATCTCTGCCATACGATCGACAGCATCATTCAAAGTGACGCGCTCAAGGACTTTTATGTGAAGATTTCGGCCTCGCTGCGTGATGCGATGATCAAGCTCACGATGGGGAACACGGGGCGGATCATTGGCAAAGCCCGAACGAATCCGTTTATTCAACGGTTGGAGAATGGCGAGCCCGTCTTGTTGTTCTGTACGTTGGGCAGCATGTTGACGTCGCGGGTGTCGTACTTGGTCGCGAAGGTGTTTGTGTCGATGATTCAGTCGTTGGCGGGACGGATATTCGCCCGTGGCTCTCGGTTGGAGATTCCGTTGTGCTTGCATTTGGATGAGGGACACAACGTCCTGTATCCGGGGATTCACGAGTTGTTTAACAAGGCGGGCGGCGCGCGCATTTGGGTGCATCTCTATACCCAATCGAAGGCGCAACCCGAGAAAGAGGCGGGGATCTTGTCGGCACAGAGTGTAGTCGACAGCATCAATACCTGGCTCTATTTCCGTGTGAACCATCCAGTGACGGCGGAGCACATCATGGAGACGAGTCCGGTGGTGGATCGGCAAGAGGCGGTGATCGGCTTGGGCTCTGGCGTGACCATGCGTGGCATCAAGATGCGGCAGATTCAGCAGGAAAAGGTCATTGGCTTGCCGGATCGGTGGTTTTACTTTCGCAGCCAGAATATGTTGGCGAAAGGACGAACGCTCGACGTCTATCCGGCGTATGTGAAGGTGAACTTTCCGCATATTACGAATGACGGACAGCAGCCGGTGCCGGGCCGGTAATCCCGACCCAGGGGGTGTCTTTCTGGTGCAATTCTCGAAGCCGCGTGACGCTCGCGCGGGTAATCATCCCGACAAATTGATTGCCGTCGTAGACCAGTAGCCGTGGGGAGGCGGTGAGGAGCATTTGATCAAAGGCATCCCGAATGGGTGCGTCGGGGTGGATGATAATTTCAGGGTTGATTGGCCGAATGAGTTGGCTAATGGGCTGTTCGTTATCGGTATCCCAATCGGGGTGTTGTCGGAGATCCTCATAGCGAATTTGTCCGACGACGTGGCCATTCCAGATGACGGGGAAATGATGAAAGCCATAACGGAGAAAGAGCGCTTTCACGCCGGGGACGGTTTGCCCCACTTCAAGTGAGAGAATACTGTGTCCGGGAATCATGACATCGCGAACCCGGCCTGTGAGGAGCTGACTAAATTCCACCGTATGGTGTGTGCCATCCGAGACCATGCGGAGAATGATCCCGCCGACGATTAACCAAAACGTCCCCCAGTTGAAGAGAAGTCCGCCGACTCCGATCAAGATCATGGCAATGGCGATGTGTTTGCCCAACTGAGAGGCCCGTTCTGTCGCATGTGAAAAGGAGCCGGATTGTTTCCAAAACCAAGCCCGCAGGATCCGTCCCCCATCCATCGGAAAGGCGGGGAGGAGGTTATAGCCGGCGAGAAGGAAGTTGAACTTCATCAGGTAGAGGGCAATGGGAAACTCAGAAATGGGCCACAGAAGGAGGCCAATGACGGCCGAACAGAAGGGTCCGGCCACCGCCACTTTCGCTTCCAGGCTGGGCGTCGCTAGTTCTCGGGGGAGCATCGTCCATCCCCCGACGATGTGGAGCATGATGTCGTGGACTTTGACGTTGTGGGCTGTGGCAACCCCGGCATGGGCACATTCATGGAGGAGTACGGAGAGAAATAAGAGGACTGTGGTCATAAATCCCGAGGCCCACAAGAGAACATTGGGGAGCTCAGGAAAGAGCTTGGGGTAGTACCCGGTAGAGAGACTCCAGGTCAGGAGGCTGACGGCGATTAGCCAGGACCAGTGAATGATGACGGTGTAGCCTAGAAATGGAAATCGCAACCGATTCATAGGGGAGCTCCTTCATCCAGTTTATGGGGTCGATGGTGTTCGTAGCTGTCATGGTGATATTACGGGTGTGAGGGGGTGGCCGTGAGAGCCGCAAGTTCTTCCGTAATCTCCTTGAGTTCTAACTCTAAGGCGTGTTTTCGCTGGGTAAGCTGTTCGAGGCGTGCGTGTCCGGGGGGAGTGGGGGAGGGGAGCTCCGTGAGGGCTTTCCAGTCTGAAATGGCGCCAGTGATGTCTTTGTGATCGGTGCCCAGGGTGCTGGCTGCGCGTTTCCCTTGCAGGTATTGGGTGATCATCTCGCAGGCGATCGTATCGCGTCCTTCACCAATGAGGACGAGGTAGCCTCGCGGCGTCACCAGAAATCTGGAGAGTAATTCCACGGTTTTGCGTTTGCGGGTGAGGGCGCCGCGCCGTGTTTCGATGATGTCGTAGGGGAGGGCGATGAACTCTCCATACACCCGTGTGCTGGTATTGCTCAGTGGTTGATGGGTCATTGGATACATGGCGTGCTCGATACGGGCGAGTTGGGCGTTCCATTTGAGCTTGGAGACATAGGGTTTCGCGTCGGGGTTGTCGCTTGTGGCGTCAAACTGAAAGCGATAGGGTGTGTAGATAGACATGGTTGACCTCATGCGATCATGACGCGATCGAGAATCGTGTCGTCGAGCATCTCCAAAAATCGTGAGACTCGGCCGCTGGCTCTGTTTCCCCCTGTGGCCACAGCGTTGAGGGGATAGGTGAGCCAGAGTCGGTATCGTGGTCTCGTAACCGCGACATAGAGCAAGCGACGTTCTTCTTCCAGGTTCGCTGGATCGCTGAGGCTGCGGGCGTGAGGGAGTTGACCATCAGCTACATGAATGAGAAAGACGGCGTCCCATTCAAGGCCTTTCGCGGAATGAATCGTCGAGAGGACGAGGGTGTCGCTGGGATGTCCGGAACTTTCTTTTCGTGTGGAGCGTGAGGGGGTATTGAGAGCCTCTAACACTGCGTCGAGATCTTTCAAGTCCTTAAATCTTTGCGTCAGATAGTTGAGTTCGGAGAGCCGTTCTCGCATGTCGTCCGGGTAGTGCCGTTTGAGTGGTCCGGCATAGTGATCCAAGATGGCTTGGAGTCGGAGGCCGAGCGGAATCTCCTCGTCGTGTAGTTGAGTGAGGATGGTGGCGAGGTGGTTCAGATCGTGTGCGGCTGGGCCTTGGTGTTGGCGGAGCATGTCGAAGGGGCGGGCGGCCGTCTTCATACTGGTAATGATCTGTTCAGCGGTGGCGGGTCCGATTCGATCGACTAACAAGAGTAAGCGGTGCCATGCGCTACGAGTGTTCGGATAGCGGGCGACGGTGAGATACGCCAAGAAGTCTTTGACGTGGGCGGTTTCGGTCAAGGCGAGCCCGCCGTATTTTACAAATGGCAGATGGTATCGGGCGAGGGCCGTCTCCAGGTCGTAGGAATGCGCCGAAGATCGGAAGAGCACAGCTATACGATGCAGACCGAGGCCCTGTTGTTGTAACCCTCGGATTTGCTCGATGATATAGGTGCTTTCAGTGGGTTCGTCGGGGCATTGCACGAGCTGGGGACGGGTTGCGGATTGTCGCTGGGCCAGTAAGGTCTTCGGGTGGAGATGGGGCGCGCCTTCCAGCACTTTATTGGCGACTTGGACTATGGGAGTGGTACTGCGGTAGTTCTGGACGAGGGTAAACGTGGTGGTGTCATCAAAGAGGAGTGGGAAGTCCTGCATATTTTGGACGTCGGCGGATCGGAAGGAATAAATTGACTGGGAATCGTCGCCCACCACGAGCACGTTGCGGTGCGAGATGCCGAGGAGCCTGACGAGTTCAGCCTGAAGCCGGGTCGTGTCTTGGTACTCATCAACGAGTATGGCTTGATAGCGAGTGATAAGCCTGGCGGCAGTTTCGGGTTGTTCCATGAGCAGGCGATGGACGAGGAGGAGGAGGTCATCGTAGTCGAACCGTTGCTGTGTCCATTTGGTATCGCGAAAGAGACGATGCAGTTGTTCGATTTGGGTCGTATAGGCTTCGTATTGCGGGTAGACCCGGACGATCGTGTCGGGGATCGTGGCCATGCTATTGGCCGCAAACCCATAGATAGCCAAGAGGGTTCGTTTATTCGGGAATCCTTTGAGTTGCGTCAGGTGTTGTTTGCTTGCGAGGACATGGAGGAGGCTGGCACTTTCAGATTCGTCCAGGATGGTGAAACGAGAGGAGAGGCTGAGAGCGGAGCCGTGAGTCTTGAGCCAGGTCGCGGCCATGCTATGGAAGGTGCCGCCGTGGATGTTGTGCCGCGGCAGCGGATTGATTTCTTGCACGCGGTTCAACATTTGAGTCGCCGCTTTGCGGGTAAACGTGATGAGCAAGATGCGGCTGGGGTGAATACCGGACGCGATCAGCCAGGCGGTGCGGTACACGAGGACTTTGGTTTTTCCGCTACCGGCGCCGGCGATGACTAAAATGGGGCCTTGAGGGGCCTGAACGACAGCCAGTTGTTCCGGGTTCAGTTGCAGGGGGTCTGCGATGTTGTCTCGAAGGTATTGCGGGAGGGTCGTGGAGGGACTCTTCCTGCCCGTCGACGGCATTGAGGTGGCCCCGAACATGGCCAATTGTGTCATTGGCGGTCGGTCAGAACGCGTGTTCATCATATATAAATACGATCTGAGGGGAAGGGTGCGGGGGTACACGTCAACGATCATGGTTGGTGGCAGGTGCTACGGTGCTGTTTCCGTACGGGGAGTAGGGGTGTAGAGCCTGGTCTTGTAGCGGTCGGTGGGCTAGGCATGGGAATTACCTGACCAAGAGCGAGGGGTCCGTTACTCGTGGGTCGGGTTGCAGAGTCGCTGGGCAGACGGACTGTGCGGAGCCGTTCTTGATGGATCCGTAACAGGAGCGAATGGAGGTCCCGGAGTGTCTTGCGTTTGAGTTTCGGCAGGCTCTCTATTAAAAAATGCGTGGTCGACCGTACCGCCAGTGCTTCCCGTTTCCCTTGATCGGTTAATGTTAGTGTGGGGGTGATGGCTTTGAGTGTGCCTTGTTGATGAAGCCGTGCTAAGGCTTTGGTGATCGTTGGTACCGGGATTCCGATTCGATTCGCCAGATGTAGCGCAGTGCGTGACTGTGTGGGTAGATATTTGAGTGCGACCAGGATTTCTGGCTCGAGCAGCTCGATTACGCTACGCATCGGGAAGGCTTCTGTTGCGTAGCTGAGTGCGAGTTGATGTAAGAGCGTGACAGTGCGATCGGGTAGTAACCTACCGAAATCCTGGGTGGTTGTGGATGGCATGGCATATTCCTGTACGTGTTGTACTGCAACCATAGTCTCCCGTCTCATGCTTGTGATCCTGCATGACCCAGGAGTGGTTCTGCACCTGTCAAAAATGACAGATGGGGGGTGTATTTTTGACAGGTCAGGGAAAGTGCGATTGAGTGGGCCTCTGTCCTGAGAAGATATGGAAGCGTTGTGATCGGGGTGAGGAACCTCTTCCCGGAACGAGAGCCGCCGGGAAGAGGGTTTGTGCTGTAGCGTTAGTTGGCCTGTGCGTTTGAGGTCTTGCTCTGTGGTGGTTTGGGCTTGAGGTGACGTTGAAACGGAATCAATTCTCCGGTTGTGGACTGAAGGGTGTTGGTTAAATCGGCCAGCAAGGTCTGGGTTTGGCTGATGTGGCCTTGAATCAGCTTTTCATCTTCAATTGCGAGCGGTTTGGCTGCTACGATTTGGGCTTTGATGGATTCAATGAGTTTATGGATGGACTCAAAATTGCTACTCACGATTTGCGGACTGGCCAACCGCTGTTGTGCGGTTTGGGCTTTCTGTTCTGCTGATCGTGCATAAATCTGTGCAGCTTTCTTTTCCGATTCGGCGGTCTTCAGTTGTTCTTCCAAGATTCTCGTTTTGCTTGAGGTGGTCTGCAAGTCTGAGCTTAACTTCGTGATTCGGTCAGTGAGGGTTTTTACCTGCTGTTCGAGCGTCTTTTTGGTTTGCCCCGCCTTTTTGTCTGCGAGCACGTCGAGGTCCTTCGTCAGCGAATCGAGTTGCTCCTGGAGGGAGTTTTTATCGTTCCGTGTGGCCTCGAGATCGCCTTCTAATTGGGTGGTTGTGCGTTGCATCGAGGTGACTTGTGCAGAGAGGGATGTAATGCGTTGGGTCAACTCTTCAGCTGCAGCGGAGGAGGGGAGGGACGCGTTAAAGGCATGTTGGATTTTTACATACAGCTCCTGCTGTTTCTGCTCTGATGCGTTGGTCAGATACAGCACATTGGCAGGACCAAGAATTCTGGCAAGATCGCCACTTTCGTACAATCCACGGAGCTCTGGAATCAATAGTTGTGCGGAATTGACAAAAGCCGTGCGTCCCTTGGCGAGTAATTGGTTACGCTCTTCGGGGGAGAGCTGACGCCGGGTTGCATTGGCCATGAGGGCTTGGAGACGTTGTTGTTCGGTAAAGACTTGGGTGCAAGGGATGTCGACATAGCCGAGTACTTCGGCGATATCCCATCGGTTATAGCCGTCGATTACATCATATTTCGATTTGGCTTGGACATATTCGACGATGATGGGTTGTAGGATACAGCGGGCTGCTTCGATGCTTGCGTGAAGGATCCGGCGTTCTTCCTCAGTTAACGGGCGGCTGAAGGATCGATATGTTGGGTTGCTGTCCAGGCGGTTCAAAGGAAGACGGATGGACGCTGGTTCAGTGTTGTGCATAAGAGGTGTCCTTTCTGTCGGTGGTAATCCGGGGATACTCATCAATGAGTTGAGCCAGCTGGGATTGCATGGCGCTGAGTTGGTGTCTGAGTGAATGGAGTCCGGAAAGGACTTCTGATTGCGTGGTATTCAGCGAGGTGTAAGGAGTGGCTACGGTATGCACCGAGTCTGAAAGATACCGCATCGGAATAATCTGGGTTTGTCGGTTCTGGTCAGTCTGAAGTGGGGCATTGAGGTACCAGACCGAAGGGGCTGGTTTGAGAATCTCCTGGACGACTGATGGTAAAAACTCTTTACGCACCTTAGTCCAGCGATAGATGGTGCTTTTTGAGTAGACATGTCCGAGTGCTTTGAGAACAGAGCGGAACTTGTATATGGTGAGAAAGGATTCGCCGACTCTCAACGTGTCTTTGGGAAATTCCACTTCGAAGAGCTTGATGATGTCTGAGTTGGCTGTAAGTTTCATAGCTTGTCCTGGGACTTATCTTAGAGATGCAGCGGTAGAATAGGCTTCATCCCTGTTGGAACACTCAACCTCGTCATCGTATTCCAAGGGCTCAGGAACCAAGGTGGGATTCTGGATTCGGGTCTTGAGTCCGAATTGGCTGATGTATGCCTTGAACTGACGATATCGTGTCATGGGAATCCGGGTGAGGAAGACATCTCGCTTTGTATAGAGATCGACGACACTCGTGTCGTCTTCGCTCGATTCGTCGGAAGACAATGCCTGTGCCGCTAAGAGGGTGTTAAGCGGTGTGGGAGTTTGTGTTAGGGCTGGTGGTTGGTCGTAAATGGAGAATTCACGAACGGCGTAGCCTTGTTGTTGAATGAGAGTTTGCACCCGCAAATAGTTGCGGCGGGGAATCGTGACAACTAGCGAGCCGGTCCCATCGAAAATATCGACAACGATATCATCGCCGTTGTGGATGGGGCTCCATTCAGATTTGGTCGTGCCGGCGTCTATTGGATGAGTTGGATCATCATAGTACACATTGAGTGAGCGTACGCGGGTGGTGAACCCGCGAGCTTTTGCGGCGGCGCGTCCAGTTTTCTTGTATTTACTCCAGGGGATTGAGACGCGAACGGCGCCGTGTTTATCGAGAATATCGACCACTTTGTCATCGCCGTGGAAACGGCTCTGGAAATGCCGACTGATATGCCACGTCAAATAGGTTTTGAATTGCATCTGGATGGCACGTGCATGGACCCAACTGTTACAGGCTGAACGGACGCCGAAAAACGCTTCTTGGAGCAAGTCATCTGTGTCGTACATCGGATCGAGGTTGCGGAAGCGGTTGGCGACGTGTCGGATCACACTTTTGTAATCTTCCATGATGCGATAGAGAAAATCGTCTGATCCGGAGAGTAGCAGCTCGTCAGATGGTGGGAGCGATGACATATGAACCAAATCCTTTCTGGGTCGGGATGGGGTTAGGTGTCATGGCGTCTTTTCATCACATCGTCGTTGAAGATGGCGGATTGTAATGAACTTCTGGAAGTATTACAAGATAGTCATAAAACGTTACGCTCATGAGTATACCGAGACACTAGGGTGGACATAATTGCGTTTAGATTATGGAAAACAGGTCGCGAATGACGTTGCGCGCGGCATGACTAATTTGTCATAGTAGGACATCAATGATGTATTACGCTTCAGCGGAGAGAGATGGAGCCTTCTGACCAGGACACTTTAGAGACATTGCCAGAGGAATCCTTTGCGGCCATATTGAGGCGGATCTTTCGGTCCAGCGAATTTACGTCTCAGGATGCGTTTGCCAAGGCCATAGGGGTTACGCAGAGTCTTGTTAGCCGCTATCTTTCGAGTAAGGGTGATCGGCTCCCTTCTCCGAAACGAATCCGACTGATTGCGGAAGTGTGTGGTAAGACTCGAGAATTACAGAAGCGCTATGAGCAGGCGATGCTTCAGGCGCGGGCCAAGCACGAGTTCCCTGGTCTTATTTCTTCCGGAGACGCTGTAAGATTGCTGCCGCCAGATCGATTCACATCGGAATTTCGTGATCATGTGCGACAAGATTTGTCCCACTGGCCACGTCGCCGGTGGAGAGCCCTGGTTGAAGCCGAGGGGCTGACGTGGCGTATGGTCCAACGCATGCTTGATGGCAGAGGGGTGCTGAGTTTGGATCACGTGCAAGCGTTGGCCCGGGCGCTTCAGGGGAATGTGGAGGTGTATTTGTTTTTAGTGGGCGCGCCAAGCGATCGATTTTATCGGGTGATCGCGGGGCAACAGCGGTTAATGAGTGATTTGTTATCCTTACCCACGTCTTCACGTAAAGATTTGCAATCGGCGCTACGACGGTCGTCGCAACAGGGCCTGCACAACTCCACGGTTTCACGCCCTTCCGCTCGGAAGGGCAATGCTTCGGCTTCCCCGTCAAAGCGGTTAGACCGCGGCCGGTAACGGGACGGCTTTCATCTCGCGTCGTTCGAAGGCGCTAAAATCTCCTCGATCAATTTGATTGATCAGCTCGGATGCCTGTTTCTTGGTGTAGCTGCCAATGATGGCGTCGACCACGTCGTCGGGGATCTGGATAGCCCGTGTCTTCGAGAGGATGCGGTTGCGTTGGGCTCCTGTGATGTGGTCCGGCCGTAGCGGTGTCACTGGCGCGGGCTGGGTGCTGGACGATGCACCGCTCTGTGGCGGAGTGTATGTTGCGTGAGTGACCAGTGGCTGTGCGGGTGCTTCAGCCGGTGCCGCTGGGGTCTGGACGGCATCAGTCTCGGGCTTGGGCGGGACAGTCGACGCTGAGGCCTCGTTGTTGGCCGCGGTGGGCTGCTCGGTTGAGGCGTCGGGACCCGTGGGCGGAGAGGCGGGCTCATCGGTGGCGGTTGCATGGCCGTCAGTCTCTGCCGGGTTTTTCCCGTCAATGGTAATGATGGCGCCAGTATCGTGTTCGGGGTTCACTTGTTCTGGGTCCTGGACTTTCCATCTGCGCGTCGGGAGGAGGAGTTCGTGTTTGCGGGCTCGCAAATCTTGGAGTTGTTCCTCTGTGACGTCGAGGGCGAGTTCGAGCGGGTAGGTCTTGCGGTGATACCCCTTGGGATAGATATCGCGCGGTACACGGCGCAGCTTCATGGGGATCATGGCGAAAAATCCAAGCAACCCTGCATCGGGATTGTCGTCCGGTGCCAACATATGGAGAAACGAGTTGATGTTGATGATGGACATCAGACTGCTCGTGTCGATTTGATAGACCCCAGTTTGGTTGACCTTAGGCAGCATGACGAGGAGATGGGCACGCTGCTTACAGCCGTCGCCGAGGAGGTTACACGGGCATTCCGTCGATTGCATGCTGAGTTTCTGGGGATCCCATCGCATGGCTTCCCGGCCGTTTCCTGAGCAGAGGAGACGCTTCCCGCCGCCATAATACTCATAAGCTTGGGGGAAGATGACGCTACGGTCATTGACGGGGAAGAGGATGTCGAGTTCAGTCGGTTTATCTGTGTTGTAGATTCGTGAGACCTCATGAGGGACATGGAAGAATGCGTCTTCTTCCGGATAGGACTTGTTCGAATGGGTATTGTGATTAACGTGGCCAAGGCGGATCCGCCCTAAGCGCGGGATGCGTCGTTCATCACTTAAGCCGATGATGCTGACAAATCGCCGTTTCTGTGGAGTTGGGACTGACGTTGCTGTGTCCATGGTCGTGTGCTCCTTCTGGAAGTAAGTGTCGTGTGTCCGTGCAGGTCGTGCTAGGCCGCAGATTGGTGCGTGCAGCTTGGGATGGTGGGTTGCGCAGTCGGTGGTCGACGTCGTCCCGTTTTCTGGGCTTTGGGCGGCTTGGGGCGTTTGACCGTCAATTTGAGGGTGGGAATGGTTTTGGAATACGCTTTTTTGAGACCTTTCGGAAGTCGGTCCTGGTCGACCCGTTCCTGACTTGATTGTGTGATCGTTACCTCGAGATTAGGAGCCAGAGCGTGGTTCGCCTTCAAGACGGTAAGTTCTTTGATCAGTGTGGTTTTGAGTTGTTCCTGTCGCTGTTTCTTGGGTTTCAATTCTTCTTCTAAGGTGAAGAGTTCTGAGGCGAGGGGAATCAACGGTTCCGGGAGGAGGAGTTCACCCGTCAGCACTGGAGGTTCGTATCCTTCCCAACAGGGCTCTTGGTATGGGCAGTACACACAGCGGATGTCGTCGTCATTGTCTAATCGAGCGGGGAGTGTGCGTGCAGCTATGTGTTGGTCGGCGAGTCGAAATTTGTCAATGGCCTGCGCATAGAGCCCAATATAAGTTTTGTTGACCATGCGCTGTTCGAGTCCTGGGGCATACGTGATGACCGGAACCGAGAGTTGGTCTAAGTCGTAGTTGTAGCGGAGTTCGAATTCGAGATAGGCGCTCGTGTCTTTGTTTTTTATGAGCAGTCCGCCATCATCAATTGGAATCCCTTCTTCGTGGAGACCTCTGAAATAGAACACCACTTGCGTGAAATAATCGAGTGGTTCTTTGTCACCTTCCCAATACCGTTTGAAGATGTGTGAGACCACCCCTTTGTGTTCACCTAAATGATCCTGCTCGAAGAGATCTCGCCCTAAATAATCCAAATGTCCGTGCAGTGTGGTCGCAGGAATGATGCGTGGTTGACCATTGTTAGGTGGGCAGACTGAACAGGTGTAGCTGGGGCACTCGGAACGCCAGGGAAGCGCCTGATTAAGGTTGATCGGCCGCTGCTCGCTGTGAATCTGTAACAGCGTATGCTTGAGGACGTCGATGGAGACCTGCTCATGAGCGCTTCCATCTTCCAGCACCATAGCTAACCGGGCTCCAAACGGTGTTCCTTCGACGTGTAGTCCCTTGTAGACGAGTTGTCGGAGACAGCGTTCGGGGCCAGCCATTGAGGGGCGCGGTCGGTAGGTGCTTTCGGAAAGGCCCATTTGGGCGGCGCCGTGAATCGCTTCAATGAACATGTCCAACCTCATTGGGATGATGGTGAATGTTGAGTGCAGGTCACTCACGTTGATTCAATTTGAGTGCGTGGGACTATGGGACTAGGGGTGTTCCCATGGTCCCATTTCCAGTTTGTGGGACTATGGGACTAGGGGTGTTCCCATGGTCCCAACATGGTTGTGATGTCATGAAATAATCCGCTTACTCGTAATAATGTTGTGGAGGTTAACAGATGGAACAGACGGCGGAATTACTGACAGAACACTCTGTGGTAGTAGAAGGGACTGTCACCGGATTAGGTCGGATGCCTCGCTCAGCGTCTTCGCGTGTGACACTCAATCGCCGATGGATGGTGATTGTGCCGTCAGGGGTCTCTGATCTCTTCGCTGGAATGCGGGTGCGTGTCCATGGAGCATGGCATCACGGGGCACGGCGCCGTTATCTCTTGGCTTCATCAATCGAACCCATGGAGGCGCTTCCTGCACTGCCCATTGAGCGGCTTAGTGGGGCTTTGCTGGAAACGCCTACGCCGACTGAGGACCAACGTCGTGTGTTGGATCTGTTGTCTCCAGCGCTCAATTGGTTAGTGACGGCTGGTCTCAAGATGGTCGCAAAGAAGTTGGCTGAGCTCAAAGTTCGTAAGGCGGAACAGATCGCCGGCAATCCCTTTTCTTTGGTGAAGCGTCGGCTATTGAAATTCGAAGTGACGGAAATGTTGCACCGACAACTACAAACCGACCCGTGGCATCTGGGACGGTTGCAAGCTGGGACGACGGAGGTGTTGCGGCGCGCAGAGAAAAGTGGTCGTGCGCGACTGACTCGAACGGAACTGATCGAGCGGATCACCACGTTACTGGCCTTGTCGGGTGACTTCGACGTGGATTGGACGGCCGTGTGGCGGTCTTCGCTTGTCGCTCGTGACGGAGAGTTTTACTGTTTGCCGAGTTGGTATCACCAACGACGGCAAGCGTTACAAATGCTTCGTGTGAATCAGTTGACGATGACGCTGAGTATCCCGGAGGGGTACGAAGAATTGCTGCGTCACCGCTATAGTGTGATAACGGGAGCTGCCATGAGTGGAAAAACCACGTTAGTGCGAAATCTGGCCTCAAGTTGCCGGGCAGCGGGGTGGCGCGTGGCGGTCACAGCAATGACAGGCAAAGCGGCCAGTGTGTTAGGCGAGGATGCGCAGACGGTGCACCGGTTGATTGGGTTTGGTCCATTGGGATGTCGCAAAGAGCCGTTGAAATTAGATTTGCTCATTATCGATGAAATCTCGATGATGACGTGGCCGATTCTGGTATCTGTGTTGCGGGTCATGCCGGGGCAGATTCTATTTGTTGGCGATCCTCGTCAGTTACCTCCGGTGGAAGGCGAACCGGTTCATCGAGAGTTGCTTGCACTCGTGCCGGTCCATGACTTGGGAGTGCGCCCTCAGGCTCAGGTTGAGGTAGTGCGTCATTGGTCCGAAGCCCATTTACTCACTAATCTCAAACGTTTAGTTCGTCGATGTCATGAGGAGGGAGGCGACTGGCAGGTCCTCTCTCCGGTCAAGCGCAGTCAGTTAGGGACACAGGCGTTAAATCTGTTTCTGCAGCGCGTCATCAATCCGAGTGGAGCTCAAATAGGCGGTGGCTATCGTGTGGGCGATCGCGTCATTGTGATTCGGAATGATTACGATGGAAGTCGACCAGTATATAACGGACAGGTTGGGCGTGTGCAGGGCGGTAGTGAGAACACTGTGGCTGTCGAATTAGCAGGAGGAGCACACGTCCACGTGTCTACGAAAGATCTCGAATTAGCCTATTGCCTGACGGTTCATAAGTCACAAGGGAGCCGATACGATACGGTGGTCTTTGTGATTCCCCCTGTGGCTGCCGACTTTGCGCGCGATGAACATATGCAGTATGTCGGAATGACTCGTGGCCGGCAGAAAACGGTGTGCTATGCGCTTTAGGCGAGGCATCCGATTAAGTGCGAAGTATGTGCGCACAGTGATGCGAGTTCCGACTACATCGGCGAAGAATAAAGCGGTTCGCCCACTAGTGTCTGCGGAGTATTGGGAGCAGATTGATCAGATGCGACGGATCGTGACTGCCTCGGCGCCGTGGCGCCAGGTACCGGGAGTGCATCTCCGAATGACTGGTCAATTGCCCTCAGGGAAAAACAGAATGGGCATTCGGATGGATCTTGAACCGGCGCTGAATGACGACGGGAAGATTGTGGAATTGCCGAAGGTGAGAAAGCATTCCAGGCAACGGTTTGCAGGGTGGCGTGATGCGAGATTGAAAGAACTGCTGCCACAATTGCATCAATGGTCTGGGATTATGCCCTTGAGGGTGCCCATGATGCTGTACGTGTGGTATTGGCCGTCGGATCGGCGGATCCGTGACCGATCGGGCATGTTAGACGCGATATTTCATGTGTTCGAACGAGCTGGAATAGTGTCCAATGATGGACTAATTGAAGATCCCATTTGGCGTACGATGGAGCTTGATCGTCGGTCTCCGCGAGTGGAGCTGGTGTTGCGACCTCTGGTGTCGGTTAGCCCAGTTATCGATGAGCATGTGGGGAAGTTGCTGTCGGGTTGTCCCTGCTGTGCGTTGCCGTTCGCGTCGTAAGGGCAAGTGAGCCTGTCTTCCGTTTCTTCTCCGGGTAGTCCTCCCTGACTTATCTCTGGCCGTTCGTTGTGCTTGGAATCGTCTCTTCCATGTGAAGTCGGTGTGCGTGTGAATCCCTTGCGGTGCCCCCTGCTCAGTTCGTCGTATGTAATAGCTACATACGCTGTGTGCATGCCAACCATGTGAGGTCATCGTATGTGGAAGACACTGTGTGCTGCGGTGGTGCTGTGGGGAGGAGCTGTTTCGATAGGTTGGGCGCAAGTCTCGCCGCTCAATTTGTCGCCTGGCTATCCGACGCAATTGGATGATGCGTATCCGGTCAACCCGCGATATGTGGTCGCCCAGGGCGCATTTCGGTTCGACAAGATGGAATCGGCAGAAGCTCGATTGCGTCAGACGTTCGAGGTGCGATGGGGCGCTATGCAGGGCATGGAAGTGTTTGCGAGCGGAACTACCACTTGGGGGCCGCTCCATCCTGGCACGTTGGATGATCCTCGTGCCGTGCGTGTGGGGTTGTTGTATCGCCTGCTCGTGCAACAGGAATCCGTGCTGATCATTCCGAGCGTGGCGGTTCGATCGACAGTTCAGGTGCCTGTGACGGGTTCTTCGCAGATGCCATCGATCCGTATGGAACTCCTGGCGTCTTGGGATTTGGGCCATGAATTGTGGGCGCATGCCAATGCAGGGGTACAGGTGGCACCAGAGGGACGTCTTGGTCTCCACAGTGCTGGGCAACCGACGATTTGGTATGGGCGAGCTGGTGTAGTTCGGGGCCTGATTCCGAATCTGGGAATCGTGGGCAATGTGACGTATGGGCAAGATCCGACGGCAGCGGGTGCCTTCGTCTGGACGCCAGAGGTCGGATTGATGTGGGGGATTACAAACGATTGGATCCTCACAGTCGGAGCCGGGCACGACTTTGGGTCATCGTCGTTGAAATCGGTTGTGCGCGGGAATATCGGCTTGTCGTGGGTGTGGTGAGTCGAGTGAAGCAAGGGGGGTAGGGATGACGACTGCGGTGGTGCCGGCCTCTGAGGAAGAACTGATCGATTTGGCAGCGGGCACGTATGGGGCAATCCTTCGAAGTGGTCGCGAGATGTTGCGCTTGAAGTTTGAACTAGGACGTTTGGTGACCATTCATCTACAGCGCCACACCTATGCACATGCCGCCGTGACGACATTAGCGAAATCCATCAGTGGGGCTTGCGGGAAGGTCATAGTCCCGCAACGGCTGTACGAGGCAGCGCGGTTTTACGACACGTTTGGTGGGCAGCTGGAGCGGGTATGGGAGTTGGAGCGTCGGCTCTCGTATCCCCTGACCTATACCTTCCTGATTCGGTCGATTATTCCGAAGGTCCATGAGGGGAATGCGTGGAACCCAGAAGAGTGGGAGTTGTACCAGGACCACCAATTAACTCGCCTCGAAAAGGCTGTACACGAAATCGAGTCATTAAAAAGGAAGGTAGAAGGGCCTGGAGGGAGGACGGTCAGCTCGGGTGAGCCTATGTCGCTGAAGGAGGAGTTGGGATCCGTTAGCCAGGTCAGCGCGGTGGAGCCTTCGGCTGGCGTGCTGACGATTTGTGAAGACAGTGAAGGATATCAACGCTTTCGTGTGACGACATTAGTGTCAGCCATCGTGCAGTACTGCCAGCAACTTGAGGCTGTGCAGGAGTTCCTCTCGGAAGTGGATCGCCAATCGCTGAGTGGTGTGGTGCCAATTGTGGACAAATTGGTGGGTCGGTCGCTTCAGGAGGCTGCGGCTTAATCGTCCGGGGCTGTGGGGGGCGTAATAGCTAGGTAACGCATGATGATGGCTGTTTGAGTTGGACTGCTCAACCGGAATCAGTGGAGGGGGCGTATGGCAACGATGGAATTTAATCTGATGGATGTCTTGATCGGAGGCAGCCTCGCGATTGGGTTGGTGTTTCTGGTCGATTTTATTCGTCGCCGGATTCGGGCGGCATAATCGCACTGGGCGTACGGCGTAGAGGGGACATGATGGTTGAGCTAGTAGCAGCGACAGTATTTTGGTGCCAGAACACCATGGCATTCGAGTCTGGTGTGGCGAAGTTTGAATCTGGACCGGCATGGATTGCGGGTCCATCTCCCCTCTGCGAGCCCTATACGTTTCTGTCTCCGGATGGAAGCAGGCTAACCACTGAGAAGCCTCGTGTTCGTCCAGAAGGGGGAAAGCCGCAGGCTGGATTGATTGAACGAGGGCTGAGACCTGCCGCGCTCCAAGGGGAAAGTTGTAAAGCGGTCTATCGCCTAAAAACGGTCGATATCACGTTTCCGAAAGATGGCGTGGAGTTGACCAAGGAACAGGAAGGTCAATTGGCATCGCTATTGATTGAGAAACCTGAGGGATTTTCTGTTGCTCGGGAAGCTGAATCGACGGAGGGACGTAATACAGACAAGAGACGTGACGTGCGGGTAGCCGCGGTGCGGTCCTATCTTGAACGCATGTTGGCGACCCGTCCGAGCATTACGGAGGAGCACCGGCTGGTGAGCAATCGACCGAGCCCTGGAGCGACCGTGACGGTGACAGCGATCTATCGCGGTGATTGTCGCGATCGTAAGGGTGGACCGATCGAAGGGCGCCAGGCTGGTTCAGGATTGGTGGGACTGACTGAACGGAGCAAGGAGGGAGCACCGTGAGGAAGTAACTAAGCCCGAATCACATTTTGTTTGGCGATTGAGGTCTACCGAGTTCAACCAATCACCCAAATGTTTGTGAGGAGGTCTGTCATGAAGGATCGTATGAAGTTGTTTATGGCGCTGTTTGCTGTGACTTTCGTGTTTTCGTCCGTGGCGGCGTTTGCCGGAGCGGATGTCACGTTCGCCCCGCTGGTGGCGACGGTAACAGGCTGGTTGCAGGGGAGCCTCGGAACCCTGTTGGCCCTGTTCGCGGCCCTGATGGGCGTCGGTTCCGCGATCCGTGGAAACTGGATCGGGCTGGCGGCCGGCGTGGGTGTGGCGATGGGGGCGTTCTACCTCCCCAACATCATCCCGACGATCACCACGGGCTTGATGTAATGGTCGACGGGGCGGGGAGTGATCCCCGCCCCATTCTTTTAGGAGACAGCAGGCGATGGTCAAAATCCCTCGATACATTGATACCCAACCGCAGATCCTTTGGTGGGAGCTGGATGAAGTGATCTTGCTGGTTTTGTCGTTGTTCGCAGGGATCATGACGAGACAGCTGACGTATTTCCTACTTGGCGGATTCATTGCGACGTACTTCGTCACGAAGCTTAAGAGCGGCAAGAGTAAGGGCTATGTCTTTCATTGGTTCTACTGGTTGGGGATACCTTCATTTCAGTTCCGTAGTCTGCCGCCCGGTCATCGGCGAGAATTTCTAGAATAGCTATTGGCTCAATACTGGATAGGAAGGTGTGTATGAAGTTTGATCTGTTTGCTGATCAATTGGCTGACTCGAGAGTGAAGTCCATGGTCTTCATGGGGTTGTCAGTCATCCTCGCGGTGGCGTTGGTAGCGAACGGTTTATTCCGGGGCTCAACGGTTGTCGTCATGGTGCCGCCAGAAGTCGATCGAGAGATGTGGGCGGCGGGGAATGTCGCGTCTCCGGAGTATATGACGAAAATCGCCATGCCGCTGGTTGCCTATCTGTCCAATGTCCATCCCGATTCGGTGGAACTGAGCTTTAACGCGTTTATGGGGTATGTGGCACCGGAAGTCGCTGGGGTCATACGAGAGCGGCTTAATGCGGACAAGCGGTATGTCGTGGCTCGCCAAATGTCTCGCGCGTTTTATCCAAAGTCGGTTCAAGTGGTGAAAGATGAAGTGACATTGATCGGACTTGAGAAGCGATTTATCGCCGGAACGATCGTGGCGGATTCGGACAAACGGTATTACCGGTTAAAGATCCGGATGAATAACTGGAAACCAGAGATTGTCGCGTTTGATGTGGGCGTTCCTGAAGATACCGGGGCGGCGCCGGCGGATATGAAAGGGTAGTGGCGTTGTGTCGTCGGAGAGGGAGGGGAAGATGGTGAAGTGGGGTATGCGAGATGGTGGCTCCATGATGTTGCGGATGGTGATGGCTTCAGTATTGGTGGTGGCCCTCGCTGTTCCGGCGTTTGCGACTCAACGGGTACAGGTTACCGATGACAGCCCGATCCAGATCGAGGTGTCCTCACATCAATTAACCCTCATCAAACTTCCCTCGCCTGTCCAACCCAACGGATTGATGACAGTTAATCCAGCATTCGAAATCCGGGCCAACGGGCGACATGTCGCGATAGACACGAAGAATACGACGGCTCCAGGCGATTTGATCGTGATGACTGAATCGCAATCGTATGTGTTTCAGGTCACGCCCAAGCTGATGCCAGCAGACATGATCGTGGTGGAAGATTTACGGGTGCCGGCGGGGAACGGGAAGCCGGATGCGGATCCGGTTCGTCGCGCAGATTCGTATGCGGGAGCCAACGTGGAATTGATTCAGCAGGTCGCGCAAGGGACGCTCCCCCGGTCCTGCGTACAAATGGAAGTCCCGAAGGAAGCGTATCCAAAATGGATGGAACTTGAGGTGGTGAGTGGTTGGGAATATCGCTGCCAGCTCTATACGGTGCGGACGTATGAACTCTATAACGGAAAACCTGCCACGCAGAGTCTTCGGCAAACGGAATTCTTTACGGGACAAGAATTGAGCATCGCGTTGGACCGTACGGTGATTCAGACCGGTGAAACAGCACTGGTGTATATCGTGACCTATTCACTGCCGCCGAAACCTGACAAGAGCACACGTCGCATTGCATCGCCGGATCCAGACGCGGGGAAGGGGAATTAAGATGGTCCCAGGACAAGGCGGGCTTGGAGATAAATTGCTGGGGAAGGCGCAGGCCGAGCGCAATCCATTCGGTACCGGTGGTGGAGGCTCGGGGAGTTGGAAGTTTCTGGTGGTTGGGGCGATCCTTCTCGTTGGCGTAACAGCAATGTTGCAAACCCTGCGTGCTGATCCGACCCCAGAACCAGTGGGGATTACTGGGAAGCCGGCAAGTAAGCCAGCCACACTGACGGCCACAGCGGATAAAGAGGCGTGGTTAGGGGAAGCCGCGGGCCGGGTCAAGAACATGGAAATACGAGAGCAACAGCTTGAGCAACAGGTCAAGACAATGCAGGAGGATTATCGTCGGAAGACCGACGAGTTGGAAAAGCAGGTCAAAGCGATGCAGACACAACCGCCCGGGAATCCGAGAATGACGGGCCTAGCCCCGTCGACTCAGGTTGCTGTGCGTCAGGGGATTACGCCTCCTCCTGCAGCATTACCGGCCTTGCCGCCGACAGGGCAACCTGGTCAGCCAGGTGTGGTGAGGACTGGTGGGGCGATGCCCGCGCCTGGGCAAATTGGGTACGCTTCTGATTCAACATTTATTCAACCTCCCACGAGCCGTATTCGCGTGATGACGCCTGATCCGTCGATAGCTCAAGGGACGAATCCATCTCAGAAATACTGGATTCCTGTTGGAACCATTATGCCGGTGAAATTGCTCACGGGGTTGGATGCCCCAGGCAAGAGCACCTCCATGGGGGCGGAAGCTCATCCGGTCCTGATGTTTGTTGAGGACATGTCATCGCTGCCGAACAATATCCAAATGGATATGCGGGAATGTTTCATCCTGGGTGAGGGAGTGGGCGATCTGTCGGAGGAGCGCGCGAAGATCCGAACTCGCGCCTTGTCGTGCATTAAAGAGAAAGAACAACAGGCTATCGAAATTCCTATCCATGGGATGGTGACGGGAGAAGATGGAAAGGTTGGCTTACGCGGCCCGGTTGTCACGCGCGAAGGGGCGTTATTGGCGAAAGCTTTGTTGGCCGGGTTCGTGAACGGTATTTCGCGCGTGTTCATGCCTTATCAGCAAGGATTTACGATCTCGAATAGTCCTGCGCAGGCTTTTAATTTTCCTGATCCACAGAAAATTGGGATGGCGGGTATCGCGGGAGGTATGGGCGGGGCGGCTCAGACTTTGGCGCGGCACTATTCTCAGCTCGCGAAGGATATTTATCCGATTATCGAGATTGATGCAGGTCGTCAGGGCAGTGTCATTATCACTGAGGGGCGTTCACTGCCGGATACGCCCAATTAGAAGGAGGCTTGTGATGCAACGAGTGGGGACGGGGTTCGTAATGGCGTGCATGGGTTTACTGATTATAACGTCAGTGGCTGTGGCACATCCGACTCTGATGGATTCTGAATCAAGTAAGGCACGCATTGCCGTGATGAAAGCTTTTCCGGGGTCGACCATTCGTGATTGGCAGCCGGCGGCGATTCCAGGGATGTATATGTTCACGCTGAATGCCGATGAACGGGTGTTCTTTGTGGATGAGTCCGGTCGCTACCTCTTAGCGCAAGCTGCGTTGTTTGACATGGAGACACAGCAGAATGTCACTCAAGGATTTCTCTTGGCGAAACGTCGTGAGCTGTTGGCGGCCGTGCCGTTGAACGATGCCATTCTCTATGTGCCGGATCAACTCGCAGAGGGGCAAAAAGCCACTGCGCCTGTGTTGGTATTCGATGACCCGGATTGTCCGTTTTGCCGCGAGCTCCATCCTGAAGTGAAACAACTCGTTTCGTCAGGTGTGCCGGTGGCGGTATTCCTCCATCCCGTGGAGCGATTGCATAAAGGGGCTACGCGGAAGTCCATGAACATTTGGTGTGCGGAGCGCCGGCAAGACATGATGGATTTAGCGCTCACTGGTAATGCTGTCCCAGAGGTGGCGCAGCCATGTGACACCCCGATCGACCGGAATTTGCAACTGGCCAGGCGATTGGGCGGTGGACCGACACCTTACATTGTGTTGCCGGATGGGCGCACGGTGGCGGGGAAAAAACCTGCAGCGGAACTGCTCTCTATGTTGGGGCTACCACCTACCGTGGCGCAACAACTTGGGCAGGAGGGCCGATAGGACTCATGCACTGTGATGGGTTGAGGAGAATGGAGGTTCGCGATGACTCGTTCGTTAAGAGGTAAGGCCGGGTTGGGGTTGATCGCGCTGACGCTGTTGTTGTCGGCGTGTGGCCACTACAAGACGGATTTCAACTGTAAGGGTTTTCCGGAATCTGGGTCTTGTCTCCCGACGAGCGAAGTCTATAAGCGTCGGCACGAACAACTCACGAAAATGAAAGCGGAAGGGAACGAGGCGCAAGCGACACCGAGCGGGAGCGGTGCTGGGGCGGCAGCAGACCGCGTCGCCGCGGTAGCCGGACAGGCCGAGGTCCATCTGGGTCAGCCCAATATCACCGCTCCCAAAGTCATGAAGGTGTGGATCGCACCGTGGCGCGATTCTAGTAACTTTCTCCATGAAGCATCTGTTGTGTATGCGATTGTCCAGCAGTCGGACTGGACTTACGGTCGCGCCCCCAAAGGGGTCGCGCGTGGGAGTAAAGGGCCGAGCATCTTTGCTCCACGTATGACGCCGGGGTTGGTGGAAGGACCTGGAGCCTCACAGCGTGCCCTGAATGGGGGGCAACCGATTCTTGCGACGCCTCCTCCACCGGTCACTGCTGCCCCAGCACGTCCTCCGATGCCTGCGCAACAAGTTCCAGCGGGGCATGCGGCTGGCGTGCCAACACAATTAAATGGATCGCAGGATCCCTCCGTGATCCTTCGCCAATTACAGCAACAGGTTCCATCGATGGCCGGATCTGCTGGCACCTCAGGCGGGGTGCCGCCATCGGACTCCGAACCGTCTATTGAAGAGATGCAAGATCGGATACAAGGACAACGAGATCAAATGTATCAATAAAGAGGCGAGCAGAGAGGCGCGTTTGTCATGGCTATTCCCTATAACTTAATGAAAGAAGCTTTAACCCGATTTCCATTGAGTGATTTCCTGACCTATTCCGCTTTCGATGAGGTGCGTCATGTCTATCGCTTGTCAGATGGACGAGTAGGCGCGATTTGGGTCATGCCTCCCTTGGGCTCATTAAATGGGGCCGCAGTGAAAGGGTTAGAGGGATTATTCTCGCTCGATCTGCCGCAAGGGTCAACGATTCAAGTGGCCATGCATGGGTCGCCGGTTATTGAGCCGATTACTGAACACTATACGGCGATGCGCAATCATGCTGGCCAAAGTTCTACGCCGTACCGTGACGCGCAGACGATGGAGAATTTTATGTTGCGGGCACGGGATACTCGGCTGATTCAAAGCACCGGGGTACGCCCTCGTGACCTAAATGTCTATGTGAGCGTCGGGATCCCGCTTGAAAATGAGCTGAATGACGGCATGCGTCTGGAGTTGATTTGGGAGAAGCTCAATGGGATCGAAAAACTCCTTGAAACCTGTGGATTCTTCCCACAACGGGTAACGGCCTATAACCTCCTCTGTTTGCTCCATCAATTATTGAATCCTGGACATAGCTGGGCCGAACGGCCGGCGACCTATGATCCGCGCCAGCTCATCAAAAAACAGGCGATTCGGTACGACACCAAGTGTCAGGTGTCACCGACTTCAATCTTTCTTGATGGGCGTTTCGTGAAATGCCTGACCGTGCAGCAATTCCCAGAGCAGTGGGATGGGTCGCGGAATCGAGAATTGATTGGCAGCAATCTGCGGTTGCAGGACCAGATCACCTGTCCCTTTTGGATGTCGCTCAATGTGATGCGGTACAACACGGTGAAGGCGGGCGCAGAAATCACTCGCAATCATGTGCTGATCACGAATCAGGCGGTGGGGGGCATCACACGGCTCATCCCGATTATTGGTAAAAAGAAAGATAATTTCGACCTCATGACCAATGCCATGACGGAGGGGAATCAGCCTCTGGGCATGTATTTTCAGGTGCTGCTCTATGCCGAGTCCGAGAGTGAATTAGAGCAACATAGCCAAAGCGTGCAAGCGCTCTACCGGACTCAGGAGTGGATGCTGCAGGAAGATACGTTTATTAGCTTCCCCTTATTTGTCTACGCCATGCCGTTGTGTCTGACTCCTGACGTGCCGCTTGTTCGAAGTAAATTGCAGCGATTACACACGGTCCCCTCAAATGTGCCGGCTGAAATGGCTCCCGTGGTTGGGGATTGGAAGGGACTGGGCGCTCCGATCATGGTGTTTACTTCCCGATCTGGACAGGTGATGGGGCTAGATATTTTTGCCAATCCGGCCGGGAACTTCAATGTAGCCGTCGCGGCCAAAAGCGGCGCCGGTAAATCCTTCTGGGCGAATGAATTGATTCGGTCGTACCTCGGGACGCAAGGGCGTGTCTGGATGATTGATGCCGGAAAATCATATCAAAAGCTCTGTGGGCATCTGAAAGGGCAGTTCCTCCAATTTGCGACGAAACGGGATACGTTCTGTCTAAATCCCTTCACCTTGTTAGATATTCCTGTTCAAGGACGGACCGAAGCAGAAGTGAAGGATGAGCGGCAAGAGCGGGTTGCGATGGTCAAAGATCTCATGGCGCAGATGGCATCTCCTAGCAAGGTTCTGCCGGATCTCCAAATGTCTTGGATGGAAGAGGCAATTCTCACCGTCTACGAAAAAGTTGGGCCGGAGGGCTCTCCAAGTGATGTCAGCCAGGTGCTTCGAGAGATGGGCGATCAGCATGGGCGCAAAAAAGATCTCGCGGATATGTTGTTGCCCTTCTGTAAGGGCGGGAATTATGGCCGGATGTTCAACGGTCGTAACAACATCAATTTTGAAAGCGATTTTATCGTCTTAGAGTTGGATGGGTTAGATCAGCTTCCGGAGTTACGTTCGGTCATCCTGTTGCAACTGGTCATGAACATTCAATCGGCGATGTATTTGGGTGATCGCGGGCAACGCAAGATCTGCGGGATTGATGAAGCGTGGGATCTCCTCGCGCAAAAAGGTGATCAAGTGAGTAACGTCTCGGCCTTCTTCAACAAGGCCGTTCGCCGGGTCCGAAAATATAATGGGTCGTCTGTCGTGATCACACAGGGCGTGAACGATTTCTACGATGTCATGGGCCGAACCGGCCAGGCCATTCTCGAAAACTCCGATTATCTCTTCTTATTGATGCAGAAGCCTGAAAGCTTACTCAGCTTGAAGAAGCATGAGCGGCTGGTGTTGGGCAGTTCAGAGTTCGACTTGCTGAACAGTGTGCACCGCGGTGATGGCTACTCTGAGGTGTATTTCTTCGCGCCGACCGGTCGAGGGATTGGCCGGCTAGTGGTGCCTCGTGAAACGCAGCTGCGGTACACCACCAACTCGGATGAGGTGGCAAAGATTGAGCGGTTGGAACGTGAAGGGATGAAAACAGAAGAGGCGATCGCGCATTTGGTGGAACAAGAGCGGCAAGCGGCAGCTAAACGGGGGGTCAAGCAAGTGGCGTGAGATGGGGAGGATCGAATGACCGGGAGTCAAGCGCTGGCGGGAGTTTTGAGGCGTAAAACTGAATGGGCTGTCCGGGATGGATGGGCCAAACGCTTTGCCTTGGTCTTGGCCGGGTTGTCGATCAGCGCCTGTCTCGTGAGTCCTTGGTACGGGATTTATGTGCGTGATGATGAAAGCTTGCCGCAATACAGTTTCTTTATCGTCGACAAGAAGGCAGTGCCTAAACGCGGCGACTATGTCGCGTTTGAAATGACCCAAGCGTATGCCAATCGTGTGCGGCCACAGGGGCCGATGCGACCGTATGCGCGAGTGGGGAAGTTATGGCTCAAAGAGGCCTATGGGGTCACGGGGGATCCGATTCGTGTGGAAGGTCGTAGGATCTATGTGAACCATCGGAAAGTAGCGACGGTCATAGAGCGGGATATTTTTCGGCAACAGATTGAGCCGGCCGAGCTGCCTCCAGTGATTCCGGAAGGCTTGTATTACCTTGGGCTGCCACATCAACGCTCATTTGATAGCCGCGTGATTGGGTTGGTTGAAGCGAAGGATTTACGAGGCGTGGTATGGCCTATTTTTTGATACGACCGCTCCAGATCAAAGATGTGTCGCTTGCGCAGGACATTGTGGGCAACGTTCTTCGCGCAGCGTTAGTGCTGTGCATCTTATGGTATGCGGCTCAGCTGGTCTTACGGCCGATGCGGCCGGTCATGAAACAAGCTCCGGATACTCATTGGGTGGTCGTTGAGGGGAGGGCTGATCATGCGGCAGTGTAAAGGACGTTTTGTGATGACGGCGGTGTTGGGGGCGGTTGTCCTCTTGGGGTCCTCGAGTGGGGCACAAGGTCCATTACCCAATCAGTCGCCGGCAGTCTCTAAGCCTCCAGTTGCTCCCAAAGAGGCCGCTGAACGGATTCGCGAATATGCTCAGGAAATTCGGAAGCGTCAGGCGGCTGGTTTGCCGGTGAATACGATGCCGCCATCTTCGCCGGCGGTGATCAAAAAACGGGAGGGCATATATTATTTTGTCTCATGGTCTATTCCTGAGCCATTACTCAAAGAGTATATGCGGGAGGCGTTTCATTTGGGCGCCACAGTCGTGTTTCGAGGGTTGCTCGAGAACGACATGCGGATGACCGTTGATCGGACGAAGGCCATTGCCGTGGAGTTGGGCAAAGAGGCGCCTCATACCACCATCGATCCCATCATCTTTCGTCAATTGGGAGTGACAACGGTTCCGACGTTGGCGGTCGTCAATGGGCAGTCAGCGTTGCATGTCTCTGGAGCCGCGCATATGGAGGTGTTGTTGACACTGCTCGGCCGAGCAGATGCCACCGTGCAGCCGATTCGTGAATGGTACAACAATCAGCACCGGAGTTGGCAGCTGGGGGGGCCGGTTGAGGAGCCTCGTCCAGCCATGCCCGTATTGGCCGGACTTCGAAGAGTCCCAAGCGATCTAACTCGCTATCCGATCACTGAACAGGACATGGAGGAATTACTCAAGGAACGCGTGCGCCAGGTTGATTGGGCCAAGGTGCAACAGGATCTCAAGCAGCGCGTCAAGGATCGTTTGCATGAGGGGCCGAATCTTCCATTAACGCCTGCGCCAGCGTCTCGTGTGTTTACCGTCGATATCACGCAACGCTATGAGCACGACATCCCCAATCACGATGGATCGGCCGTGGTGGTGAAGGCAGGGACAGAAATCAACCCCCTTGTCCATGTCACCCTGCGTCATCGCTATCTAGTAATTGACGGGCGTGTTCCCGAACAGATCGCGTATGCGCGATCGATGATGAAGCAGGGGAGTTCAATCAAGGTATGGTTATCCGCCGGTGATTCGGACGAGGTAGGCAAGCAATTGCGGTGTCGTGTGTATTGGCTTCAACCGGATATGGTGAGTCGATTTCAGTTGGCCCATGTCCCGAGCGTGATCTCGCAGAATGGCCCCCTGTTGAAAATTGAGGAGGTTGCGTTGTGAAGACGATCAGGGACGCATTTCAGACCAGCACCGTCTGTGTGATTTTGATTGGCCTGGTCTTAGCTGCGAGCCTATTCGTCTTCATACCCTCCGATGCGGAGGCGTATTGCCCGAGTACGAGTATCTTGGCTGAAACGTTTGGCAAGACCTGTTGGGAATGCATCTTCCCCATGAGCCTCATCGGGACCACGGTGTTTAATCTCAGCGAGGATAGCGTTCGTCCGGCGTTAGGGCCGGGTCAATCGGCGGTGTATCCCCCACAGTTATGTGGGTGTATCTGCTTCACACCGTACATTTGCGTGCCCGGAATACCCTTTGGTGCGTTCTTCCCATCCCACCTGATGGAGGTCGTCCGAAATCCATTCTGTTTTCCCAGTCTCAACGGCCTGACGATCGGACCTAATCCGACGTTTATCAATCGTGGTCTTGTGGATGTCGCCCAGGACGATCCCGCACTCAAGATGTCCTATTACCATGTGCATTTTATCATTTTCCCGTTATGGGCGATGTTAGGGACGGGGATAAACATCATGTGTGCGAATCCTTCCTCAATGGGGAACCCGCTGGATATTGCCTATCTTTCGGAGGTGGATCCGGGGTGGGATGATGATGTGGTCGCCCTCCTTTTGTTCCCAGAGGCCGTCCTCTTCGCCAATCCCATCGCGACAGCAGCCTGTGCGGTCGATTCGGCAACTGCCAGTTTTGGCTTTCCCTTAGATCCGCTGTTTTGGTGTGCAGGGTCGTTCGGCAATATCTATCCACCATCAGGGTATACGTCAGGCTCATATAGTGGACAAGTGAAGCCGGCTGTCCTGGTGATGACGCGGGTCTTAGCGAAACTGTCTCGGATAGGGGCAGAGACGTGGTGGGCCGCCGATGGGTCGATGATTTGTGCGGATGTTCCGACGTTCTTAATCATCAAAAGCCAATATAAATTTCAACTCTTGTATCCGATCGCCAATTCCGATTCGACGAATGTCGTTGGGTGTTGCTCGCCCATTGGTCGGACGCAGTTGATGTGGGGATTGGCCAAAACCTATCCTGTTGATGGCGACGACTTTGTCTTTCTCCTCTGGAAACTCCAACGCTGCTGTATGTTGTGATTCCTGTGAACGCCAGCGATCGGCACAGGAGCCGTTTGGGTGGCGGTCCGGTCTGTTGTCGAGCCGTACGATCAGCGTCTTCCTACCCGAGAGCGTAATAAGAGAATTAGGAGGATTCTATGCGCGTCATAACGTGGTGGGGTTTGGTGTGTGCAGTTGTTCTGCTGCTGCCGGCAGGGGGGCGCGCGGACTACGATAAGTTATTCCAACCGCCACCACCAGACGGCACCGAGGAGTATCCAGAAGGCTGGAAGGGCTATTATTTCTATCAGGATCCTGGGTTATTTGATGAAGCACCCCAGCCTCAATCCTTGCCACCAACTCCAGCGATCCCGCTGCAACCGGAACACTTCCCTGATCAACTCGTGCTGAAAGAAGCACTGAAAAAGTTACCGGTCGAGAAGATCGATCTGCCTCATCTCCCCGCCGCGTGGCTGAAACTCCTCCTCACGGCCAAAAAAGAAGCCGCTCTAGATAAGCAGACTGAAGAGAGTTTGCTGAGTTACATCAAGGTGCATAAGGAGACCTTCAATCGGGCGCAACGCTTTACAGATATGTGGGCGTTAGTGATGTACACCCATCCGGAGCAGGACTTTACGTCATCGAATCCGATTTCGACGGCCGGGCATGAGATTTATGCGGAGAACAGGAAAGAGTCTGAGGATGAGTACCTGAAAGGGATGAAGGATAAGGTGGGGTTGTTCTTCTTCTTTACCTCAACCTGTCCCTACTGCCAGAAGCAGGCGAAGCTGCTGAAGGTCTTTAGTGATACCTATGGGCTGTCGGTGAAGGCGGTGACACAGGATGGTCTGCCCTTACCAGAGTTTCCTTTGGCAGTGAAAGACAATGGGATGGGAGAACAGCTTGGGGTCACGAAGGTGCCGGTAATCTTCCTTGCGATCCCCGACGAGCAGTTCCTGGTACCGGTCGGGACTGGGCTGATTACGATGGACGATTTGCGGGTACGCATATTAGCGATTCTGAAACATCGCAATTCACTAAAATCCCATCCACTGAAATCCTAATGAGGAGGGTTATGAGAAGAGGCATTGTCATCGGGATTATTTTGTTGGGATGGTTGCTGATGGCCGATCGGGCCCAAGCAGATATCAATGATTCGCTGCAGCGGATGTTTAATGGATGGGGGGGTGCGACGATGACGCGCCCTGGGGCGTATCAAAGTCAGGCTGGCGGGGCCATGATGGGCGGGGCGATGGGGGTCCGTATTCCGAATGAGACATTTAATTTATTGAATGTGGCACCGCCTCGGTTTTCTGCAGGATGCGGAAAGGTGGATCTGTATTTGGGTTCAATCTCCTTTCCTTCACTGAGTCGATTTACGGATCTCCTTCAGCAACTAGGGACGTCGGCGGTCTTGGGATTTGCGTTTCAGCTGGCACTTATGGAGCTGTGTCAGCCGTGTGAAAATATCATCTCCAAATTGGAAGCGGCTGTGCGAGCCATCAACGCGGCTGGTCGGTTGTCCCCGTGCCAGATTGGTCAAGAGTTAGCAAAGATCGCTTCGGGACAACCGAATGATTTGTCCCGAGTGGCCACGAGTATTCAAGACTCAGTGAAAGAAGTTGGGGTGGCCGGTGGCGCATTGATGGATTACTGGGCCAATCAGGATGCGGAACGGACTCAGACGACGACGCAAGGGACCACTCAATTAAATGGCACAGATCATGACCCAAAGGGTAATTTGGTTTACCAAGCTCTGACTGAGGCTGGATGGGCTGTGGATGATGCGAAGATGATGCAATCAGTGATTGGTACTGTCTATGTCGGCACGGATGGGCTTCCGGTACAACTGTCTCCAACGATTCATCTGACGGACTTTGTGAATGCAAATGGGACAACGACTGTGTTGACGATATTGGATTGCACAGCTGGAGATACGGTGAGATGTATACCGCCAACGCCGACCGATGTGACGAATATGCAAGGAACACAACTACGTGCTGAACAGATGTATGACTCGATTGTTCAGAAGCTTACAGCCGATGTAGTTGCTTTAACAGCCACAGAGAAAGACCTGATTGATAAGTCACCGATTCCGCTCTATCGCATCTTAGTGAATTACGCAACGAGTCCTGGTGAGATGGCAACTTTGAAATCTCAGATTGGGGCGTTGATGGGAGCGGAGTTTGCCTGGGCGTGGATTGAGCGGGCGGTCAGTGAGGTAGAAAAGCAGACGGCACGGTGGGCCCAAAGGCAGCTTGGATTTCCGGCCGATGTGAAGGAGTTTAACAAACAAACAGCAGTGGTTCGGGCGATGGCGTTGCAACATATGTTGGTAGAACTGGAGCGGTTAGGCCATGGTCCTTCCTATACCCATAATGTGATGCAGACGTTGAAGAAAGCCCCCGCGCGCCTGAAGCGGAAAAAGAGCGATACTCAATAGTCAATGAGGTCATCATGTGGCTGATCAATACCTATGGTAATGGGACGGTGTTGTCGGACGTCTTCCGCTCGATAGTCTTTCTCATGGGTGGCGGATACGAGAGTCTATTGCGTCTCGGGATGGTCTGCTTGGTGTTTGGCGGGATCGTGTCCTATTTGGGACGTGGACGTGTGCATTGGCAGTGGGCGATTGGTGCGGTGATGATTTTGGCGGTCACGATGAATATTCGGACTACGATCACAGTGCATGATCTGGTGAATCCGACGAACCCCGATCAAGTGATTGCGAATGTTCCCTTAGCCGTGGCCTTTCCGGCCTATCTGACCTCTGAAATCAGCTATCAGACGATGGTTGGTATTGAAACATCGTTTGGGTTGCCGGCGGAATATCGTGTGGTGAATTCCACGATCGGGAAAGGGTTCTTTGATATGCAGAAGACCTTTTCTTTGGAGTTAGTTCCCGGCGATTTGCAGGCGAATGTCACCAATTACATTAAAGATTGTGTCTTCCCGGCAATTCAATTGAATCGGCTAAACCGTGAAACGCTTACAGATGCGGCGGATATGGCGACGGCCATTCAAGTGACGGTAGCGGCATTGGTGACAAAGGAAGTGTTGTTAGGGAATCAGGCTGGAGAGATGACCTGTCCTGATCATTGGGATAAGTGGGTCCGGCTTGGTCTGGCTAATGGTGAACCTGATTACGATGAAACGATGCGGCAGTTCCGGGCGGTCTTAGGTGTCTTGGATGTCGCGGATGCTGAACTGACTCCGGTCCAAGCGTTCAGTACCAATATTATCGGCACTGCGCAGGGTCCACGTGTGTTAATCAACAACGTGTTGCTACGCGAGCGGTGGAAGAATGCGGAAGAAGCGTATGCACAGGATGGGAGTGATACCGCGAGTGCGGTGGTGCAGATGACGCGATCACTGTCCGAGGATTTGAAGAATCAGGCGTACAACGATTCGATGGTTGCGGCTCGATTTGTGCCGTTGATTCGGACGGTGTCCGAGAGCGCGGTGTATCTCTTAACACCATTGATGCTCGCGTTAGCGATGAGCCCGGCGATGTTTGGAACAATCCGGGGCGCGGTGATCAGCTATGGATGGTTGTTTATGTGGATCCCCATGTACGCCATTTTCAACTTTGTCACGTTTCAATATGGCGTGCAGCAGATGAATATGATCACGGTGAATCAGGTTACGTTCAGTTCCTATGATCAGTACTATGATGTGTTGCTCGGGCTCAATACGTTCATGTCGCGTTTGGTATGGGCCGTGCCGACTCTCGCGACGGTGGTCACGTATGGGATGAGTTCCGCGGCCTCGTCGTTGACTGGAGCCGCCAGTGGGGCTCAGGCCGCTGCGTCGCAGGAAGCGTCGGCCTATGCACATGGAGAAGGCCGTTATATAGAATCTGGTCAACATTTGAGGTTGGAAGAAGGTCCGATGGTCCAGGATGCCTCTGGTGGCTACCATGCGGGTGCGTCGTATTTTGGTGGGGGGACAGGCACTGAGGTACATCGACAGGACGGGACCACGTCCTATTCCTATTCTGATGGTGGTTCAATGATGGTGGGTCGGAATGGGGTTGAATCTTATCATGGACCAGAGGGCTCATGGAGTAGGCAAGATGGAGTCTATCAGGCGGGGGTGTGGCGGCAGGAGGTACAGGATTCGGATGGTGGCCATCATCTTGCTCAGTTTGAAGTATCTGGGGATCATGTGGACGTGTCCTATATGAGCGCTGATGATCATGGCATCCAGCATGATATTCGGCAAACGTGGAATCAGAGTTTGAATGAACAGAAATCGGTCAGTGATACCTGGTCCGAGGGAGGAATGAGCAAAGAAATATTGACGCATGGAGATCATAGTCAGAGAGCCACGTTTAAGGGGACTGCCCCGGTTCCGATGGAAGTGAATGGTCGGACTGAGATGGTGTCTGCGGAAGTGTCTGGTAGTTTCTATCGATCGTCTGATGATTCCCCATGGGGTCAGGGAGTGATGACGGCCCATTCAACGGAACATGGGGACCATCATTATTCGTTAACAAATGCTGACACGGATGACCGAGGGTTCCCAGATTTGAGTAAGGGAGTCTCGGTCTCGAGTAGTCATGGAACAGATCAGAAGACGATGCTCAGTTCCGATCATGGCCTCTTTACTGCTACGACAGAAGGAGAGAAGGGGGAATTGACGCGGACGTACTCAGGTCAGTCTGATGTCGAGGTCTTTCATAAGGATGGGACGCACGAGACATTGTCTGGGGTTGTTCATGGACAAGGAGGAGTGAATGAGGATGGGAGCGGGAAATCCTTTCAATCCTCCCTAACGGTTGATAACGATGGGTATCGTGGTGATCTTCGGGGAGAGATGTCGCTGAATGCAAATACTGGACAGTGGGAACTGCATCAACCTACCGAAGAGTGGACTTCGAAGTTGGAAAGTCATTCGTCTGGTACAACAGTTGAGGCCGATGGGCATCGTATTTTGGGTGCGACAGAGCGTGTGATTGGGAACAGAAACGATCCTCACGCCACACATCAGTGGTCAGGGACAGAAATCGATGCTGGTGGGAACTACAGTAGAGCCACGTTGGAAATGAGAGATGGTCAGGTGTATTACTCGAATGCTGAAAGTGGCGATACGGATAGACGGATTGACACTTCAGGTGAGATGACTATTACGCGTGGGAATGTGGATTCGCCTGAGGGGGCGCAATACACGAAAGTCACGGCCGCGAGTGGTTGGCGCCCGGTTGGGACTGATGACCAAGGGCATAAACTGTACGAGCCGATTAGTGGACAATTAACAGAAACTGGCAGAGTTCGTGCGGCAGGTGAGAATGGACAACTCGAACACCTTCCGAATGATACTAGGATCTCTGGGACTTCAGAGAATGGAGCGTTTTCAATTGCGGTTGTTCCAACTTCATTGCCGGGTTCTCAGGTCTATCGTAAGGGAGGTCTTAGTACTGATATTAAGACTGATGGAGGGCAAGTAAGTTTGTCTGGGGCTACAGATACAGCAATCCCAATTGGAGACGATAGCCCGGTAAATGTCTACCTTCCCGTTGATGGACGTATTGGGAGGCAACTCACGGTAGATCAGACTCATACGGAACCGGATGGGACCTTGACTGCTGAGAGGCAGACCCTGGATCCTTATACGAATGCCCTGGCAAGGTCACGTCGTGAAGGTGGAGTTTCGGTGAGTGTAGATAATAAACGTGTAGATTCTTCACCTGTATCCATTGGTGATTTACAGGGAGTCGATTCTCCAATCAGGGCGATGTCTGAGCGTACGAGTGATCCGAGTAACCCGAACAGGTCAATCTCTGAAACTGTGCATGGAGGTACAAATGCGGATGTGTGGGCAGAAAGAAAGGGGCAGGAAGGTAGATTGCAAGGGAAAGTTGGAGATGATGGGAACTGGGTAGGTAGATTCGAATCGTTAAAGACGGATGAGATTGAGGGGCGCGGTGGTTTTGCGCTGTCGAGTACGTCGAATAGTTCTGATGATGTGCTGCACGAAAAAGGAGTGAAGGGTGAGAGTTTCCTTGCTCAATATAATAATCGCGAAGAGCATCTTTCCGGGACTGCGTTAGACACTATGGGTTTGGTGAGAGATACGTACGAAAAAATGGGCGGTAAGGTCACTCCTGGCGATGATCAGTATTTCCGTGGTATAGCATATGGGTTAGAAACTGGTCGTTTAACTGTGGATGCTGCTCAGAAACTTTTGTCATTACGGCAAATGACAATAGGAGGTAAAAAGGGTGGTAAAATAAAAGGCAACGTGGCTACTCAGACGCAACAAACAGCAGAAGAAGCAGATTTTGCACGTGAAAGAATGCGTCAGGGATTTGAGGATATGCGGTAGGGGATATTATGTGGAGTAAATTATGTTCGATATGTTCTCTTTGGTGGGAACGGTTGTTCCCCCCACTGGAGGAGGACATAGAAGAAGACATAGAAGAAGCGCGCATGAATGCTGCTACTCAGGTTGTGACTTGGGATCTGATTCGTAAGGATGAGGAGTGGCCTAAAGAACTAGATTGAGATGGAGATCTGAATGCTTGAAAAGATGCGCATTCTCGTTGGTTGTTTGTTGCTTTTGGGGTTGGTTTCTGGAGCAAATGCCGAAGAAGAACGTTGGTTGGGTAGTTATAGAGCTGCCAGTATCCCTGGTTACGACATTAAGGAAACAGGACTAATAACGGCAGAATATTCAGGTCAGCAACGTGAGGGTGCGTATGATGAGGTACGTGGGCGGATGAAACAATTGTGTGGTAAGCACCAGGGAGTAGCCTTGGTTAATGTTACGCTTACCCCTGCGATCGGTGAAGTTCGTACCTCAATGACACCTGGTCAGGTTAAAGTGGTTTCCCCAGGTCTTCACATTATAGGACTAGCGGATTGTGTTATGAAAGTTGATAAGATAAGTCGATGAGCGTTTAGTACGTGAATGCAATAAAGTAGCTTCTTTGAGTTCTGCTGGTTCTGACTAATTATTTTCTCCCAGTTAAAAGTTCTCCTATCTCCTCAATCGTATCCACCATAAGTTCCTGATGTTGTCCTGATGTGACATAGGAAACCGTGACGGAATATGGGCCAGTCTCCTTCCGTATCGCTGAGACGATGACGGTGGGTCTCAACAGTCTTCCATTTCGAACCTGCGTTGAATCTTCCACTTTCCCTGTAGCTTGAAATTGCATTTCGTCGAGAATGGCGTCCTGTGCGTCCTTGGGTGGCAGGACGATGAAGCCTTGGGCGAGGAGCGTTTGACGGAGCCGATCCTCAGTCCCTGCACTCACGCCCATATTATTTGCACTGACTATTTGAAGGATTAGCGGTGTGGGTAATGGTCGTAAGATTTGTGGGCGATTGCGGACGCGCGGTGCAATGAGGATGTCTTCTTGAAACACGATGCGATTGGCGACGGAAACAGTGAGGCTACCGGCGATCGGCCGCATAGCTTTCCCTCGAAGGGTCGCGCGGCCGTTTATGTCTGTGAGGATCTGGATGGGGTCTTGAGTCTCTTGGTCACGAAAGAGGATGCCGGCACCGGGCACGGGCTGGAGTTGCTGTCGTTTGTCGATATGTCGATTTATGGTTGTAGGCGCTTCGGTGGTGTTTGCGAGTGGCTCCATGCCGGCGAGTCTCATGCATCCCACTTCCCGCATGGTCGCTGCGCTTTCATGGGATGAGAACGTGTTCATCAGTAGGCCGACCGGACACTGGATGAGCCCATTTAAAGGGGCAAGCGGCCAAGCGAGATACCGGCGGGCTTTCTGTCGAGTAATGGTTTGGATCTCCTCTGTTTCCTCGTAGGGTTGAGTTACAGTAATCGTCCATTCGGTCTGGTCCTGATTGGGTAGGACCTGCACGAGTGGTGAGCCAGTAGGTTTGTGATCTGTGATGACGCGAGTGGTGACCGGCGGTCCCGATGGGGATGTGTTCAAAGCCTGGCAGCCTGATAGGAGGATGGCGCAGAGGCTGGTACTAATATGCGGTCGCATTATGGGTGTTCCTCTATCAAGGTGCCACGTCGACCGCTGTTCGTATCTGTGGAGATGAGTGAGCGAAGTTGGCTTCGGAGCGCACTGGTGCATGTGGTGTCGGCAAGTCTCGCGCATTCAATCGTGAATTGGCCGAGTACTTGGCCCGATTCAATGTCACTAGTTAAGACGACTACTAATTGAGTGTTGGGTGTGAGTGCTGTTGTTGTGATGGCAAGTAACACGTTCGCACCGGTCCAATGGCCGATGGAGGAGGGATGAGACTCGTCGAACATCGGAGAGACTTCCTGTCGTTGAACGGCCTGTAGGGCGGTGCTATTGCTTCCTCGAGTCACAATCGGGGCATGAAGCTCGGTGAGGACCGTCTGGGCAAGGGTTGCGAGTTGAGGATGGGTGGCCTCGATTCGAAACCGCATTGTGGTTGGCCAGTGTTGCTGAGGTTTTCGGACGAGGTTTTCTTTCAGCGCGGCGGTGAGCGTTGAGACTCCGATCGACAGTGGGTGACGAACTGCATGGTTGTCTGTGGTGAACAGTGCAAGCTCCATGTGACCTTCTTGAAGAGTCTCGGGGCTATGCGTGCGCAACAGAATTGGGGCCAGTTCCCGGATCCGGATATCGATGGGTGTGGTGGTGAGTGGGTATTCGGCGCCAACAGGATCCCATCGTGGGTGTATCCATCGGATTTGTAGCCGGCCGGAGGTTAGAGGGCGACGGAGTTGTCGTTGAATTCGTGTGGTACTGAGGGCTGGACCCGGTTGAGTGTCATCGATGCCGGATGTTGGGTCTAGTCCGAGGAGAGGGGCGACGCATAATTGTTTGACGAGTTTCCAGGTCGGTTCGGCGCGATCGAAGACTCCCATGACGTGAATCATTCGAAGTATCACGTGTGCTATTAGGCTACCCGGACAAGTGATTGGGGTACTTGCCGTGTATCCAACCTGTGCGGTCAGGGTGTCAGCTTTCCGATAGGTCAGCCCTTTCCAATATTCCTGTTCAGTACGTTGTTCATTTTCGATCCAGTCCTGCGATGCAGAGACCTGCCAACCGAACCCGTCGGTATGCGTCATGATGTGAATCTGTGGGGAGCCTATTGGCTCTTCGCCGAGGGGCTGACTATCGATTTTCGAAGGAGCCACGGCCAAAGGAACAAAGTAGGTCGTTCCGCAGCCTGACAGGCTCAGCGCGATGATCCAGCAAATGATGTGGAGTGCGGGCTTCATCGTTATGAACGTGGGATCCGTCCGGTCGAGTTCGTAATAGGTTCATGTATGCCTGAGAACCTATTACAGAGCAAGCACTTGAACAATTGGAGGGTGTGATGAGGGTGGGACGGCAACGGATGGGCGTCAGAGTTGGTCGGACATGGGTGCTTATGGGGGCACTCTTTGGTCTTGCGATGCCTCACACAGTCTTGGCCCAGCCATTTGAAGCGGGGGATCCGTGGATGGTGGCGACGGGGATGGGGGGATGTGCCGGGGTGACATCGGTGGGAGGTGATCTGGGCGATCTCTCGGCGTGGGCGAATCCGGAGGAGTTTGTTAATGGATTACGGGCGAAAGGGGTACAGGTCAGTACTGTAACGGCAGAATATCACGGGCGCTATCTGGTGAAGGTGGTGGTACCCGCGCGGAAGGTGGATACGGTCTTTGTTCCCCTGAGTTTATGTCGGGAAATGATGCAAGAGGAGCTTCGACGGTCCACGACGCGTGGGCGGGAGGCGGGGCGGTAGAGCGTAATACAGGATATGAGCATGGATAAAATTGGACACTTTGTTATTGGGATGGTGGTCAAAGCCAATCCCGATAAACCTGGGTATTTGACCTTGATTGGCGGGACGGATCGTATGGCCGTGTTACCACGTGTCTGTGCCGACGGCGCCTATCGTGTCCATGATCGTTTTTATGCCTGCATTAAATCCTTAGCCGGGGAATACCCGGTGCTTTCTCAACGCTCGGCTCACTTCTTTAGGCGAGTGTCCGAACTGTTATTCCGACCGTTGATTGCAGAAGGGCGAATCAAGGTAGAGGCAGTGGGGACAGTACAAGAAGCCAGGTTTGTCAAAATTGCCGTGAGCTCTCCGACAGGGGAGGATCCAATCCAGTTATGTCTACCGTATGTACGGGAATTCTCCGCCTATTCACGGTTGCAGCCGTGCTTAATTCGATATGCCCCTTTGCTGGCAGATTTTATTAAACAGTCCTTGGTGCCGGCTCCATTAGGAGAAGTCCGTCGGGTTGATGTCGATTGCCGGGCGAAGGAGGCCTCTGTGATGGTGTCTGAAGCCTTCCTCGGTCGATTTTTGGGCACGAAAGGATTGAATGTGGCGGTGGCCAGCCGTGTCACAGGCTATGCGATTCGACTGCGTAAGGAGGAGTAATCATGTCGATGAATACCGGTGGGGGAGGTGCGATGTCAACAAACGGGGCACACGTAAATGGGCAGGCATTAAAGCGGCCTCGTATGACTGCGGATGAACGGGTGGAACATAACCGGAGATTGTTACAGCAGTACGGCAGCCACATTATTGTTCCACGTACTGCCGAGGGGCGGATCTTGATCCAAATGGTGTACCCGCTGAATAAAGCCATCCCGTGGTTGCGGCGCGATCTTGGGGTTCGTCGAACAGTGTCGGAAGTGACGGCGATTCTGGACCCAATTATTCAGTGGGCCAAGAATGCTTCGGAATGGTTACGCCGATCGGGCGGGGAAATGATTTTGATGACCCCCGCGGCGGGTGAGATGGCTGGGGAGAGGGAGCACTTGGTTAAGAATCCGCGTGCCCATGTCATTGTCCCACAGACAGTGGAGGTCCGTCAGGTCTTAGAACAGGCGATTCGAATGGACCGGGTGTTGGTCTGTCTTCGGACAGCAAGTTTGGATGAGTTGAGCGAAGAACCGCGTCTTGCTGAAGCCTTTGAACTTGTTCGGGCACTGGACCGTGCTGTGGAGAGTGTGTGCGCTTCTGTTGGGGTCAAGTACTTTTCACCGAAAGATATGCGTCAGCGAGCGTTACGTGATGCTGATGCCGTTCTGCCGGTTACAGGTTCTGCTAGGGCGTGAGATGAGGGACTGTGCCCAATGGTCATCCGTTAATTTGGTGAACACTGTATCAAAAGGAGAATGGCGATGGACGCACGAATGAATCGGGTGGTGTGGCGTGGGATGGTTGCCGGCGTGTTGATGGGAATCGTGCCGGTCATGGTGGGCTGCGTGTCTCGGTCCGCGTATGAGGCTGAAGTCGAGAAGAACGAACATCTGCGGTATGTGAAAACGGAGCAGGATATTGAGCGGGATGGGTTGCATGCTGACGTCGGAGCGATGCGCCGAGCATACTCGGAACTCTCACTTCGAACGACGTTTTTGGAAGGCTTGGCTCAACAAACAGTCCAACAGTTGAAGGGGATTGATGCGAAGTTGTCGACCTTGGGCCAGGAGATCCGCCTACAACAAGGGGATCAAATACGAGTGACGTCCCAAGGGAATGAGACGATGCGTCTCTTGGAGTCCTTGACGGCGAGACAAGAAGAAACCCGGGTGGCACTCCAGGGTGTCGTTGGAAAAATCGACGTAATGAAAAAGGCCCTCACCTCACGACCTAGCGAGGTAGCGAGAGATGCGAATCCAATCAAGACGAAAGTTAAAGAAGAGAGTCAGGATGGTGCGGGGACACCATCACGAGGAGTTGTTCAACCCGTGTCTGAGCAAAAAGTGTCTCAGGGCCCATCGACTGTGGCTCCAGTCAACGCTCCGAGCGGCCAGGGTAATGACAAGAAGGATGTTGCCGGTATCAAAGGGGTAGGCGGCGAGAGTAAGCCTGCATCTGTGAGTGAAAGAGATCCAGCCATCTCAGCGCTCAGTCCTTCTACGGTATCGAAAGCGACAACTCCCGCGATCGCGGGAAAAGAGGCGACTGCGCCGGAAGCTGCTGTTAAGGCTGATCAGGATGCATCTCCAAAGCCAGCTGAGGCGAATGTTGTTTCCGCTAAGGAGGTGGAGAAAGTGGAGCCTTCGCCGCTGATTACATCATCTGGTGGCGAGAAACCTACTGGAACAGGGACGCCGGTTAAGAAGTCATGGGGCGATTGGGCTTCTGAAAAGTTGCAGTCTGCAAAGGCCAAACTGACTGGCTCTAAGCCTGTGCAAACTGCCGCAGGGACACCCGGGAGCCAGCCAGACCCCGAAAAGAAGTAGTCGGTCACGCCATGGAGAGATGTTGATTGGAGGGGTTCTATGCGTCCTGGCCATTTCATTCACGTCGTAGTGGGATGTGTTGCGTGGGTGATATTAGGTGCACCGCTGCAGCAAGGATACGCGCAGTGCAGTGGCATCACGGATCCGCTCCAAAAGGCCCAGTGCGCGACCGCTAATATGCAAGGAACAGGTGCCCTGGACCGGAACACCATCAGTAATCAACAAGGGGCTGTGCCGCAATATGGCGGGACGAATGGATGTAGGGATGCGGCCTGTGCGGGGACGCCAGCTACTGGGTACTACTCAAATAATGGGGATGTCTCTAATCTCAATACTGCCACAGGTGCGGCCTATCCGTCAGATCCCAATGCGGCTCGGGTGCAGCAAATGGGTGTCGATGCAGGCGGGTGGAATCTCACTACCAGTAGTCCGGTCACGACATCAAATACGGTAGCGAGCACCATTACACCGATCCCGAATTCGCAATCCTGTTCGGACGTCAACGTTTGTACGGCTTGGGCGCCAGCTCCACTGACGACACAGACGTGTTCGCGCCCGGGAAATGGTCGTCTGGCCTGTCAGGTTGAGGTGGTGAACACGGTCCGTGATGTGGTGAGCACCGGTGGTCCTGGAGCAGGGCAGGGATGGTGCGTGGATCATTACATGTATGTTCGGGTTCTGAATCCTTCCGCTGATAGCTACATAGTCCAGTGGCTTGGAACCGATCCAGGTGGTGGACAAGGGGTGAATTGTGGAGGGATTGGTTGGAGGACATTTGCGAGTTTTTCCTTCACGCCCCCGACCCTTGCCCCTGATGAGCAGATCGTTCTCGTGAATTTCAGCGTGTCCGTGTCGATTGGTGGGCAATGTGGATCTACAAGTTTTTCGATGTCATCAGGTTCTCGTCAGGTGCTGACGTGTGGAGCGAGTGGTGCACAATCGGGATCGATCGTCGCAACGAGTTGGAGAAAGAGTTGGACGATCCGGAAGGATGCGATTGATGATCGATGCGCGGGAGTCCGTGGAGCTGGGTGGACCCTGATGTCTACAACCTGTCTGGATAATGCGCCTCGTCTAGTGACACTACCTGACGGCTCAACACAAACGTTTCAGCCTCCGACGGTTACTCCAGCGAATAGTTGTTGGTTGCGTGATGAACAATGGGGATTTACCAGCTCCACGCAAGATACGTGTGCCCCATTGCTTTCGTCAGGCTGTACTGATGTGTCGTCAACTTGTGCAGTTCCCGTCCCTGGTGGGTGCGACACCTACTCGGTCACTATGCAGTGCGGAGGTGGGACGATTTGTACTCAACAAACAGTGGTACGGCAATGCACGTCATGCGGGTCGCCGGGTAGCTATGTTCCATTCTGCATGGATACGAGCTCCCCGCCCAATCAGAACTTTCAGATCTCCGCCACAATGATGGCAATGGCTCAGGAGGTCCAAAACGACTTTGACAAAGATACGCTTCAGATTTTTACCGGAAGACGCAAGAGTTGCACGTACTCGACGTTGGGCACGGTCATTGTCGACTGTTGTGCGGATGATCCCAGTCAAATGTTTGGGACCTGTTCTGACATAGAGGTAGAGCTGGCTGGTGATAAGCGGGCAAAGCAAGCGATTTTTGTAGGGACCATGTGCACGGAGTGGTGGAGCATAGGGTTTGCTCAAATCTGTGCCAAAAAAGAAGATGTGTACTGCACGTTTAACTCCCAATTGGCACGCATCATTCAACAGCAAGGACGTCCTCAGTTGGGGCAAACTTTCGGGACACCTGAAGTGCCGGACTGCGATGGGTTTACCATCACGGAATTTGCATCGCTGAATTTTCAGGCGATGGACTTCAGTGAATACTTTTCCCAGATAAGTTCGAATTTTGATTCATCTGCTGCCGCAACCAACTTGCGACAGAAAGCGTGTGCTCTTGATCCCAGCGCACCGAACTGTCCGTAGCGGGTTACACGCGGAAGGAGGGAGCAGGATGTCAGGACAAGAGCGCCCGTATCTTCAGCTAGCCACGGTTTCGGGTGGAGGCATCTATTTAGTTAACAAGAAACTGTGCGTGTGTGAGCCGCTTGGGATGGTGTTCTCTCATCGAACGCAAGGAATAGCTTGGTATCGTGATCTGTTCGCGCGAATTCGTGATTTCTTTGGCGGTGCGGTCAAAAGTTATGACAAGCCAGTATACAGGGATTTGATTATTCCCTGTTTGAGAGATTTGAGCGATCAAGCATATGAACTATATGGCACACCAGATGTAGTTATTGCCGTGTCCTATGATGTGAACAGTATTGGTGGTAAAGGGATGTCGATGATGTCGGCTTTTGCCCAAGGGACTGCTGCGCGATGGGTTGAGTTGCCTTCACTCCCTACACATACAGAACAACCGGCTGGTGAGTTGTCTACACTTACCACACACAGACAACAACCGGTTCCGGTTCAGTCTGTGGATCAGCTGGTGATGTAATGATGGGAGTGGTGTTTTCTGTCTTGCCGGCGATGGTGGCGGCTGCCGTTTTGTTTACGGGCGGAACGGCATGGAGTGGGGATACATCGTCGCTACAGGATGATCGAGAACGGATCTCGTCCCGGGCGAAGGTGTTTGAGCCCTGCGTAAACGCGGCGGCCAGTACCTATATTCTTCCACCAGTCCTATTAAAAGCCATTATCTCCGTTGAAAACGGTGAGTGGAATCCACTTGCGATCTCGATCAATAACCACGGGAAAAGCGTTCCGCAGACTGTTCGATCGGATCAAGAAGCACGGATCTTGGTGACACGATTGTGGCTGCAGAATGTGAACTTCGATGTTGGCTTGGGGCAAATTAACACCATAAATATGGAACGTTACCGCATTCATCCGGTAGCGTTGTTAGATCCCTGCGTCAATCTTTCCTATTCCGCGAGGATTCTCCGGGAATCGATCGACCGGCATGGGTATAGCTGGTTGGCGATCGAACGGTACAACGGGATTAATCCATCCTATCCATGGAAGGTGAAGGAGAGCCTTGATCGGTTTATGCGGGAGGGAGGCCACTGATGCTGCATTGGTATGTGGCCGAAGTCGCGCTCCCATCGGCCCGTCGTCTTGAACGGCAGTTGCTTCGGCTGGGGGCCACCGACATACAAGTCCCAGTGCCTGGGTATGTCCTATGGCAAGGAGATGCGACATGGGAAGGCCAGCTTCGGACCATCAATGGGGTACGGTTGGTCTCGATCGTCGGACAAGAGGAGGTCCAGCAGATGGACAGTGGGAAGTCGAGGCAAGCGGAGGTTGGGGTTGGGGCTACTGTGTCAGTCCCATGCGGATCCATGCGTGTGGTTGGGCGAGTGGATGCCATGAAGGACGGGAAGGCCACGATTGTTGCAGCGTTGTTTGGCCGCCCAATCAAAGTGACGGTCCCGCAAACTCAAGTGACGGTCGTGGAGTTGCCTGAGGTGTGGCAGTGAGTAGATGGATCAGCAAGTGTGTCGACTGGTGTCGTCAGTTGGCGGTTGTACGGATGCCCGTCAAGGTGGCCACCTCCATGAAACGGATGCCGTTGGTACAACCAGCCCCGCTTGAGATTGAGTTAGAGGACTTGGCGCCTGTGTGGTTACGACATAATCAAGATTTTCGGCCGATGAATGGCGGAGGGTTGAGGCCGATGGGTACTCCTGTGATGAGTATGGAAGAGGCATTAGCACCGGAGCCCGTAGCAGCGCCTGTGATCCCAATGCAAGCATCTCTCGATGGTGAGACGTTGCCAGCGGTTCAACCATCAGCCTCGACAACGCCTGCAGGATTCGTCCAACCTAGCGTCGTGGCGACGAAGCGGGCGTTGTCATCGTCCTTTGTCCGTGATTTTGTGATGCCGTATCAGGGAATTTTAGAAACGCAGAAGGTGTTAGGGCCAATCTTGACGATGATTGATGTCTTGGAAGAGTACGGTCAATGTCCCTCGGTAGTGCTGGAGGCGAAAACCCAAGATGAAGAGGCGGGGGATTTGTATTCCATTCGTGACACATTGGCCCAAGTGACGTTGCGTGACCATACACACCGTGTCACCAAGCACGGAGTCGCGGCGCTATTGGCAGCGTACAAAGATCCTGAGCCATTGATTCCTAAAATGTTGATGGCCTGCTTGGGGCATGACCTCGGCAAGATTCCAGCGTTCCGGTCTTCGGGGATTTATACCATGCGGGATCATCCAGGGATCAGCGTGATGAAGATCCGGGAGTATTGCGCCAAGTTGGATCTCTTTTGGCTGGATGAAGTGTGCGAGGCGGTCCAAGGTCATCATCGACATATGAAAGATACCTTTGCCTCACTCTTAAAAGAAGCTGACGGCCGCGCGCGGGAGGAAGAAGTGGCGGTCGTGACACAAACCATGGAAGTGAAGACCTGGGACTCATGGTTCAGTGTCCCAGACTTTTTGTCCATGATCGAGCCGATGATCAACATGGGAGTGGGGGAGCATGCCAAGAAAGGTGAATGGGTCGCGGTGTCCATCAAAGGCGTGGTGTATTGTCAGACTAAGGCCCTCTATGGGGTGGTGAAGGAATTGGCTCGAGCGAAAAAGATTGTGGATATCCGCCTGTTGCGATTGTCCGATCGCGATCAAGTGTTGTGTCGACTGGCTGAGTCGTTGGGACACGCTGGTGTGCTGACTGAATCCATTGGGGAAGGATTCTCCGGCCGTCGGTATAAGCTCCGGTTGACGACGAAGAAAGAGTTTCCGATCTATGCGGTGCCTATCCTCGAGGCGGCATTTAAGGTGACCCCTTCGGTGCTGGAGCAGCGTAAGGAAGGGTTTTTCAAGTTGGTTGATGATGTTCTGCGGTAAGTCTTGAGCATAGGGGCGTGATATGTCGGCTCTACATCTGCTGAGTCCCATCTTTGCGAGTCTGTTTGATTACCTGGACCCGCTCCATTACATGGACGAGGCAACCTATCGATCGATGTGGATGAACTTCTTCAATCTCATGTTCCACGGCACGTTAGCACGCATCGGGGCGGCGATCTGTCTGTTTTATGCGTTTTGGTATGGGACCTATAAACAGAAATTTGGGCTCGCGGTGTTGTTTATTGTTTTTACGACCTGCTTTGCGTATTTCGGGTCTGTGGCACGGGCCTTTGGATTGTTGGGAGGTTAGGTATGGAAGGCGGAGGAGGGGGAATTGTTGGGAAGGGGAATCCAGGTCCCTTATTCCCTAGCAACACGCCACGAGCGAAACCGAAGAGTTTGCTTGAAGCGATTTCCGATATTGAGAAGCTGTCGGCCGTTGAGCGGACGGGGATGCCCATCCCTACACATTTCTTATTGCTTAACGAAAAGTTTGCATACTTTGACGTCGGGTTGAAGGCAGCATGGGCTGATATGCTGCTGAACCTCATCTTTACACCGATTAGCGTGGGGGTCTTCGACCGCGTGGTCCCCATCTTCGGGACCTACAATCCGACGGTCGTCGACCAACTGTTCTCGCTGTTGATTGGGTTGAGTTACACCTTGGGTGTCAACATCTTACTCGCGTTCAATCTTGGAGGATGTTACTTCGGGAAGGTCTGCCGCAATGCGATCTGGCAGCTCTATGGCGGGTTTGTCGTGGGGAGTTTCTTAAAGATGCTCCTAATCTTTTTTATCTTTCACTTTCTCTACTGGCGTATCACCCCGGAACTGATCTCGCAATTATTGACGTCGTTATATCTTGTCGTGCACGGCATGTTTACTGCGGAGCAGTGGGACAAAGCCTTTTACTGGTTTGTGGATATGCGGAATCTCTTGTTTAAGTCCGGGATCTTTATCGTTGTCAGTACAGTGATTTGTCTTGCACTGCCATTCGCGTCGTTTCTGTTGGGCTCGCGTCGGGCGAATTATGAGGACGAGGTAAGGCGCAAGTACGATGCGATCTGAACCTCACCAGCGGCGTCGAACAGAGCCAGTGGAGAACGCTGATCTCAGGAAGAAAACCGCCCGGATAATATTCGTTGTGATCGTGGTACTTGGCTCCTGGTTGGCTGGGTTGTCCCTCGGTTCAACTGATTATACTGGTGCAAAATTCGATTCCGAGGACGTTGAGAATGTTGCGCCTCAGGAGCAAATCCCAAACGGGTGGTTGTTTGATTTCGGAACGGCTGAGTCGCCAGTAGCGAAGGGGTATACGCGAGTAACACCAATGACGCGGTATTCCGCTGAGTTGGGCTATGGCTGGATGTCAGGGAACACGGTCACAGCAGAAGACCATCCGGGACCTGGAACGAATGTACTAAATGAGGATTTTAATGGGACTCAGGATGCCACGTTTGTGGTCGATCTTCCTAACGGGCACTATACGGTGTATTTCACCTCAGGGGATAAAGCGGCGGCGCATGTAAAACAGAAGTTCTATCTCGAGAATGTGTTGCATCTCATTGTCACAACACAGAAGGGCAAATTCATTTCCCCGAACTATCGGGTGCGGGTGACTGATGGTCGGCTGCATCTGCGAGTGACCGGTATCACAGACGCAGTCATTAATAGCCTGGAAATTCAATCGGTCGGTGATACCCATGACATCCGATAACCACACCAGCTCATGTCTCCCAGTCCTTCAGCCTCGCGGTCTAGCTGTCATCTTGCTCCTCATGGTTGGATTCGTGGGCCTGCTGGGTGCGACGGTGGGTGCATCCCCATCGGTAGAGAATCTGGCCACAATTCGGTACCAATGTTCACCGTGGGATGGACTGGCGTTGATGATCCAAGTGAAAGGTCCATCCGCTACTGTTCCTCCCCTTCAACGAGTGGAGCTCGTGCTCTGGGGGCGTGGACTGCGTGCCGCCCAAGTGGGTCAGAAGTCAATTGTGGTGGATGGTCATATGACTGAAGATGGAATGGGAACTCTCTCGCTATGCCGTGTTGAGAGAACGTGTACGGTAGTAGTCCCGAGCCGAGTCGATTTCGACCAGGCTGATCTTCAGGAGGGCGGGATCGTTCAAGGAACGATTGTGTATCGACCTAAGCCGACTGAGTCTGAGCAGGTGGTCCCATTTGTGGGGATCCGTTCATCATCGACATTTATCTGCGGGTAAGATTTCTCTTCATTTCAGATACCTTCTCGCACAATCCTTCATACGATCCTATCTCTTTGCACATGGGCTGTCGTTACCAATGGAATGGCTGAACGGAGGCTGTAAGGAGGAGGAAGTACGACCCTGTCGAAGGTCTCTCTCTGACTATGGCGGGGTGGCCACTTGACGACATACTGACATTTCGATACATGCTGGCATTGCGGGCTACTGACCAGGAGGATGGAGTCGTGCCTCGCACATGATGAGCAGATCTGATGGATCGTGATTCCGCTGAAATTGGTTCCCCCTCAGCTCTTGGCAAGAGATGAAACAATCCATTCGCCTTGTTCTTTTGGATCATCACGAACTAGTACGAGAGGGCTTGCGCACAATCCTACATGATGCACCTGGCATGGTCGTTGTAGGTGAGGCCGGAACATATACCGATGTGCTTCCTCTCATTAGACAGCAACGTCCGAACTTGGTGGTCCTCGACTTGCAATTGCCTGATGTTTCCGGCTTGGAAGCGTGCCGGCAGCTGCTGGTAAAAAGACCAAAGCTCAGGCTCCTCGTCTTAACGAGTTGCACCGAGCCTGCTACGGTTCTTAGAACAATTCAGAGTGGGGCTCATGGGTATGTTCTAAAAAATGTAAGACCGGATGAACTGATCCGCGCCATCCGCACCGTAGCGGAGGGTCAGAATTATCTCAATTCTGAAATGACCGAACAGATCTTCAAGCGGTTTTGCACTAAAGGGGATCTCGATAAACAAAGCGTGAAGGATTTAACGCCACAAGAGCTTAGGATCTTGCCGCTTCTGGCTCAAGGGTTGACGAATAAAGAAATCGCTCAGCAACTCCAACTCAGTGATAAGACGGTCAATAATTATCTGGCTAACATCTATGACAAGTTCGGGGTGAAGCGACGCGCCGAAGCTGTAGTGCGCTTTTTGAAAGAACAGCCGCCGTCTTTCACCCCCGAGGTCAGTTCGCCTTCCGGCTCATGCTAGTCAGAGGGCATCAATATTTTGATTGAACACTGTGCCCTCAGGAGAATCGTACGGCTTCGAGCTCCTCGGTGGTGAGATGCCCATAGCGAGCGCAAGCCTCGTCCAGGACCATCGGTAGCAGTTTATTCCCCCCACATACCATAATTCTTGTCGCCTAAGTGGGCAAACTGCTTCCGTATGTTCTGCTCCATCAGAACCCATTCTGCATAGTCTTCAGGATCTTTCCGCGCGAGAGGGGTGGCGGGTCCTTATGGACTTGGCCACCCCCTCATGGAATTCGTGGTCTGGCGTGATGAGATGATTTACAAGGTGACTCGTTGAATCCACGGACTCTGGGCCACTGTTGCGGATGGAGCGCTCGGGGTCTTCACTCGAGTGCGCGGGGCGCGGGGCGGTGAGGGTTTGCGCCTCGAGCATGATTCCTTAGCTTGGCGCCGGTGGAATTCAGCCAGGATCATATTACGCAGGAGGGCCGTGCGCTCTTTGATCGGACGTCGCACGAGATAGCGATACAACGCCTGCTCGTCGGGAATTTGACGGAGATAGAGGGTGAGACGACATGCGTTAGCCATGATACCTACCTCGTCCCCACCTCAGTCGTCTCGGTGGAGATCTCTTCATTCAGGGGCTCATACGGCATTTGAGCCGGCTGTCCATAAATCCGGAGCCCCACATTCAGATACCCCCTGGCGTTGGCAAACTGGGCATCAGGGAGTAGGGTGGCTCCCTCCCGGAAGCTCTTCAAGTACGGGAACAGCAAGCTCGCTCCACCGCCACAGAAGAGGACCGATTCATAAGCGGCCGCATGCGGACCCCAGAGATCGCTCATTTTAGCGAGGAGTTGTGAGGCCTGGTCTTTGGCGAGCTGGGTCACTCGGGCAGTGATGAGATCTGGGTTCACAGCCCGACCTTGGGTGCGGAGTTCTTCTTCCCCGCGAAATGCCCGTTCGACTTCGTAGGGATCAACGGTGCGTCCCAGCTTCGGGTGCAGCTCCGTCGCGACGGTGGCGAAAATATCATTGATGCCCACCCTCAATCCGGACGAGCCTTGGCTGATGAGTTCATGGCCGGTCATGGCCACGAATTCGGTGGTGCAGGTTCCGATGTCAACCAGGGCGACTTTGTTCCGGGGGTGTTCGAGTCCAGGGTCGCTGAAGTAGGCACCAACACCTTGGGGGATCACCGTGACATGTTGAGCGCGAAGGCCAGATTTGATCGTATCAGCCACATGGCTGTTTCCTTGTTGGGCGAGGTATTGCTCATAGGGGAGGCCTGTGACGATGCAGGCCTGGTCAGGGATGAACTTTTTGGCCTGAGCGATCAAGGCTCGATAGTTGGGCATCGTCCACCACATGGCGTGCATGGTCGAAAACCGCTCCGTGTGTCCGATGGCCCGTTCGCCAACGATGTATCGCATCCGGTCGACCAAGACTTCGTCGGCTTCCTGTACCCGATTCAGTTGCGTCATCATCGTTGGGGCGATGGCTGCGACGGCCGACGGGAACATGTGCCGCTGTTCATCTTCCAACACCAGTTTAGTGAATCCGTACCCGAAGTCGACTCCAACGACCGGACCGCGAGGCTTCGGTGCCCCGTTGAGCTGCTTCGGGACTCGCCGCCGTGTTTGTTTTCTCTCTCCCATAACCGTCCTCCTTCGTAGTGTGAGATCAACCTGACAGTGTTCTATTACGATCTCACTCTCCCGCTCTCCGAGGAATGTCACCATGGGGCTCCATGCAGAGTGTCCTGCTGATTATCAGGGGGTCGGACGTGGGCTGGCCTACGGCTAAGACGCTGGATCGACGCGACTGATGCTGGGATTCTCAACAAGGCGAGGCGATGATCTGACGTAACTCCTGGCGATTGGCTTGCATAGTGACCTGCTACACGACTGTGTAAGTACGCGAAACGACAGACCATTGAGGCATAAGTCTTTGATGCAAAGTTTGATGCGAAAAGTGGTGCGAAATATGGCGTGAACGCGAGGTGGAATCGTGTTGGATGCTGATCATCGAGTCGGAGGGTGATGGCCCAACGGGGAGTGTAATACTCGTGTGGAAGGGGAGAAGCGGGTACCGGAGGACCGGGATCGTGTCAGGGAAATGTCAGGACATAATTAATAAAGGATTCATAATGCAATACATGACTCCCACAGTACGGAGGTAGTTGGTGGAGCAAAAGGACCCCCATGGTACGGAACCTAGTATGGATCAGGGCCTCGCGGCCGACCGGTATGCGAAGGGGCGAACGGATGAATTGGAACACACGGCTGGAGTCGCCGAACCGAATCTCCGTGGAATCCAAAAATTGGAGTATCAACGGGAGGTGCGAGACCTGATTGGGAAGCTTCAGTCCGCGATGCCTAGTCTACTCCCATGGGTGGAAGGGTACGTGATTGGGATCGTGCATCCTGAGTGGGCGGTGGAGAAGATTGACCAGGCGCTGGAACATATTTATGAGCGTGTTCCAGATGCGACCCCACGGCGAGCGGCAAATGAAGTGGTGTTCTATAAACGGATTAAGCAGAAGATGTTTAGTTATGTGTGGTCTCGCGCGCAAGTCGTGAAGATGCGAGTGTATAAACGGAAGCTGCGGGCTGAAATTGCACAGATTGAGGAACCATTATGTCAGGACGAACCCATGCCCTAGTGCCTGCTGGTTTAGCTTCCGTGGTCTTCCAGGGCGATCCTCTACTGACCCTCACGGCGGCTCTTGCAGGGTTAGCTCCGGATATCGATGAACCGGAATCTGTCATTGGTCAACGGTGTTGGCTTCTCGCATGGTGGATTAAGTATGTATTTGGCCATCGGACTGTGAGTCATTCTCTTGTGATGGTTGCCCTGGTGGCACTCCTAGGTTTCTGCGTAGCGCTTCCGATTCCGTTTATCGTCGCGATCTGTGTTGGGGTGTTGGTGACGATCGGGATGTTGATCGTCCGGATGCAAATAGAGATGGGAACTCTTCAGAATGGATAGGTATCTGGAGGAAGGAACGGATATGAGCGAGACGGGTGAAGGAGAAGTGTGGCGAGTGGTCTGTTATCGGGCACGTCGGGAACATGAGCGGCAGATGAATATGCTGGCAAGTGGACGGTGGCCTGGGACAACACCAGAAACGAACACGGTGAAAGTGATGATGTTCCGTGGTGAGGAGTGTGATTGGTTGAGTGTAGGGAAAGCGAGTTGGGTTAGCGCAGTGGAGTATTATTCTGATAAGGCGCGATTGGTAGGCGGGGTGGCGATTGGGGCCATTATGGTTGGGGTCATGCCAGAACAAGAGCAGGGGAAAGTCCACTTACGTCCTGCGTTACTGACGGTCGTGACGGGTGTTGGGATGTGTGAGGGGCGTCGATTTGATATCGGGCATCGATTTACTGAGGAACCTGAGGCGGTCGTGTTTTACGGCCCGGTGTCGATGGATGGAGAGGGTGTGACGAAGGCTAGGGATTGGAACGTGGAGTGTGGAATGGAAGGGATCTTGATTGGGCCGTGGCCGAAGCGACTCCCTCGGTTGGTGTCGTCCGGCGGCGAAGTGATCACGAAGTGAGCGCGGAGCCGCCATCCCTTCTGATGCCGCTAGTCTGTCTGTGTGACGGGTCTGTCCTTAGTTGGTTGCTCTCGCGCTCTACTTCCAAGTTCGCTGTTTTGGCCGCGCAGCCCACGCAGGGTGTGGGCGAAGCGGCACCTCCCTGCAACTCTCCCTCATGTCGAACCTACTGAAGTGAGGGCAGACCAGGCGCCAGAGGATGTCTGGGACCCGGTCTGTGCCGATCGTATGGCAGCCGGCGACTCAGTCCAGCGACTAAACGCACGATCCATGAGAGATCGAAACTGAACCGGCGGTCCCTCACACGGCAACGGTGGCTGGGGATGAGGGTTGTTTGGGTACATCCGGCCGCGACGTCCTCGCGAACAGCGAGGGCAGAGCGGCCATCCTTGCTCCTGTTCAGGTGATGCCCACGTAGAGAGAGTTACGAGCGGTGGAGCGCCTCACGTAACGCTTGGCGATCGGCATGCTCACGGGCTTCAGCACGAGCACGTTTGATGGACCTGGTTCGAGCAAGGGCATCGAGGTCCTGATGGGCGAGTTGTTGGAGTTTCGCACGTTCGGCTGGATGCAGGGTGTAGCGACGCATGGGTGGTCCTCCTAGTTGATGTGAGAGATCACCCAGAGGTGCTATTCTGCGAGCGTAGCGAGCCTCTGTGCTGTTGTCGACGTGACCATCGTTTCCAATAGCGTTTATCCTGTCCTTTGATGCGCTCAGGCCAGCATCCGTCTCCGTTGTAGTCCCACAGAATACCCTTACGCCGCCAGCCTTGTCTGGATTTGCGTGTCCGAGCATGATCAGAACGAGGATTTGCAGACTGACGCATAGTTGAACCCTCGATGAGGGCAGGCTCCCCTTCATCCGTGCGGTCCGTACAAGGTGACGGACATACACGGATTGAGGCCGGGGCACACCTAGCCTGCCCTCCCTCCGGTCATCACTGCTCAGGGCTGCCTGGATCCAACGCTATGATCTCCGACAGTCGGCTCCCTGAACTCTCATCGAGGTGTTCGCCGGATCAGGGCGAACAGCCTACTCATGTTGACAAGGAAAGCACGAGCGTTAATACAGACGATCGTGAGCCATCATGATTGAGCGTGTCTTTGGCAAGACTGGCACCGATAGTTCGAGATACACGAGGCAGCGTCCTTGTGATGCGTTCCAGTGTGTCTTGGCTGGAGTCGCAACGGCGAGGTTGAGTTCTTCGGCGGTGACCAGGTGCCGGGATTGTGCGATGGCTAAACCCTTCTTGATCTGAAAGAGCGCGCGTTGGTGAGCAAGATTGCATGCCAAGGACTCATTTTGGGACGAGCCAGATGACCACCCAGTTCCTTGGATAATCGTCATTTCGGTCAGGACAGGGGCGGGGATGGCCAATCCGGTTGACTCGATCGGTTCAGCGAATCCAGGCGTCATGGAACAGAGTAGCAGTGTCAGAATGATTAGTAGGCGCATGGTGACCTCCGGGTGAACGATGTGTTGAGAGTGCCTCCCGGCGCGACCTGCCCGCCAAGCGGGCCTCAGTCAGAACCACGTGTGGCAGCAAAGGGAGTGGGGAACATGGGGAGGTGCGACGGCGATACCAGTCGATAGGGGAGTACGGATATTGGGGGAAGACGAGTGGAGCGAGTAGGTGATGAGAGCTTGAGGAACTGAAGACGTGTCAGGCGCATGAGGAGGACGACCTGCGCAGGTTGTGTCGGATGCGTCGAGGATTCGTGGCCAGATCTTGTGCGATGAGACGTTGTTGTCGTGAGATCTGCCGGGCATACGGAAACCTTCGCGCAAGGATGAGAGCGAGAAACGTCAGTAGAGTCATCAGTAGGCCGATGTTGGAAATGGGACATCCACTGAGGAAAGACATGGCTCACCTCTGGCGTGAGAGGAAGTGTAGATATGGAAATCGGTGCAGACACGTCCGAAGTCATCGATGTGCTACTACGCCAAAGAGCGTCACCGGTCTTGTTCGGTGAAAGTTGGCGAGCCGATCGGACTCGTCTCTCTCATCAGCCTCACTCCCCTTTACCCTAGACCTACCACGCAAGACCGTTGTGTCCAGGGGCACTGGATTGAACCAGCCGGCAGTGCCAAATGGGCCTCACTCATTATCAGATGGCTGCTTCCAAGCCTACTGTTCGATGACCTCGGAGTTGAGTCATGGTTTCGAGTGTGTGGTCCGCGATCGTCCCAGCGGACCAGAGGGTGGACGGTATTCTCATAGCCTGCCGTCTCAGGTAACGGATAAGGAAAGAGGCCATGTCGTGAATTGACGTGGCCCCTTCGGTCTGGCGACTGGCGTGCTGATGCTACGCGGCTTGTGCCTGACCCTGTTTCCGCTGCACCACTTGGTACTTGGATGCGACCAGTTCCAAGCGGCTGCGCTTCTGACCTTGGGCATCTTGCCAGGCATTTTCCTGGAGTCGACCTTCGATCTCAACGTAATCGCCTTTGGAGACTTCGTTGGCGAACGTCATGCCTTTGTCACCGAACATGGTGACCGGAACGCGCGTGGTTTTGGTGACGCGCTTCTGGTTGGCATCGTCGTACTCGTTCTTGATGTAGATCGTGCAGCTGATCACGGGATTCTTCCGGGTGCTGCGAACCTCCGGCTTATTGCCGATGCGCCCACGACACTTGAAGTGATTCTGGTCGTTCCAGGGCTTGGATGAGGCCGGGGCGTTGCTCGGGGTGGATGGGGTGTCAGACATGGGAAACCTCCTACAATAAGACTCTCAAGGAGTCGGTGAAGAACAACAGGTCGTGGATTACGCGGCCTGCGATGCGAGAACAATACGAAGTGGAGCCTGTGTCTCGCGCACGAAGGCTCTGAGGATGCCGATCACCTGACGTTTCATGGGCGTCGTGGTGACCTGATCGATCGTGACGTGGCATACCCTGGCGGCTGAGGCCGCCCGCACGATGCTGACGTCTGCGGTATCTCCGGTTTGCAGATTCGTGAGATGGAGTTGTTGACGGCACACAGAATAGTGACTGAGTGACCCACTCAGGCGTACATCCGAGGCATTGCCGATGAGCGCAATGGCAACAGCTAAGGGGCTATGACAGTGTAATCGCTGTCGAGTCATGATCCCTCCTCATGTATGAACGATCATGCTCGCATCAGGCTACCCGCAAGGCGGGTCTCCGGAATCCCCTCAGAAGGATGTCCGTCGATTCAGGGTGCTACGCGATGGAGTAGAGCCAAGAAAGGCAGGTACTGGAATCGGAAACGATGGTCGACCGGTGAGGAGCGATCGGAACCCTTCTTTCACTAGGCCGATTGCCCACAGTATGACGAGCAAACCGTAGCAGATGATCACAACGAGGCCGATAAGAATGGCGAAGGGCAACAGGATGTTCAGGCTCAGGGAGAGGACGGTGTGCGCCGTGGGAAATGAGAGAGCGAAGGCATCAAGCCAGGTCATAGTTGGGACTTTCTGTGTGAGCGTCGGTACCGGGGAGTCGAGCGTGTCTGACTCCTCAGGCTGAAGTTCAACCGGGTTCATCGATGAGGGGTCTGGTATGAGCGTAAAGAGGTTCGGAAGTGATGCCAGCGTCAGTGGCGTCGAGGGTAACAGATCCTCGGCTTGTGGCGGAGTCGTACACATGTTCGGCGTTTGTCGGCAAAGGTTCCCGTGGACAAGCAAGATGTATTTGGAACTGCCGACCGATCCGTTGTAGCCGGCTAAGGCTTGCCACGTGCGACCATGTCTTGTCAGCTGTTCCCCGAGAATGGTTCGTGCGGCGGTGAGATTGTGACAGGGCTCGAGTAAGTCACGCGGCGAGATGTTCAAGGTCTGGGCGAGTGTAGGCCAATTAGTACTATTGATTTGGCCAAGGCCCAGGTCGACTTTGTGTTGCTGGCGTTGCAGCCAAGTGAGCAATTGATAGGCTTCGGTTTTGCTGTTCGGGAAGACACTGTGACGGTTGCCAAGTTGATCCGTCCAGCCAAACGCCCAGGGGTGGTTGCGGCTTTCGGTGTAGACCAGGGCACGAAAGATGGGCACGGGAATGTCGAGCGCGCGGGCTTCCCGTTCCAGACAGGACTCCCAGGTATGCGGACTGTCTGGGGTAAGCGCAAAGACACTGCAGGAACCACTCCAGACGAGCAAGGTAGTCAGGAGGATCAACCCGTGCAGGCGCGTGTGGAGTGTCGCTCTCATGTGGGCTCCCTTCGTGTGTGGGACAAGGAACGAGTGAGTCGTGACAGAGACGGCGACGGACCACCATGCGGGTAATAGACGAACAGATTGGGGAAGAAGCGTCGGATGTGTTCCGTGGTGCCTTCTCCCCACATCGGACAATAGGAGCAGATCGCAAAGGTCTCCTTGAGGTTCAATTCGTGTCCGTGGCGAGTGAGAAACTCGCCGGCAGTCATGGCGAAGTGGCGAGACGTGGGGGTATGAAATGGCACCATGTCAGGCCAGGAATCGACGTTGAGATATTGATGTCCGGTGAAATAGTAAATCCAGGCTTGAGCACTATGAGCGGCACCGAGATCAACGATCGTCCAATGCGGCGGAATGAGGTGTGCAAGGGCATAGTACGGTTGCAGAAACCCCAGAAATTCGTCGGAGAGTTCGCACTCTGCATAGGGATTCTTGGTGAAGATCTCACGCAATTGTTCTTCTGGGATGATTCTGAACAGTAAACGAGAGAGCGCCTCGTTGCTGATCAACGGGGGGAGTGTGTGTTGCACGCCGACCGAATCAGGCGAGAACATGGTGTGTTCCCTGTTGAACGAGCAGAGTCAATCCATGTAAGCATTTCCGACACACATGGGTTTCAGCCTGATGCAGAGGCTCTTGGCGAAACTGCATGGAAGAGTTAAAGCGGCCGGCAGAATCGGCCGTCGTAAAATACAGACCGATACCATCAGTCGAGTCTACAATCCTCTCTCGACAGAGGTTACAGCTGAAGGTGCGGTGCGTGGTCATGTGGAGCCTCTGAGTTCTGACCGAATGCTCATCAGCAGTCGGCCCAAATGGTTCTCTCCGGTACCGAAGTACGATCCCCAGAAGGTATCTCGCCACCAGTTGCCCTCAATGAGTTCACGGGTCCCGGTTTGCAGGAGTGCGGTTTTAAACGGATCTTGTGTAAATTTGAGTCGTAACAAATCCTGCATCACGCTGAGCTTGATCTCCTCCCAATCGCTCCTCCTGGGAAGTTCTTTGGCGAGCCGTTTAGCCCGTCCACCATCCGGGGCTGAGGCAACGAGGAGTTGATCGGAGGGGTGGTGGCAGCGTGAGGCCATATAGGCGTGCTCGACGGACGCATAGGCAATGTCGTGATAGAGAATGACGACCGGCGTCATATTGCTGAGCCAGTGATACTGACCGCGGAAGAGTGTGATGGGACTCGTGGGATCGGCTTCTTGTTCACGCACCCGGTCCGCATAGAAGTCAGGTATCGTGCCCATATCTCCTCCATGTGAGTATGAGCTCAGCATGGTCTACGCACACACATGCGTGTGCGTCGTTTTTAGTGTGTCTCGAACGTGCGGGCAGAGAGTGCTGAAGATCAGGATCGGACGAGTGTGTGGCTGGAGATGATCATATGGCTATAAAGCATCCAGCGATGGTCTGGGAAGATCAAAAGATCGAACAGGCTGGCATAGCCGAGGGAAATGGGATGTTGGAGATTGGTGCTGAGTGTCAGGGTATCTTGAATGTCTTGCCAGAATGCCTCCACAGAGTCAGGGCCACAGCTATTTTGGCCGATGAGCGGCAAGATGGCGCTCGCCGAGGCTTTCGTTAATTCTTCCAGAGGTCTTTTGTGAGGGGTTGCGACGAGGGTCACGCACCGATGATTGGGATGCACGAGGAGTTCATGGCTGCCAGGTGCGTTGATGCCAAGGGTTAAGCGATCGTCTTTTCCCAGGGCTTGAGCCGTATCAATCCGACGTAAGAGGTCATCGACGGATGTGATCCCGAGTGGTAGCAGATAGTGACTGAGATGACACCGGGAGTATGGGGTTTCGAGTCCAACCCAGATGTTTGGATGCCTGTTCGAGCTGAAGTCGGTGTCCGAATGCGGGCCAGATCCCTTCGTCTCATGATTTTCGACTTCAATGGTCCCAGTAGATGTGTGCATGCTGGCCTCCTCTGATGATGGTGTTGCTGTGGTGGCGGCGAGCGGAGACTGGATTGCTGTCGAAATCACGTATGCCGGGTGCTGGAATTCCGGGCGGCCTCTGTAGCGAGAGAGTCGACGAGCTCATTCATCGGAATACCAGAGTGGGCGGCGACTTTGACCCAGGCAATAGGGAGAGGATAGGTGCGGATGTAGTTCACATAATCGAGGGTGGTCCGAGTGTTCGCGTGCCATCGGTTGGTGGCCCACGCTTCGATGCCGTTGTAGTCGAAGTAGACCGTGACGGCGCTATATTTCTGCGTGAGGCACTGGTCAAGCCCGTGACGAACGGCTTGTAATTCAGCAGCGACATTGCGATGCATAGCCATGTGGGGCTCGATATGGTCACTGGCGTGCCGGCAGAGTTCTTGGTCTCCACGTCGAATGACATAGGCCCATCCAAACCGCATCCCCGTGGACTCTTGGAGACACGCTCCGTCGACCCAGAGCTCAACTGCGTTCGAGTTGGAAGGCATGGGTGAAATGGGCGTGGAGGGAGTGGGAGTGGTCGAGTAAGACAGGAGCAGGCCGATGTCGGTCCAGGCATGTGCGATGCGCGCCAGGATATCGGGCGAGGGTGCACGAAGTTCGTTCGTAGTATAGCGAGGGCCGATTTTACCAGCGTAGATCACAAGTGAGCCGAGTGCGGGTCCTTGCGATTCAAAGAGAGTGATCTTATGACCGTAGCCGTTCGGAGTGGGTTCGGGATGGCGGACGGCACGGAAGTCTTGTCTAAGTAACGCTGGTACCAGGGCATCGACGATCTTGGATGGACTCATAGTTCCTCCTCCGGTGATGAGGGATGTCATCAACTGAGAGGACTACCCACGCAGTGGGTCAATCTGGTTTGACACATCGAGTGTGTGGTGCGCTTAGGAACGTAATGTGCCAGGTTGTGGTGCCAGAGCGATCCCCTCAATAGGTGCTGATGAACGCATGGGTCTCCGCAGTGATGCCCGGTTGGTGATCCTGAATACGGTAGATGTCCTCGAGGAGAATGCGTCCGATCGGGCGGGCACGGTGGGAATGGCAAGGGACTGACAGAGAGTGAGCCATGCACCAAGAGAGAAGACGTTCATAGTGATCCTCTATGGGAATATGACAAAGATGAATCGGTCATCGACGATCTCGGCCAGGGCGGTACGCACATCATCCCAGCGGAGGTGACCTAGGCCACATCCTGGACGTGGACAATAGAGGCGCTGAATCTGATGGCGATCAAGAATCTGACGGATTGCGTGAACGCCATTGAGAATCAACGGGAAATGAGATGAATGTCCGTAATGTTCTTTGGTGGGCCAGGTAATGAGGCGAATGTCTGGAAATTCGTGAGGGACGTTTCCCGCGACACGCAGTTTGGTTCCGAGTTGTTGTGGCAGGGCGGGGAATCGCATAGCGGCGTCTTTCGCCTGTCCGGCTCCCATGACCGCCCGACCGCTGGGTTTCACGATGCCGTTGGTCGTGACGGCAATCCATGCACCTGCCTCGTGGTAGGTCCAGAGATTACCGTTGATTTCGCGAAGCGGTGGCATGAGGTAACTCCTGATCAAGAAAGAGTGAGTCCAGCCTAGACAGGCAAGCGACTGCCATCGGGCCGCCCATCCACAAAGCGATCTGGGAATTGCCGGACCGCGAACGTAATGAGTTCGTGGGTATGGCAATTCCAGCCATCTCTGCAATAACACAACACGACTTGACGCTCGGCCTGAGCGAGCGTCTCCCAAACTTGGGCCGGCACGCGCGCCAAGATCTGCGCGTACTGTGCGCAGTACGCATCCCATGAGAGCGTGCCGGACTTAGAGCCCATAACCATCTGCCAGGTCGGTGCAAATGCACGCCAGATCCCTTGCGCCGACTTGACCGTTGTATCGATCCCCTGCACCCCTGGCCGAATCTGCGCACGCGTCAGCGTCGTCATCATCTCCTCCTCCTCTGAACTAATACATCTGTCGCTTGGGAGTGAGGCTACCCTGGCACAGGGTCAAGTTTCGTGGAGTTCTTCAAGGATCATGTCTGTCTCGTACGCGGTGTGTGCTGCGTCTATTATGACTTGGTCATAGTGATCGGGATGTTGACTGGCGTAGTGTTTGTGAAGTCTATCGGTTAGTTCTTCCGGATCGAGAGTGTATGCTTTGGCGGGGTTTTTCGTCGGGACATACTGGCAAAACCGGCATTTGATTGATCTGGTGGGCTCCATAATTGGTCTTTCGTTAAGGATAGGGTGTCGGAAGGGGTTGAGGAATTGTTGTAGGGGCAGCCGTGTGTGGGTAAGGATTTGTCTCTTGGGGTTTGGATGGAGAGGGATGATTTATGTGACAAACCATCGGCAATCTGGGCCTGTGTAGCCGGCATGGCCTTGCCGTTTGAGCGCGCTGAGGACTCCAGCAGCTGCGCGGGCAGCTCCTTGTGCCGACAAAAATTGCTTGTTGGGCAAGAGCAAACTGGCTGCTTGGCTGGGGGTCAGTCCTTGTCGGTAGGTTCGACTGGCTTTGGATAGAATTGTACGGGCTTGTTGAAGTGTGACTGGTTGGTAGGCGCGGTCATGCGCATCGGGCTTCATCATGATCGACCTCATGTAATTTGAGAAGGGGTGGTCCGTTGCGCTCGCATCTCGCGCATGACACGAGGGACGGTGATGTTGAGGATGACGCATTCCCGATCGTAGGCGGACATCTGGTCCAATATGGGATTGATCAGCTCCTCGAACGCTCCAAGGTCTAGTAGGTAACACCAGGTGTGGTGATTGGGTGGTCCGTCCAGAGAGCTGGAGCCTTCCCAGACTCCAAAGCGTTGGTAGAGGCCGGTATTGAGGGCTTCATAGCGCATGTGTCCGTCATCGAAGATTTCTCCTCGAGAGCAAAATCTGAATTGACTGTCCCTGAGCGTGATGATCTCTCTTCGGAGGAGTGCGTCTCGGATGATCCTGAGTATGTGTGGTCTCGGGGTTTGCATGACACAGTGATCCGGAATGGGCGGTGTGTTGGTAGTAGGGTTGTCTGCTGAGATGATTGTCATGGGATGCTCCTTGTTACGGATGATCCGTACCCTGGTCTTGGGACAGGATCACACTCGGCATGCCGGGCCACTGAATCCGAGCGCTTTCCCAGGTAAATGGTTTGGCATGATGGGGTTCTTGTTCGGCTCGGTCTTGAGCATCGTGTTGTGACCAGGCTGAGATTTCGAAGTGCTGACCACAGGCGTCTCGAAACCGATGGAGTTCAGGGAGTTCTATGGATGGTGCGTGTCGAACGGTAGCGATCAAGATCCGAAGGGGTTCGTCGAATGTTGTCGTAGGGAGGAGGCGTTCGAGCTGTCTGGCGATGGATTCGCGGTGAGAGTCTGAGATGAGCGAGTAGATGGCCATGGTGTACCTATTAGGGGCGAATAAGTCGAATTGGAATGTGGGAGGCTGCGCACAAATCAATCATGTGTTTAGTACCACGAGATTGACCATCCCAAAAGATCACGACTAGCAAACCTGGATGCTGACGAGCCTCGTTCAGCATCTGTTCGTTGCGAAGGTAGCCCGCGCGTTTTCCATAACGATCCCAATCGGCTGGACGTCGGATGACTGTGGCGCCACAGGCCTTGGCCGTCTCGCCAGCCCATGTATCGACCCCGCGTGCACAGCCGTGCATGAGGGAATCTTCAGGGGTGATCACATTCTGAATGGTCTGTCGGACAAGGTGGGGGTGTGGGAAATCTCGGCTGCCGGAGACCAAAATCATGCGTGCCATCGTTCGCCTCCGATGAGGGTGACATCAATGTATTACAGACGTCATCAGCTGCGAACGAAGAGAGCCGAGCGCACGAAGAGAAAGAGGGGATGCGGGGGAATTAGTGGAGGGGAAGAGGAGTTTTAGTGGAAGTGGTTGGTGCTGTGTTTCTTGGGCTTTGTTCGCGAAAACGTACTGGAACGGGTTGTTGTGGTGATATGGCTGATTGAGGTGTGGGATCTGCTTCCAAGGGGGCAAACTGGTTCGGGAATTTATTAAAGAACCAGGTCAGAGCTACAGGGAGATAACGGGCAGCGACTGTGACGCCCACGATAATGATAACAAGGGAGAGGAAGAAAGCCATATGTGAGGCTCCTCTTATAGGTAGGATATTATCAGATACTCGATTGGGACGCAAAGGCTTAGTAGTCCCAGCCAAAGGGCATGAAAGACGTCGTCATCCGTGGCGATGCGCCATTCGGGGATTATAGACCGGTGGAGTCGATATCGAATATGTGCGAGTAAGGCTGTTGAACCGAGGATGACGAGTACAAAGCTGAGCCCATAAAACAACGCGTTGACCCCTCCTTTGAACGGGTGGTCAATCAGTAACCCGCATTGAGCTCCAACACTGAAGATTTGGAGGTCCCAGGCCGTTTTGATAAACCGCAGATGATAATTAATAGGCTCGAAGGCTTGTTCGGCCACAGTAAATACGATGAGGATGAAGATTGGGGCGAAGAACAGTGCAAGAACTTCTGTGATGATGATGCTGTAGAAATCGTGTTCATGCATGGCGATGGGCTCTTGCTAAACCGGAGATACAGGCGTCGCTATTGTACTGAAGTACGGATCAAGGGTGAACAGGGTGTGCGGTGAATTCTTATTTGTTTTTTAAGCGTCGGGAGTGGGGTGTTTGTCCGCGGAGTTTCGGGGGGTGAGATAGGTTTCCCGTCATACCGACCAGATGGGTGAAAAACCACTCGGCTGCGGCACGTGGACCGTAATCCATGGTGCCCAATAAGTCTTGTCGGGCCCACCCATGTCCTTGCGAGACGAGCCAGCGGCCTTCCCGAGGATCTTCTTCGGCTATCAGGTTAGGACGAATCACCAGACTGTATCCGCATTCGCTCATGACAGGGCCTCGTGTGCGATAGAGGGGTGTGTCAGTTTGGATTACGCCGCGAGAGTGGTCGTCGTGTTCTGACCTGTGGTGAGTTCGTATACTTTTTTGCGAAGTGTGCCGAGATCCATTGGCTTGGCATATAGGGCGGCAATGCGGAGTCGTTGTTGCTCAGCCTCAATGGGTTCAGGCAATGGACCACCAGTCATGCCAATGATCGGGGTGGATGGCGCGAGTTGCTGAACTTCTGTAATGAGTTCTGGACCGGTCAAAAACGGCATCTCCATGTCCGTGATGACGAGGTCGTGAGGGTGCTCGACGAAGATGGCGATGGCTTCGGCTCCGTTGGCGGCCGTTGTGATGGTATGGTCATCTAACTCAAGTGCTTTGGTGAGTAGCATGCGGACCGATTCGTAGTCGTCAACCACAAGAATGCGTGCCATATGAGGCTCCTTGGTTCAGGGCTTGTTATTGAGAACATGCGAGAGACATTCCCATTGAAGGGCTGGCTTCAGTTGTCGTTCTAACGGAACAATGTACGTACGAGTCGGATGACTAGGCGGACGGAGTTGAGCAGGAGTGCGGATCGGGAGGATCGTGTCGCTCTAGCTTGACCTCGCCAGTGTGGGTGATGTGTCGTGGGTCCTGGACAAAGAGCGTCTGGATTGTGGTCAGATCAGGATTCAGTAATGGAAAGTAGCCTTGTTTCAGTGGCTGGAATCGGAACGGACGGTCTGGATTCAATTGTTTGATTATGAGTACCAGTTCAGCGGGCGTGTGCTGAAGGGGGAATAGCATGAGTACATAATCGTCCAAGTCAAGGAAGTGGATGACCCAGGCTTGCACGGGCCTCGACGTGATCAAATTGGGATGTGCAGTTGGATGAGTGGCAGATCGGTTGTCAGAGGCTGATTCGGGCTGAATGGATGGTCCAACTGGATGATGGCGATGTTTGGCTTGCCAGATTCCGCGATACACACTTTGCGCCTCGAGTCCCCATCGTGGGTTCATGGGATGACCGAGATATGCGGATTCAGCAGCGTGGCGCATATCGTGTGTGATTGTTCGTGCGGTGAGTGACATGAATCCTCCCTCGGGCAGGAGTGACATCTTATGACGTCAGTCCGAAGTGTTCATCTCAACAGAATCACTTGTCGTTCGGCTGCCGCGTTCCACGCGGCCCAGCAGACGAACTCAGTGTGGAGTTGGGTGATGGATGTCGCCTTCGTCGAAGAACAGGGCGATTTCCCGATCTGCCGCGTCAGGGGAGTCAGAGGCATGGACGGCATTATTTGGCACACCTACGCCGAATCGCGCGCGTAGAGTGTGGCGGGCAGCTTGTGTGGGATTGGTATGGCCGACGAGGTGGCGGAACCGTTCAATAGCTTGGAATCCCTCGAAGACACAGATGACGACAGGGCCGGACATGCTGAAGGCGATAAGGTTGTCGAAGTACGGCCGGCCGCTGTGCTCTTGGTAGAGCGTATGGGCTTGCTTGTCATTAAGCTTCAACATTTTGAGCGCGAGGAGTCTAAACCCCTGCTGTTCACAGATCTCAATGATGGCGCCGATATGCCGAAGTTGCACGGCATCAGGTTTGAGCATGACAAAGGTGCGTTCCATACGGCCTCTTATTCTGTGAGCTCTATGGAGGGAATACGATGATACCGGGTCTTTCGGAACCGCTTCCAATTGCGGTCGGTTCGCGCACGAACTGGGAGATCATTCCAGCTTGTGGGGAGTTGGGTGGGACGTCGAGCTGGTCGACATAGTGCGCTAGTATTGGCTCTCCGTTCGGACATGGTGCGTGGGCGTCGAAACCAGCTCATAGTGATCCTCTATTGACGAAGGAGTCCTGCGGCGATGGCAGCTTGGCAGAGTGTGCGATACAGCCGACGGTTGAATAAAGGGTATTGCTGGATTAATGCGATTGTGGTTGGCTTCGTCTCCATCCATTCACTGATCGCGATTGCCACGGCTGGGCTTCGTGAGATGCCGGCGTGGCAATGGAGAGTCAGCGCTGTCATGTGAACCTGTTCACGAAGAAGAAATTGGAGCAGGGCGTGTGCGTCCTGTTCGCGCAAGGGAATGAGCGGTCCCTGGGGATGGTCTTCGATCGTGTAGGGAATGTCCCAGTCTTGTAGATGATAGATGGCGGCATACGGACGATAGGGTGTGACCGGAGGGGATCCGGGTTCGGTGATCGAAATCAAGACTTCTCCAGGTTGAGGAATGTGACGTTCTTCGATCCACTGTTGGGAAAAGATTGAGACAGGAATACCCACGGCTGTGGATGGGAGTTGGCGTTGTTCATCGGCCATCATGGCTGACTCTATTGGGTATCGGGGTGCTGTGATGCTGCGGCTGATGGTCATCCATATAGGTTGTGCGATGGGTGTGGCTGTGTGGAAAGAAGATTAATTGCCAGACAGGCAGTGTGATGGAGTCGTTCCAGTGCCGGGGGTGTCCATTGATGTGGACGGCGCGTTGTTCACACCACCGTCGTAGTTCGCTTCGGGTGGGTTGCTTCCCGGGTGTCCGTTCGCGAGTCGATGGCAGATAAAACCGTAACAGAAACTTGAGGACATTCATGGGAGGCTCTCAATCAAGATCAGCTAATGTGCCGGATTCGTGAAGGGTGGTGTCTCTGATCTGGAATGGCGGCAAGGAGTGCAGTGAGACACCCATGACGTGATCGAGCAGAATCGTCGCGTCCTCGGATCGGCCTTCTTTGAGATAGCGAAAGACACTGCGAAGTTCTTCCCGCAGAATCAAATCGTGCCCGCCTGGATCGATGGCCATGCGTTGGGGGCCATCGAGCCCTTTACGAAACTCGACCCGTTCAGCTTGGTAGGTGCCCGTGCCGGCGGAGGTGCGGCGAAATCCGAGTTGATGGTCGATGAGCCAGTCTTCGAGTGAGAGGAATTCTCCTTCCAATGCGAAGGGGTTGTAGAAATGGAGATGCCCATTCGCATCGTGGGCGCTGAGGAGGTCAGCTTCGGTCTGTGGAGTAAAGAGCCGATCGTCGTAACTGAGGCAGACAGATGCGCCATGGAGGACACTGAGAAATTCTGGGATCAGCAGGCGATCGAGCGTGCCGCCGATCTCAATCTCAGCTGGAAATTGATCCAGTGGAGGGGGAGGCGATTGAGTTGGTGCGGTCTCGGTTACCTGCCGGACACGTGAATGGGGTGCGGGTGTCTGTCCGGCTAATCGGTCGCAGATAGCTTCGAACAGATTCAGGAGGAGGTCGAGCTCAAAGAGGACATCCAGAGGATCACGTTGAGATAAGTCCTGGAGAGTTTGTTTGACCCACCAGGACGTCGCTGGATCTTCAAGGAGCAGGGTTTTGGCCGCGTCGGGGTTGGTTGTGAGGAGGTCTTTTAGATGTTTCGTCATATGAAGGTAATACGATCTTAGATGGAATCGTGATTAGGCAGTGGCCGGCCGGCTGCGAATCAGGTAGAGGCGATTGCTCCGGGCTGATGACCGGTCGGGAGTTATTGGGCTGGTGGGGATTGGTGGCTCAGGGGTCGGAACAGGAACATGGGTGAGCACTGGTTTAAGAATTCTGGCGGACGGGATGCAACTATCCAGTCGAATCGTGGCTTGGAGCGCGTCACCCAAGAGATTGTCTGGTGTATGGAGTAACGTCGTGATCGAGGGGCGGTGTCCGATAATAATGAGTTTACTTTTGCTCCGGGTGAAGGCGACGTTGATCAGTTTCGACGGGGTACGATCATGATCGCACCGGCCGAGCATGGTCTTAGTAAGGTCGCCGGTGACCGTGGTATCGAAAATGACGATATCGTGTTGCTGGCCTTGTACGCTGTGAATGGTCCCAACATGAATCCGATCGCTGAGATTGGCTTTGCTGACCAGGTCATGGAGGAGGCGGACTTGATGCCGATAGGGCGCAATGATGCTGATACTGGGTAGCGTGGTCGAGGGATCCTGGAGAGCTTGCGTGGCTAAGGCGACAGCGAGGGTGGCGTGGTAGTGGTTGCAGGGTGACCCTTTGTGGTCTTTTTCAACCCACGGCTGTGCGTCGCTGGTATCCACGAAGGCGAGCGCTTTGCCGGGGATGGGTGCTTGCTCGACAATGGGTTGTCGGACGGCACGAATCTGCATGTCGGTTCGATACGAGAGGCCGGCACGCTGATACAACCGTGCGGCGAGCGCGGCGATGTCTGGGTGCATTCGGTATTGGGTGGTCAATGCGGCCACCCGCGGGTCGTGGTCGTTGGCGATGCCGGTCAACGTGTAAATATCGGTACTCAGCCATTGTTTGGCCTGTGCGGTTCGTGATTCAGCAATAGGGGAGAGTTGGAAAAAGTCGCCGACGATCAACACCTGTTTGCGAGCGAGACAGAGGGCGGTGAAAAGCGCGGGCGGGGTGGCCATCGAACCTTCATCAACAATGACAAGGTCGAATCGTTCCTGTTCGAGTACTGCAGCTGTATAGGTACGGGTAATGGTTGTGGCAAGGACACGAGCCTGCTGAATAATCCGCCGCTCCAGAGTGGAAATGGCGTGCTGGAGTGCCGTGATGTCACGATGCAGTTGGTTGGCTTGTTGCTGCCGTTCCGTGAGTCGGTGTGAGAGGGTGTCTAGATCATAGGGACCGAGTTGGGTGTGGAAGGATTGTTGCAGCAGACGGTGGGTGGTCTTGAGGTTCCGGAGTTGTTCTTGGACCGTAGCGTGCTGAGTGCGGAGACGCTCGAGGGCCTCGGTTTCATCCTGATGAAGGAGCTGGGCGTTGAGGAGATCGGCTTGGATGGCGGTGTGATTTCGAAGAATGAGTCGGCGCCAGCGAGAGGCTGACCAGAAGTGCTGTAATTCAGTGTCGTACCGAAGGACCTCCTGTTCATAGGTCGCACATCGTTGTTCGGTTCGAGTGAGGGCAGTTTGCAGGTCGGCCAGTTGCTGGTGACATGAGTCGTGTTGAGTATGGGAAGACTGGATTTGCTCCTTGAGAGAGGTAATTGACGTGATCCTGATTACTTCTTCTTCGATCGGAGCGGCCTGACGTTGAAGGGTTGCGAGTTGCTCAGTCAGTCGGTGTAACTCGTCCGAGGAGAGCCGGTCCAGGGTAACGGGGGCCAGGCTGGGTGGGGCATCGTCGGCTACGAGCCCGTAGCGGACGATGTCACCAGGGGTGTGACTAGGGCTCTGTGCGAGAACCGCTTCGAGCGCTTCATCGACGGCCGTATTGGTGTTGGAGCAAATGAGGACGCGATCGCCACGTTGCATGGCGAGTCTGGTGATGGCGCCGATCACTTGGGTTTTCCCGGTCCCTGGTGGTCCCCAGAGATAGAGGAAATCATGGGTGAGCGCATGCATGAGTGCGGCAAACTGTTCGGGATTGAGGGTAGGGTCTGGAGTGAGATCCAGACGATCAGCGATAGGGGTGGGGCGTGCCGAGGGAGTAAAGCATTTGAGGGCCAGGTCGGTTAAGAAATCGTGAGGATGGGCTTGGATGGCTGCTAAACGTTTATCCAGAGCGAGCAATAGGCGTATGCGGTCGATCGTGAGTCGGGCTCGAGGGATTTCCGGTTGTAGGTCGCCAATGAGGGAGAGTGTCAGTTCGTCGACGGAGAGCCCAAGGATGACGCAAGGATGAGGGGTGCCGTCGATAATCAGTTCGCCCTGCGTATCGTCGAGGGCGCCGGTCAGTGGCCAGTGCGCGGTACGGAAGGTAACCCGCTGATGCCGGCCGTATCGGCCTTGGAGTCGCCCATCGTGGAGCGGGACACTGAAGGGACGGCCGTCGTTGGTGCATTGACGAGAGTGCAGTTCATCGCGGAGAGCCGATCGGAGGGTTTTGAGGAGTTCATGGAGGGATGAGGGGACGGAGATCGTCTGAGGACGTGCGGGGTCCGGCATACACACCTCCTGTCGTATTGAGCGCGACTGATCATGTTGGACACCCCTGCGCTCGTTTCGAGCGCCGGACGAGCGGGGTGTGACTGGATCTGGGACGCAAGAGAGGTCATGGGCAGAGCGAAGCAAGGGATGGTTGCGCGGCAAGGGGCTTGGCTTGGAAGGGGATCTGGTGTAAACTTTGTTCAGTTATTCATTTTTGGTAGGCTGTTTCTCGCCGAATTCTCCTCTTTTCTTTCACGTCTGTTTCGTCTTCGTTCGTCTATTTCAGGATTTCCTTTGCTGAAAGTTGTTGCGGTGTTCCCTGCGACCTGATGCGCGTGAACGAGAGTGTTTGTCCTGCCTGATTCTTTCACCCAGCATCATTGGCGTGTGTATCAGTCTGTGATTCACATGTCGATCGCATGCTGCTCGCCTTGTGTGTCTGCGTGGTCAGTCTACCTGTCATTGCCTGAGTCATTCTGATCGGGTGTGTGTCGTTTTTATTCATTTCATGATGCCGTCGAACAGGATGTGTTCGAGGGTAGGAGGAGGTGTGTTATGGAGCAGGTGAGGATTGAGGTGGAAGTTGTTCGAGAAATCGTGTTGGTGTCATTGCATGTTGGCCATTTGTCATCTCGGATGGCGCAACTCGTGCATGACGATGTGTTTGATCGGTTAGATCAGTTGATTGATGCAGGGATGGCGCGCTGGATTAAATCACGGCCGGATCATTATGTGATCATGCCACAACGCGACGTGCCTGCGATTGAGTTGGCGACTGAGATAAAGAAGCAATTGCGGCTGTGAGACGTGCGACTTGTTGTCTTTGAGTCGGCGTGAAACGGTGCGTGCGCTTCAGATGTTTCAGTCTCGCCTCTAACTTCTTCAGTGGATCTCCCAGCTTCAGATATCTCACCGAACCAACGAACTCCGCATTTGCCGTCCAGAAGCGTTTGCGACTGTCGGTGAAGCGGTTGACCTGCCGTTGAATCTTCAATAAATCCCTATTTGGCATCTCCAATCCTTGTTGAATGTTTGCATTCTAGCACAACTATTTTGTGTGTCGCATCTACATGTCTAAATTGGAGGATGATCTCATGCGCCATTCTGACCAGACACAATTGAAATCTATGTCTGCCTATTTAATCGCGTCATTACAACCATCTCGTGATGCCACATCGCGTTCGAAAACAGCAGTGTCTCGTGAACAGTATTTGGCTGCATCTCTGGTCATTTGTGACTATGAGGGTGCTCGCTATACGGTTCAAGAACTGATGGATCGGCTGACTGCACAGCTTCTGGATGATTCGGAGCAATCCCCAGATAAGCTGGAGCACGACATCACTCAATTAGTCGTCTCAGTAGCACACAGTTTTGGTCCGGTCAGTCGTGAGGCCTTGCTGGATGTGCTGTGGTACGAGGAGTGGGGATTCAATGATTCAAATGAACTGGATATCTATGAGTCTCCCAGTTCTTTGCTTACTCGGTGGAATGCATTATCTCCACAGGAACAAGCATTGGAATGGGAAGAATGTATCGAACTCTGTGAACAAGGGATTGGGGATATGCAGCAGTTCTATTCGATCATCATGCCGCAATTACTTGTGGGCTATGTTGGCGACTAGACTGGTGGCTGTTCTCGGGATCTCTGTGCCTCTCCCCTGACAGCACTGTTTCAGTGCTTGTCGTCTGTTTTCATTTTCTTTCATTTCATTCTTCATTACTTACACTGGCACCCTCTGAGGTGTCCAAGAAAGGATGTGTCTCATGCAGAACGTAGCTACATTGAATAACTATCAGTCGTTGCGTCAGGTGTTGAGTGCAGTGCGGATCGTTCGTCGGTCAACCATGGTGATGACGTCTGGTCTTCGAGCCATGAAACCGGTGGAACGATTGGATGAACAGCAATTGACTGAACTGATTGCATTGATGGAGATGGGACGGTTTCGCATTTCGCCGGCGAATTGGGTGCGGGTGCGAGAACGGGCTCATTTCATTGCTGTCCATGAATATGGGAATCGTCAGCTCCGGAATCAACGGACGTCTGATGAGAACCGTTATGATGATGACAATCGCCCAGAGTCTCCGAATCTCACGTGGAAAACCGCTGGAATTCGGGGCACGGTGATTGGATTAGAGGATGGTCGACTGGCTCGTCGTATTGATGCGGAACGGGCTATTCCATTCTGTGGCGTTATCTCACCGGTTTGGTTGTCAGAGGTGGAGCGTCGTCAGGATGGGATGAGTCGTGTGCGATGGGTAACCGGTACGGTACAGTGCTCGCGATGTGATGGCTATCATCTGTCGCCGGTGCCTGTGTCGTCTACGGTATCATCGTCAGCGTCGGTGTCTTCGGATACTGATGTTGAGATCACTTGTCCGCATTGTCATGGCGTGTCGATCCGATTCGAACGTGAGGGGTTGCTGTTGACAGCTCATTGTCTCTGTGGGTGGGAACAGACAACGTCGCTGATCGGATTGGATTCGAATGTTGTTGAGGCGAATACCCGAAGTATCTTGTCTGCGTCTGTTCGCGATGTTGAGGAGGAGACTGATGTGCTCATTCCTGATATCGAGAGTGGACGGACTGATATGAATGGGGAAGTGGTGTCTGAGGATGAACTTGAGGAATTAGAGGAAGGGGATTTGATGGAGACTTTAGTCGGGATGACTGAAGGATCTGAAGCCCCGTTGCCTACTGATGACTCAGTGCTGTTGGCTTCACAGGAGGATCTCGTTGATGATGGGATGGACCTGGAGGCTATGTTGACTCGTGAGATGGTGCAGTTCTGGACCTCGTGGGAGCAGTTGGATTTACGTCGATTGCTCTTGGATTACACGATGCGAGGTGCATTGACGCCATCGATGAGCTTGGATGAGACGGGTTGTGCGTCATGTGACCGTCTTGCCTTGATCTGGATGGTGGCTGCCACATTAACGCAAGGTTGTGGACGAATGTCTCCGCAACAGCGAGAGGAGTTTGCGTTGTGGTTGGTCCAGAGTTCTGATGAAGCGTTGCGTCAGTTTTTACCTGACGGCGCGGAAGAAGTGTCGTTGCCGAACGTCTACGCCAAGATCAGGTCTTGGATGCGGTCGTGTCGGCAACGGGTGGTGAAGTTTCGCTCAGAGTCGGCTGGTGTGCGGTTATTGTCGCGCCAGTTTGGTGTGAGTGAAACCGCCTTTCGTACGGCTGTTCAGTTGATGGCCGTCGCGTAAGGTTGAGCGGGGTGTCAGAGGGGGATCTGGTCTGTCGACGCAAGTCGGAACCGGATCTTCCCTCTGACATAGGGAAAAGGGAACGTCGGATTATCTCAATGAAAAGTGACCAAGTCGCTTGCATTGGAACCCGGGCGTTCCCTTTTTTTTATTGATACCCGGTTATGCCGCGGCGGGCATAGCAGTGGCCGCGCGCTCGACGTCCCAGTCGACTTGATGCCCACGGACCTCTCCGACGGTGATCCGTTTCCCTTCGATCTCGCGCTTGCTGAAATGCAAGGCGCCTTCGACGCAGACCTTCTTCCCCTTTGTGACGTTGGCTGCGACGGCCTCGCCGCGTTTCCCGAAGACACTGACGGGAATGTATTCAACGGACCGTTCCTGGCTGCCCTTCTTGGGAGAGCCATTGACTGCAACTGAGAAGTTACAGATCGATACGGGCTTCCCTCCGATCTGGAGGCTTCGAAGGGTCGGATTGTCGGTGAGACGGCCAATGATGGTGACATGGTTCTTGCTGATCATGGAATACTCCTTGGTGATGGACTGAGAGATGTATGTGGATGGGACAACGGTTACGGCATTGGGGCGGACCTCCTGGCATGGTGGGCGAAACACGGTCTGTTCTACACACTAGCCGCTGGGGATGATGGTTATGCAGGGACCTGGGCTTTGGAATGGCCTGGCGCGGGTAACTGCCCGCTCTGAATCGCGATGGCTCGTAGGGTTTCGACGGCGAGTCCGTGATCGGCTGCTTTGACGCGGCACCCGGTTTGTTTCTCCCGGAAGCGCTGAAGCCCGTTGGCCAGATAGGTAATCAGTCCGGCCATGAGCGTGTCAGTGCTTTCGAAGACCGAGGGATCCGGGTGATGGAGAAATGGATGGGTGGATTCAGGATCGCCGGCCAACGTGGCTAAATCGTCGGCGGATAACTGGAGGAGCCATTCGACGATGGGTTGCACATTGGCCTTGGCTTGGGCTTGTTGATCGAGGAGGAACTGTGTCCGAGCCTCTCTGTTAGGTGGCATCGCAGTTCGGTTGATAGAAAAGGAGGACAGCCATGGCAGTTGGCATTCTTTGACGAGCCGTCCGGCTGCTGCCCAGACCGCCATCCGAGTGTCCGGATTGTCTTTCTGTTGCAAGGCCTGGTCAATGAGGGCCTGTCGCATGGGGGAGTGGGCCATCTGAAACAGATTGTAGGCCGGCTCATGCAACAGATCGCTGAGACTGGAGATTTCTTCAGAGACAACTTTCCCAAACACCTCTTTGAATTCTTCGTGGTTGTTGAGATCGGTCATTCGATGTTCTGCGAGGGCAATCAGGTGTTGCACCACAGACGGTTGAGACACGTGACTGTCACGTTCTTCCGGATGGTTCAAGAGGTGAAAGATCTGTTGCAGTTCGTCCATGCTGATGGGTGTGGTTTCTGGGAGTTCTGCGACAGTGACATCATCGTCATAGGGTGAAATGCCGTCCTGTTCCGTTTCCTCTTGTAAAGAAAGAAGGTCGGGGTCCTCGCTCAAGTCGACGGAAGACTCCTCGAGATGCTCGTCGAGGAACGTGGCGTCGTCGGAAGTCTCATCTGTCTCAGGTCGTGAGGTGCGGCCGTCTTCGTGGATAGCGTTAGTGTGGAGCCAATCCGTGATGACTTGGTCGTTGGCATCGGTTTCGATGGTGGTCAGTGACTGGAGCGGCCGGTGATAGCGCATGCCACAGCAACGGCAGACCAGAGTGTCTTGGTCTTCAAAATAGCTGGAGCTGTGGAGATCCGCGTGGCATTTCTGGCACGGGATTGGCTGGTTGGAGGATCGGTCGGTGAGTGTAGAGGAGAGACGTGTGGGAAGATGTTTTCCTCCACAGGAAGGGCAGAGCCGGGTATGACCTGGGCGTTTGCGCAAACCCTGCGCGGTTTCGAGGGTCAGAATCTCTTGAATGCCACAGCGGGTCTGAATGCGTTGGTGATCAAGCATGGTGGCGCGCCGTCCGTCTAAGAGGATGATGTCAGGGCGCGCCTTGAGGGATTGCTTGGAGTGGGAAACGAGGATAGGGAAACTGGGTTCCGGGTGTTCGCCGTCGTAGCGGGTTTCCCGCGTATGAAAGCGATCGCGTTCTTGGGCCTGCCATTCGTCGATCAGTTTGGTATAGCGGAGGGCAAGTTGATCGATGACCAACTCCTCTTTGTCCGCAGGCTCCAAGATGACAGTCGTGGGCATTTTGAATGGATGTTCGTCCAGGATCATGAGTTCACGGAATTCATCAAGACAAATCATGAGGAGACTCCCTTCATTGAGTCGAATGGTCAGAACCTGTGAGGTCCGATGTGGTTTAGGTTGTTTGGTCCGCGTCCGGTTGTCGGCCAGCGGCAAGCTCGTGGAGGTAGATTTGGTCAAGTCGACAAAACAAGTGGTAGCTTTCTCGCTGGGTTTTTGTTGCGGAATCTTCCCATTGCTTCATTTGCAATTCGGCGTTATGCACCGTGACTTTACGTCCAATGGGGAGGCGTTGGGCAAAGTCATCAAGTTTGGTCCGGTCCGTCGCGCCAGGGACTTTGATTTCCATGAAGAGTGGTTTTTTCGAGTGGAGGGAATGAACGGCAATCGCGAAGGAGAGGAGCCAGCCGTGGCCATTAACGGAGTAGATCCCTGGGGCATGGGTGATCCGTCCGCCCATGGTGACGAAATTCTCATCTTTCATGTGTGCCCTCCTGTGTGACAACCGACAACACTCAGAAGAGCTTACTGCGCGAAGCGCCCTCCCAATTTGATGCGTATGGAATAGGTTGGAGTTTGAGCTTGAGAATTAATGGTCCCTATAGCCCTAGGAATGTCATCAATAAATGGGATGCTAGGATCACGTCCATGTGGGGCTTTATATGATTGAGGTGGGGCTTGCAACGGGCTTGTGCTCGCTTTGGAGAAGGCGTAGAACTGACGACTTTTTTTGAGGATGCATAACGGGAGGGATGGTCAGGAGTTATTGGGTTTGAATAGTGGCGGAAAGTTGTGGGTGGGTGGAATGGAGCGACTCATGAAGCCGGCCGACTTAATTCAGCACAATATCTCGGGTCTGTTTAAATACTGCCAGGAGCATATCCTCTGGGGGGAACTGGCAGGTGATCATAAACTCACAGCTGAAAACTGTTTATGGTTTCTGGAACAGTTTCGTCCACTTGAATACTGCATGGTAAGGGGCTTTCAAGTTGCGTGTCAGAAATTTGACGAGTCCCCCGCGAGAATCAATTGTCTGTCTCTACGACAGGACATGGAGAATCAACTCAAGAATGCAAGGATATTGGCTCGGTTGTATGAAAATGTGCTGGACTCAATGAGGGGCTCGCCAACGGAGAGGGCGAAACCAGATGCTTTAATGCATCAGCTCTGTTGCTATTTGATCCAAGATCTAACTGCCGAATCATCTGCAACGATTGTGTCAGGTTTGTCGCCTCTGATTGTTATAGCCGCCACCCCTGCGGCTCAAATTGAAGAACGATGGAATGGATTGTGTTCAGGCTGGGGAATAGATGCGACCTATGGACGACGGTGGGTGGATATCAAGGTGAAGATTGGTAAGGAGGCACGGGGGTGCATCCCTGGTTCCTGTTACTCGACAATTAATAATTTGATTCAAGGAGAAGGTCAGTTTAGTCAAGAACATGTGATGGTGGCCACAAGTGAGGCCAATCATATTTTGCAGCTGTTTAAGGAGGCGTTGGGGTCGATCTTACCGAGGTATCTCATTCGGTAAGGGGCAATGATCGATAAAGATCATGGGTAGGGAGCGAGGGGGCGTGGCCGAGTTGCGGGGAGACTGGGGAGATAAGCGGTTATGTGCGAGACTTGGTTGCGTCAAGGAAAGCTTGGGCGCTGTCGATAATTTCTTGTGCACTAGTTCGGAGGAGATCGAGGTCGGCCGTATCATCGATATTTGAGAGATCTGCCAGGAACTCTGCGACGAGGATGGCTTCAGATTGTCCGCTGTTGAGTAGCTGCCGAAGAATGGAATCGACACGTTGGTCGAGTAAGGTGGGCATAGATTCTCCTGGTGTGAAATCAACGGTCTTGGTACCTGTGATGATGCGTGGAGTTTGGATCAGAATGGGACAAGGGTAGTACCGTTCCACCATCCGCAGGCAACCCCACCTGTTTCACAGAAAGCTCCATTGTCTTGAAAGCCCGCATGAATGTAGTGCCCATTAATATCGCACCCGATGAGCTGTCCGTCGTGTAGGGGTTTTTGGCAGATGGCACAGCGCACAATGGGCACGTGGGGCAATGGTTTGCGACGACACCATCGAGTGATGAGTTTGATGATGTTTATCATGTGCGATGGGGAATGTGATTGAGGCATGGTTGAGTATGATGTTCTGAAATACCCGAGAGGCCCCAGGACCGAAATAGGGCTAACTTCAAATCTTGTCGTCCAGCAATGTCTGCAATAGATAGGCCATTCATCTCGCACACGAAATCGAGTGCTGCCTGGAGATGGCCAATTCGCTTCATCATCCGGTCTCGTAATGAACCTTTCCCTTCAGGATGGGGCTTAGCAGGATACGCTATGGCTTCGCTGGTGACCTGAAGAATGGCTCCCGCCTCCTCAATAACATATTGAATGCCTTGCCATCGTTCGTATGGCCCTGTGGTAATGGGACAGGATTGTAATAGGGTGAGCTTTGTGGCTCGGTGGGTGGTAATCACTGAAGTTGGAAGGTCGTTCATCTCCGATAGATAGTCAAGACTGGCGAGGAGATCACCGAGTTCCATAATTAATCGGTCACGCAGTGGACCTTTTCCATCAGGATGGGGATCCGTCGGAAAAGCCATGGCCTTGCCGGCGATCTGAAGGACTTCGCCGGCTTCCTCAACGACTTTTCCGATACCTCGCCAATATTCAGTGGACACGGCGGTGATCGGCTTGGTGCTCGTCGGTTCTGTCTCTATGGAGGTGCCGGACAGCATGGGTTACGAGTCCCGGTTGATCGAGAGCTGAATGTGTTCAGGAGTGCTCCGGTGATGTTGGGGATGTTCAGCGCACCGTTCACATAAGTAATGATAATCCGGTTCGACACAGCGAGGGATAAGCAATGGATCCGGAGGTCGTGGATTGTATGCCAGGCAGGGCATCAAAGGGTCTCGGTGTCCTGGGATGCCAATAGGATGACCGCGGTAGCCGTTGCCCCAATGTCGAAAAGCAAACAAGGCAATGGTACGCCAGATTCTGCTTGTAAACGAGAGCGAGTCGTCGTGATGCTCAAGCATCTCGTTGCGAAGTTGAGTACGGAGCGGAATGGACATGAAATGTGACTCTTTCTGATCGATTACATGAACCATGGAAATGGACTTGGGGCGCAACAACTATGTGTGCACCCCAAGCCGAAGGTGACGCAGTGAGTGTGACCAGGCGTCACTGAATGTCCTCATCCTCGTCCTCTTCATCTTCTGGTCCGAGATACTTGAGGTTCATAGTCTCACCCCCTTTCCGTCTGAGTTACTGTGTGAATTGTGTTGTTCGGCGATGCTGAGCGTGTCAGTGGCAGCACATCGGGATTTGGCGGCTCGAGCTCGAAGACGATGTCGTTACCCTCTCGGATTACCGTCATCGACAATTCATTGAGACAAGCTTGGATAATGACTTCATCAACACTGGGCTGGCGTTGTCCGTTCATTAGTGTCGGCCAGACGACGAGTTCTTCCCGAATGTAGGTGACGAATGGCTCTAGGATCGTGGTACGTCCCGCTGCGAGCCGATCGACTTCACGAAGGAGTAATAGGATGATGTTCGCGACCGTGACCTGCTCTGGATTTAGACCACATCGGTGTGCGGTGATGCGTTTCAGGTCTTCAATGAGGTTGGTCTGAACATAGTGCCCCTTACTGTACAGATAGAAATGTGACATCCCAGTTTCGATGGCATTTCGATGTGCTGTGGGCATTTGGGCTCCTAGGCTTAAGATTGGTGTTAGGCGTCTTTGACCCAGGCTGGTTTTTGTCGCTCGCCGTGAACAGTCGGAAGCCCCGGCCCGGCATCGACCTGGTTTTTGAGTACCATGCCGACGAGTTTATAGTCGGCAGGTAACCGCTGCCCCTGCTTCATGCGCATTTTGAGTTCTGTTTGATTCGTGTAAATGAGCTGAGTGATTCCTAGGCCGAGCAGATGAAAGAGTTCTCCGCCTGGAACATACGGCAGCGGGAGATAATTTCTGTCAATGGGTACGGAACGGGACCCCGCAAGCCAGTTGAGCGTGCCGGTTGGGGTGAGCAGTAATTGGAGATGCGCACGAGCAAAGATGAATTCGTCTTCGTGGTAGAAGGCGGCACAAAAATGCATCAACGTATGTTCTTTGTAGAGAGGGTGTTCATGCTCATGAGGGGTGCCAAACTCGTAGAGTTCGACTCGATCGACGCTCACTGGAATTGAGGTGACACAGGGGGGGTCCTCTTCCTCCTCGTGCGAGTTATTGTGGAGATGTGGCTGAGTAGGGACGGACGTCTTGGGTATTGGGTCTTGAATAACTTGAGAGGCATCGTTGGGGTGGACAAGGGCTGATCTATGGCCATGTGTGAGATCAGTGAGAATGTCTTCGGTGTATAGAGCCGCTCGAGTCGATCGGCGAATGAGGGCCTGTGCGATCTGGGGATTGGGGACAATAATCCTCCAGTCTCGGGTGTAGAACCAGGCCAATTCATCAGCCAAATCACGGACATGATCGATGGTAATCGGAGATGAATCCGGCTGGGCGGAGCTGCTTGGGGATGGGAGGGTGTCCTGTTCTGGGTTAGCCATCTGAGACTCCTTACAACATGCCTCAAATGACTATTACGCTCCGGCGCGGGCCGAAAATGGCAATTGGGGGCCTATAGCGAAAATAAAGTTGGGTCGAATTCATAGAGGGGCATGGGATTACCGGGTGAGTGGGGCCTCAATTGAGGGGTCGGTTCCACGAAGATAGGCGCCTAGCTCTGGGTGTCGCCGGCTGGCCAGGGTTCGCATGGTCCAGGCGATATCGCGGTAAGACCAGTGCCCTTGAGGTGTAGTTCTAATCCCTACGAGGTAGTCTAGGGCCGCCCAATCCATTTTCAGGAGACATCGGACTTTCGTGGCAAACGGGAGTAGGTACGTGCCAATGGTGGGGTCGAGGGTGTTCAGGGCTATTGCGTTGTGATGGGCGCATTCCATCACCCTTGAAAACTGGAAGTCGAGGTTGAGGGTCTTCAGGAGTGGAGGTACTTCAAATCCGTGTATGGGGGTAAAGTCTTGCCGGATCTGTTGGAGTCGTCGATGCCGGTGGAGATCACGCCAGGCGCCGATGTCCATCAGGAGGTCATAGGTTAACGCGTACCCACTGCGAAATTCGTGGGCAAGGTCATCATGAGGGCCGCGGAATTGCAGAGCGAGTTTGAGTAGTTGGGCTTTCTCATCTTTGGAGAAAATGTCAGTGACGAAGTGGAGCAAAATCCGGTATGGCGCATGGGTCACTCGATAGAGAAGGGTGGTAAGAATCTCCTGTTCGAGAGAATGTGGTGGCAGTAGCGTAACCCGCGGGGTCTTTGGCCACCGAGCAGGATTGTGGAGGCCTGTGTAGTGTTTCAGGAGATCAGCCACAGCTTCACGGAGGGCTGGAAGCGTCTGGGTTTCGTATGATGAGGGAGTGCAGTGTTTGGCTAACATGGGCGCGATGGCGCCAGTGAAGGCGGGTTGTCCGGTCAATGCGCTCCAGGTGTGATCGGCCTGTTCAGCGCACATGGCGCGAAGACGGTCACCAATCCATCGCAGTTCTTCTATGGGACTAGCTTTGAGCCGGCGAATCTGACGTTCAAGCACGCGGATGGTTATGATTTGTCCAAGGTTGGTATGGCCGGCTAAGGGGAGGAAATAGCGGAGCACATCGAAGGTCCGCGCATTCATGATGCGGGCGTAGGCTTCGGGTGAAAGTGAGTCTGGACGAGGCGTGCGTTGACAGAGCGCGTTGTAGACGGGTTCTTGAAATCGTGTGTAGGCCCGCTTGAGTAATGCAATCGTCCGATGGAATAGCGGTTCGTGTGGATGCCCTTGTAGTGGGACGGGCGTGACATAGCTGTCTTGCGTTAGGTCTTGGTAACGAGAGCTTTTCTCTTGCCCCTGCCACATTTGATCGTTCAGGACTTCAATTGCGGCCAAGTGGCTGCAACGGGAGATATTCGTTGTGATGACCCCGAGGTCGCTGAGGCTTGAGTGACCGTATGAAAAATAGAAAGTCTCAAAGAATTTCGAGGGATCGTGCTCCGCAACCCATTTCATGTTTTCGCGTAAGGATTCCGGCGATCGTGAAAACCGGCCGAGCGCAAAGGCAGAGGCCTCGGCTGGCATTGGATCGCTCGTGTAGATGTCTGGACGAGAGGGGGTGGAATGTTGCTCCATGGTATGCCTTTCAGTAGCGATAGTAAGGTCTGAGCGGTCCACTCTGTCTATTACGTTCCAGTCATGGCTGTGGGGTATTTCCGCAGAATCTGGTTTCTGGTTATTTCAGCCGTTAGCGGGCGATTTTGTACGCCAGCAGGTCTTTGATGGGAACGGAAGTGGTGGAGATATGGGTTGAGCTGTGTCGGGGGATGGCATTCCACCAAACGTTGGATTTATCTAGGAAGAGCTGGGGGCAATCAACACTTTGAACGGTTTTCAAGTTGGGCATGGGGGTGAAATGGATGCGGTAGGACCCTGGGTCAGGAAGATCAGCGTCGTCGAAGTAGGTACTGGCATCACCGTAGGACAGGAAGAGGCACCAGGGTTCTCGTAAGATTATTTCATCTAGGGTGGTGAGCTGCTGACTGAGTTGGCGAAAGGCCCGTTGCCCCTTGCGAAGGGTCGTTTTTAAATAGGGAGTAATCTCAACAATCCCCAGATCGCAATCACCATTGAAGTTTTCATCGGATGAGTGAGTGTTGAGGAGCAGAAACGCCATAGGAGTGATCCTCTTTTCTGTAACCGTCAGGGTCGAACGTACTTGGGAGAGTTCATTGCCAGCATGACGGTTATGCTGTGTTTTCAGCTTGTGTAGGTGGTTTCGGAGCTTCCCATCCCTGAGATTTCAGATGCTCTTGAATGAGCAATTCCGGAATACAGTGGTGGATGGTCCCGCGATAGACGCAGAGAGCTCCCCCGCTAAAACTGTCTAGCACGGGTCGATTACAACTATGCGCCCACGTGAGGATCCATGGAGTTGTGAGTTGGAACTCGCGTTGAAATGTAGCGATTAGATCGGCAAGTACGTCTGGATCACCGTGGTTTTCGGCGTAAACCCAAATGTGGCGTTCTGCTGGTTGATCTTCGTATTCGCAGATTTCATCAGCTGCCAAGGTTTTGAGTAGCCAGTCTCGCTGGGACTCATTGGCATACGGGATTGCAGTGGAAAAGAGGGTGACATAGTCGGCCATGGGAGCTGCTCCTCTTGGTGATGATGCGTGTTATTCGTCCAGCTGCATGCTGTCGACGAGGGTGGTATCAAACATCCATGGACTGGTTTGGAGGTCCGAAATGATTTGGATGGTTAAGTCATAAATATTGTGGAGCACGAGAGCCCGTCGAAGACCGGGGGAGTCGATATAATGAGCTAAATCGCCGACATTTAAACCTTGTTGGCTCTTGGCCCAGGCCCGCCGGCCGTTCTGGGTGGTGCGTACCCAGGTGGTAACGGCGGTGATTAGTATGTTGAGAAACTTTCTGGTCTGGATCAGATCAGGATCTGCCACTTGAGCCTTCACAATGGCGAAGGTCTGTTCTTCAATAGAGAGACGTGGGACGATGAACTGGACAGGATAGAGTCGAAGTCGTGAACGCATGCGGACCTCGCGATTAGATGGTGGGGGGGTACAGGTGATGTCAGGCTACGGGCGTTGAAGGGGTGGCTGGTCCGTCTGTGGGTTGGGTTGAGAGGGTGTGGATGTCAGCTTCGATAGCAAGAATGCCGTCTTCAAGATGAGATTTGAGGAAATTCGTCCGTCTGATGAGGAGGGGCAGTTGGTCGAGTTTCGGCTGCTTTTCGACGGCCTGACTGATCAGTTTGAGTTCGTCGAGTGCGTCTTGGAGACTTGAGGGCACTGTCGTGACGGTGTTGAGTGTGAGACTGTCGAGATCCATGGTCTTGCTCCTTAATCGTGACGATCGAGACAAGTACGTCGTGTCGTGGGAAGTGGATGACGATCGGTTGATGACGACTGATGGTCGTGGGGTCGTGGACAACGGTGCCGGCCGCAGTGGTGACGTACACAAACCCCATCGTGGCGAGTCGATCGGGGTGCAGGGCATCAAGTTGCGTGACAGTCTGCTGGGTGGTGTGTCGGGCATCTTCGAGTGTCCGTTGGCAATAGTGCTGAATCTGTCTAATCAGCGGTTGGACTTCGAGGCGAACTCTGTTCGGACCGGTATGGAGTATGCGGGCATGAATATGGGCGGAGAGGTTCGTGATACGTTGCCGGGTGCACTGAAGGATGAATGTGCTGTGGGTATGAAGAATCGCGATCGTTAGTGCGGAGACGTCTTTACCTGTGAGTCGAAGCTGTTCCAAGCTGCAACTCACGATGGGAGCTGCGAGTTGCTGCACGATGGATCGAGCGTGGGCTAGCGTCAGGGCGGCTCTTGTCGTGATGTGGTGAGTGAGTGTGGTCGCTGTGGTTAAGAGACTGGTGACGGTTTCTACGATGTATGTGGCGGCGGCGGTCGGTGTTTCGAGAGCGCGGTAGGCGACCCGGTCGCATAGTGACTGATCCGTAGAGTGTCCTAAGCCTGTGATGACGGGATAAGGACAGTGGGCCAGGGCATGAACTACGGGATATTGGTCAAAGGCATGGAGGTCGATGTCACTGCCTCCGCCTCGTGCCAGAATCACGACGTCGAACTTGGTGTGGCGTGCGCTGATTTGCGCGAAGGCATTTACGATAGAGGATGCGGCATGGATCCCTTGGACGGAGACGTGGAAGAGAGTGAGTCTGAAGGCGTACCCGGATTTCCGTAATATGGAGAGGATATCTTCACAGGCGGCCGATTCTTGTTTCGTAATGAGGGCCACGCGAAGACAGGGAATAGACCATGGCCGTGATTGATTTCGGGTCAGGAGCTGCTCGGATTCTAGTCGACGGAGCGTTTGTTCTTTGTCACGTTGTTTCAACCCCATCATTCCAATGTTGTTGAGTTTATGAATGCGGAGGTAGACCTTTCCTTGCTTGCTCCAAAAGTCGATGCTGGCTTCGAGATACACCTCGACTGGGTTGCTCCGGTCGCAGAGATCGATCCCGAACGTGCGGGCATTGTGGATGAGAGTCTCGATGACCGGTCGGTCCCAAATGAAACCGGGGATACTGATATCAGAACGGGTGCAGTCTGCTAGGGTGACGGCGAAAAACCCGCTGGCGCCGTTACGGGGTTGCGGGTGAATCCACTGACAATGAATGAGGAAGGGACCTTGGGCTTTTAGTGGGTGGAGTTGGGTCGCGATGCGCGTGAGGATGTGTTGGATAGAAACGGATGTATCCATAGAGATGTGGCGTACGCATGCGGTTCAGATGTTGGGAACGAGGGCGCTAGTGCGCGAAACGGATCGCCTTAGAAGTAGGGTTCCGTGTGACGGAATTTAACGGCTGGCTTTGTTGTCCTGACGCTGCTCCCCCGCTCGTGTGGACGAGGGAGCAGTGGGACGGAGAACAACGTGGATAGGATTACAGCAAACTAGGCTGCGACTTCTTCTGGATCTAGCTCGTTGTCGTCATGCTCGGGCACAGGAGCCCCGTGGCTTGCCCCCTCGCCACTGGGTTGGTCTGGACTGGAGTCCCGCGTCGTGTTGGGCAGGAATGTGACGGTTTGTGCCACGATTTCGTGCTTACTGCGCTTCTGACCGTCTTCAGTTTCCCATCGTCGCTGTTGTAGCCGGCCTTCGACTACGACTGCGCTACCTTTCTTCAGGTATTGGCCGCAATGCTCGGCTTGCTTGCCGAACACGACATTGTCCACGAATGTCACTTCCTCTTTCAGCTCGTCGTCTTGTTTGAAACGCCGGCTGACTGCAAGGCCGAATGAAGCCACAGGAGTGCCTTTTGGGGTAAACCGCAGCTCGGGGTTTCTGGTGAGTCGGCCCATAAGGATCACTTTATTGAATCCGGACATGATAACTCCTTGTGTGAGGATGGGTGAAGGAATAGAGATGCAGGACGATGTTGAGTTGCTACGGAACGTCTTCTTGGTAGAGCGGCTTGCCCGAGAATCTAGTGGTGAGCGGAGGGTAGATAGGCCTAATAACAGGCGTCGATTGCCTTTTGTCGATCATTACACAGTGACGGTGAGGTTGAGGGGAGGGGTACTGGATCTATGTAGTTGTAGAAAGAACCTGGAGTATGTGTGGGACGTTTCCAGTTGCCCATCATGATGGCATCGCTAATGTTGCGTGTGGCTTGCCACTCATCATAACAAGCCGGTGGGTCATAGGTTTTGGCACAAACGTTATGGATGCGTGGAGGGGTCCACGCGAGCTGTTGGAACATGAAGAGTGGGACAAAGAAGGTTGTCGGATCCACATCTTTATGATACTGCGCCGGACTTCTTTGAGCAAGTCGGGGTCGGCTCGCATTGGAGGAGATCGTAATGTGGGACACTGAGTTGGCTTCGGGGTGGGGTGGGGCCTGCCAACCGGATCTGACCGGGTTTGACCACATGAATGATGAGGGGGCCCCGCACGGGTGAGGAAAAGACCGCACAGGGGATACTCTTGAACCGACGCTCACGGTATAGAAAGATTCGTGTGGCGGTTCGTTGGTTTCGAATCTTGACGCGGTATTGTTGTCCAGAGCGAAGGTTCTTGATGGCGCTTGGTGACATGGTTGGTCCTTGGGTATCTGATGTGGAGATAATGGTTAGGCGACAGCCGCAAGCGAGGGGGGATAATTCGCTTGAACCACTGCTTGAGCGACTTGAGGGGAGACGGAGTTTCCGATTTTATGGACTTGATTGGTTTTTGATCCGGTTAGGACGTAGTCTTCAGGAAATCCTTGGCAGCGAGCGAGTTCCCGTGGCGTGAGCATCCGCATCCCAATATCCACTAGAAGATAGAGGGTGCCGGCGTAGGTGAAGGTGACGACCGGGGACTCGAAGCCTGGGTGTTGAAGGTGAGGGATATCCTCTCCAAGAAATTGCTTGAGGTAGCTATAAATTAGCCCGACATGGTTCCCTCCTGCAGCGATCGTCCGGAGTGGTTCATCGACCCCGGACCACTGTTTCGCTCCATGATTAAAATGAATGAGGTTGGCCGTGACGAGCTGAGTTTGGGTGCCTCGTCCGGTGACTGTTGGGAGAGGGGACGTGATCGGAGCCCCGACGACCCCACCAAAGTGCTTCACTAAGTAGGCGGAGATCAGTGCCGTATGGCCTGAGGCAGAGGACGTCGGAGCAGGGAGATCTGTGCGTTGGCCAATGCTTTCACCATAGTAGCGGTGGAGGAACGTTGCAACGTGGGCAGAATGATCTGAATTGATTGGTCCCGTTCCTATTGGTTCAAAAAGGGGGATTTGCGTGGATGATGCAGCGAGGAATGTGGGGGTGACGAGCCCATGCGCGTCTCGTGAGGCGGTAAGGGTACACATCGGTTGGTCGACGCGTTGGCCTCGGAAATGGTCGCCACCATGATTACAGCGGACGAGATAGGGGGTCGTGAGTGTGGAGTTGGGCTGAGCAGTATGTGCCGGGGCTTCGACAAGATAGGGGTTGGGGTTGTCAAGGACGTAGCGTTTGATGCCCATCGCGATCCGTCGGAGTGTTGCCTCGACCAACGGCTTCCGTCTTGAAAAGATAGAGGGGCAGGGGAGCGACCAGTCGAGACATTCGGCGGCTGTCCTCCAGGGGAGGAGACCGTGTTTGGCGTGGTGTTTTGGGTCCCCATGGGTGGGAGTGGGCCATCGAATCGGATGTCCGTCTCGCCGCGCGACAATGAATAATCGCCGCCGCCTGGTGGCAGCCCCAAACGACGCGGCATCTAAGATGCGCCAGTCGACGTCGTAGCCGAGGTTGCGGAGTCTGCCGATAAATCGTTTAAAGGTGATCCCCTTTTTCGAGGGATCCGGCACCATCTCTTGAGTTTCGCGGACCCGTGTCGAGTGGCACGCGGGACATTTCGTTGTCCACCGTTGACGAATGAGTTGGGACTCCAACCCTTTCCAATGACAGGAGGGACAGCGCCATCGAGGAATTAGTGGCCCGGCAGTAATCAGCTCACTCACGTTTTCCGCTAGGATTACTGTCGGTTGGGCGGTGGCGGCAAATTTGGCGATCGTCCAGATGAGTCCTCGAATATTCTTCTTAACTGGCTGAGAACCCTTGGCACGTGAGAAATGTCGGCAGTCAGGACTTGACCAAAGGAGTCCGATCGGTCGGTCTTGAGTGAGTGCGCGTGGATTTATGCTCCAGATGTCTTCGGTGAGATGTCGCGTGGTGGGGTGATTGGTACGATGCATGAAGATCGCGGCAGGATCATGATTGATGGCTACATCTGGATGTCGTCCGAGAGCCCAGGTGATCCCCAGGGATGCCCCGCCGCCGCCGGCGAAGCTGTCGACGATCAAGTCTTGCATGATTGATGGATCCGTGGTGTTAGACGTTGGCGTGGGGAAGAATTTCGACGCGGGTAATTCCCTGTCGTTGACGCCGTTTCAGGCGATTCTCCAGGAATGCAGTGGTGAACTGCTGTGTGCTGTGTGTTTCTCCGGCCAGGCGAGACTTTTCGGTCGCTTGCCACAAGAAATGGCAGAAGTCCCATCGTATCGTTTCATCCGCGAGGCTGGCGATATGGCGTAAGAGTGATTGCACGTGACTGTCTGATTCGTCCTTACTGATGAGCCAGCCTTCCCCACTGCCGTTCCACCACCGCAAGGCTACCTGTTTTCGTTCTTGGTGGATAAAGATGTCATAGCGGTAGGAATTACCGGTCCAGAGTGTGGAAGGCCCCCAGCTGCAGGGTCGGCCTGGGCCAAACCGAGCGGAGGCGAGATGGTGCCATTCAGCGGTGACAATTTCCATTAACTGTGGGGTGTTGCCGTACTCCGGCGCGATCATGCGCCCGTGCTCGACAGGACGTAGATGTGGGTTGGGTGTAGCGGTCCATGTCATAATTGAGACCTCGTGGTAATTCGGACATGTTGTTGTGGTTGGGAATGAGTTAACCGTTTTTGTGTTGTTCGGCGCGCCGCAGTTGTGGATGAGTGCTGGTGAGTCAGGATCTTCTGACGTTTAGTCTGTCTGTAGAGTTCGGAAATGGCATCCACGGCATCAGAACCTTGGATCGGCTGATCGTGTTCGAGCTCGTAGTGGAAGCGATTCAGAAATTCTCGTAGCAGTGTGGTTGCTGGACAGGGTTGTGGTGTGGCAATCCTTTGACCGGCTGTATGTGTGCGTGGCATGGTGCATCCTTTAGTAGCGAGGTTGTCATGGATAAGTGGGAGTCGCAGACTCAGGAAGAGGAAGAGACGTATCGTCTGAAGCTCTTACATCAAGCGCGACGAGGGAATCCCAAGGCGAGTCAGGAGCTTTGGCGTCTTTACGGAGTACGAGTCTGGTCTGAGCGGGAGCGAGCCCTACTGATCTACGAGAACCCTAAGTATAAAGCTCCGAAGGGACCCCGTCAGAAGGTCGCCCCATCATCTCTCGTTCGTCGCCCGAAAACTACGCGTTAGGGGACGGTGGGGATAGAACTGGAGAGGCCAGATCTTGTGGAATCTGGTCCGGTTGATTGAGCCGGGCCAACCAAGCCATTAGAGACCGGTAGACTTGGTCAGGGCTTTGGAGCGGAGCGTCTGGAATGATGCCATCCGTCACCGCATCGGCCAATGTGCGCTTAAAGGTGATGCGTTCCCATTTGCTGCGATCGTACGACCATTCGGTGTTCTTGATCCGAGCAATTGCAAACAGTAGATAGACATCGACGTGAGAGTGCGATTGTCCTTGTCTGAACAAACGTCCGACAAGCTGCTTAAAGCCTGAGTCCGACCAGGGTAGCGTGAGACAGATCAGTCGATGACAGACGTGCTGAAGACCATCGACTCCAACCCCGGCGACATCGGAAATAATTAGGACGTCAATCGTATTGTTCAAGAACTCACGAAGGCCTGTTTTATCCTGTCCAGTGAAGCACCCCACCTTCCAGCCGTTATTGTGAATGGCCCGAGCGAGTGGTTCGACAATCCCGTCGATCATCGACGTGTAAATAATGGTGTTGGGTTCAAGGAGAGTGAGTAAGTCAGGGAGGCGAACCTGGAGGAGGAGTTGTTCTAATTGTGAAATGCCGGCGCGTTTCGGTAAAGCCAGGAGTTTTGGGATCCAGGCGGTGCAATCGATGGTCAAGTGATGTTCCCGATATTGCATTGCATATTGGGGGACCCATCGAAAACCGGTTCGGATCAGTTCCTGGTGCATCCGCATCGCATTGGCAACTGTTGGGGCTGTGTTCAGGTGTTGGAGGGACCGGCCTGTGACAAGCTCCAGGGTGCTTCTGGCTTCCTCTAAGTCGTTGATCACGGGGGTGGCGGTCATGGCCAAGAGATGAAGGTGTGGGTTCTGTTCCAAGGCGCGTGTGGCCAGCAGATTGAGTCGTTGCCGTCGAAGTGAGAGATCTTGTGGACGTCGAACTTTCGCTAAATGCTGCTCGTCGATGCAGAGGCAGTTGATCGTCTGGCTGGTTTGGAGAAACTGTTCAATCTCCTGCTCAGCGTTCGGCTGTTGGAGTAATTCGTAATGGAGAATGAGGTAGCGTGGGAGATTGGACGACGTCCACCGGGGAGTTAGTGTTTTGGTTTGGATGTCTGAATGAGGAAAGGCGTTCTGGATGGTTTCGACCCAATTAGGAATTACGTTGTTGGGAGTGAGGATAATCGTGGTGTGGGCATTGACGACTTGGCTGGCCAGCAGTGCGGCAAGAGTTTTCCCAGATCCAGTCCCACAGAAATTCCCGATCCGGCGCCGGTCACGGAGCCGAACGGCAATGAGTCGTTGCATCAGATTTGGTGGTTGGGGTTGACCGTCGATCGTGAAGTGGTAGTCGTCTGGAAGCGCCAGGGTTGTGGCCAAGTGGTATTCTTCCAAGAACTGTTCTTTGATGCGTGTCGCATAGCCCGACGTTGGGGCGTGTTCTAATGACTGTAGGGTGTCGTCGTGGTCGTCAAAGGTCGCGCGCCAGAGTTTTTGGACGCCACTTTCAATTAAAAAGGCGATCGCGTGCTCATCTTGAATGGGCGCGATGACGTCAAATGCGCTGAGGCTCGGAAGGGGCGCGAGTCGGGGAAGTCCCTGTTCGTCACGTGGCAAGCCCTGTTGCTGTAATTGACGAATGGTGGCCTTGGCTGAAGCTTGTCCCGTCGCGAATGCTTTAAGGGCTGTGTGGGAAGGTGAATCTTGAAGCAGAGCCTCGGTCAGGACTCGGGTCTCTCCGGTGGTGTTAAAGAGTCCGGCTTGTTGAGCTAATAAAAATCGTTCAGGTGGAGTCAGTTGATCGAGATGGGGCAAGAGCGCTTCAACAAAGAGTCGAAGATTGGCGATCGTCCAGCCATATCGGCATGTCGGACAGGGGTTCCCTTCCTGGGCATGAGCGAGGTACTCAGTGATGGCAGCGCGCCAGAGATGGCCCGGGTGAAGTTGACAGGTCCACAGGATGACGGCGTGGCTGGAGGGGCTGATCTGGTGAGGGGACAAGGGGGCATTAGCAGTGGGATGCCAGGCCTGGATGAGGTCTGGATAGAGGGTGGCTAGCGAGCCTGGGGATAAGGATGTAGCCTGGCGACTGAGGGTGCAGTGCGGACACTTATCGTCGTGGATCCGTTGCTGAATACTGGCTTGCCATACATGAGAGCGTTGATGCCGGCAACGCCAAAAGTGGAGTTGTCTATGAATGGATGACGAAAGCTCGCTGGTGAGCGGTGGGTTTTGTTCGAGTATCCATTCAAACTGTAAGTGGGGTGGCAGTATTGTTTCGATCGTCTTCATGTTCCCTAGCGTGAGGCACCTTCTTTGGTATTACGCTCCGGGAAAAGGAGATTCCGCCTAGACGGAATCGAGGTGATGGATCAATGGGGAGGGGTGTGGGCTGGTAAGGGGATGCCCATCCAGTTGTGAATCAGCCAGTCGATTTCTGCTGCGAGGGCGGCCGCTCTGGTTGGGAAGGGTCCGAGTGTTGGCCCATGAGAGGGTGTGAGGTCTGCGCTCCATTGGCCATCAGGAGTGGGCTCGACATGGGAGGCGCGCCGGATTGTTGTGGACCCGAGCGCGCAGAGGGGCTGGAGCGTGTCGGTATAGATAAACTGAATGTGGCCGTCCCGTGTGATCTTAATGCGAGATGGTGTCATGGTGGGTGACCTGGGCCTCAACGAATTCTGGTTTGAGAGATTCTTGGGCGACTGGGCCGAGCGCTTCTTGCAGGGTTTTGGTGATGGTGCTGCAGGAGGGGCCCTGTCCTCCTACGACATCGATCGTGACGGCGCCGGCGGGACTGATGCGTACACGGATGGTCGTCATGCTTATGCTCCAATCTGCCCGAGTTCGAGCTCAATAGATCCGTCAGCCAGCTGTGTTTGACTCAGGACACAGTGATTCATCTCGGCTAACTGACCGAGCGTAACCTCCAGGGCATAGGCTTGTCGTAGACGCTCGCCTTCTTCGCCGATCTTGTCGGTGAGCCCATATCCTCCTCGATAATAATCCCAGTGCAAGGCGTAGCCTGGTTGACCGTCACGTCTGGTGACGATGCCAATTTCATAGGCTGTGTCGTTGTTGGGGATCCGGAGGGCGTGTTCACATTGTCCCATCTCCTCTTTCGTGAATCCGATTGGGAGGGGATGATCGCCGACCGAATACCCATACCAGCGATAGGTTCGTTGGTTGGCAACGAATGCTAGCCCTAGCCGCTCAGCGGCGCGTTGGAGGGCGTTGAGATCACGAATGAGGAGGTTGGTGATTTCTACAGTATGAGACATGGGCACTCCTAGGTGGATGGTAGCGGTGAATGCAAGGCATTCCATAGGATCAACGGTGATGGGTAGGCGTCGTTCACATTTTCTTTCGCCTGGTCGAAATCCTTCATGGTCCATGGGGCCCCATGGAGGATTTGATCAGCGCACTGCTGGAAGAAGAGAGGAGAGGGATTGTCAACGCGTATAGCACGTTGCTCGATGGTGTCTTCGTTGAAAAAATGGATTGTGAGAAAGGGTTGTTCTTGTAACAGATGAATTACGCGTAATCCGTCCTGGCTCTGGTTGTGTCCATTGATCCACGATTCAAAGATAATTTCGGTGTGCTGGAGGCGAATGAGAAAGACGATGACGAGGACGGTCTTGACCTGAAGTGCGCCAAGTCGAAATTCAATGCGCGGGGAGGGTCCAAGTGTGTTGATAGTTGAGTGATCGGTCTTCACGAGCCAGGAGACGGATTGTGGGTGATCAGGCCGATCGTCAATGAGATAGAGAGCGAGAGGGCTTGGGGTGCGTGCGAGTAATTCGCGATACGTGAGAATAGGATCACCGGTGCCGTTGGGATCCATGGGGCCTCTTGCGTGATGGTTGACGCTGTTCGCGTCGGGCTTGAGTGAGTAGGGTTTTCCAGTCTGCAATTTCTTCAGAATGGTAGTTGGAATTGTCTTTGTGATCGAGGTCAGACTCTCGGTCAACAATGCGTTGGAGGGTGGCGATGAGAGCCTTGGCTGTTTGAGCGGTCAGTGTCATAGATCACCGAGTTGCTTGTTTAGGAGCTGAGCCAGCGGATCCGGATTTCCGGTGGCGCTTGGATGGTTGAGTCGGTGCAACTTGGACTGTAGTGAGAGACTCATAGGTGAAGCGTCCTCCACAATTGACACAGCGAACAGGTTCTGTTTCGCCGAACGTGGGAGCTAAGAGGCCCCGGCAGCGAGGGCAGCGTATAGTGATCATGCAATTCTCCTCGAGGAAAAACGGCGACAGGATCGATCTCACTCTATGATGATATGTAGCGGCGGTGTCCGTAGGCCCGCACCGGAGCTCGCAAGTGTGGGGAGGCTAAGTGACGGTGACGACGTGTTGAATGCGCTCCCAGAGCGCGGAGTATCGTTGGGTACGGTGTTGGTGCCGGAGGCGGGTGATCCGGGTCCGGTCATGTAGACTCCAGCATCGCGTGAGTCGGTCGAGGGTATGGTCGACAAGTGAGGGTGAGGGTCTGGATGGGGAACGCCGAGCGCGGAATGGTGGTTCTAATCGCATAGTGAGAGGGCTCCTGATTGATGTGAATAGTTGCGGATACAAAGGAACTGGTTGATGGAGTTCCGGCGACGAGGTCTAGGGAGAATCAGTAGAGCGTGTAAATCGCAGCCCGTGAGAGGAAATGAATACTACAGAAAGCTTACGGGCCGGCTATTTGTGGGTACGGGAACTGAATAGACGGGTGGTGAGTAGCCGCGTAGTCACTGCGGCGGGGAAAAGTGGAAACGGCCCTGTTCATAATCTCGGCAGAGATTCATGACGTTGGTAAACTGATAATCGATCATTGAGGGTTCCAATTCACCTTCACCGGTATTGAGCAGCATGGTGGCTGGTTCCCGGTAACTAAATCCGTCGAATCCCCCGCGTTTGAAGATGACCGACACTCCTGGTTGTTGGGGATGGAGTTGGGATGCGTAGGTCTCATATACAAGGCCCAACTCTCCCGCCTGACAGATTGCTGTGGTCACACGGGCGAGTACCCGTCATCCAACCTTCAGCGTGCTGAACTTGGAAAGGGTCTCATGACTCATGCGTGCTTCCGTTTGTGGGATGGGTTGTTGGCGGGAGTGCCTCTTCGTCACGTGCGTTAGGATCAGATCCTTGCCGCGATGTAGATCTACTGGAACGACGTTGCCGGATACAGGATTATTTCTTGCCGAGAATGGCGTCCTTAGCAGCTTTGACGATTCGGAACTTCACGACCCGCTTGGCCGGGATCTTGATCTCTTCACCGGTTTGAGGATTGCGGCCAATGCGAGCCTTTCGGTTGGCCAACTTGAGCTTGCCGATACCGGGTAGGGTGAAGACATTCTTGGCTTCGCGATAGGCGAGGGCAGCGAGATCGTCGAGTAGTGCTACGGTGGCTTTTTTGGTGAGCCCGGATTTTCCAGCGAGATGTTCGGCGATCTGCGACTTGGTCATGGACTTGGCCATTGCATGCTCCTTCTAAAAAAGTGATTGTTGCTTGTAACGAGACGGAGGGAGGTTGTCAAGTGGACTGTGACCGGAAATCAGGTGCTTGTTGGGTGTTCTGCTCGCCAAGGAGCTCGTAAAACCACGATAAGGACTAGAATCCAACAGAGTCCAGCAAACGACCATCGTAGGAAAGGGGCTTGCCAACGAAGCAGACCCAAAACACTGCTGAGTCCTGCAGTCGCAAATAAAGTGATTACAAATATTGTGTTCCTTCGGCTGCGAAATGTCCAAGCGATGGCTGCTCGTAAATCTGATCGTCGAACAGTTTGGGGGACGTTTGGGTCATTCATGGCTTGGAGCTCTCAACATCAAGCTCGATCGCACAGCCTAAGCACCGCGGTGGCATGCCGGGCACTATGGCAATCTTCCCAACTGTGAGACAAGATGGACACTGTAGATTTTCAGCGATACCACATAAGGTGGCCGGTACCTGGATGGTGAATCGCCGTCCACCTGCATGGTGCCGAGATCCTTCTGGCCGCGTGTGGCTCTGCATGATCATCATTCTTTCTGATGTTTCAATAGATCAGTTGATCGCTACCCGCTCTATTTTGATTCCCCACACCCACCAGTTCTGTCCCCAGGCATCTGCTCCATAGATGGAGTCCCAGAGTGCGCGAAAGCATCCTTGCACACTAATTGCTCCATTGACTTTTTTGCCGTCTTGGATGCGATCACCAGTATAGGGGATTCCTTCTGCTATGGCGTCTTCTTCGCTGATACTCTGTATTTGCTCGCCCCACACGGAAAGGATTTTTACAAATGACCTAGCGGCCCATTGGGGCATAAAGAGTCCTGATCGTCGGAACCAGCCCACTTTGCGCCGGTCAGTGCAGACATGTGGCGGAGGATTGTTGGCGTAACAGGCACCTTTGCTCCGATCGGCGATGAAGTGATATTGGGGTTTTTGGGACTTGGTGGCTTTACTCCGTATCCATCGGCCGTAGAGGTAGTGGGCTTCTCGGATATAGCGGATCTCGCCGACACGGAATGGGCAAGGGACCTCCACGGCACCTTCATCGGGATATTCTTCCAAGGATACAAGCAACCCGGTGTAGCGATAGGGCACTCCGTTATCATCCTGTCGTTGGATATTTGTGACCCACTCGAAGGTCAATGGACTTGGGTCATTCGCGTCGCCTGCCAAATCTTTGATGAGTGATAAGGCGGAATCTTTCATTGGCCGCCGCGTCTGCGTTTTGATTCGGACATAGATTAACTGTCCGTTATTTGGGGTCATGAGGAAGGAATTCATACTGTCACCTTAAGGGGCTCATGCGGATGTCGTAACCGTTGTCGTATTGGGTGAAGACTGGATTGATGTGGTGAAAGGTCTTTCGCTCAATCCATCGTGAGTGATCGCGTGGTAGTCGCGTGTGTGTTGAGGGTTAATTAATTTGCTAGTGGTCCAGTCTGTGTTGAGATTCATCTGATTGGCACGTAAGTCTGAGTCGTCCTGTATGCGTACTTCGATGGCTATCTGGGCAAGAACGAGAAAGATATACAGTGTGACAACGATGCCGTAGCTGGCTACGAGTGTGATCAGGATAGTTTCGAACCACATCAACGATTCCCCACTGATCTTCGATGCGGCGTTCTGATTCTGTGAACTTATTGAGTCTTAAAGGGTTTGTGGATTCAAGGATCCGATAATCTCAGCAATCACAGCGTCATAGCGAGTTGGTTGACCTGCTTCCGTGGCTTTGCCGCGCTCGAAGTAATAGCGATGGCCAGCAATTTCGATGATCCGTTCTGGACTCACGGGTACTAAATAATAGAACAGCTGCTGGGTTTTTGGTCCGTTCGTGACAGGGAGCTCGTAGACTGCGTGCCCACGGATCGTCGTGCTGAATTCCGGCTTGAAGAATAGTTGGTTAAATTTGGCACGCTCACCAGTCAGGACGTCAACGGTAATGGTCGGGAACGATCCGATCGAAATGGGGTCTTTAGTGGCGTGGAAGCGGCGTTCAGTAAGCACAATGACGTTTGGTAACACGGCTCGAATGCCGGGTTGCAAGTGTGGAGTGTCCTGAAATCGTGTCACGCTAAAGTTTGGGGGAAGACGAAAGGACAAACCTGTAGCTGCATCGGTGTAAAGCTGTCCCTCACCAGCGGGGAGTGCAATAGGGTGTATGACCAACAGACTGAGGACGGCGCCGGCGATGAGTAATGCGCGGATCATTGTGGGTCTCCTTCGATGTGGGGCATGGCAGGGATCTGTTCTCCGTATTGGTGGCGGAGGAGCCATTCGTCCAAGATCGTGAGCCGCGCGGCTTCATACTGCGGGAAGCGGTCTTTGACGAACCGGATACCTTCTTGGGCATCGACTGATTGCTTGGCTCGATCAATGATCCAGCGGATTTGGTCAGGGGTTAAGCTTGCGGCAAAGCTCTCACGGCGGAGGGCGTGCCGTTGTTCATGGAACTGGCGAAGGCGCGTGATCTCGTCTTGTAAGGCGATTTGAGCGGATGGCTCTTGAAGAGTCGTGGGGGGGCCCGTTTCTAGAAGAGGTTCGGAGGGGCGCTCTCGCCGATGTGTCACTACAGCCTCAAGGGTGGGATGATCGAAACGCAGTTGATAGATCGTACCGGAGAAAGACTGGGACAGTACGCTAATGAGTCCATTACGGAGGAGTCGAGGTAAGGCCCCGCGACGGATATGCTCAGTGCTGATCCCTGTTCCGGCATGGATTCGTTGGTAGCTTAAGGGAATGGTCAGATGTGGGTGTTGGGAGTCTCTGTGTTGGTTCAGAAAAACCAAGAGCGCCAGCTGCTTAGGGTGGAGCGGTTGAGTGGCGGAGAGTGCATTGAGGAGATTAGGTGATATCGCATTGAGCTGTACCCACAACGGAATTCCTGGAGTGTGGCGGTCAGTGGTGTTACCGGCGGGCTGGGTCTGCATGGTTCAGTTACCGGATCTATGACAGAGCTGTCATAAAACGTTACGAGCGGACTATAGCGAAGGGAGTTTACGAATTGCAAGAGGGGGTGTAACGAATTATGACTAAATAGTCATGCCTGCTCCAGAGTTTCGGGAGAGGGCGCGGATTGTTCGCCGGATTGCGGCGCAGGTTGGGCATGTGGCAGGGGCTCGTTTCCGAGTTCGAGCATTAATACGAGCTTGGTAGACGTGTTCGGTATTGCGAGGGCATTGCCACCAGACGACAACGCTAGAACCGGCGGTGAAGTGTGCTGGCTGGAGGTTCTTATTGCGAGTGGCGTGCCATTCACGTGCTAGTGCGGGATTGGATTGGAGGAGGTCGATCTGGTATCGGATGCGCGGAGTGGTTTGCCGGGCTCTGTAGCCGGCACAGTAGGGACATCCGCTCCGGTGACGGTCATGGACGGTGGTATCCCAGATGTGCTCGGCGTGGACGGGGCATTGCCACCAGGCGCGGTAGCGTGACCGGAAGGTGATATCGTGCGGTGTGAGTGATCCATTTTTTGTAGGATGCCAGGTCGCAGCAATTACAGGGGATTTGGCGGCAAGGGTCCGTTCATGGAATGCCGTCTTATGATGGGACCCCAGGGCCAGTTGGCAACGACGGCAGCCGCTCTGTTTTCTATAGCGGGATTTGATGGAGGCTTGCCACACGTGAGCGGGAAAACGGGGGCATTGCCACCAGATCGGCTGAGTAGAGGCGGTAGTGAATTGGTCCAACATCAGCACGCCGTTGAGGGTGGGGTGCCATTCCGCGGCCAATTCAGGTAAGCGATCGCTAAGGGTAAGGTGTCGGGTATGGGGGCGTGGTCGTTTCATCGCGTTAGGCGGACTGTTGTATTGAGGCAACGTGTGCGATCGCGCTCGTGTTTGAGTGAGATGGGGTCCGGGGCGGGATGGGTGCATAGGCGATGTTGGGTTCCCCAATAAGCTCTCGGATCTGAGCAAGGCACGCTGGACTAGGATCGATCCGGATCGCTGGGAGAATCATGGTGCAGGTTTCCCATCCCTGGGGGAGGATAAAGCGGAGTGACACATGACTCTCTCCGGGATGCGTCATCAAGACTTGGTGAAGGGTCTGGAGGGATTCTCGAGACGTGGTGTCGAGAGGGATTGTGAGCTTGAGATGTTGCCGGAGCTGCTGGTATATGGCGGGAAGGTCTTCCACTTCACTCCCAAGAATCTTTGGGCCTTTCTCCGAGGTCTCGAGCACGCCAGTCACGCGGACGAGATGATCTTGTCCAAGAAGGGCCTTAGCTAGAAGGAAGAGATCGGGGAAGATGACGACCTCGACTGACCCGGTGAGGTCCTCCAGGGTAAGGATCCCCATGGTGTCGCCTTTTTTAGTGGTAATGGGTTTGAGGCTGCCGACCGTGCCGCAGAGGGTGATGAGCTGCTTTTCTGGCAGATCGGGCAGGCTGCTGATTGTGGCAGTTGCAAGGAGGGAGAGTTCGTCCTGGAAGCGTTGAAGGGGATGCGCGCTGATATAGAAGCCGGTGAGTTCGCGCTCGTATTGTAGGCGGATGGATGGATCCCAGTCGTCGAGTATAGGTAAGGAGACGGCCTGGCCGGCGGCTGACGGCTCGTGATCTTCGCCGAAGATGCTGATTTGTCCGAGGCTACGCTGTTTGTGTTGCTGCTGACCGTGTTTCATGGCGTCATCGAGCACAGCCATAAGTTGCGCCCGGGTCCCCCCAGTTGAATCGAACGCCCCGACTTTAATAAAGCCTTCCAGGGCGCGTTTGTTCAGTTTCCCGTGATCGATGCGCCCGCAAAAGTCAAAGAGCGAGCGATACGGCCCGGATCTTCGACCGGCTAAGATTGCTTCCACCGCAGCCTCGCCGACATTCTTGATGGCTGCTAGTCCGAAGCGGATCTGCTTATCGACCACCGTGAAGTGCCGCTGACTGACGTTGATGTCAGGCGGGAGAATCGGGATGTGTAACGAACGGCATTCAGAGAACGACAGCATGATCTTGTCGGGATTCCCAATCTCACAGGTCATGAATGCCGCCATAAACTCGGTTGGGTAGTGCGTCTTTAGGTAGGCCGTTTGGTACGAGATCAACGCATAGGCGGCAGCGTGGCTTTTGTTGAAGCCGTAGCCCGCGAACTTTTCAATAAGGGTAAAGAGTGCATCGGCCAGTGTGGGGGGAACCTGGTTGTGACAGCAGCCGTCAATAAACTTCTTGCGGAGTTTTTCCATTTCCTCCGGCTTCTTTTTCCCCATGGCCCGGCGAAGAATATCGGCTTGTCCGAGGCTGAATCCGGCGACCTGGTGGGCGATCGCCATGACTTGTTCCTGATAGACGATGACCCCGTAGGTGCTTTTCAGAATGGGTTCTAGCGTGGGCCAGTCGTATGTGATAGGGATGCGCCCTTGTTTCCGGCCGATGAAATCGGGGATCAAGTCCATAGGGCCTGGCCGATAGAGGGCCAGGATAGCGATCAGGTCTTCGAAGGTATCGGGTCGAAGGCGCGTTAAGAGATCGCGCATGCCGGTGCTTTCTAGCTGAAACAGCCCCATGGTTTTCCCGGAGCTCAGGAGGGTAAACGTCGCCGGATCATCAAGCGGGACATGATCGATCGCGAAGGGAGCTGCTTCAGGATGCGTCTCATGGATTAATGCTTCCGCTTGCCGGATCATGGTGAGGGTTTTGAGGCCCAGAAAGTCGAATTTCACCAGCCCGATCTTCTCGACATCACCCATCGGGAATTGGGTCACGACTTCACCGTCGGAGCCGGTATAGAGCGGGACATGGTCGGTGAGGGGAGCGTCAGAGATGACCAGGCCTGCGGCATGAGTGGAAGCATGTCGGGCCAAGCCTTCTAAAGACTTCGCCGCTCGGAATAAGTCTTGGAATTGTGGGGTTTGGTCGACTTGTTCGCGTAAGTGGGCTTCTTGAGCGAGGGCCGTATCGAGCGTGATATTGAGCTGGGCGGGGACTAATTTCGCCAGACGATTGACGTCGGATAAGGGGATTTCCAGGACACGGCCGACATCACGGAGGGCGGCTTTTGCGCCGAGGGTGCCGAAAGTGATGATTTGCGCGACGTGGTCAGCCCCATATTTCTCGATGACGTAATTGATCACTTCCTGGCGCCGGTCCATGCAGAAATCCATATCGATATCCGGCAGGGAGACGCGATCTGGGTTGAGGAAGCGCTCAAACAGCAGGGTGTAATGGAGTGGATCGAGGTCGGTGATGCGTAACGCATAGGCGACCAGGCTGCCGGCGGCGGAGCCTCGGCCTGGGCCAACGGGAATCTTTCGTGATCGGGCAAATCGAATAATATCCCAGACAATCAAGAAGTACCCGGCAAAGCCCATCGTGCAAATCGTGAGTAGTTCTTCACGCAATCGCAGATCATAGGTCGCTGTGGGGATTGTGGAGGGCCGTTCCGCCAAGCGTTGTTGGAGGCCCGCGAGGGCAAGCTCTTCAAGGTACTGCTCTTTGGTTTTTCCAGCTGGAACGGTGTATTGAGGGAGAAACGTGCGATTGAATGTGAGCGTGAGGGCACAGGCGTCTGCAATACGTACGGTGTTTGTGATGGCTTCCGGCAATTCATGGAATGCCAGGGCCATTTCTTCACTCGATTTGACGTAGAGTTGATTCGTATTGAATCGGAATCGCTTGGGGTCATGGATTGTCGTGCCTGTTTGGAGGCAGAGGAGTAATTCGTGGGGATGGGCGTCGGCCGCCGTGAGGTAGTGGCAGTCATTGGTGGCGACCAGGGGGACCCCAAGTTGTCGATGGAGGTCGACTAATCCTCGGTTCGTGATGAGTTGTTCCTCGAGGCCATTCGCTTGCAGCTCGAGAAAGAATCGGTCGGGACCAAAGATCTCCAGAAATTCTTGAGCGACCGTGGCCGCGCCGGCCGTGTTGCCTTCTCCGAGGAGATACGGGATTTCTCCGGTGAGACAGCCTGAGAGCGCGATTAGTCCATCCGCATGTTGTCGAAGCAGGGCTTTATCGATCCGAGGTTTGTAGTAGAACCCATCCAAGTAGCCCTGGCTGACCAGTTTGATGAGATTGCGATAGCCCGTTTCGTTCTGTGCCAGGAGAATGAGGTGATAGTAGTCATTTTGTGGCAGTGTCCGATCTTTGACGAGACGGCTGCCGGGGGCCATATACACCTCACAGCCAATAATCGGTTTCACCCCTGCAGCGGTGGCTTTGGAGTAAAACTCGATCGCGCCAAAGAGATTCCCGTGGTCGGTGATGGCGACGGCCGACTGATTGAGCCGGGAGACGTGTGTTAGGAGGGGCTCAATTTGATTGGCGCCGTCCAATAAGCTGAACTGTGTGTGTAAGTGGAGATGGGCAAAGGGGGGCATAGTTCCGAGGAGATCCTTTCCGCTAGGTGACCAGTATCTGATGCGTCTAGTTATTCTTCTATTACGCTCTTGGGGTATGACAATCCGATGAGGCGGAATATGAGTATAGGCCAAGGGGTCTACAGCGCCACTCACCATTCATCATGGAATCAGCTGACTCGTGATCACTTCGCCGCGGGAACTACCTGGTGAAGGTTGTCACGATGGGCGTCAGGGTTCCCTATCGAGCGTGAATTTTAGTTGGTCGGATGAGGGTGAAGTGTGTATTTCTATGGCCAAGGTGGGTGAGCTGGTATGGCTTAAACTGGCTCTAGCCAATGGTTTTGCCGTAAGTGGCTTGAACATTAGAATTGCATGGTGGTGCCCGTTTCCCAATAAATCCAATGTGTTATGCGAGTGTCTGGGCGGGTGCACTTTTACCTACGGTGAATATCGAGACACTGGCGCAGATGTGAGTCGCCTGAATACGTGGGTTAATAAAAAATAATACGCGAATCGGCGCAAATGGCTGATTTTAGCCACTTTGCCGGGTTATGATTGGCCTCCTTGTCGGCAGTATTATTAAGTTTTGAGGCTTACCATGAACGTGGCATCCATGGGTAAAGCAGAATTTTGGCGCGTGTGCGATGTGATGGCCGAGTTTAATGTGGTGCAGAATAACAATGAATTTCTTTCGGTGATGGGATCTCTGCGGGGACTGGTCCCTTTTGAATTTGGTGCAATGGGGGTATTTGAATCGCCCACCTGTGCTGTGCTGGGAGTGAAGTGTTCCACGTATCATCCAGAACTCGACGGGATGTATCGGACCAACGGGTTTAAATACGATCCTGCGGTCACACGGTTGTGGGGCACAGAGAGATCCTTAACCTTCAGTGTGGATCAGCCATATACACAGCCTAAGGTCATTGAGGATGTGAAGAAAGACTTTGGGGTCAGGACGTGCCTTTCCATGGGAGTGCGGGGTGAAGGGAATACCCATACCTATTTTGCGTGCAGCAATTTTGCCGTGAAGGATCAACCACGGCTTCGACTGATCACGGAAATGGTCGGGCCCCATATGCACTTAGCGGTCATTCGATGTCTACAAAGCGATACCTCAAATGGGGAGATGAAAGTTGTGGAGCTGACTGAGATAGAGGTGGAGCTCATGAAGTGGATGTCGGATGGGAAAACGAATTGGGAAATTGGGATGGTGTTAAACTTGGCGGAACGGACGGTTCGTTATCATCTCTCGAATTTGTTTCAGAAGCTCGGAGTTGGGTCACGGACGCAAGCGGCGGCACTCTATATGTCGTCAAAACCTGGAATGACTCAGCGGACTATCTTGGTGCATGCCGATCGTGCAATCCATCCCTAGGGGGTTGTGAACCTATCCAAGCGAATAGGTGCCGCGAGATTGAAACATGTCACACGAGCGTCGCGTGCTTATAACAGGCGTGGGCGTGGTCTCTCCATTGGGCAATTCCTTGTCCGATTTTTGGTTGGGGGTGTGTTCGGGGCGTGTTGGATTTCGCGTACAGGATGTGGATCCCCTCGACTATTTTCTCTTTGAACCATCCGATCGCATAACTCGCCGAGGGCTGATGCTGGTTGTCGCGGCGTTGCATGCCGTGCGAGATGCGGGACTTCAGAGTCCGCTCCCTAAAACGACGATGGTGTCCGTTGGAAGTGCCTGTGGTTTTGAAAACGGGGCACTGCATGGGGAAGTGTGCCCTAGACCTGCGCCGCCGCGAGAAGTCGTCATAGAAATGTTATATGGGGTCGATTTCCCAGGGGTCATAAGGCAGACATTGGGGGTGTCTGGCCCGACGGTATTGCATTGTGATGGGAGTGCGGCCGGCGCGGCCGCGTTAGGCCGGGCTGGAGATTTAATTCGACAAGGGGTGTTTGACGTCGCGTTGGTGGTTGGCGTCGATGTCCTACACACGGAAGCGGATGCACCGCTTGCGAACAAGATGGCGCTTGAGTGGAGTGGACCATTTTGTTCGTCGAGCGGAGGATTCATTGCGTCGGAAGGCGCAGGGTGTGTGATCTTAGAATCGGCCGCGCATGCTGAACGTCGAGGAGTGAGGGCCTATGGGAAATGGGAAGGATGGGGTGGGGCTCAAAGTGATCAAAACCATACGGTCCGTGGAGTCGATCTCTTTCATGCAGTCTCAGGGGCGTGCCGGAATGCCGGTTGCTCACCGTCGATGATTGATTTGGTGGTCTTAACAGGATCGGGGATTCCTGACAGTGATGCAGCGGAATTGTCGATGTTAGAGGATCTGTGGAAGGGAGAACCGAATAAGCCGGCTGTGACAACGGTGGGCGGACATTGCGGGCATGTGTTTGGCGCGACTGGTCCGATTCAAGTGATCACTGGGTTGGCGTGCTTAAGTGAATCGCGTGTTCCAGCAGTGCGGAATCGACCAGGTCGAATTGGTCTGTGGAATGACGAGAGGAAACTATCAGCCTCGCAGGGTAACATTACCCGTGCGTTAACCGTGACGACTGGGATGGGGAACCGACATGTTTCGACAGTGGTTACGAGATGGCATCACAGAAGAAAGGTGAATGATATGGTGTATGTTGAGTAATTGGGAGCGGAGGTATTCGTAGACATCAAATTAAAAGCATTGTTCATCGCTAGGGTCGCTGGTTCTTTACTCAAATCCCGCTCGGGCTCTTTACCTCCGTTACTCCTCTCCTGGTGTTCGTTCTTGTTCCTTCCAAAACCGTCTATCCTCCTCAAGGCTCTTATTCTGTACAGAATTGCACGCATTGAGTAATTCAAACAGGCCTGTGGCCACTCTGACTGAAGTTGGTGAATGTGGAGTGGCGAGGTGGCCAGTGAAATTTGTGACTTATGTTTGCGATAGTCCTGCGTAGGGGATAACGTGGACTTTTTTACGGAGGCGGGGATGTCTATTGAGCAGTCAACGTTTGACCAACATGATGCTGATGCCTATCTGAATTGGCCGTATGTGTCAGAAATATTGCATCCTGGCAGCATGACCTTGAAACAAGCGGCACAGATGGCTTTTTGTATTGTGGAATTAGGGCGAGCGAGTAAAACGTTTAGTGAATTATGCCAAGATCTCACGGCATTATTTTTCGATCATCTGCGCGATCCTGACTCACAAGATCCTGTGTTGTTGACGGCGAGAGTGTACTCGGTGTTGCCATGGAAGGATATGTCGGATGAGCGGAGGCAACGTGTCTTGAAGAATTGTCGAGGGGTAGGTGAGCCTGTAGGCGATGTGTTGGTGTGTGAACTATTAGGTAGTTGTGGTCAATACGCTGAGTGGTGCAAGACGGCATTGGCGGGTTCAGATAAATGGGCTGTGGCTGGACCTTATGGATTTGGAGAGACTCGCCCTGCGGTTCAGGCAGTGTTAGATGAAATGAGTTATGGAAATTGCTTGGGGCATGACTGGAAAGAGGGGAGTGGGGAGTCTGTTATTGATCAGTCTGTGGCGGTCAGATATTTAGCGTCGTCCGGTCACAAGTTAAAGGCGCCGTGTACTCCAGTCTTCTCTGCTCCTCAGCGATCCTTAACCGTGGGTTCGGCCGTTGGATTGGGGGCTCGGATGCCGTCCGGAGAACTTATGGTCGTGGAATTGCTCTGTACTGTGGAGTTACCTGCCCTTCAACTGGAGCATTATCGGGTATTAGCGATGAGTTTGTATGTCGCGTGTTATGCGAACAGTTCTAAAGAACGCTATCTAGTGAATGAGAGCAGCCCTGATCCTGTAGAGGAGTTCGGTAAAGTCATGGGTAGGCAACTACAAGCGTCAGGCACGGAAGAGTTACGGCATCTATTATCTCGCGTGATCATGGCGGAAGACTTGCATCGACGTCGACTTGCGTTGGATTTGCACGATGTCATGACTTCCCAAATTGGGGCTGTTGTCTTTGGCATGGGGAATTTGACGATGTATCCTCCTGTCGATCGGGTTCTCTTGTTGGCAGAAGTCACGAAGTTTCGGAATGAGTTGGAGAAATTGCTGAAGTGGATCCGGTGCATGTCGCATGAATTGTATCCGGGCATCTTAACGACATTGGGTTTAGTGCCCGCCTTAACGCATTTAGTACGCACCTGGGGTGAGCGCGTACAGATGAAGGTTGTGTCTCAGGTTATGGTGGATGAACGGCTTGATCTGGATATGATGGTGAGTGGCATGTTGTATCGGATTGTTCAAGGGTGTTTAAACAATATCGAGAAGCACGCGGCGGCGACGACAACGGAGTTTCAGCTCATGAGGGAAGCTGAAGGTCTATCTATCACGATTACTGATGATGGGAGAGGATTTTGTCCACAGACGAGTCGTCAGCGGAGTGTCGGGATTGGGTTAATGGGCATGGGTGAACGTATTGCGATCGTTCACGGTCGGCTGCAAATTGATTCAAAGGAGGGGCAGGGAACTCGTATAAGCCTTTGGGTTCCGTTGAATGGGACGACACTGAATACAGGGGCCTGTCAGTGAATCAGTGGGGCCGATAGTTGGTGTATGTCTACGGTCGAGAGTGTGACTCTTAGTTGTAGAGCATAGGTAACTGATGCTCAGCTGAAAAGGCGACGGCTTGCGTTCGGGATGTCACACCAAGTTTTGTGAAGAGTTGCTCGATATGAAATCGGACGTTCCGTTCAGGAAAGTCGATGATCTTGGCAATTTCAGCGTTAGTCTTGCCTGTTCGCATCCAGGTGAGGATGACAATCTCTTTGTAGGTTAATTGGCCGATGCGCTCTTTGATGGTGTGGGTGTCTTCTTGCGAATATTGGAGGAGACGCGGGAGGATGGCTTCCGAGAGAATGGGGAGCGCTGAAGCAACGTAGCGGGGAGTGGTCTGTTTATAGGCGTACGATAGAAAGGAAAATGCTGGGTGTCCCTTTTGGTGATGGGAGGCTGAAAATCCGTCACTCAGATTGAATTGCTGCGCCTTTTTGATGAACGCCTTGAGTTCCTCGGACCACGGTGCACACTCTGCGTAAACGGTATGCCACTGACACATGGAAGACTGTTGGCGTAATCGTTTAAGGATTGGGTCAATGTTGTGATACGCATTATGGAGATATTGTGTGACCCATTCTTCTGGATAATTGAGGTTGATAACTAGCCGGAAGGTAAACTCATTATCTACAGGATTGACTTGGGCGATCCCACACAGGCTGGGGCCCAGATCGAGTAGTTGTTGTGTTTGGAGGAGGATGAGTCGAATCTCATCACCGGAGAAAGCGCGTTGAGTTGAGTCCAAAATGTTAAAAAGGGTTGAGCGAGTATCAGGCGTGACTGTGCTTGGCAGTTCGGAAGTCGTGGCCCTCTGGTTAATCTGAAATGCCATGGTTTTGATTTGTCCCTCAGCTGCAATTTGTTTTGATATTCTATGCGGGAGATCGTTCTCTGTAATCCACTCCTGGCGTTCTCTTGCGGGATTTATATCTCTGAGGAATACTTGTATTCTAACGTGGAGATGTTGAGTCTAGTATCCCCAAAAAGGGGGATACGGATACTCCTGGGGTGAGTCTGTTAGGGAGTAGTCCCGCCATCGATGTACAAAAATGAATAGGTATTAGGGGACGATCTGGCAGGAAGCCAGTACGCTTTCTATCAAATGTGTGAGGGTGGTAGGTTTGGCTGACAGAAATAAGTAGAATATCTTATATGGGTAGCCAAAAGCGCCTTTGGCTACCCAGGTATTAAGTTATTAGACAAATACAGCCAGGTTCCCATGGTTGTCGACTCTAGTTATTTTTGGCAAGATGCGTCATAGGATCTGGCCGGCGGATCGGCCGTGGATTGGAGGAGGGATATTTTGAGCTCTGCGCCTGGTTATACGCCAGCCGAGTTGCGGTCCAAAGAAACTCAAAAGGCGTTTACGCGTTGGCTTCGCCCGAAGTCCGACAGGACGTCGAGCCAGCAACCGAAGCGGGCTAAGGGGACCGTGCTGAGCTATTGGAAGCAGTTTTTGACGTTTATCGATTGGTGGGAGAGCCGGGGGACGCCGCCGTGGACGCCCAGGCTGTTCGATCAATACCTGGGATTTTTAGGATCGCCGCAGGCGAGGAAGACCGGGAAGACCCTTTCGATTAAGACGGTGAAGCTTCGGGTTTTGGCCGTTCGTGCCTTTGCGGCATATCTGACGAGCGAGGGGGAGTGGAAGAAAAGTCCGGCGCAGTATCTCTCAGCCAGGACCCCACAGGATCCGTTACGCTCCAATCCATTTGAGGTCCCGGCGATCAAAGCCCTGTTTGGGCAATTCGATGAGTCCGAAGGGGGCTTGCGCGATCGGGCGATCGTGCTACTCCTTGCGACGATGGGGCTCCGGATTGCGGAATGCTGCCGGCTCAATTTGGGGGATTATGTGCCTGGATCCGATGAGGACGGCCATGCGGCCTGGGTTCTGCGTGTACCCAGCCGCCATTACCAGTGGGATCGGCGGAAGATGGTGGTGACGGAGGCGGTGAAGGGTGCGCTTGATCGGTATCTGGCCTGTCGGCCGGCCGGGGAGCTTGGCGAACCACTGTTCATCGTAGCGCGTGGGGAATATCAAGGCAATCGGGTGGATCCGGGTGGGGTAGGGATTCGGTTGTCACGGGCCTTTCGGGCGACGGGGCTTGCGCATCCGTCTGGGGTAGGACACAGTTTACGTCTGGCGGCCGTGCAATTTGCGATTGAGAAAGGGGCGACGAAAGCGGAAGTTAAAGCGATGCTGCGCGTGCGGGAACTGAGCAGTGTGCAAAAGCATTTTGATAAGGCTGGTTCCAAACAGCCGGTGGTGCGGGGGGCGCAGCGGTATGTGACGCAGTTGTCGGATCTGGTTTGAGGATGATTGGGTTCAGCGGACCTTTTTCTTAAATTGTCACTTCTGGTGTCCTAGCCGACCAGCTCACCGTAGCAGAGACTTTGTTTATGAAGACCAGCTACTCAGTTGTGTTTGATTTTGAGCGCGATCGTCATCTCATCGAGCAGTTGCTCGGCGAGTTTCTGTCCATTGGACGTTAGGATGGCGCGTTTCATGGATCCGTCAACGCCTCTGGGTTTTATTACTATCAAGTTTTGCTGAGCGAGCAGTCGGAGTGAGACTGTTAAGGTCGGGGCTCGAGTGTCAAGTAGGATCACCAGCTCAGATTGTCCGATGGGTTTGGGGTCGCGTTCCCAAGCTAAAAATAGAATCGCAGCTTGTAACGGGCCAAGCTTATGAGGTGCGGCAATGGCTCTGATCGTTTGTTGAATACGTCTCAGTTTATGGAATTGGCTGAGCGTGCGTATACGTTCGCGATCGCTTGGCTTGGTCTGCATGTGTGCCATAGGTAGAGCGACTCCTGTTTGAAGTAAAGGGGCGAATTGATCAAAATAACTGTCTTCACTATTGTTGATAGGAGCTTCAATGTGTGGACGCTTTACCCAAACTGCCACTCCTGAAGTGATTGCTGAACAGTTCGCCGTCGCAGATAGTCCGCTCTTTAAGCCCCGCTACAATATCGCGCCTTCTCAATCCGTTGCTGCTATTCGGATTGATCCTGACACCACCGCTCGGAAACTTGTCATGCTGCGCTGGGGGTTGATTCCTTCGTGGGCGAAAGACCCCAAGATCGGCTACCAGTGCATCAACGCCAAGGCGGAAACCGTGGCTGAGAAACCGTCGTTTCGGTCCGCTTTTAAAAAACGCCGCTGTTTAGTTGTGGCGACAGGGTTTTACGAATGGCGGGCTGATGGTCGGACCAAGCAGCCGATGTGGATAGGTCTGAAGAATAAGCGTCCGTTTGCCTTCGCAGGCCTGTGGGAGCACTGGACGCCGGCGGAGGGAGAACCTTTGGAAAGTTGTACGATTATCACCACGGAACCGAACGACCTCATGCGATCGATTCACAACCGCATGCCGGTCATTCTCTCCCCGGCCTCTTACGATCAATGGCTTGACCCAACCAACCAACCAACAGAACCACTCAAAGTCCTACTGCGACCGTATCCAAGTGATGAATTGGCAGCGTTTCCTGTGAGCACCTTGGTCAACAACCCGCGCAATGACGCTCCACAGGTCCTTGAGCCGGTCTCGGTCTAGGGAGTAGACTACCGGCCCATGAATGTTGAAACGATTTACGCACCCGACTTATCTACCAGCTACAAGCTGCCAGTGTTTCTTGGCCGACTGCCGGCGGGGTTCCCTTCTCCTGCTGACGATTACATTGAGGGCAAGCTTGACCTGAACCGGCACCTCGTCAAGCATCCGGCTGCCACGTTCTTTGTGCGGGTGTCGGGTGACTCGATGCTTGAAGCAGGCATCCATACTGGAGACATTCTGGTGGTAGATCGATCTCTTGAAGCTGTAGACGGGAATGTTATTGTGGCCGCGCTCGATGGCGAGTTGACGGTCAAGCGACTGTCCACGCGAGGAAAGAATATACGACTACTTCCCGCCAATAAGCATTACCAGCCAATTGACATCACCGAACAACAGTCATTCGAGATTTGGGGTGTTGTCACTAACGTCATTCACGCGCTGTAAGACTATGTCGTCACTAATCGCATTACTCGATTGTAATAATTTTTATGCCTCCTGCGAACGAGTGATGGACCCCAAGTTACATGGCAAGCCGGTTGTTGTCCTCTCAAATAATGATGGGTGCGTGGTGGCTCGTTCGAATGAAGCTAAGGCACTGGGCATTGGGATGGGTGTCCCAGAGTTTCAGATCCGGTCGCTTCTCCGAGCCCATGACGTCCAGGTTCTCTCCAGCAACTACGCCCTCTATGGCGATATGTCGCAGCGAGTTATGGAGACGCTCGAACAGTTCTGCCCTGATCTGGAGGTCTACTCAATCGATGAAGCTTTCTTGAGTCTGTCCGGGTTCACGTCGAGGAATCTTAGTGAGTATGCGCATAGGATTCGAGCGACCGTGAAACGCTGGACTGGCATTCCTGTTTCAGTAGGCATTGCAGAGACAAAGACTTTGGCTAAGATTGCCAACCGTGTCGCCAAGCGAACACCGGACACAGACGGAGTCTTTGATCTATTTACCTGTTCAGACCGTGAGGCACTCTTGAACAGAATTCCCGTAAATGATGTGTGGGGTATTGGCCCGAATTATGCGCGATTCCTCCAACAACATGGCATCCTGACAGCCTTGCAGCTCCGCCACGCCAATGACCAATTCATCCGAAAACATATGGGAGTCGTGGGCCTTCGGCTGGTGATGGAGTTACGCGGGGTGTCCTGCTTAGCACTCGATCAATGCCCAGCCCCGAAGCAAGGCATCACCTGCTCACGGGCGTTCGGGAAACCCGTGACCACGCTGACGGAGATGGAAGAAGCTGTCTCAAGCTATGCTGCCAGGGCTGCAGAGAAGCTACGGGCTGAAAAGCTGGCTGTGACCACCGTTACAGTTTTTCTAAAGACCAACGAGTTTAAGGACACGCCTCAATATAGCAATACTTTGACCTTTACGCTCCCTGTCGCCACGGATACCACCACGGAATTGATTCGAGCCGCGTTGCGGGGGATACAGAGAATCTATCGAGAAGGGTATCTCTACAAGAAGGCGGGAGTGATGTTTACGGGACTCGTGTCGGCAAACCAGATCCAAGGGGATCTCTTCGATAGCCAGGATCGTGCACGATCCAAACGGCTCATGGTGGCTCTAGATGCAATCAATGATCGATTTGGTGCTGACACGCTGCGCTATGCCTCAAGCGGGTTGGTAAAGTCGTGGCGTACACGGTTTCACCGACGTTCACCGGCCTACACGACGGATTGGAAAGACTTGCCGATTGTATTTACGTCTTGAGTCCGAGCTTAGCGTATCCTTTTTGCTACAACTCGTATCCATTCTAATACAAATTTTCCATCCACTATCAGTTCTTCATTCTTACTGTCCGAGGAGGTAAAACTCATTACCTCACCGATCACGCAAGCCATTAACGTTTCAGCACATTTTCACTTGCCTGGTTTACTGAGGCTTCACAACAGCGAGAACTAATTCTGTTGACGGAAGCGCGGTCGGAAGTAAATTTCTTTACAGAGGTTTGGATCGACGTATCACCCCCAGCTGGACTCCTAGGCTTGTGTCCACTTAATCAGATAGCGTACGATTATTCTATCGTATGGAGACCGAGCGACTTTAAAGGAAATGAGCGACACACAACGCCGTGCGACCAACGCAACGAGTCGAACTCGTCGTGGACCTGCTGAACAGGCTGCGGTGCAGATCCTGCGTGATGCGATCGAGGTATTTGGGACGGAATCGAAAGCACACGCCTGGCTGATACGCCCGAACCGAGCCTGTCAGAACAAGACCCCCCCTCTCATTGCTTGAAACCAAAACGGGAACCGCTCGCGTGAAACAGATCCTTGGCCGGATTGTACACGGGGTCTATAGCTGACAAGGGCCGCCTCTGTGTATGGCCACACTCACGTACGCGGTGGTCGCCGTCTCAGCCCAGATGTGATTGAATAGGTCGCTATGCTTCACTTCCTTCCTGTATTCCTCATGGTCGGTTTGGCATTGACACTGGTCGCGATCCTTGTGGAGCGAGGATTCTGGCAATCAACGTGGGTTGAGAGCACAATCCAGAGCGGACGAGACCTGCTTCTTCTCCATGGGATGGATGTTCAGCCTGATCCTTTCCACTCCGTCAATTGGCGGGTCAGCCCACGGGATGGGTTATCTTTATATGGCCGGTACCGGTAGTCTGTTGGTGCTCACAGCACTTCTACGACGATCCTCGTGGCAACCATGGACCATTGCAGTCTGGTCAGTAGGGCTCGGTCTCGTCGCGATCAACTTTCCAGCCCTTTGGTGGGAGCACTACCCCGAACACATGCGCCCGGTGTTCAGTCACGAGGAAAATCCCAGGACAGCGAGAAACATATAGAGAACGAGCCATCGGAGGTTATTCATTGATATGGATCTCACTGGCGCCGGCGAACCATCGACGTTCGTAGGTGGTCTTACACATAGGCGTTAGCGGCATACTGTTGGACCATGCGGTGGGTGTTGAAGAATGATGCGTTGAAGGCGATCGTATGCCGCATCACGTCGATCCAACGGTCCCGCGATTGGTAGTACATCGGCACAATCGTCCAACGCAGCTTCTGATACAACTCGCGCGCTTCCTCCTGCTGATCGGTTTCTTGGCTCATCGTCCGTGAGCCGATTGACCAGCCTGTGACGCCTTCGATGTGGCCTTCCAGCCACCAGCCGTCCAGGACGCTAAGACTCGGCACGCCGTTGTGCGCCGCCTTCATCCCGGACGTTCCCGACGCTTCGAGCGGCCGCTGGGGCGTGTTGAGCCACAGATCCACGCCGGCCGTCATGAGCCGGGCGAGGGTCACGTCGTAGTTGTCGAGGTAGAGAATCGTCACATCCCGGTCAAGCTGCTTGGCCGCTTGCAGGATCCGCCGGATCATGTCTTTGCCAGGCCCATCCTTGGGATGGGCTTTGCCGGCGAAAATGATCTGCAGCGCTCCTGCCTTCTTGACCACGTCGATCAATTCACGAGGCTCCGACACAATCAAGTCAGCCCGCTTGTACAAGGTCGCGCGCCGGGCGAAGCCGATTGTGAAGGCATCCAGACTCAAGCGCTGTTGCGTGCGCTGCCTCACCTCTTCGAGCAACTTGGCCTTGGCTTTGCTATGTGCATCCCAGATCTCCTGATTTGGGACACTGATCGTGTATCGAAGAGAGAACGGATCGGTTCGCCAACCCGGAACGGACCGATCGTAAAGATCCTGAAAACTCTCGCAGGTCCACGTGGCGGAATGAATCCCGTTCGTAATGGAGTCAATGGTATGACCGGGAAACATCTCCTGAGAGACTTCGCCACGCCGTTGATATAAGTACTCATGTTGAAGCCAAGGAGCGTCATGTTCAGGCGGTCCTGCCCTCCTAGCATCTGGAGCACTTCCAGTGGGAGCAGGTCTCCCATGACCTGACGAACATGGTCGTACGCGAATTGATCGTGCCCGGCAGGAACCGGCGTATGGGTGGTAAAGACACAACGCCGTCGCACCGCCGGGAAGTTCCACTCCGTGGAGCCGGCCGGAGTCGACTCGTGGAGGAGCTGGAGCGTCAAGAAGGCGGCGTGACCTTCATTCATATGGAACCGCTCCACCGCGGTATACCCGAGGGCCTGGAGCATTTGGACGCCGCCAATGCCCAGGATGATTTCTTGCGCGAGCCGGTAGCCGTCATCCCCTCCGTAGAGCCACAGGCTTAGCTCTCGATCTTGCCGGGCATTGTTCGGGTGATTGGCATCCAACAACAGCACAGGCACCCGGCCACCAGTGACACCGACGAGATCATATTGCCACGCCTGGACGATTACGGGTCCGTGCTTCGATAGTCACAGCCACCATGGCGGGGAGGAGATGCAGTCGTCCTCTCGGCTCCCACGACGCCGGCTGCTCGTGCTGGTTACCCCACTCGTCCAGCTTCTGCTCAAAATAACCGTTCCAGTATAGGAGGCTGACTCCGACGGCCGGAATTTTGAGATCGGCAAACGATCGGAGCGTATCTCCAGCCAGGACTCCCAACCCTCCGCTGTAGGTAGGCAGGGCAGGATCAAGCGCCACTTCCATCGTAAAGTACGCCACGCGCCGTGTGGCAGGGCCGACCGTGCCTGCCGACTCGATCGGTCTCAGGTATCTCTCTGAATTGGTCAGGAAAGTGCGTCGGCACAGGTCGGAACAGAAATAGAACATCCGGTCTCCATAGGTTGCAGACAAGACCTGCTCTTGGAGGACGTTCATGCCACAAACTGGATCTTTCATACGGTTTTCCCTATCTTGCGGTGCCACCACGCCAGCAGAGTACAAATTAGCGGCGGTAGCACCAGCATCTGCGCCAGCGGAGCCACCCCAATATTCAACCCCGGCACAAGAGGCATGTGCGGGCTGTAGGCCCACCACTGTGCGCCATAGATCGCAATCCACTCGACCGCGACACTGATGACCGCTCCCGACAGTAGCAGCACGGTATACCCTCGCGCTCCCGGCCGGAGATACCAGTCAGGCTGTCCGATCGCTAGCCGGCTGATCTGGAAGATCAGGAGCACCACCAGACCGTCTGCGACACTCGCCGCCGCACACATCCACCACTCAACCTCAGCCCTGTCAGGCAGGACATACAGACGGGACTGGGCCCGTTCCCACGGATAATTGACCACCACGGCAAGACCGAAGAGAACGGCGAGCCGTTGATGGAGTAAGTGGCTCCACATCACTCGGACTCCGAGGAACTCGTGCCTCCGGTGAAGTACGTGCCCAGATTCATGATGTCCGGTTTCCTCTCTCAATACCGCCCTCTCCTCCCTCCGGTTTGACGGCGCGAATGAGGACGAGCGTCCCGAACGCTGTCGTGTAGCGGCCCGTTTCCTCCACGTGAGTAAATCCCGCCTCGCGAATCAGCCCTGGCACCATTCCTTTCACGTGCTCGTAGGCTTCTTCCAACTCAGAAAGGTATGGGGCCGGCCGTAGTCGGCGATGTGAAGCTCTCCACCTAGTTTCAACACGCGGAAGGTTTCACGCAGCGCGCGGCGCTTATTGTCCAGGGTCAGATGGTGCAAGAGCAGACTGGCGACGACACGGTCAAAAGAGCGATCTGGATACGGCAGCTGATAAGCCATTCCCTCGTCGAAAGAGATTTCGACGCCCGCTGCAGCGGCTTTTTCCCGAGCGCGCGTCAACACCACCGGATCGCCATCGAGCGCCACAACCGTAGATTGAGGCTGACGCTGCTTGAGCAGAATCGTGAGCGTGGCGGTCCCACAGCCAAGATCCAGCACACGGTGACCCGGTTGCATCCCCACCTGTTGGACCAAACAAGGCTTAAACAGGTCCTCTCGCATGGTCCAGCGGATGACGGGATCGTACAGGCGAGTCAGCCAACCGAACCTCAGCGCAGGGATGTACTGGTGATGCGTCTCGTCCATCGTCAGCTCCTCCTCACCGAGTGGAAGTTATCGGCGACAAGAATCGTCACTCTTTTCCCTTCGGCGATGCAAGCATCTCTCGCTCCGCGTCGACCCAATCTTCCACATCACACCCTGGCCTGCAGCCTCGCTCGAGATAGAGCTCATAGGCCCGCTTCGCAATCCGCTCACGAAGGTCATTGGACATGAGCTGTTCTGGGATAGTAGCCTGTGTGGTATCAGACTTATCGTTATGCGGTTTCTTCACATGCTGCGGCTTCATGTTGCCTCCTTTTCCTGCGTTACGGCTGAAATCCTTGCCGGGTCCTGAGAGCTGCTAAAAATATGCGATAGGACTCCATTACCCTCGCACTTCCACACCCGTCTTCCGACGCGGGGGTTCGTCGCAAGACAGGAAATGCCTTCAGTGCTGACTTGTGTGGTACCGACCCCACGACAGTCCACATCGGTGCAGGCCGTGCTTCCTTCAGTGTCGGGCCTCGATCCCCAATGCTTGCGATGTGGTCTTATCACGTATCTCTTCCTATAGGATCGGTGGTCATGGCTCGGCCTTTCGTAACCGCCCGACCTGGCGCACCACCTTCACCATCTCCAAGACAACCAGCGGAATAGCGCCCACGGCGAGCAGCAGCACACAATCGGCGAGCGACAGGAACGACGTCTTCAGGAAGAGCCCCAGCGTTGCGTTGTGATGACTCCATACTTGAAGCCCGAAAGAAACCAACACCACGAAGGCGAGGTTGATGTTCGAGAGGAGGGAGATGCGCCAGACGGGCTTGGTTGCACTCCTGCCGCCGAAGGCTCGCAGGAGTTCGGCGAAGACCAGAGTCGCAAAGGCCTCGGTGCGGGCCATTTCTTCGGTTCCCGTCTTCAAGCCGTAGAGGTACACCGCGAACGAAACGCCGGCCGTCAGGCAGCCGGTGAGGAACATCGTGACGAGGAAGCTGCGATCGGTGATGCGTTCAGACGGACGACGAGGGCGGCGCGTCATCACGTCGGGGTCGATGGGATCGGTGGCAAGGCAGAGTGCAGGCAGGCCGTCGGTGACGAGATTGATCCAGAGCAGGTGAATCGGCAGGAGTGGGGTCGGGAGCCCTATGACCACACAGATAGTCATCAGCAGGAGTTCACCAGTGTTGCCGGCGAGCAGGTATTGGAGCGTCTTGCGGATGTTGTCGTAGATGCTGCGGCCTTCTTCGACGGCGGCGACGATCGAGGCGAAGTTGTCGTCGGTGATGATCATATCCGAGGCCTGCTTGGTGACTTCCGTGCCTGATTTCCCCATGGCGATGCCGATGTCGGCGCCTTTGATGGCAGGGGCGTCGTTGACGCCGTCGCCGGTCATCGCCACCACTGCATCGTTCGCCTTCCACGCGCGGATGATGCGTAGTTTGTGCTCGGCAGTCACCCGCGCGTACACGGTGACTTTGGGCGCGCGTTGCCGGAGGTCGTCATCGGAGAGCTTGTCCAACTCCGACCCAGCGAGGGCGTCGGCGTCACCCGACGCGATGCCGAGTTCACGCGCAATGGCCATCGCAGTACGCGGATGATCGCCGGTAATCATCACCACGCGAATGCCCGCAGCGCGGGATTTTGCGACGGCTTCTTTGGCCTCTTGACGCGGCGGGTCATACATCCCGGACAGACCGACGAACACGAGGTCGCTTTCCACAGCCGACGCGGTGAGGTCGAAGGCCGATGCGCTGTCCAAGTCACGATAGGCTGAGCCGAGCACGCGTAAGGCTTGCTGCGCCATCGCGTCGTTGTGCGCCACGATGTTCCGGCGGTCTTGCTCGGTCAGGGGTCGGACCCCTGTGTCGGTGTAGAGGTGAGTGCAGCGTGCCAACAACACGTCGGGTGCCCCGTTGATGAAGGCACGGAACTTCCCGTCCGGCATTTTGCGAATGACTGTGCTGCGTTTCCGGTCGGAATCGAAGGGAATTTCATGCTGCTTCGGGAGGTCGTTCTCGATGTGCTTCCGGTCACCCCCGGCTTTGGCACCAGCCGCCAATAATGCGCCTTCGGTGGGATCGCCGATGACGTTCCAGGTTCCCTCTTCCTGAACAAGATGGGCGTGGTTGCAGCCGAGGAGGACGGTCGCCAGTTCGAGTAACGGCGCGGCATGCCTCGCGTCCGTTTTCTCGCCCTCGACGTACACATCACCATCCGGCCCATAGCCTTCACCGGAGATGTCGTAACGTTGGCCCGCGACGTAGAGCGCGCGTACGGTCATTTGACCGACCGTCAAGGTGCCGGTCTTGTCCGTACAGATGACTGTCGTCGAACCGAGCGTCTCAACTGCAGGCAGCTTGCGCATGAGCGCGCGGCGGCGTGACATGCGCAACACCCCGAGCGCTAGAGCCACCGTCACGACAGCAGGCAGCCCTTCCGGCACGGCAGCCACCGCGAGGCTGACTGAAGTCATAAATAACTCGAAGGGTGGGATCTCACGCAGCAGCCCCAGCCCAAACAGCAGTGCGACGATACCCAACGTCGCCCACACGAGGAGATGTCCGAACGAGTCGAGCTTTTTCTGTAGAGGTGTGCCCCCTTCCGACCCCGCCTCTTCGATGAGACCGGCGATGCGCCCGAGTTCCGTGTTCATGGCTGTGGCCACCACGACGGCCTGGCCGGTGCCTGCCGCGACGCTGGTACCCATGAAGATCATGTTTGTACGGTCGCCCAGCGGGACATCGCGCTGCTCCAACGTGCCGACCTGTTTCATGACCGCCTGCGATTCACCGGTCAGCGCGGCCTCGACACATTTGAGGGAGGCTGCCTCCAACAGCCGTGCGTCGGCTGCGATCAGGTCGCCGGCCTCCAGTGTGAGGATGTCGCCCGCGACAACGCCCGAGGCGGGAATGGAGGTGACCTGTCCTCCCCGCCGCACCGTGGCGTGAGGCGAGGTCATCTTCTTAAGCGCCGCAATGGACTTCTCGGCCTGGAATTCCTGGTAGAAACCGATGACGGCGTTCAGAACAACAATGGCGAGGATGGCGATGGCGTCCATCCGTTCGCCGAGCAGACCGGAGATGACAGCCGCGGCGATGAGGACCCAGATGATCAGACTTTTGAACTGGGCCAAGAACATGTGAAGCGGGCTGATAGGTTCCCCTTCTTTCAACTCGTTGGGACCGTTCACGGCCAGTCGTCGCGTAGCTTCCGATATAGACAGTCCGGTCGCTGCGGACCCGAGTTGCGCCAGCACATCCTCCGTAGATAGGCTGTGCCAGGCTTTTCCGTTCGGTTGTGCAGCGATGGCAGGTGCTGTGGTCATACGGGGATTCTTTCGAAACCAGTCATGGCGTGCAGATCCCCTTCCGCTCTTGTATGGCGAAGTACACGTCTGGGACGATGATCAGCACGACTTGAAGCATTCGGTTTGCTCATTCTTACTCGTACTTCACACCGTCCGTTCGAGGTGTTCGTTGTTCTTTCCACCACCTCCACATGACGTAGACGGGTGGAATCACAAACAACGTCAGGATCATGGCCGAGAACACCCCGCCGACCTGTGGCGCGGCGATTCGCTTCATCACATCCGCGCCGGTTCCCGTGGCCCACATGACCGGAATCAACCCAATCACATCAACCAAGCCAATCATCGCCATGGGTCTGATGCGCTCGACTGCGCCAAGCTGGACGGTGTCGATCAGATCGTGCAACGTCGTGAGCCCGCCCGCTGCCTTGCGCCTCGCGCAGGCTTCGTCCAAATAGGCCAACATGACCGCGCTGGTTTCTGCCGCGGTTCCCACGACCGTGATCAGTCCCACCCACACGGCAATGCTCATGTTGTAGCCGAGAATCGACAGGTACCAGACGGCCCCGACTAGTGAGAGCGGCACCCCCACCATCACCATGCAGGTCTTGGCTACCGACGCGAACGAGAAGTAAAACGTGACAAAGATGATCACGAGCGTCAGCGGGACAACGAACTTCAGTCGTTCTTTCACCCGCTCCATGAACTCGTATTGGCCGGACCAGACGATCGTGTAGCCCGGCAGCAGCGTGACCTTCTCTTTGACCACTCGTTTTAGATCCTCCACATAGCCGCCGACATCCCGCCCCGTCATATCCAGGAAGACATAGCCTGCAAGCATGCCGTTTTCGTCCCGGATCATGGGCGGGCCGTTGACGAAGCGGAGCGTCGCGAGTTGCGCGAGCGGCACCTGGGCGCCGGTCGGCGTGTCGACCAGGACCCGCTGCAGTTTCTGCTGATCGTCCCGCAATTCCCGGAGATAGCGGACGTTGATCGGATACCGCTCACGGCCTTCGATGGTGGTAGCGATATTTTCTCCGCCGATAGCCGTTTCGATGATCTTGCCGACATCCATCAGCTTCAGCCCGTAGCGCGCGATGGCATCGCGGTTGATGTCGAAGTCGAGGAAATAGCCGCCGGACACCCGCTCCGCATAGACACTGCGTGTCCCCGGCACCTCCTTAAGCACCCTTTCCAGATGTTCGCCGATCTGTTCGATCTGCTTGAGGTCCGGACCGAAGACCTTGATCCCTACCGGTGTTCTGATCCCGGTGGTCAACATGTCGATCCGCGCCTTGATCGGCATCGTCCATGCATTGATCACACCGGGGAATTGCAGAGCCCGGTCCATTTCATCCACCAGGCCTTCAT
>LNDU01000032.1 GCA_001464735.1 Nitrospira sp. Ga0074138
GGAGAACAGACCTGCACAGCCCACGGCTGCGTAGGCGGATACCGCCAGGCACCACTTATGAAGTGAAAGATTCTGTCCAAAGAACCGGAGCCACCTCTAAGATGACCTGTTGTGTCTTGTTGAAGATGGCGACATAGGCGATCTCTGGTGTCGCACGGAGGCCGGCAACATTCCGTCGAAGGGCCTCTTGGTTTTCGGTGTAGACCGCATACTCGCTGCTCTGAGCTACCATGGCCGCGATGGTGAGCCCTCGATTGACCAGGTCTTGATGGCGGGTGGTAATTTCTCGGTGAATCAGGAAACCGGCAATGCCCACTGTCAGTACCACCAAACCGATGGTGAGAAGATTCAGTATGCTCCGTAATCCCATGTTGACTTTCATACGCCTGGCCCTCATTGAAAGACCTGCAACGCACCCCGGCTGAGATTCTCAGACAATTCCAGGTCGATCAAGCTCGTACTGGCTCCATGAGCAACACAATGGCATCGTTCAGTCGATGATTATTGATCAGCAGCAGGACGCGTGAGGTATAGTCGCCGGGCCGGTTGAACCCTCGAATGCCCAGGTAGCCATAGTTGCGATCGGTGCTGGTGAATAGGCCCGGGACGCTATCGAGAATCTGGGCGAAGTTGCGGTACCCGTACTTCCTGATTTGTTCAGCGGTAATAATGGTGACGGCGGCCGGCGCCTCGTGGACTTTCTGGTCGTATTTGGCTGCCCCATAGACCGAGGGGATCTCGTCGAACAATGTGGTCTCGCTGTGTGGGGCACCCGAGGAGGACGGTTTTGCTGAAGAACTTTCTGGTGAGGAAAGTTCGGAGGACAGGTCTAATGTTGCTTCTGTTTTGGTTGGAGGAGGTGGTTCGCTAAGGGGCGCTCCATGTGAAGGCCATTCCCAAGCAGTGAACAGGACAATGGTCAGGACCAAGCGACTTCCTGTCCCAGATGCCCGATAGACAGACTTCCAGCCGGACGTCTCCATAGATACCCCCGTGAATAGAACCATTCATCACGATATCGGCAGATGGGGTTGGTTTCTTGATGAAAATGCTGGTTATGCAGGGTCTTGTGCCTGAATATGGAGCTGCCAGATGGCTGGAGCGGAGAAGGAGTTCACTCGACTGCGTAGGAAGCCGCAGTTGTGAAGCTGGGGAGGAATGCGGAGTGAGTGTTCTCAAGTGTTGGCGAAGGCGGTTCTCGCTCAGGACACCGATTCAGAAAGCTGGGTCAGGTTGTGTCAGGCTGCAGGGCAGGGGGTTGTCGGTTTGGCTAACCACGATCTGTCATTGTCTGTCTGGGCAGCGATGCTCATGCTTCTTCGGGCATTGACGCTAGATCGCCACTACGCGGCTTTTTCCGTTCGACGTTTTGCGACTTGCCCTAGAATATCGAGTGCAGCGATACGGTAGGCTTCGGCATAGGTCGGAAAGTTGAAGACATTGTCGATAAAGGATTCGATCGTTGAGGAGCCCTGAAGAGCTAATTGCCCCAGATGGACCAGTTCCGTGGCGGAATCCCCAACAACCTGTACCCCGAGTAGCCGCTCGCCCGCAGGATCAGCCACCATCTTAAGGAGGCCGTAGCCGGCTCCCGATATCTGCGCACGCGCGATTTCTTCAAACTTTGCCCGACCGATTAGCGGGTCTTTGTATCGCTCGCGAGCGCTCTTCTCATCAAGGCCGATACTGGCCATTTCAGGAATCGTATAGATGCCAAGCGGAATCGTTGACGCCGCATCACCGATCGGGAGGTTCAGGGCGTGACGGACAGCACGTCGACCCTGTTCCATAGCTTTGGATGCGAGCGCGGGTCCACTGGCCATATCGCCGATTGCGTAAATGTGATCAATGTTGGTCTGGCAATATTGATTGATGGGAATCAGTCCCTTATCCGATACCGTGATATCGGCTGCAGAGAGAGCTATATCTTCAATGTTGGCTTGTCGCCCAAGGGCGACAAGCATTTTCTCACTCTTGATGACGGTGCCATCCTGCAAGGTTGTGACCACATGTGCGACATTGTCCCACCGCACTTCTGTAATCTGGCACCCACCCAAGTAGCGACCTCCGTGATGCTCAAGACCTTGTACAAACTGTTCAACCAGTTCTCGATCCATGAACTGGAGCGGATAGGGTGCACGGTCGATCAGAACGACCTCAACCCCGAGCAAGGCAAAGATGGATGCATACTCACAACCGATGACCCCACCACCGATGACCGTCAGCGATTGAGGTAGGTACATCATGGAGAGGAGTGAGTCGCTGTCGAGGATATGTTCATGGTCGACGGGAATCTCTTTGGGATTTCTGGGGCGTGATCCTGTGGCGACAACGATGGTCTTGGCCGTGAGTTGTTGACGCGCTCCATCGACGGTTTGCATTTCGATGAGATGTTCATTGAGGAAGTGTGCACGGCCATGCAGTAGGGAGATGCCATTGCGTCGAAGTTGCCGGCTCATGAAGGAATCATGGGCCTGAACGACCTGTTCGAGTCGGCTTAAGAGCGTGGCAATCTGCGTACCTGGTTTGAGGTTAAATTGGAATGCTTCACCGGCCCGCTTGAGTCGATCGAGATGGAGAGCGCTTTCTCGTAATGTTTTGCTTGGAATGGTTCCACGATAGACGCAGCTGCCTCCAATCCCGCGTTCTCGTTCGATGAGGGCAACCCGTTTACCGGCCTTGGCGCCCTGGACTGCCGCTTTCTGCCCAGCGGGACCTGCTCCGATCACAATGATGTCATACGTGCTTGGTGTACTCATAGGTTCATTGCATTCACAATGGTTAACACCTGATCTTTTGTCAGTAGGAGTTTATCGATGTCTTGAGGGTACAGGTTTAATTCAGCGAAGACGGAATGATCGCGAAGGGTGTCCTCCGGCATTTCGTCGGGTGTGAGAAGATGACTGGCTAATCGATTGGCCACAAAGGTAAGCAGGCACTCCTGCCGGAATTCTGTCGCATGGTCGTAGTCTCCGCAATACTGAATGGCCACTGCGATTTGTTTGGGGAGGCCCCATTTATCGGCGATCATGGCCCCCACTTCGGTGTGATAGCCGGCCATCCAGGCAGACAGGACGGGTTTCTCAAGAGCGATGCGCTGTTGACTTGCGAGTGTCGTCGCAGTCCGCAAGACGACGGGTTTTCCGATGGCGTGCAAGAGACCGCATAGGTAGGCACTTTCGACGTTGACTCGCCTCATGCGCGCGACTTCCTTGGCGAAGGCTCCGCTTGCCAGCGAGTGGCGCCACAGTTGTTTTACATCGTCTTCGTATCCTGGTACTTTGAAGGCGCCGGATTTCAAGGATGCGGTAAAGGCGATTTCGGAGAGCAAGGTAATGCCCAACATGGCCACAGCGTGCTGGAGCGAGACGACCGGACTGCGGGGCATGTAGGCCGGAGAATTGGCAATCCGGAGGACGTGTGCGGCGAGTGCTTGGTCTTGATGAATCAACGATGAGAGCTTGGCTGCATCGGCAGACGGATCCGATGCCAGGGCCATCACCTGGCTGGCGGCTTGCGGGAGCAAGGGAAGTTCGACGTCGCCGGTTTTAATTTTCTGAACCAAGGCCTGTTCGAGCTGCTCAAGTTGACTTGCGGCCGGCTGTGTTTCAGAAGGCATGGAGGGGCTCCTCAATGAGGACTATCTATCGATGACCGTCCTTTGTCGGTTGCTTCCCGAGGAAAGTTGAGCGGTCGTGACTTGGAAATGGTCGCCGACTATACAATTGTCTGTTTTGAGAGGGGATGATGATGTATCAATATCCATTCATGATGGGGGTGTTGTGGGTGGCAATTGCCGGATTAAGCATTCCGCAGGGCGTCGCCGCTGAGTCAAAGGTTGGGACCGAGAAGATCGTCAAAGAGGCCCGCGAGACGATCGAGGCGACCAAGGAGTATACCGTTCAGCAAAAGGAGGCGATTGAGCGGAAAGCGCATGACGAGTTGGTGGCGCTTCAACGGCAAATCGTCGAACTGCGTGGGAAGGTGACAAAAGCGTCTGAAACGACACGAGCGGAGCTACAGAAGTCACTGAATGAGCTAGAGAAGAAGAAAGATGGTGCCAAAGAGCGGTTGGACGAATTGAAGGGCGCCACGGATGCCAAATGGCATGAAGTGCAGGAGGGGATGTCGACGGCTCTGAACGAACTCAAGCAGTCATATCAGAAACTGCTGTCCCATCTCCCGTAAATGGCGTTGACGTGTTCAATCATGGAGTCTTGAGGATGAAGGTGGTTACACTCGCCGACTATCAACAGTTCAGCAGTGACAAGATGAAGAAGAATAACCTGTTTCAAACGGAGCGGTTCTTCTGTGACATCTATTGCTTAGAGCCTGGTCAGGAGCAAAAAGGACATGTTCATGGCCATCAGGATAAGGTGTATTTCGTGATCGAGGGGCAAGGGACGTTTCAGGTCGGCACCGAGCAGCGAGTACTCGAAGTAGGGCAGGGCACGATGGCTTCAGCTGGGCAAGAGCATGGTGTGAGGAATCATACAAGCGGGCGGCTTAGCGTGCTGGTCTTTGTCGCACCGAATCCATCTTGATAGATTGAGGGGATTGTTGTTTGCTCTGAAAGACGAAGAGGAGAAGCGGTCTATCGCGTTCTCCCCCTTCGCCTGTCGGATCAGAATCGGATGATTATGGCTTGTAGTCCGTACGGTCGGTCGGCTTTCCGTCGTATCAATACATGTGCTGAGAGGCGATGACTTGCGAAATTTGCTGCTCTGACAACAGTCTCTTCCAGGCCTTCATCTTTGTCTTGTGAACCCCTTCCGATACACGCCAGAACCGATAGCTATTCGATTACCGCATCGTATTCTTTGGGTCTCGGAGGTCGCGTGCACCCTTCTTGACCGGCTTGCCGTCCTTGCCGTGGCAACTGGTGCAGTTGATGTCCGTATTGGACTCGCCCCAATAAATCATGGTCGCTCGTTCTGGAAGACCGGTTACTTGATGATCCGCTTCGCTGCCTCGACAATGGATCGCACGCCGATCCCGTAGTGATCCACGAGCTCTTCGGGTTTCCCGCTGTGGGGGATCTCTCGCACGGCGAGTTTGTGGACGGCGATGCCTTCGGTGCTCACCGCGCTGAGGACAGCATCACCAAGGCCTCCGTGGGCATAGTGATCTTCTACCGTCAGGATTCGGCGTTGAGTTGCGCGTCCACTCTCTACCAAGGTTGTCCGGTCGATGGGCGCGATACTATAGAGATCGATCACACGGACGGCGATCCCAGCTGCTTTAAGTTGATCATAGGCTTTCAGCGCTTCAAACAGCGTGACGCCTGCGGCCACAATGGTGAGGATATCTGATGTGCTCTCCCGGATGATTTTGCTGCCGCCGATGTGGAATCGTTCATCCTGTCCGTAAATCACCGGGGTCTTCGGTCTTCCCGCACGGACATAGACCATCCCTTTGTGCTGCGCGGCGGCTTCGAGCAAGCGATAGGTCGAGTTGCCATCCGAGGGATAGAGCACGGTCACGTTCGGTTGCACAGCCATCATCGCGATGTCTTCAAGCCCCATTTGTGACGGGCCGTCTTCACCGATGCTCACGCCGACGTGTGTGCCGACGAGTTTGATATTTGAGCCGCTGATGGCGGCCATGCGAATGAAATCGTACGCACGACTGAAAAAGCAGGCAAAGGTGGCGGCAAAAGGGATCTTGCCGCATGCAGCCAGGCCGGCAGCGGCTCCGACCATGTTCTGTTCTGCAATGAAATTCTCAAAAAATCGATTGGGGAATTTCTTGCCGAACTTGTCCGTATAGGTCGAGTTTTTGACGTCAGCATCCAGTGCAACGACCAGGGGATTGACCGATCCTAAGGCTTCCAGGGCGGCACCAAAGGCCTCACGTGTGGCGACGGCATCGCCGATCTTGTAAGGCGGTGGTGGGATCGTGCCGATGGTGACGGGAGCAGCGCTTGGAGCGGAAGGTGTGTGGATCTGAACGGCGGCACCATTCGGGCTCAATTGTTTGGTGAGCTCATCGATCGCCTTCTGAGTCTCTTCGCCTTTCTTGAGCGGTTTACCGTGCCAGTCTGGTCTGTCTTCCATGAACGAAATACCCTTGCCCTTAAATGTTTGGGCGAGTAACACGGTGGGCCGTCCTTTGGTGCGAGCGGCCTCATCGAAGGCCTTCAGGAGCGCTGAGAGATCATGACCATTGACGACCATCGCATGCCAACCGAATCCGGCCCAGCGGGAACGGTATGCGTCCATATCGTGCTGCAACATCGTGGGATCGCTCTGGCCAAGTCGGTTGATATCGACAATAGCGCAGAGATTATCTAACCCGTGCTGCCGTCCGACCTCGGCTGCTTCCCACACCGAGCCTTCGACAGATTCACCGTCTCCCATCAACACATAGGTGCGGTGATCCAGCTGGTCGACGAACTTGGCATTCAAGGCAATACCAACCCCAACCGAAAGTCCTTGCCCCAGTGAGCCGGTGGCCATATCAACAAATGGCAAGCGGGGAGTGGGATGTCCTTCGAGGTCAGACGTTAAGGTGCGTAACTTTAAGAGATCGCTTGTTGGAAAGAGCCCGGCTTCAGCCCACGCGGCATAGAGGAGTGGGGCTGCATGTCCTTTTGAGAGGATGAAGCGATCGCTGTTGAGTGCTTTAGGATTCTGAGGATCGTAGCGCATGACGGAGAAAAACAAGGCGGCAACGATATCAGCAGCTGAAGCACAGCTCGAAGGGTGGCCGCTGCCAGCCTCACTGGTGGCCCGCACACTGTTAATGCGGAGTTGGGTTGCCTTGTTGTGTAAGGCGTTGAGTAATTCAGGCGAAGCAGCTAAACCGGCCATGGAGGATCCTTTCAGGATAGAGATCACAACGCGCGTAGGTGTTGGTTGTACACTTCTGCAGAAGTTGCTAGGACGTGAGGCTAACAAATCAGCGAGTAGAGGTCAATGAAGAGATGCGCTCCCCTGGCAAGATCCAGGGGAGCGCTGAAGTAGTGATGACTCAGTGAGCGGTGTGTTTAGCCTTGGGCTGGAGATGAGATCATGAGGACCTCATTTGAGCAGGGACTTTCTGCTTCGCCTTCTTCGCCTCCAAATGCACTGATGGCAAAGAAATAGGGCGTATTTGGCTCGAGCCCAGTAATAATAGCTGGTGGTGCCTCGACTGATTGACTTGTCTCATAGGAGCAGGAGCCTGGCTCTCCGGAAGATTCCTTCCCGTAATAGACATGGTAACCGGTTACTGTGGGATCAGGGTTTACAGCCCAGGTCAACCGCGCGGTGGCCTCGGTTGGACTAAAGGGTGAGGAAATCATCGGGTTGTCCTCTCCCTCAAGGCCTGCCACAAGAGGTTCAGAATCTGCCTCTGCAACCTCACTCGGGAAGGGTTCGATTTCTGTAGGTGCTTCAGAAATCGTCGGATCGTCCTGTTCATTTGCATCGGTGTCGGTAGAGGTAGTGTCTGCCTCTGTGTTCTCACTCGGTTGATTGTCCGTCGGTGTAGAGAGGGAGGAAATGCTCGGTCCACCCTGTCCGTTGTCGCTACACCCGGCAAGTGGGAGGACGATGGTGCTCATAACTAACAAGGAGACCAATGCGATAGTGAGATTCTGGAGAACCGGAATGATCGAACGGTTCGGTCTTATCATATGAAATACTCCTCACTCATGAAGTGCGATGTGGCCAACTGGCTTCAGTCAACTAGCAATTCCACTAGGGACAATGTCCTGCGCATTAAGCAACTGTTGTGCCCGTGATAACTCTCTGGCAACATATTACTAATCAACTGGTTATATATTTTTCGAACAATAGAAAATGGTAGGTGTGAATGGTTCAACCTTCAAGTACCTACAGCAGTCATAGCCAGATAGGTTTTTCCAGTCACCGACTACTGTGACAAAAGACTAACGGGAGATATCAAGAAGGGATGTGTCGGGATTCTGGGCGATCTCGGAAGAATCGAAACAGCAGGTAGCCGTTTATCAGGACTACGATCGACAAGATGCTGTAGGTAGTTAGGGTGGACGCAAGATTTAACTCAACTAACACTCGAGACAGACCGAATCCTACTATCAGCCCGTCGAATGCCATGCAAATGCGCCGGAATGTCTCAGGGTCCATCAAGCGGATCAGATATGTACCGAGAGGGATTCCGATTATGACGCTGGGAACGATATAGGGGATTATTTCCATGCTGCCGGCACTGTAGAAACCGATAAACCCGTAAGCGATGGCTGTGAGTGAAGACTCCGTTAGGCGAATGATCCCCAATGCCGCACGGAAGTCTTGTTTCGGATAGCCTTGATTGTTAAAGAGGAGAGCCAAGGGGGGGCCAGAAATCGTCGTGAGGGAATAGAGGGTGCCGAGCCCCATCCCAAATGGTACGCCTATAGCTTTTTCAGCGCGAATTGGTTTCCGGATGCCTGCTGCCTGGAGAAGAATCAAGGGCAGCAGAAAAAGATAGGTGACGAACTTGATCCATGCTGGCTGCACCAAAAAGAGCAGATAGCTGCCAATACCCACTCCGACCGCCAGACCGCCAAGAATTGGAGCGACGCGCCAGAAGATGTTGGGGATGCTCTTCCGGTTAATGAAGAGAACATACGCGTTGATGACCAGTTCGATGAGTACGAGGGCCGGATTCAAAATACGATTGGTGAAAAAAAGGAGGGCGACAGGAACCGTGATGGAGGAAAAACCGTACCCTAGCGCGCCGTTCACTGTGGCGGCGACAAATGTAATAAGGACAAGAACAATTGTGTCCATGAGGGATTAGCCTTTGGGATGGCCGGCAGCAAAGTCGGCAAGTGAATAGTGATCGAGGACCCCAGCAATCGCATCGCGGACTTTGCCCATTACTTGCTGCACGGGACACTGCGGCTTGTTCGTGTATGGACAGTCGTTGCATTTTTGGTAGGCCGTCTTGCTGACGCAGCTGATTGGCGCCAGCGGACCATCGAGGATGCGTATGACTTGACCGAGCGTGATCTCGTTCGGCTGTTTAATCAGGTCATATCCTCCGTTTACCCCACGTCGACTGGAGACGAGCCCAGCTCGTTTGAGTGTGAGAAGAATCTGCTCCAAGAATTCAACAGGGATGTGCTGGCGATCGGCGATGTCGCGGCGTTGCAGCGTTGTCTTTCCGTGGACCAGCGCGAGCTCAAGCAATGCCCGGAGACCGTATTCACTTTTTTTCGAGAGTTTCATAATCTAGAGTTAGTTTATCAACAATAGTTACAATAGGGTAAATCTTAAAGTCTCGTCAAGGTCAAAGTTTTTGAGATGGGCGATCTTCGGTAATCTCACATGTGTTCCAGTATCTACTCCCAGCTTTTATTCCCTCCCTGCATCCATTAAGATAGGCGTCGGTTATCTTCCTCCGCCACGAGGCCATTTTTGAAATCCAAGATTGTCTTTTCTTGCCAAACCTGTGGACATCAGGCGCCACGGTGGCTCGGCCGCTGTCCTGACTGCGGCGGCTGGAATACGATGAAAGAGGAGCGGCAAGCGGCGACAGGAAAGGGTCGTCCTGCTGCGATTAAGACAGCTGAGCCCAAGGCTACGCCCATCGGTGACATCGAAGTCGTGGGAGAGGATCGTCAGCTCACCGGTATTGGTGAATTCGATCGAGTCCTGGGAGGTGGAGTCATTCCTGGCTCGGTAATTTTGATCGGGGGCGATCCTGGAATTGGCAAGACGACGCTACTCTTGCAGGCCTTGCCACGGTTAGCGACAAAGGCAGCGCCGGTTCTGTACGTTTCCGGAGAAGAGTCTCCCCGGCAGATCAAGATGCGTGGGCAACGGCTGGGTATTGAACATCCACATCTGTTGATCTTGGCCGAAACCTCCCTTGAACAGATTCTGAAAACGGTGCAGGAAATTGAGCCGGCCGCCGTGGTGGTCGATTCGATCCAAACGGTGTATACGGAACAAATTACCTCCGCTCCCGGTAGCATCAGCCAAGTTCAGGAAGTGGCTGGACAACTCATGTGGTTTGCCAAGCGGGCTGGTGTGCCGGTCTTCATCATTGGGCATGTCACTAAAGAGGGGGCGATTGCAGGGCCACGGTTGCTGGAACATATTGTCGATACAGTGTTGTACTTTGAAGGAGATAAGGGACACAGCTACCGGATTCTCCGCGCCGTCAAGAATCGTTTTGGATCGACCAATGAAATCGGGGTCTTCGAAATGAAGGATGTCGGGCTCGAAGAGGTGAATAATCCATCGGAATTGTTTCTGGCGGAACGTCCTCAACGGAGTACCGGATCGGTGGTTGTGTCGAGCCTCGAAGGGACGAGGCCGATACTGGTTGAACTGCAAGCATTGGTTTCCTCAACCACCTATGCTATGCCCAAGAGAATGGCGAACGGGGTGGAGGTCAATCGAGTATCACTGCTGCTCGCGGTCATGGAGAAACGGCTGGGGGTGCATCTTTCCGGACAGGATGTGTATGTGAATATCGTGGGAGGGATGCATGTCGACGAACCGGCGATTGACTTGGGGATCGTAGCCGCTGTCACATCGAGTTTACGGGAAATGCCTGTCGAGCCGGGGACGTTACTGTTGGGGGAGGTCGGTTTGGGTGGAGAGGTACGTGCCGTCAGTCAGGCTGAACTGCGCATTCGTGAGGCCGCGAAGATGGGGTTCAAACGGTGCATTCTGCCTGAACGAAATCTGGCGAAGCTCGATCCCATCGACGGCATGGAGCTGATCGGTATTCAAGAAGTGCGAGAGGCATTGGATGTGATGTTGGCGTAGAAAGAGGGAAGTAAGCGGTAGGCAAGGCTCGATGCTCGCCCAACGCGCACAGAAAATTCATCGAATGAGGATCATAGTGGGCGGTGCTTCTTGCATGCGCGCAGTAGAGCCTTATCCGCCTCTGCTTCCCTGTAGAGGGGGGAACAGTAGAAAAACAAGGCTTGCGCACTTTATTGGTATTTGCATCGCGATCTTCATGTTGGCTAGTTGTGCTCTCATCACACCAAAAGAAGAACTCCCGCTCCGGCAGGTGACGGCGCAGGAATTGACGGCTCTTTTGCGCCATCGTGAAGCGGCTATCCAATCCCTGAAGGGATTGTTCAGCGCGAAAGTGCGGGGTGGGCTCATTCCCATTGCGTCACGAATGGAGGGCACGGTCTACTACCGTCGTCCGAACGCGTTGCGGCTGAGAGGATTTACTTCTCTTGGAAACGAGCTGTTCGACCTTGTTCAAGCGGATGATCTGTACAGGCTCCGCTTGCCTCTGGAGGGAAAGACCTATACTGGTCACCGGTCCGACATGAAAGATGCAGGGAAGCTGGCTCGATTCTCTCAGTTGAGTGTCTGGGCGGTCGGTGGCGTGTTGGGGACGAACGCCATTGCCAGGGATGAAGTGGTGAAGGTCGTGGAAGACAGAGGCCGATATCGTCTCGACGTCTATGCGCCAGCAACCGGGGGAACGAGCCCCTCGCGTCTGCCGATCCGCCACCTCTGGTTTGACCGCCGATTGCTCGTGGTACAGGAAGAGTGGCTTGGGTCGAGCGGGGAGGTCGAGGCGACGATTCAGTATGACGATTTTAGGCCGCTCGAGGAGTTGAAAAGTATTCCAGCAGAGGACATGGGCGATCAGGATCTTCGGCTATTTCGCCCGTTCAAGATTTCCCTCGAAGATGGTCGCGGACAAGGCTCCGTGCAAGTCATTTTTCACGAGATGCATCACAATCACGCGATACGGGCGGAAGACTTAGGTCAGATCTCATAATCGCCGATGAAAATCCTTGCGGTTGAAACAGCCACGACGTGGCAGAGTGTCGCGATTCTTGAAGACGACCGCATTATAGCGATGCATGAGCAAGAGGCTGGTGGTGCGCAGGGCTCCCTCCTTTTGCCCACGATCGATCAATTGTTCTCTCAATCCGGATTGCGGCTTGGCGATCTCAGTGGTCTTGCTTGTTCGATCGGGCCAGGCTCGTTTACCGGTATCCGAGTGGGTATTGCAACGTGCCTAGGACTTCGGGGAGCCACTGGTCTTCCTCTCACACTGGTACCGACACTGGAAGCCATGGCGAGGAATTTTGACGCGGCAACCGTTCCCGTCTGTCCAATGCTGGTCAGTCGTCGTGGGGAAGTGTACTGGGCGATTTTCCGTTGGACAGGGGATGGGCGATTCGATCGTGTTGTCAGTGAACAGGTTGGACCCCCAGGAGCCCTCGCGCAGAGTCTCACCGAACCTACGTTGGTATTCGGGGCCGGCTGGTCGTCGATGGAATCGGAGATTCGAGCGGCATTGCCTGTGTCGGTCACCGTGACGGTGGGATCACACGAGGTCTTCACACCGTCGGCTATTCACGTCGCGCGCGTCGGGCTGGAACGACTTCGATGCGGTGAAATTGCCGGAGATGTGGTGATGCCGCTGTATGTCCAGCGGACCCAAGCAGAAATCCAATACGAATGGTCCGGAGGTGTATCATCTGTTGCGAGACGTCGGCAGCGGGTTGAAACCAAAGTTGCCGAGCGGTTGGCTCGTGGGCGTCGGCGGTCGGATCGGCAGGATATGTGAGCCGCGACATGGTGATGTCTGAATTTCAAATTGTCCCAGCGACACCGGATATGTTACCGGACATTCTTGCTTTGGAAGAGGCTTGCTTCTCATCCCCTTGGACGCGCAAAATGGTGGAGGCTGAGTTAACGACCAATCATTTCGCACATTTTCTTGTTGCGAGGCGGCGAGAGGAGTCGATACCACAGGCCGAACCCACGATTATTGGGTACCATTGCTTCTGGATTGTCTTTGAAGAGCTGCGATTGATGAATTTGGCGGTACGAGAGTCGATGCGGAGAAGAGGGGTTGGAAAAGCGCTTGTCACCGAAGCCCTTCGTCTGGGATTGGAACAAGCGGCTACTCGAGCAGTCCTCGAAGTCAGAGCCTCGAACGATCCAGCGTGTTCTCTCTATGCTCGTCTAGGTTTTGTCCAGATTGGACGTCGCCCTCGTTACTACACGAATCCCGTCGAACATGCTGTGCTGATGGAAATGCATCCGCTCGTGATATCGAGTGGCCAGCAGCTGGCAAAGGTTTTGCCTTAGGGAGGTGGATCAGCTTCAACAGAGTCAATTTAACCAGGAGGTGTCGTTATGTTGACGGAAGATGCGATTGTTGAACAACTTCGCCACTCCAACACCGAATTCCGGGAACTAGAAGCGTCGCATCATCGCCTGGACCTTGAACTGAACGAGCTGCAGAAGCGCCATGTCTTGACCCCGTCGGAAGAAATTGAGAAAAAACGGATGCAAAAGGAAAAATTGGTGAAGAAAGACAAGCTTGCAGAACTGATTCGTCTCTACCGTGAGCACAGGCTCGAGCCGGCGCGGTAGCAGGTTGGTCGACCACCGATTCTACAGGCGGCTGAATTTGTCGATATGGAAAAGGCCACTCATCCGCTCGCTTCCCACATCCAAGGCGTCAAGAGACGACTGATCATTATTGGTGCGACGGTCTTGGGTGCGTTGGTGCTGACCTTCTCTTTTTCCGCTGAAATGGTGGCATGGCTCAACCGACCCTTTTCAAACCAACTGGCCTTTTATGGTCCAACGGAGGCGCTGTTCGCTTCGATCAAGGTGTCGCTGTTGGCAGCCCTCATTCTTAGTTTGCCGGTCATTTTTTATCAGTGTTGGAAGTTTATAGAGCCCGCCTTGCTGCAGAAGGAACAGCGTTGGGCGATCCCGCTATTCATGGTGGCTGGGGGGCTGTTCGCGGTAGGGCTGTTCTTCTGCAATGTCGTGATTTTGCCGCTCGTGATCGATCTGTTCGTGAGTTTCGGACTCGATCGTGATATCACCCCGCAGCTGAGCGTTGGCACTTATATTGATTTTAATGTGAAATTTCTGCTCATCTTCGGCTGTGCGTTTGAGCTACCCTTAGTCATGACTCTTGTGGCAATGATTGGAGTGGTATCAGCGGGGATGTTCGCTCGTTACCGCAAACATGCCATTTTGTTGTGTCTCATTGTCTCTGCCATCGTTACTCCTGATGCCACGCTCTTTACCATGCTTTTGATGGCAGTTCCCCTCATGGCGCTGTATGAGATCGGGATTCTCAGCGCTCGGCTGTTCGGGCGAAAACCGGACTCAGGGGGGATCGATTTGCCGCTCGATCCGGATCTGCCGATGAATACTGCTGGAACGAGACTACGATGAGGCATCGGACTGTAAAGGCTCAGCGCATTCGCACGATTGCCTCTATGATCGTAATGTGGGGTGCTTTTCTCTGCTTGGGCGGCGGTGAGAGTCTCCAAGCTTCCGATCCGCTGAGGATTGCAGAGACCTCGACGGCCTCGGGGCCATCTGAACAATCTGCAGCCAGCGTGCAGGCTCTTCTGATAGGGAGCGATGGAGTCCTCTATGCCGGATCCTTCGGGCATGGGATTTTTCGAACCGTGGATCGAGGCGCGACGTGGGCTCCAGTAGGGGGTGGCATCACCGATCCCTTTATCTTGAGTTTGGCCTCCGTGAAAGACGGAGCCGTCTATGCCGGTACGTTTCGTGGTGGAGTGTTTCGCTCACGAGACAAAGGGAATAGCTGGCAGCCGGTCAATGTGGGGCTCAAGCGGCTTGAGGTCAAAGCCTTATTAGTGGTGGACCACGAACTGTTTGCCGGTACCGGAGATGGCGTGTATCGCCTGCATGACTCCGAGGATCGTTGGACGTCTGTGACGTCGGGGTTAGACGATATTCTGGTCCATGCACTCGCTCGCTCTGCCGATGGAACTTTATTCGCAGGGACTTCCGGTCAAGGCGTCTTTCGGTTCAGCCCTCGCTCAACCGGGTGGGTGCGTATGCGGCATGGGTTGAAGGATCACGAGGGAATGATCGAAAATTTCATTCGTGTTCTTGTCATCGATCAGGATCACAGTATTTTGGCAGGCACGTTTGACGGCGGGGTGTTTCGCAGTGCCGACAGCGGACTGACGTGGCGGCCAATCAGTCGGGCCCTACCTAACGACTCTATCCGGGGTATTGTATTTAGTGACGAAGGAGTAGTTGTGGCAACTGGGAACGGAATTTTTAAGACCGTCGATAAGGGCAAGCAATGGATTCCCCTCAACAAGGGTCTGGCGAGCCTTGCGGTGCAAGTGTTGATCGGATCGGGTGATAAAGGTCTCTACGCCGGGACGAGTGCAGGGGTGTTTCGCAGCGATGATGGCGTCTCCTGGATGGCCGTCAATCAGGGGCTGGAGGTGGGAATCGCGCCCCCGCCATTTCTCTTTCGCTAAATCTAGAAAGGACGACTGTAATGGTTGAGATAGGCGAGAAAACACGGGCAACAATAGCCGTGACAAGTAAGGGACAACCCATGGGAGAAATTGTACTCAGGTTTTTCTCGGATGTGGCGCCTGGTCACGTTAATAACTTTGTGAAGCTTTCCAAGGATGGGTTTTACAATGGGACGACGTTTCACCGTGTCATTCCCGGGTTCATGATTCAGGGAGGGGATCCCAACAGTAAGAATTCCGACCGGTCCTCCCACGGAATGGGTGGACCTGGTCATAAAGTAAAGGCGGAGTTTAACAGTACGCCACACAAGCGAGGTATTGTCTCGATGGCCCGCGCGAACGATCCGGATAGCGCTGGGTCACAGTTCTTTATTTGTGTTGCAGATGCCAATTTTCTCGATTGGCAATACACGGCCTTTGGGGAGGTGGTCAGTGGAATGGAGGTAGCCGATAAGATCGTCACTATGAAGCGTGACGGGCGAGACAATCCGCTGGAGCGAGCCGAGATGACCGTCACGATCAGCGAGGGGTAAAAGGGGAGGAGTGAGAAGTGAGCTGCAAGGAAGCCCATAATCGGACAGGGTGGATTATTGCCGGCCTCCTCACTCTGTACTCCGTCCTGTCGGTCGGTTGTGCCGCTCCGCATGTGCCAGCGAGAATTATTTACGAGGATCCGGTCAATTTTGTGCGATTGGAAGAGGATTCGGAAGTGCTCGCGGAATGGCCACCGAGTCACCATGCCCATCCGTTTACAATCGAACCGGATAAATTGCGAACGATTTTGTCTGGCTTGAAGGTGCAAGAGCATTGGATTGCGCTGCAGCGGTGGATGCGAGGGGAGTCCCCCTTGGTTCCAGCCTTCACGGAGGAGGAGTTGACTCTCTTGTCTGTGCGTCTATCGGAGGCGCTGGCTGAGGCGAAAGACAACGAACGAGTGACCTTTTATTTGAGCCAGCCGCAGACCTTCGCCCGCCGAATTATCACGACAGGTGGGTTCTACGTTCATGGGACGGAACTGCACATTATTCTAGGAAATTGGAGAATTATTTACGGCATCCCGGCCTATGGGATGATCTATGATCGGCGTTATCCGATGCGACCGACCGCCGCGAAAGGCTTTGATTTAAAGTTTCAACCTGCTGAGGCCGTTGTTCCGATGAAGAGTAGCCTGCTGGATGGGATTTTAGCTAATGCCAAGGACGAACTCATCATCGATCTGACCAAGCTCGACCCGCCCGATCCAGAGGTTTCTCTCATTCGATCGTGCTTGAATCATGAGTCTCTGTGTTAGGACCAGCGGGTGACACGGCTCACGCTCAATTTGATGCAAGTAGGGATTGCTGGAAGACTCGAAAAATGAAGCGAAATGTCTTATCGACTGCCTGGACCCAAAAGATACATACGGGGTACTTCCATTAGCGCTTCGGCGATGGACTGCCAGCCGAGCTTGCTTTGACCTTCAATGCGATCACAAAAACGGATGGGTAGCTCATCCACATCCGCACCCAGCTGCATGGCCCGCCAGGCGAGCTCCACTTGAAAGATGTACCCTTTTGCTCGGACGGTGGCGAGGTTCATCCGTGCCAAGAGCTCACGACGATAGCAGCGGAATCCTCCTGTCCAGTCGTGGATGGTCGAGCCCAGGAAGAGGCTGACGTAGGTATTCCCGCATCGAGAGACGAAACGACGGCGGGCGTTCCAGTTCTCGGTCCCGCCGCCAGGCACGTAGCGACTTCCGATCACCAGGTCGGCAGTGTGGCTTCGGTGTACCAGGCGCGGCAGATCCCAGGGCGCATGGCTGAAGTCACAGTCCATTTCAATGATGAGACTGTAATTCCGCTGCAGTGCCCACGTGAATCCCGCGAGATAGGCTGGCCCAAGTCCCTCTTTGTTTGGCCGGTGCAGGACGTGCACATGCCCATACCGACAACTGAGCTGATCGGCTAATTCTCCAGTCCCGTCAGGGGAGTTATCATCAACGACCACGATATCAGCGACAAGATATTGGCTGATTGCCCGAACAAGCGCCTCAAGATTGGCGCGTTCATTATACGTTGGGAGGACAATGACGATCGATTGTTTGAAATCGAACGGCGAGGCGGGAATGAGCGGTGTACCTGCCTCCACTTGGGAATATCCTAGAGACCGGTTTTGAGTCGGATTATGAGGGCTGATGGCAATCCGTGCGCTGTCAGCGCCACGGGCGATTAGCTCTTCAGCGAGTTCAAAGTTTGGTACAGCGTAGGCTTCATCCATGCCCAGCTTCCGGAGAGGCGTTGCACCGTCCTCCTTGCCGATGTGATGGAAGTGTATGAACGGTGCGGGAGTTTCATCGAACAGCGGAGCGATTGATGGGCTACTGGACATGGCGTTGTTCAATGAATTGTTCGCCTAGGGCATGGCATAGCATGGTGAAGGTTGACCGGTCTGCACACGAAGGATGTGAGAAATAGTGGGTGTAAGATCCGTGACGCTAAAGAGGAAGTGGTGGAACGACAGAGGACTCTCCTTGTTGAAACCGGCGGTATTCTAGTCGAGAGCAGAGAGGTGCGCAAGAAGAGATTCAGTCAGCTATGTCAGAGCGCTGGTTGCGCGTTTTGACAGTGCGGGAACGGCTATGCTACAGTCCGCGATTCGTTGATATTGCAGGCTTTTCTATCACTTAACCTCTTAAGGAACACTGTATGAGCGGGACACAGACTCAAGTGATTGTTGTGGTGGGAGCAGGACCGGCTGGGATGGCTGTTGCCAGCACGCTCTCGAAAGCCGGCCACGAAATCATTATTCTCAATCGTGATATCAAATTCGGTGGATTGGCTGAATACGGGATCTTCCCCTCTAAGCTGAAACTCCGTGGCGGGCTCAAGAAGCAGTACTGGGAACTTCTTCAGCAGAAGAACGTCCATTATTTTGGGAATGTCTCCATCGGGACCGGAAATGACCTCACGGTCGAAGATGTGCGCGAGCTGGGTGCGAACGCGGTGGTTTTCACGATCGGTGCGCAGGGGACCAAGGCCATCGGTGTCGAGGGGGACTCGGCTCAGGGTGTGTTTCACGCAAAAGATGTGGTCTACCACTTCAATCGTTTACCGGGCTTCGGCGACCGTCCATTTGAAATGGGACAACATGTCGCTGTGATCGGGGCGGGAGATGTGATGGTGGATATTGCCCACTGGTTGATCCGCTACAAGAAAGTCGCGAGGGTCACGGCCATCGTAAGACGAGGCCCCGTGGAACGTAAGTACAATCCGAAAGAAATTCGCAGCATTTGTGCCAACATGGACCTCGATGGGATCAACGCTGAGTTTGAGCGCATCAAGGACCGTCTCGCCAAGGTCGGCCAGAATCCCGATGAGGTCTTGAAGACATTCACCGACGAATTTACCAAATGTGAGGCGAAGGTATCCGAGACAAAGATGGGGTTTCGTTTCCTTGCGTCCCCGAAGCGTATTCTGGTTGATGGACAGAATCGGGTTCGTGGACTTGAAATGGAAGACAACAGACTTGATCCGAAGGGCGAGGATACGGTCGCAGCGGGCTTGAAGGCGTATTACGAGTTTCCTTGTGATTCAGTTGTGTTTGCCGTCGGCGACAAGGTAGATGAGACGGTTGGTCTACCCTATAAGAATGGCATGTTTACTACCAACCCCAACAAGACTGGTAATGACCCTGATGATGCGCTCTTCCAGGCCTACGATGAATCTGCAGGGAAGGTGATGGACGGCGTATTTTTGGCCGGTTGGGCTCGAAAAGCCAGCGAGGGCCTCGTCGGCGTCGCGAAGCGCGACGGAGATTGGTGTGCGGAGGTGGTCGAACGGTACCTTGCAACCAAGGCGGGAGAGGGAGACGTCAAGATGGTTCTGGATCGATTGCACGCGCGCTTGCGACAACGTCAGAGTCGTCCGGTCGACGTGAATGGGTTGCGGGCGTTGGATGTGGCAGAACACTCATTCGTCGAGAAGTCCGATTGTATCGGGGAGTTCAAGTTTTCAGCCAATCAGGAGATGCTCAAATATATTGAGCAGAGGAAAGTGTGAAGTATCTGGAAGGCTTCATCTTCACGCATGTCCCCATTTGAGTTTTTCCCGCAATACTTCGTAGTAGTGACTTTCTGGAAATCTGATCAATTGGGTCCGATAGTCTGAAGTTTGAATGACTGCGGTATCTCCTTGTGTGATGGAGACGCCGACCTGCCCATCAAGCGTGGCCATCGATCCTTCATCCTTACTCGTCAACGTTGCTTCAATGACGACATTGCCCGGCACGATTAAGGGGCGATGTGTCAGTGTGTGTGGGCAGATTGGCGTCAGGATGAGCGCCTGTAGGGCGGGATTCATGATAGGCCCCCCAGCAGAGAGCGAGTAGGCCGTAGAGCCTGTCGGTGTGCCAATGATCAGGCCGTCCCCTCGCAGATTCGTCACGAACTGGCCATTAATGGCGATGTGGAGTTCAATCATGCGAGCCAGGGTCCCTTTGCTGATGACGACATCGTTGAGTACGATGCCTCTCGCAACGGTTTCCCCATGCCGATGGACGTGGGTGGCCAGCATCAGTCGTTCATCAAGAGTAAAATCGTTGGCAAATACCCGTTCGAGGGAAGGATAGAGGTTGTCCAATCTGACTTCCGTCAAGAAGCCAAGGCCTCCCATATTGACACCCAAGATGGGAATGCTCCGCTCTGCTGCGAGCCGTGCGGCATTGAGAATAGTGCCGTCCCCTCCGAGCACCAAGAGAACATCGGCCTTCTGAGCTAGTTGAGTCTTGGGAATTCCTCCAACCTCGTTCAAGAGTGCTGCAGATGTTGTGTCGAGCAAGACATCAATGCTACGGGCTCGGAGCCAGGCAGCCACGCCGAGCAGCGTGTCTTTTACTTCGGGGAACTTGGGCTTGGTCAAGATCCCAATGCTTTTACTTTTCATGGATACCAGGCATATGGTTGGGTGAACGGGGAGCGTGATTGTATCGGGATGCTGATTTTCATGTCAACGGAAAGTCCATTGAGGTTCTGGTCCTCTCGATAGGTTAAAACAAGAGAAGGGGGTGATGTGGTCTTCAACTCGCTGTCTTGTTCTCCGCTCAATCTTGACTCTCACTCATACTGTGGTTAGAATCACATCAAGGTTTTTCAAGGGTTTTGCTCGAACGCGGCCAGGAGTTTCTACTCTCTGAGAAGGAGGCAGGATGTTCGAACGATTCACGGACAAAGGTCGAAAGATCATCATCCTCGCGCGCGAGGAGGCCGAGCGGCATCAAAACGACTATCTAGGGACTGAACATCTCGTCCTGGCCATCCTCCGCGAGTCTGATGGCATTGCCCTTATGATTTTGAAAAAGATGGGGCTTTCTACTGAACAGATTAGGCTGGAAATCGAGCGAAATCTGCCCGGCGGCGGAACGACGATGACGTTTGGGGAAATCCCATTTAGTCCACGGGTGAAGAAGGTCATTGAATATGGTGTTGAGGAGGCCCGTCTGCTGGGCCACAACCACATCGGTAGTGAGCACCTGCTTCTTGGACTGTTGCGGGAAGAAGAGGGGATCGGTGGGAAAATTCTTCGGAGTTTGGGTGCAAATCTTCTGACCGCGCGTCAGCTGACCGTGACGTTTTTGCGGAAATCTGCTCCACGTGAACGTGATCGAAAGAGTAATACCCCGGCGCTGGATGAGTTTGGCCGTGATCTGACGCAGTTGGCTCAAGAAGGTCAATTGGACCCGGTGATCGGTCGAGCTGACGAAATCGAACGTGTGTTGCAAATTCTCAGTCGGAGAAGCAAGAACAATCCCGTCCTTATCGGCGAGTCTGGTGTGGGAAAGACTGCCATTGTCGAGGGGCTAGCTCAACGCATCATTCAATCCGAAGTTCCTGACAACCTGCTCTCTCGTCGGGTCATCGCCTTGGATCTAGGGTCGCTCGTGGCAGGCACAAAGTATCGCGGACAGTTTGAAGAACGCCTCAAGGTGGTGATGAAGGAGATTGTCCAAGCGGGCAATATCATTATTTTCATCGATGAACTTCACACACTCGTTGGGGCTGGGGCTGCGGAAGGGTCCATTGATGCCTCCAATATGTTGAAGCCGGCCTTATCGCGCGGCGAGATTCAATGCATTGGGGCCACGACCTTGGATGAGTACCGAAAGCATATTGAAAAAGACGGTGCCTTAAAACGGCGATTCCAACCTATCCACGTACAGCCGCCCAATCTCGACGAAACGGTCCGCATTATCCAAGGGCTTCGGGACCGATACGAAGAGCATCATGGAGTGGAAATCACGGAAGATGCCATTGTTGAGGCCGTGAAGTTGGCGGATCGGTATATCACCGACCGGTTCCTTCCTGACAAGGCGATCGATTTGATCGACGAAACGGGTTCGCGTGCCAAACTCCAGACCTACGCCCTCCCTTCTGAATTGAAAGCGATGGAGCAGGAGCTGAAGAAGGTTTCGCGAGAGAAGGAACTCTCGATCTCCATGCAGAATTTCGAGGAGGCCGTACGGCATCGTGAGGAAGAAGAACGGCTACGCAAGCTGCTCGACGAATCTAAGCGAGAATGGAAGAAGAATCAGGAAAAGAACAAGCCTGTGATCGGTAAAGAGGATGTTGCCTATGTTGTCTCAAAAATGACTGGTATTCCGCTCTTTAAGCTAGAGGAAGAAGAGTCCAATAAGCTCTTGCGTATGGAAGAGTTTCTCCATAAACGAGTCATCGGTCAAAATGAGGCGATCTCCGCGGTCGCTCGTGCTATCCGTCGTTCTCGTGCCGGTTTGAAAGAGGCCAAGAAGCCGATTGGCTCGTTCATCTTCCTCGGGCCCACAGGTGTCGGAAAAACGGAACTGGCCAGGACATTGGCGGAGTTTCTGTTCAACAGCGAAGATGCGTTGATTCGTGTCGACATGTCTGAATACCAAGAAAAATTTACAAGCTCGAGACTCTTCGGCGCGCCTCCCGGCTATGTGGGATACGAAGAAGGGGGGCAGCTGACCGAGAAGGTCCGCCGTCGGCCTTATTCCGTCGTATTGTTCGATGAAATTGAGAAGGCGCATCCGGATGTGTTCAATGTTCTCCTTCAAGTATTAGACGACGGCGTGCTGACTGATAGTCTTGGACGAAAGATTGATTTCAAAAATACGGTTGTCATTATGACGTCCAACATCGGGACGAAAATGATTCAGAAGGGTGTTTCTCTTGGTTTTCAGAGCACAGAGGGCGAAGCCGCGCGTCGGAAGAAGGAAGAAGTACTCGGAGAGCTTCGGAAGTCGTTTAGTCCAGAGTTTCTGAACCGGATCGATGAAATCGTGATCTTCCATCAGCTGGAAAAAGAGCAGCTCTATAGCATCTTGGATATCCTGCTCCGGGAGTTGAACCTCCGTCTGTTGGATAAAGGGATTGAGATTGAGGTCGACGATGAAGTCAAGCAATGGCTTATCAAAGAGGGTTATGAGCCGTTGTACGGAGCGAGGCCAATGCGTCGGGCGATCCAACGTGCCATCGGTGACCCGCTCTCGGATGAGCTCATCAGAGGACGCTTCAAAGAAAGTCGCAAGGTGAAAGTGGTTCTGCGGGACGGAGCCCCAACTTTCATCGAGCAGGAGGCTATGGCCGGAGTCTAGTGCCCTTTGTGAGCGTTCACGTCCCCAGGCAATCGTGAGCGGCCTCTGTGGCGGATCGCTGCAGGGGCCGTTTTGTTATTCAATGCCATCTGAGCCATTCGTAACGAGATGTGTGCCTTTCCCAATCAGTCTGAATCTCAACCTGGGACTCAATGGCGTCCGGGCCCGGTTCTTGGAATCGAGTCTTCATGCGATGAAACAGCTGCCGCCGTGCTCAGTTGTGCAGGAGAGGTGCTTTCCAACGTCGTATCTTCACAAGTGACCGTCCATGAAAAGTTTGGTGGCGTCGTTCCAGAATTAGCCGCACGGGCCCACCTTGGGACGATCAATTTGGTTGTCGAGGAAGCCTTGGCGGCCGCCCGAGTCTCGAAGCATACTCTCGGTGCCGTGGCCGTCACCAAGGGACCCGGATTGGCTGGAGCGCTTTTGGTGGGAGTGAATTACGCCAAGGCCTTGAGTTATGGCTTAGGGATTCCGATCATCGGGGTCAATCATCTGCAGGGCCATATCGCCTCTGCATGGCTCGCCGATCCGACGTTCCCACTATCCTGCATTGTGCTGGTTGTATCGGGTGGCCACACTCATCTCTATCGCCATGAAGTCGATGGTAAGTGTATCCTACTGGGACGCACTCGTGACGACGCCGCCGGTGAAGCGTTCGACAAGGGAGCCCAGATGCTTGGCTTGGGGTATCCGGGTGGACCGGCCGTTGATCGAATCGCACGTTCCGGAGATCCACAGGCCATTCAATTTCCAAGATTCCACCGGGCAAAGAACAGTCTTGAGTTCAGCTTCAGTGGGCTCAAGACGGCGTTGTTGTATAAGCTACGAGAAATGGATGATCCTCTGCGAGCTCATCAGACGGCCGACTTAGCGGCTGGCTATCAAGAGGCTATTGTGCAGGTTTTGGCCACGAAGGCGTTTGCTGCACTCAAGCAATCGAACCTGGCTGCGCTTGCCGTCGTGGGTGGGGTCTCAGCTAATTCACGGTTGAGGGCCTTACTGAGCGAGCGAGCGGCACGTGAAGGCATTCGCCTATCGTTGCCTCCTATCGAGTATTGCACCGACAACGCTGCCATGATTGCCTCGGCGGGGCGCCAGTTGCTGATGAACGGAGAACGACCGCAGGCAGATCTCGACATCAGCCCGGCTGAGAGATTCGAGACGATTCATGACGAAAACCGATCGCATATCGGTTCCTCTAAGGGATAAGGAGAACGCCCATTCCTGATATCCGAGGTCAGATCACAGGATTGCGTACTAGCCAAGTCGCGTCGGTTGAACGACTCTACCGACGTCGTGTCTCACCCGACAAGGTCATGACCCCGGAGCTCGCAAAGGCAATGGCCCAACTGACCATTGAGCTTCGTCGCCCGATTGGCGTGCTGTTGACCAGGCGTGGACAAGTTCAGGACGTGATTGTGGGAACGGAATTGACGTTGTCTTCCACAACGCTGACGCTGTTCCGTACAGGCGCGAGATCGCTCCGTGGCTTGAGGTTCATTCGAACGCAACTGCACGATCAGCCCATCAGTCAAGAGGTGCTGACAGACCTCGCTTTCTTGCGACTTGATCTGATCGGCCTGCTCTCTGTCACGGAGGAGGGGCAACTTGGCAATTTGTATCTCGCTCATCTGCTGGCACCCAATTCGACCGGGCAATTGTTCAAAGTGCTCAAGGCTGTTCCGTTCCACAATCTCACACTGATGTTCGACCAGTTCATCGAAGAGCTTGAGGCAGACCTTCAGCAGGCGCGAGCTCACTATGCGATTGAGAGCGGTAAGGAATCGGCAATCCTTGTCAGCGCCTCTATCAAGAGCCGGTCCGAGCAGGAAGAGCGTTTAGCCGAATTGGCGGAGCTGGCTACCTCCGCCGACGTCACGGTGGTCGACCGTGTTGTGCAAAGGACGCCGGACGGGCATCAGCGCTATCTCTTGGGCCGCGGCAAGATGAAGGACGTCCTGATTCAGACCCTCCATCGGGGCGCCGACATGGTGATCTTTGATCAAACATTGTCACCGGCTCAATTGCGAGCCATTTCAGAGATGACTGATATCAAGGTGATCGACCGGACACAACTGATCCTGGATATCTTTGCCCGCCGAGCCCACAGCCGCGAAGGCAAAGTGCAGGTGGAACTCGCGCAGTTGCGGTACCTGCTCCCACGGTTATCCGGAAAAGGCACCCAACTCTCGCGTCTGGGTGGCGGGATCGGTACTCGGGGGCCGGGCGAAACCAAACTGGAGACTGATCGTCGCCGTGTGCGGGATCGCATCACGCATCTAGAACGAGAACTGACACAGTTTGGACGCCAGCAAGATCAACGTCGGTCCAGGCGAGATCGGCACGGACTCCCCGTCGTTTCTCTCGTGGGCTACACGAACGCCGGTAAGTCTACGTTGCTCAATGTGCTGACGAACAGTCAGGTATCAGCTCAAAACAGACTGTTCGAAACTCTGGACACGACGAGTCGACGCCTGCGGTTCCCGGAGGATCGCGAAGTCATCATCACCGATACGGTAGGATTTATCCGGGATCTTCCGCAAGAACTGGTCGGTGCCTTTCGGACAACGCTCGAAGAACTACGAGAGGCTGATCTCCTGCTGCATGTTGTCGACGGCAGCGCCGCAGACATCGACATTCAGATTACCGCCGTCGTCGCCATTCTTGAGGACTTGCATTTGAACGCGATACCGAGATTGTTGGTGCTGAATAAGTGTGACCAGGTGTCCCCAGCGCGCGCTGAGTTGCTTTGCCGACGGTATGGAGCCATTGGTATGTCGGCGCTCCAGCCCGAGACACTTCGTCCTCTCTTCGCTCAGCTAGAAGCACACGTGAGATCTCTGCTAATCGGTGAATGTCAGACTACTGGCCTGCCGCCGCAGGACGATGCGCTGGTGCTTGCATCTCGTCGGTAACCTCTGCACAATCGGGCCGCTATGAAGAAGGTCAACCGCACGAGGGCGCTGTCCGTTCTCGACCGGTCGGCGCAGATTGCTAGGAGTCTCCGTCATGCCATGCCGGTGGCTGTGGTGGAATTAACCCATCGTTCGCCGTGGGAGCTGCTGGTTGCCACCATTCTATCCGCACAGTGCACGGATCAGCGAGTGAATCTGGTCACGCCGGCGCTTTTCAAGCGGTATCGCACACCTCACGAGATGGCGAACGCATCGTCGACGGAACTGGAGGCGTTGATCAGATCAACTGGATTTTACAAGAGTAAGGCGAAAAACTTGATCGGTTGTGCGCAAGCCGTTGCTGCGCAGTTCAAGGGGCAAGTTCCCGATACCATGGAAGAACTCATCGCCATACCTGGTGTCGGGCGAAAAACAGCGAATGTACTCCTTGGGGCCGCATTTGGGAAACCGGGTATTGTGGTCGATACACATGTGCGACGGGTGACCAACCGACTCGCCCTGACCCAGTCAAGTGACCCTGAGCGAATCGAACGCGACCTGCAATCGGTGTATCCGCAAACCCAGTGGACGGATGTGTCCCAACGGTTGCTCCTTCATGGTCGGTATGTGTGCCTCGCGCGGAAGCCTCGCTGCCTTATTTGCCCGATTTACGATGTGTGTGAGTGGGAAGGAAAACTACCGACATGATTAAGAGTATGACAGGATTTGGCCGGCGACAGGGACTATGGTCCGACGGGACCGTCAGTGTTGAAGTGAGATCCGTGAACCATCGTTTCCTTGAAACCTCCATTCGCCTGCCGAAGTCGATGAGTGGGCTAGAAGAACGCTTCAAGAAGATGATCCAGCAACAGTGTGTACGTGGGCGAGTCGATCTTGCGGTGCTGCTTCAGGGGAGTCGGGGAAGTGCTCGCGAGGTGCAACTTGACCTTGGCCTAGCGAAGCAGTACCATCAGGCTCTCCGTACACTCCAGCGCACGCTGAAACTTAAAGGCTCCATTGACATCGGACTGATGGCTGGTTTTCGCGATATTGTTGCGCTTTCCGAGCAGACGGCCGACGATCCTAAGCTCACAAAAATGGTGGAAAAACTGGGGCTGCTCGCAGTGTCGGACATGGTAAAAATGCGGGAGAAAGAGGGAGCCTTGCTTTCGCAGGATATCCTGGATCGGCTCGACCACGTGCGTGAGTGCAGGAGCTCGGTATCGTCCCGTGCTCCCTTCATTGCGCAGGAAACTTTCGACCGTATGAAGCAGCGAGTGGAGAAGTTGTTGGCAGACGCTATCCCGGACCTCCCTCGGCTCAATCAAGAGTTGGCCCTGTATGCCGATCGGTGCGACATTACAGAAGAATTGGTCAGACTAGACACGCATATGATACAGTTTGAGCGTGCGCTCCAAGGGACCGAGTCGGTGGGAAAGACGTTGGATTTTCTTCTCCAGGAATTAGGCCGGGAGGTCAATACCATTGGATCGAAAGCCAACGACGCGGCGATCAGGGCCGACGTGGTGCGAATGAAAGCCGAGCTTGAGCGCATACGTGAACAGATACAGAATGTCGAATGAGTACCGCGATGACCACAAGTAACCTTCCTTCTGGTGTGACGGGGGCTCGGCAAACTCCTGAACGTCGGGGAATTCTGTACATCATTTCAGCTCCTTCAGGCGCAGGGAAGACGACCTTGTGTAAACAGGTCGTGGCGTCGGTCCCAGAGCTGTGGCATTCGGTGTCGTTCACGACAAGAAAACCGCGTCCAGGAGAAGAACACGGACGCGAGTACTTCTTTATCGACGAGAATGTCTTCCACGATATGGTTGCCAGGAATGAGTTCTTGGAGTACGCCCACGTGTATTCCAACTGGTATGGCACACCGCGGAAGCCCTTAATGGATAAGATGGAGCAGGGTATCGATGTCTTGCTGGAAATCGATGTCCAGGGTGCGCTTCAGATTAAAAAGAAATTTGGCGATGCTGTCTATATTTTCATCCTCCCTCCATCGATGGACATTCTGCGTGCTCGACTCCAAGGTCGGGGATCCGACTCTCAGGAGGAGATTGTCCGCCGATTGCAAAAGGTGAAAGAAGAAGTCTGGTGTTTCAGGGAATATTATTACATTGTCCGCAACGATGATCTGACGCAGTCTCTCCGTGAGCTGCAAAGCATTTTTATTGCGGAACGTCTGAAGACCAAACGGATGGACCTGCAATGGCTTGAACAAAGCTTTATTCTTGAGAAAGATGCAAAATCTCAGGAAACGGAACCGTCATCCACATTATAACGAGGGAGCTAGACCGACTATGATCGACATGTTGAGTTTGTTACCGCAATACGCGTCCAATGAGTTCGATTCCCGTCACCGCTTGGTGATCGTCGCTTCACAGCGCGCGAAGCACTTGACTCAAGGTGCGAAGTCAACCTGGTCCTCTCGCTTCACAAAAGAAACAACCATGGCGCTCGACGAGGTGCTGAGAGGTCATGTCAAGTATCTGACCGGCAAGGAAGCCCGAGATGCCATGAAGGAAGCCAAACGAGGGAAAGAAGGTGAAACCGAGCGCATCGCGATGATGACGGGAGAGGACGCCCGCGAAATCAAGAAGGAACTCAGTGTCTACGTCGATGATACGGTACCGCCGACGGTAGCTCCGGCTGAGGAGTAGCATTGGAGGAAGTACACGTGCCGACCAATCCGTGGGGCAAGAGGCTTGTCCTTGGAGTAACGGGCAGCATCGCTGCGTATAAAGCGGTCGGGTTGCTTCGATCTCTTGCGCGTGACGGTGCCACCGTGTCAGTGGTCATGACTCAGGCTGCCACGAAATTTGTGACTCCTCTTACGTTTGAAGTGCTGTCAGGACAGCGAGTGGCAACGGACCTCTTTGAATCTCATGAAGAAATGGTCCATCTTGCTGTCCCAGAACAAGCCGATGCAATTATTGTGGCGCCGGCGACGGCCAATTTTCTGGCAAAAGCGGCACTTGGTCTGGCGGATGATCTGTTGAGCACGATGCTGTTGAACGCTCGGTGTCCCATGATTATCGCTCCGGCCATGGATGGGGACATGTGGACACATCCCACGGTCGTTCAACATGTGCAGGTGCTCCGAGCTCGTGGCGTCGTCGTGCTTGATCCTGAAGTCGGTCCGCTGGCATCAGGACAAGTCGCACAAGGGAGGTTGCCGGCAGAGTCACGAATCATGGATGCAGTGTATGCCGCACTGAACCCTCGGCGGGATTGGCAAGGGCAGCGGGTGTTGGTCTCCGCGGGCCCGACTCAGGAACCCATTGATCCGGTTCGTTTTATTTCGAACCATTCCTCCGGGAAGATGGGGTATGCCATTGCAGAGGCCGCACGGGATCGAGGTGCGGAGGTGGTGTTGGTGACAGGGCCGTCCTCTCTAACGCCTCCTCCCGGAGTGACTGCTGTTTCGGTCAATACAGCGAGCGAGATGACCGATGCGTTGAGTCGGCATTTCCCTGCTGCTAAGGTTCTGATCATGGCTGCAGCGGTTGCAGACTTCCGTCCAAAAAATCAGGCCGCACAGAAGCTCAAGAAGCAGGGGAAATCTGAGCTCGTGCTTGAGTTGGAAGCGACCCCGGACATTCTCGCGATGCTGTCCGCGCGTCGGACATCGCAAATTGTGGTTGGGTTCGCGGCGGAAACTGAACACGTATTGTCGCATGCGAAAGACAAGTTGAGAGGAAAAGGGCTGGATCTCATCATTGCGAATGATGTCACGCAAGCGGGAGGTGGGTTTGGCAGTGACGACAATGCGGTCGTCATTCTTTCGGCCACGGGTGAACAGAGAGTCCTGGGTCTGATGCCCAAGCGGCGTCTGGCCGACGAAATTTTGACCGCTGTGCATGAGCTCTGTCTCATCTCGCCGCGTCGCGAGTCCCTGGTGGAGTGACTGAATCTATGGCGTCAGAATCAAAAAAAGTAGGTAATGCCGCTGAAATTGATCGGTTGGCCTTAGTCTTTGCTAAAGATCCAGGGTCTAAGGTGTTTATCCCTCTGGCAGAAGAGTACGGCAAAGCTGGAATGTGGGAAGAGGCGGTTGCTGTTCTTGAAGATGGGCTGAAGACCTATCCAGGTTTTATCACGGCCATGGTGGCGTTGGGTCGCGCCTATGAGCAGATGAACCAACCGGTCAAGGCGAAGGCTATTCTTGAAGAAACCATCAAGGTAAGCCCCGACAATCTTCGTGCGCATCGAATATTGGCCAAGCTCTACACGGCTCAAGGAGCCAAGGAATCGGCCATCCGGTCGTGCAACGTCATATTATCCATAAATCCACATGATCAAGAAGCTTTGTCGCTCTGTGCCGGGCTCAAGGTACCGACGGCTCAGGGAGTGGAAGCATCATCCCAAAGAGAATTGTGTGAGAAACCGGTCAAAACCGCAAGCCTTGACGCCAGTCTTCCTCTCGGCGAGGGGATGATATCCGCCATAGACGATGCGACGCTGGCAACCAAAGATGAGACCCATAGATTGCTGCGTAGCGTACCCCGCTCAGAAGAAATGGCTATTCCTACAACCGGATCCAGGGACCTGGCCGCACAGAAAGCCAGAAATCCAGTGATTGCGCAGCTTGAGCAGTGGCTCAACTTGATTCAGGATCGTCGCCGAGATCCTCAAGCCTCTTCTCGCCTCCACTCTTGAACTTCCCCATGACTTCAGCGGTTTGACCCTCTGAGAGGGGACTGCTAGAATGCCGCCCTTGACATGGTAGGGTGAGGCAGAGGTCTCTAGGGGAGGTATTGCACACGATATGCTGCAGATCCTGGTCCTTCACGGTCCCAATCTGAATCTGTTGGGTAATCGGGAGGCATCCATTTATGGGACCACGACGCTTGATATGATCGATGCGTCACTCAAAAAGCTGGGTGGTGAACTTGGAGCTCAACTGGTTATTCGCCAGTCAAATCTTGAGGGGGAGTTGGTGAGCTGGATTCAGGAAGCACAACACGGGTATCACGGCATTATCATCAATCCAGCGGCCTACACGCACACCAGCATCGCGATACGCGACGCCCTAGCCGCCGTTGAGTTGCCCACCATTGAGGTCCATCTGTCAAACATCTATCGGCGTGAAGAATTCAGGCAGCATTCATATGTATCGGGGGTCGCATTGGCACAGATCGCCGGGTTTGGTGCCATGGGGTATCTCTTGGCCTTGCGAGGACTGTGGGAGCACCTATCTGCTACCGGATCCAAGGGTTCTTCGGTGGCGGTACTTCAATAAGAGGGCCGAAGACAGAAGCGCATTGAGAATAGCACCGGGCTGGTTGTGTTCTTCATAGAAGGGAGTTGCGAGTGATTTCTACGGTGGATTTTCGTAGCGGGGTACGCTTGATGGTCGAAGGCGAGCCCTTTCATATCGTCGAATTTCAACACGTCAAGCCTGGCAAAGGCGGTGCCTTCGTAAGGACGAAGTTGAAAAGCTATCTCTCCGGAAATGTGTTGGACCGAACGTTTCGCTCAGGAGAACGGTTTGAAGAGCCCGATTTGGAAGAGCGTGACATGCAGTTCCTCTATGCGACCGGAGATTCCTATACGCTGATGGATACTGAGACGTATGAGCAATTGACGTTTGAGAAGAGTCAGTTGGGAGAGAACGCCGATTTATTGAAAGAAAATATGGTCGCCAAGATCCTCGTCTACGAGCATCGCCCGATCGCCGTTGAGTTGCCAAACTTCATTGAGCTCAAGGTCGTGGATGCGGATCCTGGTGTGCGGGGAGACACGGCATCTGGAGGAACCAAGCCGGCGGTCGTGGAAACAGGGGCGACGATCAAAGTTCCGCTTTACTTGGAGGTCGGCACCGTCATCCGGATCGATACTCGCACCAGATCCTATGTGGAGCGTGTTCGGTGAGCCGTCGTCGATCCACTCATTCAAAGACCAAGGCTCGTCGGGTTGTGTTGCCGCAGACTGCGGAGGAGACCGGTCATGAGGTCTCACTCACAGGGGGGTCGACCAAGCAAATCCAAGAACTGATCGACCTGCTTCGTCGTAATAATTTGACCGAGCTTGAGTTTGAACGACAGGGCATCCGCATCCGCGTCCGCCACGATCTCGCAGCCAGACCTCTCACGACATCAGTGCAGGAGTTTGTCTCTGCTCCGCCTCAACAACCGATGCATTCCGCTTCAGCCACGACATCCGTATCAGACGCAAACACGGGTTTCCTGACCGTCACGTCCCCCATCGTCGGCACATTTTACCGATCGCCCTCACCCGATGCTGATCCATACGTTGAAGAGGGTGACGCTGTGAAAAAGGGCCAAGTGTTGTGTGTCGTCGAAGCGATGAAACTCATGAATGAAATTGAGTCGGAAGTGGATGGTCGCCTTGTCAAGATCTTGGTAGATAACACAAAGTCAGTGGAATATGGTCAGGCACTGTTTCTGATCGATCCCAAAGCCGCTTCATAGGTCATTCTAAAGGCGGTCCTCGCCACCGTATTGGAGCCGAGACGTGTTTAAGAAAGTTCTGGTAGCCAATCGCGGAGAAATCGCGCTGCGAGTGATCCGCGCCTGTAAAGAGCTTGGCATCAAGACCGTGGCGATTCATTCTGAAGCGGATGCGCTTGCCCTACACGTTCGAGCGGCCGACGAAAAGGTGTGTGTGGGGCCGGCTGAATCGTCATTGAGCTACCGAAATATTCCCAATGTCTTGAGTGCCGCAGAGATTACGGGTGCCGATGCGATCCATCCCGGGTATGGATTTCTGTCGGAGAATGCCCATTTTGCTGAAGTCTGCGAGTCAATCGGCATCAAGTTTATCGGGCCGAGCTCGGAAAATATTGCTATGATGGGGGATAAGGCGAAGGCGCGTGAAATCGTGGCGAGTCGAGGCCTTCCAGTCACACCCGGGAGCCCAGGTGAATTGCGCAGTGAGGAGGATGCGTTGCAGGCGGCGCAGAAGATCGGCTTTCCCGTCATTATTAAAGCGACGGCTGGAGGGGGAGGTCGAGGCATGCGTGTCGTCAACAAGGCCGAAGACCTGGGCCGAGCCTTTCAGGCCGCACAGGCTGAAGCGAAATCGACCTTCGGTAACGACGGGGTCTACCTCGAACGGTACTTTCTAGAGCCGCGCCATATCGAAGTGCAGATCCTGGCCGATCAACATGGTCGGGTGGTGCATCTCGGAGAGCGGGACTGCTCGATTCAGCGACGGCATCAAAAACTGGTCGAAGAAACACCATCCCCGGTAGTCGATCATAAACTTCGTCGGGAAATCGGTCGGGTGGCTGTGGAGGCGGTCAAGGCTGCCCATTACCGAAACGTGGGCACCGTCGAATTTTTGCTCGATAAAGACCGAAATTTTTATTTCATGGAAGTGAATACCCGCATCCAGGTCGAGCACCCCATCACTGAAATGGTCACTGGCATCGATTTGATTAAGGAACAGATTCGTTTGGCCGCAGGTCATCCTCTCTCCATTCGACAACAGGATGTCGTGTTGACTGGACATAGCTTGGAGTGTCGAATTAATGCCGAAGATCCAGAGAAGTTTACGCCATCTCCCGGGATGATTACCAAGTACAGTCCCCCTGGAGGGTTCGGAGTGCGAGTCGATTCCGCGATGGAGTCAGGCTCGGTGGTCGCCCCGTACTACGACTCGATGATTGCCAAGCTCATTACTCATGGTCGTGATCGACAGGAATCACTGGCTCGTATGAAACGTGCACTCGGCGAGTTTGTCATCGAGGGGATTAAGACGACCCTTCCACTTCACCGTCGGATCCTCGATGATCCAGACTTTCAGAAGGGCCATGTGTCGACGACGTTCCTGGACCGGTTCTTGGCTGGATAATCCTACGAATCTTTCCCTCCCCACGTACTGTCTTGACAGCGGTTCGCCACCAAGAGATCTCATTCCTTGGTGGGCCGTTGGGCTTGTGTTAAGCTAAATACCTGGGTTTGAAAGTGAGAGCCGCTACTCTGGTGGACCGAGAGGTGCATCGTTTGTTGTCTTCCTGTTAGGATAGAGACACCTCTGGGACTACATGTAGGATATATGCGACGTATTGCCTTCATTGTCGGTGTTGTAGCCATCGGACTTGCCATCGGTGGCTATGTGTTTTTTAACGGGGAGCGGAAGGCCCCTGTTCGATACCGAACAGCGGCGATTGAGTTAGGTCAGGTTATTTCTTCCGTCAGCGCCACGGGGACGATCAATCCAGTTGTGTCGGTTCAGGTAGGCACCCAAGTATCTGGGATGATCAAGAGCCTCCACGCGGATTTCAACTCGCGGGTGAAGGCCGGGGACACGGTTGCGGTCATTGATCCAGAACCCTTCAAGGCTCGCCGAGAACAGGCTGCCAGCAATCTGGAGATGGCGCGGTCTAACGTTGCACGATCTAAAGCCGACCTGGCGCAGCGAAAACGCGAACTGGATCGCGTGGAGTCCTTGTTGCCTCAGCAGTTTGTCTCACAAAACGACGTCGATGTTGCACTCACAAATTTCCAAAGCTCGGAAGCACAGTTAAAGGTTGCTGAGGCGCAGGTCAAGCAAGCGGAGGCAGCGTTGAATTCGGCTGAGCTGGAATTGAAATATACCGTCATTCGGTCGCCCGTTGATGGCATCGTTGTGGCGCGTAACGTAGAGGTTGGCCAGACGGTTGCGTCCAGCTTCGCCACGCCTAATCTGTTTCTGATCGCCCTCGATTTAACCAAAATGCAGGTCGATACCAATGTGAGCGAGTCGGACATTGGAGGGATGGCTGAAGGGAAGGAAGCCGTCTTCACAGTAGACGCCTACCCTGGTGTGACCTTTACTGGCACCATCAGGCAGGTGCGACTCGCACCCATCAACGTTCAGAACGTCGTCACCTACAATGTGGTGGTCGGTGTGGATAATAAGGACCTACGGCTCAAACCCGGCATGACGGCCAATGTGTCGATCATCGTGGCACAGAAAGACCAGGTCCTGAAGGTTCCTAATGCGGCTCTCAGATTTTCGCCTCCGAAGGGTGAAGGGAGTCGTCGGGAGGCCGATGGGCACGTACCAAGCAGGCATGGAGGAAGTCTGACCAAACTAGATACTGGTACGTTGCCGTCGAAAGCTATTTGGAGGCTGAGCGAGAGCGGTGACCTCGCTTCTCTGACGGTCCAAACTGGTATTTCGGATGGCCTCACCACTGAATTACTCTCCGGCGGTCTCAGTGAAGGGGATCTCGTTGTTGTTGGTATTGAACAGCCGTTCGGCGAACGAAAAGGGAGTGACTTGCCGCCGGGGTTTGGGAACCAGCAACGCCCTCGCTCTCGATGAGGCCGCTGACATCCCTCGATCGCGATGTTGAACGTTGCTCGTCGGCGGATAAGGCATATGTCACCCCAGCATTCCATTTTCATGATTTGCGCCGGCGGCGCATAGGATGAGCTAGGTCTGTGAATCCACTGATCGTCGGCGAAGATATTTGGAAGGTCTATCGAGTAGGTGATGTTGAGGTGCAGGCTCTGCGTGGGGTGAGTGTCACCATCGAACGGGGTGAGTTCGTCGCGATCATGGGGTCGAGCGGATCCGGGAAGTCCACGTTAATGAATATTCTCGGTTGTCTGGATCAACCGACCAAGGGAGGGTACCGGTTGAACGGCGTCGAGGTCGGACAATTGCGGCCCGACCAGTTGGCGGAGATCCGGAATCAGCAAATCGGCTTTGTGTTCCAGAGCTTCAACCTCATTCCCCGCACCAGTGCCCTGGAAAACGCTCAGTTACCACTGTTCTACAGAGGACTGCCTCTGAAAGAACAGCGTACACTTGCCTCCGCTGCGCTCCAACGCGTCGGGTTGAAGGGGCGCGAGCATCATTCCCCCACGCAACTTTCAGGTGGCCAACAACAACGGGTGGCGATCGCTCGGGCGCTGGTGACCGCGCCCTCTTTGTTGCTGGCCGACGAGCCAACCGGAAATCTTGATACGGAGTCCAGTCAGGACATCATGGGGATTCTTGAAGGATTGAATCGTGACGGTATGACGGTGATCCTGGTCACGCACGAAGTCGACATCGCCGCCTATGCGTCGCGTGAAATTGTCGTCAAGGATGGTCAGATCCTCAGCGATCGAGCAACCAAGGGGCGGTCGCATGCAGTGGGTGCGTAAATGCTAGCGTTTGTGTGGCTAACCGTCATAACGGCGTTGAGAGTGCTCGGGCGAAACAGACTGCGCGCGGGTTTGACCATGCTTGGGATTATTATCGGAGTCGGAGCGGTCATTGCTATGGTCAGCATTGGAGAAGGGGCGAAACAGGCGGTGCAGAAGCAGATCGCCACGATGGGGACCAACGTCATTATGATCTGGCCCAGTTACATGACCATCGGCGGCGTGCGGGGTGCACAAGGCGGTGCCGTCACACTGACGGTTGCCGATGCACTGGAACTGAAGAAAAGGATTCCCCTTCTGTCTGAAACGGGGTGGCTTATACGAAGCACCATGCAAATTGTGAATGGGAGCCGCAACTGGAATGGTCCGGTTCACGGAGTATCACCCAGCTATGTCACGATCCGAGACTGGTCCTTCAGCAGCGGAGGATCCTTTACTCAAACAGATATGGAGAGTGCGGCCCGGGTCGCGCTCCTTGGACAAACCGTGGTCGAAAACATTTTTGAACCAGGTGAAGAACCAGTTGGCGCGATCATTCGGATTAAAAATGTCCCGTTCCGGGTCATCGGTGTCTTATCCCCGAAAGGCCAGTCTGTGCAGGGATCCGATCAGGACGATGTGGTCTTTATTCCCTTCACGACTGCCGAGCGAAAAGTCTTTGGAACATTGTTCCTTGGATCGGTCGGCGGAGTATTTGTTTCGACGGAACGAACCGAGGATCTGGCGGATGCCGCAGAACAGATCCGTCAGGTGATGAGGGCTCGACATCGCTTACAGGGTGAGCAGCCGGATGATTTCACCATTCGTACGCAGGTCGAAATCGGAAAGGTGCAGGAAGGGACGAGCGAAACCTTGACGGTCATGTTGATGATTATCGCGTCGGTCTCATTACTTGTCGGCGGTATTGGGATTATGAACATTCTGCTTGTCTCCGTCACTGAGCGGACAAGAGAAATTGGAATTCGGATGGCGGTCGGAGCCAAACGTTTCCACATTCTCATACAGTTTTTGATCGAGGCTCTGACGCTCAGTGTGGTCGGTGGCTGTATCGGCATCCTGTTCGGAGTGCTTGCGGCGCGCTTGACGACAGTGATTGCCGGTTGGCCAACCATTATTTCAAGTGATACCGTCGCCGTTGCGTTTGTGTTTTCGGTTGTGGTGGGCCTATTCTTTGGCTTATATCCTGCCAATAAGGCTGCTCGGCTCAATCCCATCGAAGCGTTGCGCTACGAATAGGCGAATCACTCACCGGTGTCCCTTCCTACGCATTCATTTCTATTATTGTTTCAATGGCCCGGACCTGGGGATTGCCGGCCTGGTGCGCGAGATCGATGACAAACGGCGTTGGGTATTCAGTGCCCCCTGGCTGGTGGGTGATGGTGATGATCGGTTGGTGCAGTTTTTCTTGATGGAGTTTCGTGACTACTGCCAACTCTTGCGTATTCAGTCGCACATGAGTATGGATGGGGTAGATACCGATTCGTGCGATGAATGACGATACAATTCGTTGATCAAGCTTGCCTTCCCGAGCCTCCTGATACAGGCGCTGAAATGTGTGGTGAGGAGTCAGTGGGGCAGTCCCGCCGAACCCAGTGATTAATTCATCGTATCGATCCACGACCATCAGAATGCGTGTGGGGTCGGAGGTAAAGTGTCCCCGTGACTCTTTGGGATAGCCGCTGTCATCAAGATAGGCATGATGATTCGCGATGAGATGAAGCGTGGCGGCTTCAATTCCCCTTTTCCCCTCCAACATCAGAACGGCACGGCGGGAATGGGTCTCGAATTCCTGTCGGTTGGCCTTGGAAAGGTCCGACGAGACATGAGTATGGCGGACAATGGCAGGTCGGATCTGTAAGAGACCGATGTCATGTAAGAGAGCGGCGGTCGCAAGCTCGTGCAGTTCCAGAGGGTTGAATTGGAAGGCCTGCCCGACCACGAGTGACAGCGTACAGGCGGCCAGTGCATGCTGGCTGAGCGTAGAGTCGTCGGCTCGGTTTTGACTCAAGGCCATGAAAATTGCAGAGTCGGTGAGCGTTCTCATGGCGATCGTGATTTCTTGGACCGCTTCGGCTGCCTGCTCAGGGTTGACCGTCCCTGTCTTTGTAATGGTTGTAAAAACGGATTGTACGGCTTGATCCATCTGTTGCTTGGCCAGCTTTGCCTGAGCATATTCTTCGTTCAGTTGGGCCAATGGCTTGGAGTGCTTCATGCTCAAAGTCGTTGCTGCCGTGGGTGTAGCCTGCATGATATCCGTTGCGTGATGGGGCGGAGGAGTGATTCCACGATCGAGGTCAATGTCGACCATCTTCACTCCTGCACGCACTAATTTATCAATCTGGGAAGACTGTTCAATCAGGAATGAATGGCGGAGTAACGGGGAGCGGAACCACGACAGGTCCAGGCGGGCGACGTACATTCCAATCTGAAGTTCACTGACGGAGATGCGTGTTGTCGCCATCAGAAGGTCCGTCTATTGGTAAGCAGGGCTGTAGACATAGCTCTCTCAGGTATCGGCATGAACCAGAAATAACTGTAGCCGAGCGAGTGCTGGAGTGAGTGGTCAGCCTAAGTGACAAGGAGGGGAAATGAACGAGAGACAGACTTCGATGCGAGGGTTGGCTTTGTCAACATGCTTATACAGATGAGTTTCGATGATGCGATTATCGTTTAAGCCAAGCCCTTCGCAGACCGCATCTTGGGCGATCTTCAGACCGCCATCAAGGTCGCGCCGTAAGGCGGATGCGAAAAAGAATCGGATAGAGAGCGCGAGCGGCCCAGATCGAAGTCGATTGTGCAAAGAGAATCTAGCGGGGGACTGGGCTAATGCCAGACATACGTGCTGGCCGACGTATGTCTTGTACGTCCGTCCGGCGGAGGATAGCAAACGACGTCCATTTACCGTTGCATATTGATGGTTGATGCTGGGAGGGACGGGCAATGTGACTTTGAACGTGTCCGATGTGACGTCTGGGTGATGTGATGGTGTCCGAAGTGCAGTCTCTGGGTTCGATGGATCAGATTTCTGTGACAGAGTCGTACTGTTGATCCGCAGTAACTTTTTTGGGATGGATGGGTGTGTGGGATTACCACGGCTGGATATTGGGGGAAGGCGAAATCTTGATGAACGGAAGTTGTATCGAGGTCGGTCGGATGGCATGGAGCCGAGCTAGAGGAGATTCACGATCTTTGCCATATTCTGTTCAAAGCGATCTTCCGTACGGGCAAGATACCGACGCCATTCGCTTGGGTTCCAAATTTCCATGCGGTGATACAGGCCGACGAGTATGATTTCTTGATCCTCATCGACAGGAACCAGTTTTCTTAAGCGACCAGGAATCAGAATCCGCCCGGTTTTATCGATATCCGATGAGCCTGCCTCGGACACGACAAAGTGCATAAACAGGCGACTCTGGTCTTCGTCCAGAGACGTCCGGGTCCGTTCAAGGACCTTCTCCCACTCTCTCGTGGAATAGATCAGCAAGGACTGTTCCGGACCCTTCAGGAACATGACGGTCTGACCATCAGCTTCGATCTGTTCACGGATCGGTGAGGGGACGATGAAACGCCCTTTCTCATCAACCTTGCAAAGGTATTCACCAGCAAACATTGTGATGTCCTGTATTTAGGAATTCACGGCAGTTCTGGTTCGGTCGCGGATCCATTGCTCTAGATCCGAACGGACAAACCGCCATTCCTTGCCCAGCTTGAAGGCGGGAATCTGTCGACTCTGAAGATAGCGATAGAGGGTGCGTTGAGTAATCTTGAGATACTGGCATGTTTCCAGCGTGGTCATCAGTTCGCTCTTCGGAGCCCTGCTCATCACTCCACCTGTGGTCAGATCGAAAAATCCGCATTCTGCCTCCAGCACTCTCGTTATTCTAGAGGCGACCCTGAGAATGTCAAGCGAAAATATATGACAGTGCATGTCAAAGGCCGTCAGTGCCCTCTGGCACTCCCGCACCGTCATCGGATTGGTCCATCATCGCTTCGATATCGTCGACGTCCTCGCCCATTTCCTGTCCCATTTTCTTCATCAAACGGGCGACGCTCCGAGGATCATTCTCATCAATTCCTCCGAGGTTCGCTGGATCTGCCAGCGATTCGAGTCGAGCTTCCTCGGACTTGGGAGCGGCAAATCGAGACAGAAGACGCTCCATCCGCGAGCTGCCGCAATGCCGGCAGGTGGCCACGCTGGGATTGCGTGGATTCAGTACCAAGACCGAGGATTTCCTGCCACATGCCTGACAAGAGTACTCATAAATCGGCATCGATCAACCTCCCAGGAGCTCCAGCGACGGTGGGCGCTGAGCGATGATGCGGTCGGGAATCATAGTGGGATCCATCGTGCGCCCTAACGTTATCACAAACACGTCGCCAGACCCGGCCTTACGGAGTGTTTTGGCGCACTCATTCACCGTCGTGCCGGTCGTGAAGACGTCGTCGATCAGAAGAATGCGTTTCTTCACAATGGCATTGGGGTGTCGGACGGCAAATGCACGACGAAGGTTTTTTAGACGGCTTTTGCGGGATAGTGTGGTCTGGGCTGGAGTAGAGATGGCTCGGATCAAATTTGTGTAAGCGACGGGAAGATCGAGGGTCCGTCCGATGTCATCGGCAAGAAGCAGGGACTGATTGAATTCTCGTTGACGGAGTCTCTCAATGTGCAGAGGCACTGGCATGATTACATCAATGGAATCGAGTGGAGGGAGTCGGGCAATCATGAGGGCGGCCAGTGGAGCCGCCAGGGAAACTTTGCCCTGATACTTGAAGAGGCGGATCGCATGTTGGAGTGGAGGCGTGTACGGGTACAGAGTCCAGGCTTTCGTATACGAAGGCGGACGTTCAGCGCAGGGTTGGCAAACATGGTTTGGGCTGTAGGTCGTGGCAATAGAAGAAGGGAAGGGGTGGTCACAGCGGGTGCATCGAGAGTCAGGCATGAGGGAAATCTTACTCCAGCATTGAGAACAAAAATGGGGGATCGGATCATCTGCCAGAAGCGAACTGCAGTGTGAACAATGAACGGGAAGAAAGAACCTGAGCGCGCGGCGCAGGAGACCTGAGGCCGATTCTGTGACAGGATTGGCCATGGATAGCCTTTCATCTCTGTGTGTCTCACCTCTCTTTATGGCGGCGAGCCTGCCGGTGTCAAGGTTGTCGGCCTCCGATTTATTGTGCTATACGAATACGAATGACCGTACACCGGTCGACCAGTCATTGGAGAGAGCGGACCACAGATGGTGACATTGAGACAACTCTCCAAGACCCATTCGCGTGGAGAAGCCATGGTCACGGCTTTGCGCGATGTCAATTTAGAGATTCAACCTGGTGAATTCTGTGCGTTCGTAGGCCCAAGTGGCTGCGGGAAAAGTACTCTGCTGAACCTCGTCGCGGGTTTGGACCTGCCCACTTCTGGAGAGATCGTGCTCGATGGGCGATCCACCCACAACCTGACCAGCTACGAATGGACGAAGATCAGGCGTGAAACGATCGGGATTGTTTTTCAAGCCTTCCACTTGGTGCATGGTTTGACGGCTGAAGAGAACATTGCACTGCCTCTGATGTTGCGCGGAGAGAACGGGCGGGAGATAACAAAACGGGTCGGGGATATGTTGGAGAGCGTGGGCATGAGTCACCGGCGCCGACATCGACCAGCCGAATTGTCCGGTGGAGAGCAACAACGAATTGCGATCGCGCGCGCGTTAGCACATGGGCCTCGTCTCCTCTTGGCCGACGAGCCGACGGGCAATATCGACTCTCAGCAAGGAGCTGGGATTATGGCGCTTATTCGTGAGCTCGCGATGGTTGAAGGGCAGACGGTCCTGCTGGTGACTCACAGCCTACAGGCCGCGCAAGCCGCCGACTATGTGTGGACCATGCGAGATGGACAGCTGATTGCGCGCACCGAACGTATGACCGAACTGGCAACTTCGTGATTGATCTTTCCACAACCATCGCCGGCGTCACCTTTCCCAGCTGTTTCATGAATGCGTCGGGAGCGCTCTGTGTCACACGGGACGAACTCGAGGCTCTGGGGAAATCCGGTGCGGGGGCGATCGTCACGAAGTCGATGACCATTGAGTCGCGCCAAGGCAATCCCACGCCACGGTATTATGGATTTCCCGGAGGATCGATCAACTCGATGGGCCTTCCCAACCTCGGCTATCGTGCCTACGCCGAGTTGATCCCTCATCTCAAGCGTTTTGGAAAGCCCGTGATCGCCAGTGTGGCCGGACTTGGGGAGGAAGATTTTCCGACCATCGCAGAAGCGATCAATGCCGCTAAGCCGGACCTCATTGAGGTCAATCTCTCTTGCCCGAATATTCCAGGGAAGCCCCAAATTGGGTACGATCCGGAAACGTCTGAGCGCGTGCTCAAAAAGGTTCGGCGCCTCATCACGGTTCCGATGGGCGTGAAGTTGCCACCGTACTTCGACCCGGCCCACCATGAGGCCATGGGGAAGGTCCTTGGGCGTTGCGGAGTCGACTTTCTCAATATGATCAATTCGGTGGGTAACGGCCTGGTTGTGGATCCGGAACGCGAAGCCGTCGTCATTAAACCGAAAGGCGGGTTTGGCGGGTTGGGCGGGCGACTGATCAAGCCCGTGGCCTTAGCGAACGTTCGCGCCTTCTACAAGTTGTTTGATGGGAAGATGCCGATCATTGGAACCGGAGGAATCGTTGAGGGGATGGATGTGTTCGAACATTTCCTGTGCGGTGCGTCGGCAGTCCAAATCGGGACGGTGTTGGTGGAGGAAGGGTTGGATGTGTTCGGACGACTGGAAACGGAATTGACCGCGGTCTTGTCACGAAAAGGATACCAGTCGATTGTGGAATGTCAGGGACGGCTCAAGGAATTATAAGCCTATTTCGTGCCGAAGCTGCGAGGCAGCATGTTTTGTTGCAGCGCCTGACGCAGGAGCTGAGCGACGTTCCGAACATTGAGTCGGCGCATCAAGTTGAAACGATGGACTTCGACCGTCCGGACGCTGATATCCAGTGTCGCGCCGATCTCACGATTGGTATGGCCCAGCGCGACCAATCGAAGAATCTCGCGTTGACGGGGCGTAATATGCAGAGAAGGTTTGGAGCGGTGTCCCACCCGATGGAGCGGGAGTGCGGTGGTGTGTTTGCTTCTGGCCATCTGTCCTCCTCTGGAAATGTCTGAGGTCAGTCTAGCAAACGACTGGATGCGTGTAAACGAAATGACTGATTTGTGCCGAGCGCGCGGATGTGTATAGCGGAACCGATGAGACGTTTCCCAGCAGAAAGCTTATCTCACGTTCAATGCCTGCCTTTGTAAGGGTCTTACTCCTTCTTCTCACCGCGCATGTCCGGCAATGGCCGTTACGCACGCTGCTGACGATCGTCGGAGTGGCGCTCGGCGTGTCGGCCTCCGTCGCCGTGCGGACTGCCAACGTCGACGTGCTGCGGTCCTTTGAAGAGGCGGTCCTGACGGTGGCTGGTCCCACGACCTTGGAAGTGTCAGGAGGGGAGACCGGGCTTGATGAACAGGTCATTAGACAGGTCAGAACCATCGCCAGCGTAACGTCTGCATCGCCCGTGATTCTACAGACGGCCGTTCGCATGAGAGGAGAGCACGTCGACCAAGCGGTGCAAGTGGTGGGGCTGGATCTTCTGGCCGAATTTAATACACGCGGGTTCCGCATGAGCCAGCCGTCAACGGAAAGTCAGTTGATGGGGATGATCCAGCCACAGGCGGTGTTCTTGGGAGCCCAATTGGCCACGGAGTGGAATCTGTCGGTCGATGAGCAGGTTGATCTTCTCCTTGGATCCAGGCGTCTCACCTGTCGGGTTGCAGGGATTCTTCAAAATGGATCGGACCGACCTTCATCATGGGAACGCATGGCCGTGATGGATATCGCTGCGGCACAAATTGCGTTCGGGATGGTTGGGAAGTTGGATCGAATCGATATCGTGACCGACGAACACAAGACCGTCGATGAGGTCGCACAGGACCTACGGGCTGTTCTGCCTCCCTATTTGACGGTGGAACGGCCGGCCAACAGGACGAGGCAGGTTGAGCAAATGGTACGCGCCTTCCGTCTCAATCTGACGGTGTTGAGCTGGGTTGGCCTGTTAGTCGGGATGTTCCTGATCTACAACACGATGGCATTCGCCGTCGCCCAGAGGAGACGAGAAATAGGAATCTATCGAGCCATTGGGATGACTCAGTCTCGGGTGGCAGTATTGTTTTTGATGGAAGCCGGGTTCTTTGGATTGTTGGGAGGAATCGCCGGAAGTACAACCGGAATGGTGCTCGCGCAAGAGCTGGTGGCGCTGCTTAGTCAAACGATTTCGGATCTCTATGCTCCAGTCGGTGCTGGCGAAGGAGGGCTATTCCAGACCGGCCAATTCTGGAGCATGATGCTCGAAGGCATTGTGATCGGGTGCGTCATGTCCATGATCGGGGCCGTCGGTCCAAGCCTGGATGCCAGTCGCACCGCGACCGTACGAGCGTTGGCTCCTGGTGACTATGAAGCGAGCCAGCAGCTACGAGTGGGGATGCTCGCCATCATGGGACTGAGTTTGCTCGCCGTTGCTGGGCTCTTGAGTTTGCTAGGCCCCATCAATGGGATTCCTATCATGGGGTACGCGGCAACGCTCTGTCTGCTGGCCGGTCTGGCCTGTCTGGCCCCGATCTGTGTCACTGGATGGCGGCGTCCGCGGCAATATGTGGGACGTGCAGGGGGAGCAGGGGGAGTCATGAGGGGGATTGCCGTGGAGCATGCCTCGCGCAGTCCAGGCCGAAACGGAGTGACCGTCTCTGCCTTGATGGTGGGATTAGCAATCATGATCGGCGTGCTGGTTATGGTGCGAAGTTTTCGACATACGGTCGAACTCTGGGTCACCGATACGGTCTTGGCCGATCTGGTCGTGGCACCCTCACTGTGGCTGCGGGGAACGGAGATCGGAGGCGCAGGCCGGAGTCTCCCGCCAACATGGTTGACCGTCTTGTCTTCCATCCCTGAAGTCGCAGCAGTCGATAGTTATCGCGATGTCCGAGTGGAGGTGAACGGCCAACGGGTGGCTATCGTCTCACGAGATCTGCGATTACATGCCCAATGGAGCCGGTATCTTGTTCGCCAGGGCGATTCTTCAGAACAGCTCGTACGGGCAGCCGATACCCGTGGTCTCCTCGTCTCTGAGGTATTGGCTAATCGGCTTGGGGTGGAAGAGGGGTCGACGCTTGACATTCTGACGCCGAGCGGCCCCGCGCGATTCCCGATCGTGGCCGTGTTTTATGACTATTCGACGGACGGGGGGAAGCTGCTCATGGATCGGGCGCTGTACCAGTCGCTCTGGCACGATGATTTGGTCACGGTATTCCCCGTGTACATGAGCGCTGGGTCAAGTATTGATCGTGTGAGAGAACGGATCCTAGAACAACTGAGCGGCGCAGCCGGCGGAGGGCTTCCGCCGCTTGTGATCAGCAACACTGAGTTACGGAAAGAAATTCTCGACATTTTCGATCGCACATTTCTGCTAACCTACGTGCTGGAGGCCATCGCGATCGTGATTGCCATGCTGGGGATCGTCAATACACTGGTCACGTCTGTCCTTGAACGTCGCCGGGAATTTGCGACGCTACGGGCCATTGGTGGCAGTGCGGAACAAATTCAACAGCTCGTGTTATGGGAGGCGGCCTACCTCGGCGTAGTGGGGATTGTCTTGGGTCTCATTGGTGGCGGGCTGCTGTCGCTGTTACTGATTAAGGTCATCAATAAGCAATCATTCGGTTGGACGATTCAGATGATTGTTCCGATCGGCGCACTGGCCCAGGCCGTGCTGCTTGCGGCATTTGCCACCTTGGTGGCGGGCTACTTCCCAGCCCGTTGGGCGGCACGACAACCGGTGGTGGAAGGCTTGCGGGAGGAATAAGGGCTGCGACCATGTTGCGTGATCAGCAGGGACTGCTCACGTGTTGGAGCCCCGTCCGTATTTATCCAAGAGGGTTTGAAGGTCTTCAGGAATGGGCATGGACTGAAACGGCGGGACGCGAGCCCCGCCAGTATTGCCTATCGGCACCCAAATTCGTGAAAACAGCAGAGCTCCCAGGATCCGAGGCAGTTGACCGGCTATTTCTACGAAATCTCGGCGCCTCCAACCGACCTTCAGCATCCACCAGTGGGTTCGCGCATGCTCAATCGGAAACGATTGCCCCAAGATATGCGCCCGCTCAAGATGGGTAAATGCGAGTTGCAGATCGCCAGCATCATACTGACCGACTGCTGCCGTCATTTCGGCATCATAGGCTTGTCGGAGCACGGGGTGCACAATTACCTCTCAGTAGAGAGACTTCTTTACTCTACGTGACGAATGGATCACAACCCAGTGTGTTGAGGAATAACAACACAAAATCGAAGCTGGTGGTTTTCGTTTGAGCCAACGGGAACCCGGTACGATCATTCACAATAGTGGGCCCACCACATGAATAAATGCGAGGAGCGGTCTCATCTCTTTTGATTAACCAGTTCCTCGATTGGAAGATCCTTGCAGGTTGGACGATACGAATCTTCTGTTAAGTATTCCAACCACTCAGTCCGACGTAGATTTCGATTGGCAATGCGACAAGCTTTGTCAGATAGGGATTCAAAATTCACATCCCAGAGCGTCAGCACGCCCTGAGGGCTTCCGGCAGCTAAGAATCTGCCGTCAGGACTGAAAGAAAGAGCCTTCACGTTACGTTGGTCATGAGATAGAGTGATACTCTTCGGGGGATTAACCGTAACGTCCCAGAGCAGCAGTAACCCTTCCTCATTGCTTGACGCCAACACCTTGCTAGTTGGATTGAAGACTAATTTACCCATCCATGAACCACCGCGTGAACCTCCCCGATATGTTGGTAGGCGGGCAAGCAGAGTGGGATGAGTTTTCATATCCCAGAGAATCACTGTACCGCTGAGATCAGTGGATGCCATCAGATGGCCGTTGGGACTGAATACAATTTGGCTACAGTTACCGCTAATCCCCTCTAGGGATACTGCGGAAGAAGAGGGTACAGTTAGATCAATAAGTTGTAATAAGTTATCCTCGCAGCCAATAACCAGCTTTGCACTATTGGGACTGAAGACGGGTCGCCTTAGATAGCCTTTACGCGATGGAAGTGCTATTGGCCGAGGTTCTCGCTCACTTAAATCCCACAGCCACACATCGCGTTGACGATCCGTAGAAACAAAACTTTTTCCATCGGGACTATAGGTGACAGTTTCCATCTCATTCTGCTGATGGCCTGTAAGGAAAGTGGTTCGAGGTGGGTTCACGGCCAGGTCCCGGAAGACTAATGTCCCCTCCATTCCGGCCGAAATGAAGCTTTGACCATCTGGGCTAAAAGTGAAATCTCGCACATGCCCATGGTGATCCACTGCCGGAAACAGCTTTGACGACTTTAGCCTCAAGTCCGAAAGGATGATGTCTTCACCATCGCTTGAGGCTATGAACCGGCCATCCGAGCTGAATCTAATTCTCCAGACAGAGACCCGATGATCATGAAGTTTAGTGGACGTTGGCGGCGATTTGGAGAGATCCCAGAGGCGGACGGTCTTAAAATCCCCTGAGGCTAATAGCTTCCCATCCGAGCTTAGCTCAAGTGTGCCGACAGCTCCATGATGCCTTACAAGGGAAATGGAGCGAGGCGGGGTCGTGCTCAAGTCCCAAACTAATGGGGTGGCGTCCGACGCGTGGACTGCGAGCACCCTTCCACTTGAGTCAAAATAGATGTCCTCCACTTCGCCACGATGACCGTGTAACGGTAACCGTACGGCTCCTGGACCTTCGAGATCCCATATCGAGAACGTACCAACTGAATTAACCGAAGCCAACATTCTGCCATCGTTGCTAAAGGCCTTGGGCCCATCCTGAAACCCCGGTAGGTTAACTACCACTGGGCGGTCCTCATGCAAATGCCACACGCTAAAAGTTCCTAAGCCAGATCTGAGCACTAGATGCCGTCCATCAGGGCTAAAAACTTGTCCATCGATGGCGGCGTCTAGATGGTAGCCTTCCAATACAACTGCTCTGGGTGGAGTAGCTTTGAGATCCCATAGCTGAAGTAGACCTTGACCAGGCCCCGATACCAAAGACTTGCTATCCGGGCTAAATGCTAAACTCCAAATACCATTCGCAAGAGCTGGAAGAGAAATGGAACGAACTGGTTGTACACTTAGATCCCAGAGCAGCAGCGTCCCCACGCTGTCACCCGCTGCAAGCCACTTTCCATCCTGGCTAAAAGCAAGAGTCCTGACATAGTCGCGATAGCCATCAAGGTATACCGGGGTTGGGGGCTTTACAGTTAAATCCCAAAGCACAAGGTTTCCTTTTGAATCACTCAGTGAATAGAGCTTCCCGGTCGGACTCATAGCATATGCTCGTACAGTTCCCTCGTAACCGAGGAGAGGACTGGACCGAGGCGGCGCCATAGTTAAATCCCAAAGCATAAATATCCCTTGATTGGGATTTTCTGAAACTAAGGACTTTCCGTCAGGGCTGAACGCAAGGCCCCATACACCAACTTCAAGATGAGTGAATTCATTTGTTGTGGATTCGACATTCCATATAAACACGCCATCGCCACTCCCGGAGGCAAGGAGTTTTCCATTGGAACTGAAACGTAAGTCGCTGACGTAGGATTTATGACCGAGGAGCGACCGCGAACGAGGTGGAGTCTGATTGAAATCCCAAAGCAACACCGTGCCTTTGTCATCGCTTGAGGCAAGGGCTTTGCCATCAGGACTAAAAACCATCTTCGTCACTTCCCCTTGGTGGCCGGGAAGAATTACGGATGTAGAAGGGCTGACACTTAAATCCCACAGCCGCAATCTGCCACCATGACTCATAGATGCAAGAAACCGATTGTCCTTGCTAAATGCTAGTATTCTTCCATCGCCATAACGCCCGTGCAGTAAGACAGTAGGCCCAGCCGAATCTAATGTGGTGTAAAGGGCTTGCAGGGCTTCTGCTGTTCCAGCTTTCCTATAAGCTTCCACACTGAGAAGCAATGCTAAATCAGGTTGTTTTTCCAAATGCTTGCCAGCTTCATTAGCCAAATGACGCGAGACGGCCACCTTATATCGCTCATCGGCCACATAGGCCTTCCAAATTGCAACACAAGCGGCGACTAGAATCACACAAACAAATGCCCATCCCACGGTTTTTAACCTTCGGTGTTGCCGGACATCTTCACCGTCGAGTTCGTCTTTTGGTCTTCCAATCAGTGGAGCGGCAATATCGAGGACGGCTGCACGAAACCGAGAATGGCTCAGTGTGAGATTATCCACATTCCTCGCCCATCGCAGATCCACATACTTGGGCTCGCTCGTGAACTTGCCAATCAGGTTGGAAGGAAGTGCGGTTCTCTCTGTCGGGTCAAAATCGCCTATATTGTCGTTCCAGCGAAGAGTGCCTTCTGTGACGAGAAGGAATAATGTCTTACATGAACGATGTGTTAACCACCACTCAATCTCTTTCTGGACCCACTTGGACTCGGCCGCCTTGGGTGATGCCATCAGTAGAAAATATTCCGACTCCTCCAGAGCCTTTTGAATGGAGGGCCACAATTCCGGTGTCAGGGCGAGGCTAGTTTCATCCCGGAATACACGCATCGCCCTCAATCGATTCCAGGGCTTGGCGAACCGATGCAGGGCAACTTGCAGCGATGGAGCCAACATACCATCGGCCGCATGGCTATAGGAGATAAACGCCTTATACTTGAATGCAAGAGTTCTCGGACTTGAAAGGGTGGGGTTGTCAGCAATGATCGGAGAGGACTCAGCCATGGTAAGTTCTACTGCTTGCCAGGTCAAAAACTTGACTAGATAACCTGCGGGGCTGTGATGTTAGGTTAGCATGCTGACGCTGTCAAGGTGCAAGGAGCCTAGAAAGATAGCGCCAGGTCTAATCTTGTTCTGTGCATACCCAGCTTCTGGTCTCCTTACGACCCAGACAGCCTCCGATCCCTATATCGTGCGGGTTATTGCGGCCGTCTGGCTGGCCTATGCGCTCGGCTGGACACGCGAAGGCCCTTGCGGAGAATTCAAACCGTATCACAAAGCAAAAAATTCAAGGGGAAACGAGTGAGGCTCATAAAGAGTTGCTCATCAACTGCGGAAGCACTGGGCAGGTTTGATATTGAACTAGACGCTCCTGGAGGGGTTTATCCTGCGACGATAAATGAAGAGAGGCTGTACCTGATGAGGCGCCGGATGAGCAAGGTTTTGAGTAGAGGAAAGTCGAAAAGTTTCTTCGCCGAGAATGCTATAAAGCCATAATGTGACGGCGGTGCGAGCACATATAAGTTCGGAGGTGAAACATTGGGAGTGTTTACTCGGCGTCGATAATACAGGAGGATTCTCCTGATGAGCCACTAGTACTTGCGGGCGAGGTTTATCGTGGAAGAAATATCGAAGAGGTATCCGCTCGCGTCAGGCATGATGCATCGATAAAGAGCGAGCGGGTCGTACGAAGTGCGGTTTGGTGGCGGTGGGCCGGATTGAACGGCCGACCCGCGGCTTATAAGTCCGTTGCTCTGCCGACTGCACTACACCGCCATGGCAATATTAAGGGGTCGGATAACTTTGTATGGTCTGAAATGTTTCGCCTGCGGTCGGCAAGAGGGCAAGCGATTCGAGCACTTCAGATCAATGTTTCATGTTGCCACAAGCTAAGTCTCCAATGATAAGCGGGTGACAGACAACCAGCTCTTCATCCAGCAGTCGGTGAAGAGCAGGGGAGTTGGTACGCAGATGATCGATCCACATGGAAGTATCGACGAGTGTAGGCATGACTAGGTAGGCAGGCCCCGGCGGATGTCTTTCAGAAGGGTTCAGTGCCGCCCAGTCGAGCGAGACGCTTGGCTGCTTCGCGAGAAACGAGGGATTCAAGTCCCAAGCGCACGAGCTGGGTCTTTCCCTGAACGCCAGCGGGTCAACCGAAGGTTGGTTTGGTGGCGGTGACCCGGTTTAAGTTTTACCGCACGATGCACCGATCGTAGAGGGGACTCATCGCCCTCCTAGCTAGGACCTGGTGGATCCTCACGATCTTCTCCGGTTAGGAGATCGGCCTCTTGCATTTCAAGTCCCTGCAGCTCGGTTAGGATACTTTGTAGTGCCTGGCGGCGTTGCTGTAGTCCCTTCTTGGGGATGTCTCGCGTCAGTGGTTCCTGAGCTGATTCCGGCAAATTTACCAGCGCTTCAGCCTCCCCCACCGTGGCATATTTGTAAGATTCCACATACTGGTGATTGGCGCCGTATATGTTGATTAAGATGTCTTCGGTTTCGGCGTCAAACTGATCGAAGGTGGGATTTACGGCCGTGTGGTGGGCCAGGCTTTTGAGCTTATCGATCTGAGACTTGAGTGTATCGCTTCGGGATTGTGCATGATACATGGAGTTCACGTCAGCCATAACTTAATCTCCTTCCCTGTTAGTCTTCGTATACATTTCTTTCATGGGGCGGAGTAGCTAGGCATTCCCCTGGGAAGGGAGCCTCTGATGCATTATCTCTCCAGATCCATCTAAACCAGGGCGTTGCCTAGGCCATGCCATATCAGCAATCATGCTAGGGATATGAACATGACTGCATTTCTTGCAACGGAATCCATCATCCCAGGAGGATAGTATGAAAACCACCGCGGCCCTTTTCATTATTCCGATGCTTGTAGTGGGCGGAGTTTCTTGCGGGCCGACCACCGATACTATTCGAGCCCCATTTGACATTACGTCCAGCACATCCCCCGGTAACAGCGCGCCCACCGGTCCTGCCAAGGCTCGTCAGCAATTGGAGCGCTTCGTGGCATTTGCCTTTGATAGCGTGAGCGGCGATATTGCTCATGGCCATGGCGAATATCTGACCTCGCTGGCTGTTTTGGCCGGCATTCCGACCGACTCGCAGGCCGCCTTTCGGGCGGAGATGCAGAGACGCTATGCCTTAATGTCCGATCCTAACTTGTCCCGCAAAGAGGCGTGGACGCTGGTTGTGAACGATGCCTGGTCGGCCGGCTACGGAAGGAGCGAGAACGGGCACAACCTTTCCGCGGCGAGTGGCTCATGAACAAGCTAAAAGGGCGTCGCGCAGATCAGCTCCCACCAATGATCAGGAAGAGGCGGGCCTCATCGAAACTGCGCAAACTCTCGTGCAGCGATGGTTCCAAGGCGGGCGTCACCAAGAATTTGACCCTGGATCTCTTGCACGGCTTCAGAAAGTGCCTGGTTGAGGCGCGTACCAGGGGACATCTCCCCAGTTGTATTAAATCGTTCGTTGAATGAGGAGGAGCCCCGGTATGTACCGACCAGTTTGCCGCGGTAGGTTAAGAGGAATACAGTGAGGTCCGCTTCCCCGCTGCTGACATGCGTTTTCAGATCCAACACAGTGGCTATGGTTCCGGCATACGGGAGTTTTGTCCATACCTGCGGTCGGTAGTGCTTGTGCAGTGAATTGATACGAGCCGTCAGAACAAGGTCGGGGTGCGGATCGAACGTGACGAGTTTTGAGAACACTCCAGCCTGATCGAATGAGTTGAGTAATGCCTGCTCCACTTGCTTGGTAAGCACCGACGGCGCAACCTTCGCGGTATTCGGTTCGATCAGGCCAAAGCTCTCCTTGCCGGAGACTAGCGCGAGTGCCGGGTATACGTCATGAAATTCGGCGGTCGCGTCGATGATGCGATGAGTTTGGACCACGCGGATGTCCGGCACATACTCTGGTTTACCGCAGCCGAGCACCGCCGCAGCAAGCACTGAGCACACCAGCATGCATATTGGACCATTACGTCTTAGCATCGATGCCTGAACATTCGTGGACTGTGTGACAAGAGTCTTCCTGTAGTCTACCCAACGAGGAAAGAGAGGAACACTGGGGATAGCCCGGGGTTCAGAATGTCATGAGAGTTTGGATTTTCACAGAATCCCTTAAGCGCAAGCCGTTCATTTCAAAGCGATGAGCCGAGTTATTCAGAGGGTATTTCAGACGAAGATTTGGGACTTGAAATACGTTGAGAAGGCGGTATGTGATGGGGGCTTCGCGGCGATTTAGGAACAAACTAGCGTTCGAGGTGGGGACATCGTTATAGAATCGGCCCGACCGTTATGTCTCAATCGGAGAAAGATCGGCCTTCGCAGGACCGTTCAGTACTTTCCCATACGCACTAAATCGAGAACCGTGACAGGGACAGTTCCAGCTGTGTTCTATGGCATCCCACGCGACAATGCATTTGAGATGCGGGCACACGGCTGAGCAGCGATGTAATTCTCCTCCTTCGTCCCGATAGACGGCTATCTTCTGGATACCGTGCCGAAGTATCGCCCCCGTTCCCTTCGGAATGTGATCTTCAGATTCGACGTCGCCTGGCGACAGCCAGTCTCCATACTGCGCGGCCACATTCAGGTTCTCTTGAACAAAGGTTCCCGCCGCTTTCAGCGACTTCCGAGCCGGATCGTACAATGTGGTCCAGGCATTCGTACGACCCAGAATGAGATCGGTGATGAGGATGGCGGCAATCGTGCCATGCGTCATACCCATGCCGGAATCACCGGTGGCTATGTACACATTGGACTCATCACTGGGATTCCGACCGAGTAATCCTAGACCATCGATCGGTTCCATGACCTGTCCCGACCAGCGGTACTCGATGTGCGTGATCAACGGAAATCGTGCCCGGGCCCACTGTTCCAATTGTCGATGGCGAGCTTCTCCATCGTCCGCCTGACCCGTCTTGTGATCTTCACCACCGACAATCAAGAGATCGTGGCCGTCGGCTGCTGCTCCCTTTTGGATTCTGACGTAATGGTAGGGGTCAGCCCGATCCCAGTACAATGCGGTTGGCACAGAATTCTTCGGCACACTCGCTCCGATGACATAGGTGGTATAGGGTGCTTGTTTGGTGTGCACAACGACCATATCGTTGATGGGGGTATTCGTAGCCACGACAACCGACTGAGCCATGATGACATGACCGGATCGGGTTTCAATTCGCGATGGTTTCCCGCCCTTCACGGTTTCTACATGGCAGCCGGTGAAGATCCGCCCGCCGCGCCTTTCAATCGCCTGCGCCAGACCGGTCATATACTTCAATGGATGGAATTGAGCCTGCCGTGGAAATCGAAGGCATACTCCAGGTTCCAGGGCGGGAAGGGAGGGATTCACGACCTGTACGACATCGACGCCCGCGCGAAGCGCCGCCAGCCGCTCTTCTTCCAATTCTTCCGCTGACGGTTCCGGCGCTTGGAAAAGGTAACCGTCGGTTCGCTCAAAATCGCAGGCAATACGTTCCGTCGTCACAATAGTTTCGATGCGATCGATCGCTGCAGTATGGCTGGCGGCCGCCAGGCGAGCGCCTAGTTCGCCGTGCAGGCGTTCGATTTCAACATAGCCGTCGTCGATGACGTTCGACAAATGTGCCGTCGTCCGTTCGGTCATCCCTCCACCGATCGGACCGTCGTCAAGGACCACCACCGATTTGCCCTCACGAGACAGACAATAGGCGGTCGACAGTCCGGCTATTCCGGCTCCGACAATACAGACATCCGTATTTAAAGATTGATTCAATGAATGCGAAGAGAACTCTGGCTTGGAAGCGGTCCAGACAGACTGGGTCCCGTTTGTATTGTCTTTCATGATTGCCATTAGTACCCGTATGGTCTGAATACAGCAACAAGGGAAACCTCTAGGGAGGGTGCCTCAACAGAGCCGTCCGGGATCTATGAGCAGCTGAGTGATAAGTTGCGGGAATTATTGGTGGCGGTGACCCGGATTGAACGGGTGACCCGCGGCTTATGAGTCCGCTGCTCTACCAACTGAGCTACACCGCCACGTTGAAGAACGCAGATGATAGCCGAAGACAACGGTCACTGTCCACCGACTGAATAGAGCACAGCCGTGCCATGTCTAGATGAAAGTGTTCAAAACCTGTTATGGTCCTGCGGCTTTGACTCAAAAGGAGCGAGATGTCGATCGGAGATAATCGTGCGGTGGTTATTACCGGAGCCTCCACTGGAATTGGAGCGTCCTGCGCGCTGCATCTTGATCGATTGGGGTTTGCCGTGTTTGCAGGAGTACGGAAATCGGAAGATGGTGTGGCCCTTCAAACGGCCGGTTCCGATCGGCTGGTCCCGGTGGAGCTCGATGTGACAGATCTGGTAGCTATTCAGAAGTCTTACGCAGTAGTTTTGGAAGCGACGAGAGATCGTGGACTCTTTGGACTCATTAACAATGCCGGGATTGCAGTCGTGGCGCCACTTGAAGCCGTACCGATCGCCGACCTCCGCCAGCAGCTTGAAGTGAATGTTATCGGGCAGGTGGCCGTCACCCAAGCGTTTCTTCCGTTAGTCCGACAGGCACGGGGACGCATCATTAACATGGGTTCTATTGCAGGCCTCTCAACGATACCGCTGATGGGCCCCTATTCGGCTTCGAAGTTCGCGCTGGAAGCCATTACAGACGCCTTGCGCCTCGAGGTCCAGCAATGGGGGATCCATGTCTCGATTATCGAGCCGGGTGCGATCACGACACCTATTTGGAACAAATCGGCGATCGAGGCAGCTGAGCGAGAGGCTGCCATCGAGACGGAAATTCGAACCCTCTATAAGCCTGTTGTGGCTGCGGTGAGGAAGGTCGTGGGAGAAGCTTCAAAGCGAGCGATCGCGCCTGATGCTGTTGCAAGAGTGGTTGAAGAAGCCCTGACTGCTCCGACTCCGAAAACGCGGTATCTCGTTGGGACTGATGCCAAGCTCCGCGCGCTGATGGTGAAACTGCTTCCCGATCGGATCTCCGATCGGCTGTTGACATGGATCCTCAAGTTGCCTCATTGACCCGCTACGGTCGGTTTCGCCACTCCGATGCCAAGATCCTGTTTCGAAAAGTCGAATGGAGGAAAAGTAACGGTTTATGGGTTCGTCGTTCAATGCAAAACCTGAAGTGGCTGGGAGTGATTAGCCGACGAGGTCTGGATTGAGACGATTCAGCGGTTTGACTGACAGGGCCTTGATCTCGTTGTAGACAATCGTGCGGCCGACTTGTCTGAGGCGACTGAAGACACCCTCGACAATCACTTGATCACCTTCGTGGACTTCCAGCTGCCCAAGGCTCACCACCTTCAATGTGCCAGCCTGGTCTTGGAGCAGGAATCCATAGGCCGGATGCCCTTGACGATTGGTGGCCAACTGCACGTTCATGACCTTTCCAGTGACCATGATGTCTTGATGATCGTACTGCTCCGGATGGGCCAAAAGCTCCGAGATCTCAATCAGGCTAGCGGCTGTTGCCGGGGTAGGCGTGCCCAGGAATCCTGGCAGGTATGGGCAGATGAAGAGGACCAGGAGGAAGACAGCCACTGACGTGATAAATGGTGAGGGAGTGGAGGATTGTGGTGTCATTGTTGAACGTAATTATACCGAACTGCTGGTAATTGGCAACTGTGAAAGTTTACCATTTGTCGGAGGCTCGACCGCTGACATCCTCTCCGATGAAATTGTTAAGAATGTGGTGCTGCAGCTCCGTGAGTTCTGTAGGGCTGGCCTCGTTTGGCGGTGCGAGCAACTCCGGATCTTTCGATCTTGGCGCCGTACGTGTGAGGAGCTCTTCATCCAGTGCCTCGTCGCTGGCGTCTACGTCCTTCTGTATAGCGACCAGCCGTTGGAGTCCGAACAAGGTACGGGTCGATTCACTGTGCATGGCGTTGGAACTGGCTCCATACACAAGCGAATTCCAAAATTTCGTTTCAGTGGCCTCCGGTATTCGAATCACGGCATAGGCCGCCAGTTTCTCAAGTAAAGCTGACTCAGTCTGCTCGAGCCCATCGTAGGTCGCGATCGATCGTTCGATGGGGGTACGAGAAAGCATCTGCAGGGTGTCCTTCCAGAGCTCCAGGGAGGGGGTGCTTCCTGGCGCTGGACTGGTTCCTGAGCCTTTGGCCTGGAGTGCGGTGAGATACTGAGACAAGAACTTGACCTTGCGAGCGGCCAACGTACTGGCTGGAATTCCCCAAATATGGCCGATTTCATGATCAAGTAAGATTGTCTGATCCGATGTCCGTTGCTCGCGCTCAGCCAGGTCGAGACGTTTTTTGAACCGTTCGGCAAACCGGAGCAGTGTTTGCATTTCAATGGCCAGCCGCTGCCGTTGATATTCTTCCGCTGTGATCTCGTTGTGTTCCCAACGCTCTTCCAGCAACCGGAGCGTCGCCGTGGGGACGGCGGATCGAGCCTGGGATTTGAGAGTGTCGATTGTTTCGGCAGACACACCACGGTCAGCGAGCAGGAGGGCGGCTCGAGAGACTAAGGTCTCCGCCATGTGGGCCTGATGTTTTAGGACGACACATTGAAGCCACGTTCGTTCTCGTCGAAGCCGAGCCCGCCTGCGGTATTCGTTCCGGCGATCGATCATCGCCGTGATCGATTCCTGGGTCATTGTGGTGACGGGCTTCTTGCCGGAGACACATCGAGGGTCCGGCCGGTCCGCCACCATATACAAGATTTCCTCGTGAGTGACGTCGAGATACTGGATCAGCAACAGTCTGAGGATGATGCGACCTTGGATCGGCAAGCCGGCGACGACGTCTTCAATCATCTCGGCGGTCAGCGGCGATGCCATGACTGTTTGCGTCATATGTTTCTTTCAGGCGGTGAAGGCCATGGTTCTACGGTGTACGCAGGGGTGAGACGGTACGACTCGCATCTGATGGCTGACTACGCTGTGCCCGTCCGTTGCTCACGTTGTTCGAGTTGAAGGGCGACATATTCACGGATGTCTTGTATGCTGCCGCTAAGGAACATTTCCCGTGGGATTTCTACCCGCACAAGCTGGGAGGGGTCGATCCCTCGGTCTTGGGCATAGAGTTCATCGATATACAGGCTCACTGAGCCATCAGGAAAACGCAAGGCATAGAGCGCGGTGGTATCAGCCATGAGATCCCAGCGAGTGACAGTGTAGAGGTAACACAGGCCTTGTCGGACTGTCAAAGCCGTGGACAGGTACATGAGTGGTCAGCGGTCAGCGGGAAACATTCTCTATTTTAAGGGACTTTCCGCAGTACCCGGCTTCGCCTGAGAACAGAGATCGTGGAGTGGATCATGACAGTCCGCAGGGTGTTTCTGATGTGAGAAGCCTTGAGCAATAAGCCCTAGCGAGAGCCGGCAGGGCCCTGGGAGGGCTGTCGAACGCCGTAGGGCACAGGCGTGCCCTGAGGACTACTTTTCCAATCAAAACAAAGGGCCTTCGATCCTAACAATCGAAGGCCCTAGGACGCACTCTGATCCGGATCTCTAGCCGCCGAGGGTGTCGAGGGTTTCCTTGAGACTCTTGCGAATGCACGTGAAGATCGGGGTATCCCGCAGCGTATAGCGTGAGCCCTCTGTCTCCCGTAGTGCCATTACTAAGTCCAGGAAGTCCTCTGGCTTGTCGCTTTCAAACGCCACGACCCATTCCTGATCGTCCAACCCAAACGAATACGTCGTGTTCAGCTTCACGGAGGGGAATCGATGTCCCACTTCTATGTGCTCGTCCATCATGCCCTGCCGCGCCGCCTTCGTAAGCAAAAACCATTCCCTGGTCTTCAAGAACGGATACACGAAGATGTACTTGCTTTTCCCTGGGACCACGGTCAACCGTTTGCCTTCCTGGCCTGCATGCGAGTGATGATCGACGTATACGGATCGTTTGGTGATCGCCAGGTAGGAATATGGGGTCGTGAGATACTGCCCAAGGCCGGAGGTCAGGATCTTGGTAGTCATGTCCTGGAACAGGTCGAGATCATAGCTGATACGCCAGAGCATGAAGTCGCAGTCGCCGCGAATACCAATGGTCGAATAGGGGACCAGTAGGACTTGTCCGTTATACTCCTCCACCGCGCGGATGAATTCCTGCTTGCCCTGCGTCCGCACATCTTCCGGCAACCGCCGCCAAGCGGGATCGACTTTATAGAATGCAAAGTTGACGTACTGACGCCGAGGGGCTGACGGGATAGAGGGTGTTTCAGGGGTCGACATTACCTAACTCCTTTAGTATCAATTAGCATCAATAGAGGAGAGCCTCTCCTCAAGTCTTCTTCGTTTAGCACTTCCCCTTCTGTCTTGTCAACGGGAGGCCAGACCTGAACTGTCATTGACAGGATGCCGAGCTTCTGTTAGTGGCAACCACATGAAAAGTGCTCACTATACAGCATCCATCTTGACTGCCGTTGGCTCGGCGGTTGGGATTGCCTGTCCATCTGGGGCGATTGAAACCAGTCCGACGCAAGAGCAAATTTCGAGGGCTTTGGAACGAGGGAAAGAGGTGGCGGTACAACATCGTTCACCTGATACATTGTACCTGCGTTTTGGACCGAATGATGGCGCGCATCCCAGTGGGTTCTTCATCACGAAGCTCCGTGGGATATCCGTTATGGCCGCTCACATGGCGTTACGTGGCCTTGAACCGAGCGGGGAGGACATTGCTCGCGTGATCGAAGTATCCACGCTGCAGATCAGTACCGTGATTTTCGGAGACAGCCCATCTTTTGCCGTCAATAGTTATATGGCACTTGACCAAGGGAGTCGGATCATTAAACCCATCGCGGTTCGTGTCGATGGCCAAGCCGGTCGGACGGCAACCTGGCCGGATGCGCCTCGATTTCAGGCGAAAGTCGTGGCCTCGTTCAACTATACGGACTTTGATCCGAAGGCGCAGACAACGATCACTGTGTTTCCTGCAATCGGTGGAGAGGTCCGTTTTACGATCAACCTTGCTCAGATTGAATAAGTCCTCATCGCGTATGGCAGCAGCATCGCCGCATAGGTATCTCGCAGAAACAATCGCCATCGGGTCAGAACTGCTGGTGGGTGGACGGACCGACAGCAATTCTCTGCTCATTGCAGACGCACTGGCCACGATCGGTGTTGAAGTCAGGGTCAAAACCATCGTCGGAGATGATGAAGTTGATATTGCGGACGCATTGAAGACCGCCTGCCGTCGGGCCGGGATCGTCATCATCACTGGAGGGCTAGGCCCCACGGTAGACGATTGCACGAGGGAAGCGGTTGCGGCCGTGACGGGGTGCCGACTCGCACGCCGCAAGGAAGCCTTTGAGAACATGAGGGCCAGGTTGGCTCAATGGGGGCGAACACCAAACAAGGGGCAATTACGACAAGCGTTGATTCCGTCCAAGGCGACCGTGTTGCCGAATCCAGTGGGGTCGGCACCGGGGTTTGCGATCACCTGGCGAGGGACTCACATGATTGCATTGCCTGGTGTTCCCAACGAAATGAAAGCGATGACGGCGCAATCGGTTGTTCCACTTTTGGTTGCTCAATTTGACCGATCGGGGCAGGCGCATCCCTCTCCCATCACACGATTGATCTTTCATACTTGGGGATTACCGGAGTCTGATGTGGATGCCAAGTTGAAGGGATTGATCCCGAAACGGACGCCGATTGCCCTGGGGCTGCTGGCCTCGCCGACAGGCGTGCTGGTGTCGCTGACGACCAAGGCTCATCGATCGATCAAGGAAGCCGTGCTTCAGTCATTGGCGGAAGGGGTTCGTACGAGATTGCGCGAGTGGATTTATGCCGAAGGACAGGAGACGTTGGAGGAAGTAGTCGGTCGTATGCTCAGACAACAGAAACTCACCGTTGCAGTCGCTGAATCGTGCACGGGGGGATTGATTGGGCATCGACTCACACAGGTGCCGGGATCATCCGCCTATGTCGATCGTGGGGCGCTCTGCTACAGTAATCGATCCAAAACGGAGATGCTCGGAGTGTCAGCGGGTCTCTTTGAGCAGCATGGGGCGGTCAGTCGGGAAGTCGCGGCGGCGATGGCGCGAGGGATGAGGGAACGGGCAGGTGTGTCAGTGGCCGTGAGTGTCACGGGTATCGCTGGACCTGGCGGTGCGACTGAAACAAAACCAGTCGGACTGGTCTATATCGGACTCGACGGAGGCAACGGCGATACCGTGATAAAGGAGTGTCGGTTCCACGGAGACCGGTTTGTGATCAAACAGCGGGCTGCACAGGCAGCACTCGATCTGCTTCGACGTTGGCTGATCGGAAGGGGGAAAGTATGATCCGGACCTTTTTAGCCGTCGAGGTCGGTGACGAGGTCCGTACCGCGATCTCCCAGGCACAGCACGATCTCAAGGAACGGCTCGCGGCCCATCTCTCCAAGGAGGTCCGCATCACCTGGGGACAAGTGAATTCGTTTCATCTCACGCTGAGGTTTCTCGGAGATACGGAGAGGCACCTCATCGACCAACTCCGTGAAGCGATGGCGAGTGTCAGGCAGTCTCATCCGATCATTCAGATCCCGATCGATCGGCTCCAGGCCTTCCCAAGTTTCGAGAAACCGCGGGTGCTGTGGATCGGTCCATCTGACGAGTGGCTTAAAAGTGAACCAGCCAAGCGGTTGGCGGCGTTGCATCGGGAGATAGAATCCTGCTGCCACTCGTTCGGTTTTCCACCAGACGAGAAACCCTTCAACCCACATCTGACACTGGCGAGGATCAAACTAGGTGAACGACAGGTCGGGGAGCTGCTCGCCAAAAGTGGCGTCTGTGAGCAGGCACGGCCGTTAGGGTCGATGACAGTTGGGCCGATCGTGCTGATGAAAAGCCATTTGCGTCCAACTGGCCCCGTCTATACGAAACTCTGGGAAGTGGTGTGAGGGGATAGCTGGTAGCGTCGAAAACAGCCAGGTGAATGTCATGGTTCGAGGAGCGGAATCAGTGCCGCGTGGCCTTGTGCCTGGGCCAAATCTACCGGACGTTCTCCGGATGTCATTCTGGCATGCTTATTCGCTCCATTCTGCAGCAGGAGGGTGATGAGCTCCTGATCGCCTCGATAGGCCGCCACATGCAAGAGCGTGACTTCCCCGATTCCTGCCCGTGTGTTCACGTCCGCTCCGTTCTTCAATAATAGAGCCACTACCTCCCGCTGTCCTTCTTGTGCAGCGATGAAGATCGGGGTGACACCATCCTGCCTCACGGGATTCATGGCTACTCCTCGTTCCAGTAGGACCGCCACCACGTCCGGATGTCCATTCTTTGCTGCCAGGAAGAGCGGGGTCACGCCGCGCCTATCTGCCGCCTGAGCGCTAATACCTTGTCCAAGGAAGTCTGTACTCGCAGCAGATTGCCCTCCGCAGCGGCCATTCGCAGCTTCTCTTCCGGCGCTGTCATGCAGCTGCTTAAGAGAACCAGTGGACAGAGGCCGAGTGCCCAGTGCGAGGCGACCGGCTTCATCCTACTGTCTCCTTTTTCTGTTGCCACAATTGACGAATGTTGTGCCGAAGGATATTCGTGGTTTTCATGGCGTGTTCCATTACACTGCCGAAACCTCGCAGATTAACAGTGAGGTGAACTCTCGTTCTTTGATAGACGATGGGTCTTCAATTGGGCTTATCTGGTTGGGATCCTTTGTCGTGTGTTCGAGAGGAAGGACATCGACGCAGCTCCTACGGTTTCAGTAGAGGAAAGAGTACGCGGTGGCTTTGTTGGCGAGCGAGGTCGATCGGACGTTCACCGGATAACGTTTTTGCCCGTTTCTTCCCTCCCTGCTTGAGTAAAAGTTTCACGATTTCCAGATTGCCTTGATAGGCTCCCACGTGCAACGGGGTTTTGCCGTCTGCCGTCTGTGCGTTCACGTCTGCTCCTTTTTTCAGGAGGAGTGCCACCATGTCTCGATGGCCTGCCGCCACCGCAATGTGGAGTGGTGTGGCACCATCAGGTGCTGATTGGTTGACTAGTGCACCCTGGGTGAGTAACAGCGCGGCCACGTCCCGATGGTCATTTTGTGTGGCGAGCAAGAGCGGTGTGGCATGGTTTCGTGCTTTCTGATTGATCGCCGCGCCTTGCTTCAGAAGGAGCGCGACGATTTCTCGATGACCGTTTTGGGCAGCGACATGGAGCGGGGTCACACCATTGTGGACGGCTTGGGTCACGAGGGCGCCCTTTTCGAGTAAAAGCCTCGCGACGTCAAGATGACCGTTCTGTGCGGCGACAAGCAGTGGTGTTGCCCCATCTGTCATGGTCTGGTTCACTACAGCGCCTGCATCCACGAGGAGCGACACGGTTGCGACATGACCATGCTGGGCTGCGACGAAGAGTGGCGTCGAACCATCAGGCAAGGTCAGATTCACGGCAGCTCCCTGTTGAAGAAGCAACTCGATCACACTGTGATGGCCTTTCTGTGCGGCCATGAACAGTGGCGTGACACCGTCTTCTGCAACGTGATTCGCATCGGCTTTGTGTTGGAGCAAGAGCGCCACGATCTCTCGATGGCCGTTCTGTGCGGCGATGAACAGCGGCGTCACACCAATGCTGGTGCCCTGATTCACCGCTGCTCCGTTATTCAGCAAGAGCGCGGCCACTGCCGAATGACCATTCTGCGCCGCAATGTAGAGCGGGGTGGCTCCGTCGCTGGTGGCGTGATTGACCGGAGCGGTTTTACGCAGCAAGAGCGTGACCACGTCGCGATGCCCATTCCAGGCTGCAGCATGCAGCGCTGTCGTCCCCTGCTCATTGGCAGCTTGGACGTTCGCTCCTTCATCAAGCAGGGTCTTGAGCTGGCTGAGATTACCATCTCTTGCGGCCATCAGAAGTTTCTCATCTACGGGGCGCATGGCCAGGAGCAGCGGCAATAGGGCACAGATGACGCAGAGTCTCATCCATCGTGAAATCATGTCAGTCTCCAATGTCGTGCGGGCACGGGAGGAGGATTATCAGCTAATCCGGTGGCTCCTTTCCACTCGTGCTCCTCCATCGTTGCGAGTAGGGTATGTCGTTACACAAACCAGACGTAATGGGATGGGCTGGTGGGTGTCATCCGGCCAACGCCGGATAGTCGCTGTAGCCGTCTGAGCCACCTCCGTAGAGTCGATCATAGTTGACGTCATTGAGCGGAGTCTGTTTGGCAAAGCGTTCGACCAGATCCGGATTCGCAATGTACGGCCGTCCGTAGACAATCGCATCAGCTGCTCCCTCTGTGACCGTCTTTTCGCCGCTCTCACGAGTGTAGCTTCCGTTGCTCATGAGCACACCCTGGAAATGTCTTCGGGCGATGTGCAAGATGGCTTGCTCATCGGGCAGCGCGTGATTCTCATGCCGGATCTCCAGGAACGCGATTGCGCGTCGGTTTAATTCCTGCGCCACATAGGCCACGAGCGTATCGGGTTCGCTATCCACCATATCGTTAAACGGGACCAGGGGCGAGATCCGCACCGCGACACGCCCAGCGCCCCAGACGCCGATGACAGCATCCGTCACCTCCAGCAGGAATCGAGCACGGTTAGGCACCGAACCGCCATAGGCGTCCGTGCGGGCGTTGACTCCGTCGCGGAGAAAGTTGTCGATTAAATAGCCGTGGGCGCCATGGATTTGTACTCCGTCAAAGCCGGCCTGTTTGGCGTTCAGCGCGGCAAGTCGGAACATCCCCACATACCGCGGGATTTCGTCGGCACGGAGCGCCCGCGGGATTTCGTAGGGCTTGTTGCCCTGTGGGGTATTGGTCATCTCATGGCGGATCGCCTTGGCGCTGCTGGAGACCGGCTGCTCGCCATCGTTCAATAACGAATGTGCGGCTCGACCAGGATGCCAGATCTGCATGAAGATACGGCCTCCCTTCGCATGGACCGCATCCGTCACGCGTTTCCAACTAGCCACGTGTGCGGGACTATAGATGCCGCCTTCCCCCATGAAGGCGCAGGCGTGGGAATCGACCATCGTGCATTCCGTCATGATGAGTCCGCTCGACGCGCGTTGGGAATAATAGTCCACCATCATGTCGTTGGGAATGTGGGTGGCCCCGGCTCTCACGCGGGTCAGGGGGGCCATGACGATGCGATTGGGTAAGAGGAGGTCTCCGACTTGTAACGGTGTAAAGAGTGTGGGCATTGGTGATCCTTCGCGCAATGAGTGAATCGTGAGTGAGAGAATTTAGAAGCGAGGTGGCTGTGGAGTCAAGACAGCAAAATGAGCCACAGAGGCAAATGGTGGGTAGTGGCAGTCTTCACCAGAGTCTGCCAATGGAGGTAGTAGTAGTAAGTTCATCTGTTCCGAAGCCATGGGTTGTATCATCTTGGGCTGCACGTGCTGAGGTTGAAATAGCGTGACCATAGTTCTTCCAGGTATGAACTGATTGAGTGTCCATCGATCCGCTGATGGGCCTAATAACCTGCCGTCATCAGGGCGAACACGATAGCCGCCACAATGACGATCCCAATGGCGATCAACATGAGCGGCGGATTGTTACCAAACATTCCAGGCATGGGCTTCCTCCGGTAGGTCTAGAACTCACCCTAATCCTTCTTGTTGTTTGGTGTCTAGTGGTAATTGATAAAGACTCCCGACCCCTTTAATAAATTCAATAGTGGGGAGAACACATGTAAGTGAGGGAATTACTCTAGAAAGCTAGCGGTAGGCGAATACGTCCATCTGAATAGACTTGATCGGTTTGGCCTCCCCATGCACCATTCGGCGAACTCGTTCCGTCGTATCTCGACTGAACACCGCTTCACCGCAATGGAGGCACACCGTTGCGGGGATCTGCTCAACTTGCACCGGCCTCCCATCGATGTCAAAAACCTCGCTGATGCGTTCTTCACGACTCTCAGTTTTCCCGCACACGTGACATCGAAACATGCCTACCTCCGTTTGGTGTAATCATACCACTCAGTGGGATCCGGCTGATAGATCGTGATGATCTTCAGCAGGTCAGAGTCTGCGCGAGAGACTTGAATGTGTAGTGGCCGATCCGCTGCGGTGAATCCTAGCAAGAGGCTACTGGGTGCATACTTATCCTCGGGATAGTCTTCGATAATCGAAGCCCCTGCTCCGGCCTGCTGGATTTCTACGTCACTGATGTTGCGCTCAACTGCACGTTTAAACGCATGGTGGCTGAATTCGAATTCACCAGCGGAGAGTTGTCGGCGAATATCGTCCAGTGTTTTCATCGTGCGTGCTGCGACTATAGCGAAAGCCTTGATTCAGTACAACACGATGGGATGAGGGGTATGTTGGGTCGGCACTCAGTGTGAGTGCAGGCAAACCGCTCGCTGAGATCGACAAACGTATGAAGTCGAGCTCCCACTGGAGGGGTTCACCACATTCGGGATATGCGGCAATGGCACGAACAGCTGACTTGATCGGTGGCTTGAGGTCAAGATGGAGCGAACGGATCACGTCCGCCATATGCGAAGGGATGTCCGGACGGAAGGGAGTCACGCCGTGCGTCGTTTCTTGACGGGCGTAAGTGGCTCACCGAACACGTCTTCAAACGAGAGTCCTTTGCGCTTTGTTTTGTAAAAGGCCCGGCTCTCGGCAATCTGGTTCATGAGCTCCGGATCACTCAGGACATCCAAGGTCTCTTTGAGACGGGTGTATTCATCGACATTCATCAAAATGGCCGCCGGCCGCCCATTCTTCGTGACGATGACTTCCTCCTCACGTTCTTGGACTCCCGCCACGAGTTCAGGGAAACGCGTTTTGACTTCCGATAACGACAATGTTTTTGCCATCGGGACCTCTTGTGTGTAAGACCAGAATTCTGGTCATTAGAATACAGCGACAAGGAGGGCGCCATCAAATGAACTGGCTCGTGGTTAGGTGACGTGTGTGCTAGGAGCGGAGTAATTAGAAAAGATTCCCGCTGGAGGACTCGACTAAGTCTATTGATGGGAAACGTCTTCTGTATTGCCTCACCTTCGGAACCTTCTTGAACTTCCCATCAACCCTGGTAACAGGAGCGGCGATGCTCTTGCCTGTCAGTACTCTCCTTAATTGGACGTTCTCAGCTTCGTAATCAATCGTCGAATTAACATATCGAACTCCAAGGCATGCGTTGGCGTGATGGCTCCTGTTCGAGTATGTACTACCTTGTTCCGTAGGTTTCGTAGTTCTGAGAAGATGCGGAAGGTAGCGTCATCCCATAGCTCTAGCTTGCGTAGCTCTTGAGCGATCCGACTCGTAGGTAGCTTCTCGCTATCCGAAATCCCGTGTTTAGTGGCCGCGGTTCGCAGCTCCGTCTCAAGATCAAGCCAGGAGTCGAGCATGGCCGCAGCCGGATGCAGGTCTGCCAATTTGAGAAACCTCTCCTGTGACGCTTGGATCATCTTTTCTTTATGGACAATGGTTGTGATTGGCATGGCAATGTCGGTCTCTTCTGCTGTTCCGACCCGAACAGTATCGCTGACTCGTATTTCCAACGTGGCAGGTTTTTCGGGCAAGGCTTGTTCAGCGTTCTGGGCCACTTCCTCAATGCGTTCACCAAAGTCGATTTCCCATTCTTTCCCTTTTCCTTTCGCCTTTGTGATTCTGCTGAGTAGTTCTGATACGTTGTTCTTGAACTTCCACAGCGCAATGAGGAATGCGACCGGCCACGCGAGACTGTCTATCACTTGTGAAATAAACGTCAGACCATCTATGTAGCCCGACCTTTTGAAACAGCAGAAGTAGACAGGAAGGATGACTTAGGATCGGTATTGTAGATGGACAAGAACTAAGGCGCAAGGCTAGTTAGACTGTTGTGTGGCGAGCACATCATCTGGCTCTTGACGGTGATGCGTGCTGGGCTGGATCGCGCGGAAGAAGGTGGCGGCTTTGAAAAAAGCAAAGGCCGAGGCGAATTTTGTTCCGTGGATTCCATTGAGCAAGTCATAAGTCTCATGGCCCACCCGCTGGTCTCACCGGACTATTATGCCTGATGGGCTGGTTCGCGGAAGAGGTTTCACAGCTTTCATGCGTGTGCGCATGGAGGCGGGGAGTTGAGCTGCCGTAGCCAAAACGACGCCGAGTAATTCTATTGCCGTGCGGCGATTGGCCGATTGGCGCTCTTGTCGGCGATCAAAGGCCTGTGCCTCGCGGAGAAAGTATTCTTGAGTGGAATTGTCAGTCTCGTGGGGAAACTAGCGCCAGGCCGCTTTGCTAATGAAAACTCGAACATGCTGTGGTTCTATAATGTACCAACGGAACCGTCGTTGCCATTAGTTATTGCACTCTGAACTTCTCGACCAGCTGGCGCAGTCGTTTCCGCTGGACTGGGCGAAGATTTAGGAATTCCACCCCGAACACCTGTCCTCGGACCCACCGGACAACAGCATGGTCAATGTGCATGCGCCAGTTATAGTTTGGGGAAAAGATCCACAGGTCGAGACTCATGTCGGTTCGGACGGCGGTTTTGGACTCGGCTGCACAGCCAGCGCTGGACAGGTCGAGCAGTGTCGCATCAGCCTCTACCAGGTCGTGACTTGAAAAGAAGAGGCGGCAGTCCAATGGAATACGAGGAGAGGTTCGTAATTCTTTTTTGTCGGTTTGATTCTCACCCTGCATGAGACGTCCTATAGGATTACGACTCCCTATCAATGAATCATCTCAGGCGGTTTCCCGCTATTGATTTTGCCTTTCTTGCGCATCGGCTTGGCCTGCTTCGCACAGTGCGTATCACTTCTCTTCGATGAGATGAGGCTAGGTTTTACCCAGTGGCTTGGGTATAATCGGCCGGATTGTTTCCTCTCATCTTGTAGGAGATTCGCATGTCTGAAAAAGACGACAAGAAGCGCGCGCTCGACTTAGCCCTGTCCCAGATTGAGAAACAGTATGGGAAGGGAGCCATCATGAAGCTTGGGGCTGAAGACAAGGTCGACGTACCGGCGATTTCCACCGGGTCGCTGGGACTCGACATCGCTCTCGGGGTCGGTGGGCTTCCACGTGGGCGAGTAATTGAGATCTTCGGACCTGAAGCATCTGGCAAGACGACGTTGACGCTGCACTGTATTGCCGAGGTGCAGAAAACAGGAGGAGTTGCCGCGTTTATCGATGCCGAACATGCCTTAGATTTGACCTATGCCAAGAAGCTGGGTGTGCAGGCTGATGATCTGCTGGTCTCGCAACCGGACACGGGTGAACAGGCCTTGGAGATCGCCGAAACTTTGGTGCGAAGCGGTGCCATCGATTTGATCGTGGTCGATTCGGTCGCGGCCCTGACGCCTCGCGCGGAAATCGAAGGTGAAATGGGTGATGCCCACATGGGGCTTCAGGCCAGGCTCATGTCACAGGCATTGAGGAAGCTCACTGCGGCAATTTCGAAATCGCTGACCACGGTGATCTTCATCAATCAAATTCGTATGAAGCTCGGCGTGATGTTCGGGAATCCGGAAACGACCACCGGCGGCAACGCGCTGAAGTTTTATTCATCCGTCCGCCTGGATATCCGCCGAATCGAATCCATCAAAGAAGGCCAGGAGGTCATGGGCAGCCGGGTTCGCGTGAAGGTGGTGAAAAACAAGATGGCGCCGCCGTTTCGGCAGGCCGAGTTCGACATCATGTTCGCTGAGGGTATTTCCAAAGCCGGTGAATTAGTGGATATGGGCGTCGACAAGAAGATCATCGAGAAATCGGGTGCCTGGTATTCCTACAAGGGAGAGCGAGTTGGCCAGGGCCGTGATGCTGCCCGAGACTTTCTCAAGACCAATGTTTCGGCGGCACATGAGGTCGAAATGAAACTCCGAGAAGCGGCTGGCGTCCCGGGTCGGAGCGAGAAGAAAGCTGAAACAAAATCTGAGACCAAAGAAGAGAAGCCTGCGGCCCGTGGCGAGGAAAAGCGGGCCCATCGGTAGTGGTAAGTGAGTGGCCAGGCTTGATCAGAGCGGGCAATCCTCGGCAGATGGATGGATGCAACTCGCGATTCGGTTGCTTGCCCGTCGCGATCGTACGGTGGCGCACGTCGAACAATATCTCCAATCCAAAGGAGCCCTGCCCGTTCAGATTCGGCACACGATTCGTCGATTGTCCGATCTCCAGTATCTCAACGATCAGGCCTATGCCCAGCGATGGGTGGAACGGAGGCTAGTCTCTCGGCCGATGGGACAAGCGCGGATCAAGGAGGAGTTACTGGCTCAGGGAATCGCCGAGACGGTGGCGGATCGGGTGACCGCCGACGTGTTTCGCGAGGTGGGGGAAGAACAAATAGCTCGTCGAGCGTTGAACGCCAAGCAGCGCCATGGCAGCCGGTTGACACCGGCGCAATCGGTGCGTCTCCTACGCCAGAGGGGTTTCGACGAAGAGACGATTGATCGTATTGTGATGGTCGCTCGCGGCAGCGATGAAGGATGAGAGTCATGACTCAGACTGCGCAGGAACTTCGGCAATCGTTTATCCGGTATTTTGAACAGCACGGCCATCAGGCGGTGCCCAGCTCGGCCTTGATTCCCCAGGCGGACCCGACGCTGCTCTTCACCAACGCCGGGATGAATCAATTCAAGCGGGTCTTCCTCGGAGAAGAAGCTCGTCCCTATACACGAGCTGTGTCTGTGCAAAAGTGCCTTCGCGCCGGAGGCAAACACAACGATCTTGAAAACGTGGGGTACACCAGGCGGCACCACACGTTCTTCGAGATGCTCGGCAACTTTTCGTTTGGCGATTACTTTAAAGATGATGCCATCCGATTTGGATGGGAGTTTCTGACGCAGACGGTCGGGCTGCAGAAAGATCGGATGTGGGTGACGATCTTTCGCGAGGACGACGATGCGGAGAAGCTCTGGAAGAAGATCGGCGTCTCACCGTCGCGCATCGTTCGGTGTGGCGAAAAAGACAACTTCTGGCAAATGGCAGACACCGGTCCCTGCGGCCCTTGCTCGGAAATTCACTTCGACCAGGGCCCGTCCGTACCAGGCGAAGACCGGCCGAATGGCGAGGGCGACCGGGTGATCGAGATCTGGAATCTCGTCTTCATGCAGTACAACCGTGATGCCTCTGGAACGCTCCACCCGCTGCCGAAACCAAGTATCGACACGGGGATGGGGCTCGAGAGGTTAGTCGCCGTGGCCCAGGGTGTCTCGAGCAATTACGACAGCGATCTCTTTACGCCGCTGCTTGTGGCGATCGCCGGACGGGCCGGCACCGAGTATGGCAAGCAGGATTCCTCGGACCGCTCGATGCGCGTGATCGCGGACCATTTGCGCGCGATTACGTTTTTGATGACGGATGGCATACTGCCGTCGAACGAAGGGCGCGGGTATGTGTTGCGTCGGATCCTGCGCCGTGCGGCCCGTCATGGCAGACTGCTCGGCATTGTCGAGCCCTTTCTGCACGAACTCAGTGCGACCGTCGTGGACCAGATGGCCGCCACCTACTCGGAAGTGCGTGCGGCATCCGCCACGATCGCCGAAGCGACGAAAGGCGAAGAGGAGCGGTTTATCGCGACGCTCGACCAGGGCTTGCCGATTTTGAACGACATGATCGAACGGGCAAAGGCGGCGAGGCAAACGGTTTTGGCAGGGGACGACGTGTTCAAACTTTATGACACCTACGGCTTCCCTATGGATTTGATCACCGAGGCCTGCCGGGAACAGGGCATGACGGTCGACGAACTTGGTTTCAATGCGGCGATCGACGAGCAGCGGACTCGCGCGCGCAAGACCGGTGGATTTGAGCAGGAAACGGCCAGGCCGGCTGTCGCGGAGCTGGCTAAACGGATCGGGGCGACGACATTTGTCGGCTATGAGCATCTGGAGAGCGACGGCGTCTTGCGAGCGATTCTGAAAGGCGAGCAACTTGTGAAGGAAGCAGTCGAAGGGGAGACGGTCGAGCTGGCGCTGGATCTCACGCCCTTCTATGCCGAAGGTGGTGGACAGGTCGGAGATCAGGGAACCTTGACTGGTCCTGAAGGGGTGGTCGATATCAAAGAGACGACGAGGCCGGCACCGACCGTCATCTTGCACAAGGGAACCGTCCGTAAGGGGTGCATTCGAGAAGGTGAGCGCCTGCATATGACGGTGAATGCGACCACGCGTCTGGATGCCGCGCGCAATCATACGGCGACGCATCTCGTCCATGCGGCTCTGCGTGATTTACTGGGGCCGCATGTGAAACAGTATGGCTCGCTGGTGGGACCCAACCGTCTTCGGTTTGACTTTGCCCATTTTCGACCGCTGTCGTCCCGCGACATCGACGATATTGAATCGACGGTGAATGAAGAAATCCGCAAGAATGAGACCGTGCGTACCCACGTGATGAGTATTCAGGATGCCGTGGCGAATGGCGCCCTGGCGTTCTTTGGCGACAAGTACGGTGAACAGGTACGCGTGGTGAGTGTGGAGTCGTTCAGCAAAGAACTGTGCGGCGGTACCCATTGCCGACAGACGGGTGACATCGGACTCTTTCGCATTGTTTCAGAAGGGGGTGTGGCGGCCGGTGTGCGCCGGATCGAAGCGCAGACAGGCAGCGGCGCGTATGTCCTCATGAAGAAACTTGAAGCCGATGTTCGCGAGCTGTCAGATCTGTTGAAGGCAGGGCAGTCCGAGCTGGTCGCCAAGACCCGCAGGCTGATGACACAGCTGAAGGACAAGGAGCGGGAACTGGACGAGTTGAAATTGAAAATGGCCAGCGGCGCCGCAGTTGCCTCGATCGCCAGGACGGTCGCCGGGGTGGCGGTGCACGTGCAGCGGACGGATGGCCTGGATGGGAACGGTATGCGCGCGTTGGCGGATCAGCTCCGGGACAAGATGAAAAGCGGTGTCATCGCACTTGGCGCAGCGACCGGCGGCGACAAGGTCTCGTTGCTGGTTGTGGTGACGAAAGACTTGATTGGGACGATCAAGGCCGGTGAGCTCATCAAGGCTATGGCCACTGAGGTGGGTGGAACCGGAGGCGGCCGGCCAGAAATGGCTCAGGCCGGGGGAAAGGATCCGGCCAAGCTCGACGCGGCGTTGGAAAAGGTTTTTAGCCTGGTTGAAACCACTCTCCAGCGGTAGAATCATGCTTAGTCGAATTCTTGCGCTCGATTACGGTACCAAACGAATCGGTGTCGCGCTCAGTGACGAATTAGGCTGGACGGCGCAGCCGTTGGAGACGATTGAGCGTCGGACGCTCGTGCGCGATCTCGCCCGCATCGAACAGTTGGTGCAGGAACATGAGGTCAAGGAAGTCTTAATTGGGCTGCCGTTGCGGCTCGATGGTGAAGAAGGGCCTGCGGTGCAAGCGGTTCACGAGTTCATCGCCCATTTAGGAGAGGCCCTTTCGGTTTCGATCGTGACGTGGGACGAACGGATGACGACGAGGTCAGCGGAGGACCTCTTGATCGCCGCCGATGTCAGTCGCAGGAAGCGCAAAGGAGTGGTCGATCGTGTGGCTGCCGCGATTTTGCTACAGAGTTACCTTGAGTCTCAAACTCCAGCGAAGGCTCACGACGGTCACACCTCTTCGGAGGAGATCGTAGAAGAGTGGGGAGAGTCTCTCCAAGACAGTCCAGTCTATGACGCTTCGTCTCATCCTCATCGTGTTCCTCGTGGTCGGCGCACTCGCCGGGTTGGCCGGGTACCAGATGATTCGATGGGCTGAGGCTCCGCTCGTGTCCGATTCGGATCGCGCTCCTCAGAAAATTGTGGTCATTCCCGAAGGCGCAACCTTTCAACAAGCTGCGGCGTTGCTTGAGCGGGAGCAGCTGATCAGGAGCCGTTTCGCCTTTCTGCTGTTGGGGAAGGCCCAAGACGCTGACCGAAGAATTCACCCCGGAGAATATGAGCTCAATGCGGCCATGGCTCCGGCGGACATCCTTTCGAAGCTGGTACTTGGCCGAGTGGTCCTTCATCCCGTCACGATTCCCGAGGGCTATACATTCAATCAAATCGCCGATGTGCTAGCTGAGCAACGGATTACGGATCGTGCGGAGTTCGTCAGATTGGCCACTGACAGGTCCTTTCTGAAGACTCTTGGGATCTCAGCTGAAACGGTAGAAGGGTATCTCTATCCCGATACGTATCGATTTACTCGTCCGACAACAGCCAAAGAGGTCATGCGAGTCATGGTCGACCAGCTTGGCCAGGTGATGACCCAAGAATGGCAGGCGCGGGCCAAAGACATTCACTTGACGGTCCATGAAGTGTTGACCTTGGCGTCAGTGATCGAAAAGGAAACCGGTGCGGGAGAAGAACGCCCACACATCTCGTCCGTTTTTCATAACCGGCTGAAGAAACATATTCCCCTGCAGAGCGACCCGACCGTCATCTACGGCTTGCCAAATTTCGATGGAAACCTTCACAAAAAAGATTTGTCCCATCCCAGTCCGTACAATACGTATCGGTGGGCCGGTTTGCCGCCCGGGCCGATTGCCAATCCTGGGGCACAGTCGATCCGTGCCGCCCTGTATCCCCTGCCTTCCACGTATCTCTATTTCGTCTCAAAGAATGACGGAACGCATCAATTTTCCGCGACACTCGTGGAACATAACAGAGCGGTAGAAAAGTATCAGAAGCGCCCGTTCCGACGAGGCAATCGTTCGCAGACGTTGATGTCCCCCGATGGCAGTCACATACACCTCGAAGAAGGAGTTTCGTAAACGATGTCAGGATGGAATCTCTCTACGCTGATCGACCATACGGTCTTGAGGCCGGACGCGACGAAAGTCGAGGTGCTTCGGTTGTGCGAAGAGGCGAAAGCGAACGGGTTCACGGTGATTTTTGTTCCACCCTGCTACATTGATGAGGCGGTGGCGGCGGTGGCTGGTACCAGCATTCGCGTCGGCATCCCCATCGGCTTTCCATTAGGGGGTCACAGCACACAGACTAAAGTGGCTGAAGCGGTTGACGCAGTGGCTCACGGCGCGCAGGTCTTGGACATGGTCCTGAATGTGAGCCGACTGAAATCGGGCGATCATGACTATGTGCGGAACGATATTGCTGAAGTCGTGCAAGCGACACCGCGCGTCGAGCACAAAGTGATCCTTGAAACGTGCTATTTGACGCAGCAGGAGAAACGGACGGCGTGCCATTTAGTCATCGAAGCCGGAGCGGATTATGTGAAGACCTCGACCGGATTTGGGGCCGCAGGCGCTACGGTCGAGGATGTCCGACTCCTGAAAGAGACTGTCGCAGGACGGGTGAAGGTGAAGGCGTCTGGTGGCATTCGCGATTGGAAGACCACGCTGGCGATGCTCGAGGCCGGAGCAGATAGAATTGGAACCAGTGCCAGTCTCAAAATCCTCGACGAGTGGCGGACGGCCATCCACAAACAAGCACAGCACCATGAAAGATAGACGGTGGATTCCTCTGCTCTCGGGGGGATTGTCCGGCCTAACAATAGGATATCTCTCGTCTAGGTACATCTGGACCAGGCTGTCGGTCCCATACGTCCCTATGTCAGGCCTATGGTGAATTGAGTATAGTGCACGGATGATCAAACGAGTCATTCTTCTCGTCATTGATGGGTTGGGAATCGGGGCGTTACCCGATGCGGCCAACTATGGCGATGCTGATGCGAATACCCTCATGCATCTCGCTGAGACGGTCGATGGCCTAAGTGTGCCCAATTTGGAGATGTTGGGTCTAGGGCAGATTGCTCCAATCAAGGGCGTACGGGCCATGGTCCAGCCGAACGGATCTTTTGGCCGGCTGGGATTTGCCTCGCCGGGTAAGGATTCCGTGGTCGGATACTGGGAAGTCGCTGGGGTGATTCAGAAAAAAGCCCCGGAGGTCTGCAGTTCTGGCGTCCCCGCCAAGATCGTCGACGTCGTGGAACAGCTCTTAGGCAGAAAGTCGATCGGCCGAGGCCTCTCGTCTATGGGGGTAATACTGCGCCGACATAGTATGGAGCATATGGCGACCGGAGCGCCTATTCTGTGGACGGACGGAGGCAATACATGTTTTGTCGCCATGCATGAATCACTCATGGCACCGGTGGAATTCCAACAGCGATGTCGTGAGATTCGGAAAGCGGTAAAGGATGCGGGGATGCTCATTCGTGTCGTCGGGCAGCCAGTCAGCGGTGGGCATGATTTGCTTCGGCCTCAAGTTGGGCGAAAGGACTATGTGAGCGAACCGCCGGGTGTGACGATGTTGGATGTCTTGAGCCGCTCTGGCCAGATCGCGATGGGGGTCGGAAAGGTCTATGACCTCTTCAGTGGGCGCGGGTTTACCAAGGCCCTCTCGGTAGCCTCGGCGATGGTGGCGGTGGATGAAGTGATCGGCATGTTGAATAAGATGCCTCGCGGTCTCATCTGTGCCAGTCTGGATTTGCTGTCGGAAGATGCCGGGCATTCGGCCACCGCCCTACAAGAATGTGATCGCCGCCTGCCAGATTTGTTCGAGAAGTTGCGCCTCGGCGATATGGTGATCGTAACGGGTGACCATGGACGAGATTTTTCATTACCGAGACGGACCTCTACTCGAGAGTATGTGCCGGTCTTCGTGACCGGCCCCAAGTTGGCTCAAGGCGTCGATTTGGGAAGTCGATCAACTGCCGCCGATGTGGGGCAGACCATTGTGGAGGCACTTCAAGCTGAACGATTGCCGGTTGGTGAGAGTTTCTTGGATGCGCTCAGGCCAGGGTAATCGTAAAGGGTGAGGAGCAGGAGGCGGGCGAGCGATGTCGTATGAACAGAAGTTAACCCAACTGGGCCTACTATTGCCGGCTCCGCCAAAGCCCGTCGCCAACTATGTGCCGGTAGTTAGGGTCGGGGATCTCTTGTTTCTCTCTGGGGTGTTGCCATCACGAGATGGCCAACTCATCATGACGGGCAAACTTGGACAGAATTTGTCCATCGAGCAAGGGATGGAAGCGGCACGAGTGGCGGTGTTGAATGGATTGAGTATCATTCGGCAGGAAGCCGGTTCTCTCGATCGCGTGAAGCGGATCGTCAAAATGGTCGGCCATATCGCCTCTGCACCTGGGTTTACGGATCAACCGCAAGTGCTTAACGGCGCATCAGATTTGCTCGTGTCGCTGTTCGGAGACGCAGGCCGACATGCTCGTGTTGCCGTCGGTGCCGCTGAACTTCCCCGTCAGGCTCCCGTCGAAATCGAATTGATTGTAGAACTCGCCAAGTAGTCCTGCCGTCGGCTTCGCCCGCGCGTGATAGTTGGTTTTATAGGCATGCACATTTTCATCTATTCTCTCGTTGCGCCAGTGCAAATCTCGCTGCTCCCCTTTCTGGCAACGGATCACCTCAATCGAAGAATTCCTTTAGGAAAAATGCAGTGAGTCCGATAAGAGGATGACGGCCGGCAGACTCTCCTGCTTCGGTCGTTCGGTTGAGACGATTCGCAACCGGGTGGAATGTAAACAAATTGTCAGGGAGCCAAGATTGATGAAACGAGTGGTCCCCCCTGAGCTGTTGCCGGACATGGTTTTGGCAAAACCGGTGGTGAATGCCAATGGACTCCCCATTGTGGCGGCTGGAACGATCTTGGATGCCGCTATGATCGAACGGCTTCGACAGATGGAGTTGACGTCGGTCTATGTGGAGGGCGATGCCCTTGATTCAGGCGGAAAAACCCTGGCGGAATTGGAAGCCGAACTTGATCACCGGTTTCGGCAGGTCGTTCAAGATCCCATTCAGCAACTGATCCTCCGGACTCTCCGTACGCATGTGCGTGCCACCCATGGCATGGCTTCCGTGACCAAACCATCTCAGGCAACATGACCACCTTTAATCCGACAGACCTGCGCAATAGGATTGAGAAGCTCGGGGACCTTCCCACGCTTCCCCATGTCGTGCAACGGCTTGCCGCCATGATCGGTCGTCCGACTGTCTCGACCGAGGAGATCGGCTCCATCATCGAAAAGGATCAGGTGCTCGCGGCCAAAGTCCTCAGACTCGCCAACTCACCGTTTTACGGGTTTCCCTCCCGCATCGGCTCGGTCACCCACGCCGTGATCGTGCTGGGCTTTAATGTGGTCAAGGGGCTTACTCTCTGTGCCTCGGCTCTCAGCATCATGAAAGAGGCCGGCATGGATCAGTTGTGGCGACATTCTCTGGGAGTGGCCATTACCGCCAATCTCCTGGCAACCAGGCTGGAGATCAAGAATCCTGAAGAACTTTTCGTTTCAGGCTTGCTCCATGACATTGGGAAAGTCGTGCTCTACGTTAAATGGCCTGATGTGGGGGATAGCATCAAAGAGGCTCTGAAAACCAGAGCCGACCGTTCACTCTTTGAAGTGGAGCAGGAGCTCACGGGCCTCTCTCATGCGGATATCGGGGGCTGCCTGGCGAATGCTTGGCATTTGCCGGTCTCGCTTCGCGAGCCGATCCTCTTCCACCATGATCCGACCCTCGCTAAGGAAGCCATGCTGCACACGGCTATCGTCCATGTGGCCGATATCCTGGTCAAAGGGCTGGCCTGTGGAAACCCGGGAGATGATCTGATTCCACCTCTGTCGAGGGCCGCCTGGGATATGGTCGGACTCGATGAGTCGCGACTGGCGGAATGCATCGACAAGGCAGCAAACGAGTTCTCGAACATTGACGACTATCTATGAACCGCTACACGGCAGGCCGGAGAATTCTGCTCCTTCACCACGAGCTCATTCCTGTCCTAACTATGACCGCCGCATTGGAGAAGGCCGGTTTCCAGGTCGTGGAAGGCAATCTACCCGATCTCGCGCTGCATGAACTTGTCCACGATCCACCCTGTCTCATCCTGGCTGCTGAAGGAACCGGGGGCCATTCGGTGGAAACACTCACACGAAATCTCAAGCTCGATGCTTTCCTGGGTCGTCTGCCTCTCATCGTCTTCGTAGGGGACTGCCGACTCAACGATATTGACTGGAGTGCATTGGGAGTGGACGATTTCATCACGATCCCCTATCGTGTGGAAGACGTCGTGCATCGCATACGCCTCTGTCTCAGTCGTCTGACCCGTTCGCTCGATGCGAACCCTCTCACCTGCCTCCCGGGTAATACCACCATCCTGTTTGAAACCACCTCCAGGATTCAAAGCAAACAGCCCTTTGCGCTCGCCTACGTCGATATCGACAATTTCAAGTCTTTCAACGATCGTTACGGCTATGGACGTGGAGACGAAGTGCTCATCGTGGCCTGTCGCATCCTCACGACGGTGGTGGGAGAACTGGCCGGCCCGGAAGGGTTTGTCGGCCATGTTGGGGGAGACGATTTTGTCTTCATGAGCCGGCCGCAGACCATCGATGCGATCTGCCAAACCGTCATCAAACGATTTGATCTCATGATTCCTAATTTCTACGACCGTGAAGATCGCCTCAAGGGCTACATCGATTCTGTAGATCGTCGGGGGAATAAAGAACAGTTTCCGATCATGAGTCTTTCGATTGCCGTCGTCACCAATGAGCGGTCCCACATTGCCCATCCCGGCGACGTGAGCAAAATTGCCTCAGAACTGAAGAAACGAGCCAAGGCCTTGAAAGGCAGCGTCTATGTCAAAGACCAGCGAGGCCAAGCCGTCGATGCGTTTTCCACGACGACAGATTCCACCGCCCAGCACCCCACCTCGCACACTTGACTCTTAAAAAAAACGCTTGTTAAAGTCGGCTATGCCATTGATGTGGTCCCAAGCTTGTCTCCCTCCTTCCCAATAGGCCATCGATGAATAGAGTTGTCATCACAGTACTCTTCCTCTCGTGTATCATCCCTGTTGGGGGAACGCTCTCTCTCTCGCATGCCGGGAAGACGGGTATTGAGCTGTCCACTCGGTCTGTGGCGCCTGGCGCGACGTTGGTGCTAAGTGGAAAAGGATTTGGCACGTTCAAGTCGACCCAATTCAACAGGGTCACTGTGAATGGGTTATCGGCGTTGGTCCAGCGATGGGACCGGGAAGTGATCGAGGTCAAGGTTCCCCTCAAGGCGACGAGCGGGTTTGTCGAGGTGCTGATCGGAAAAAAGAAATTGCTCGCCGGATTTGTGAATCTCGCGATGCCACGGATCGAGACTATCACGCCGACGGAAGCGGAACGGGGGATGACTCTTCAGATCACCGGTCATCATTTTGGTCTCTCGGCTGGCGCGCGCGATCCGAATACCATGTTTGGTGTCAATGATGTGCTGGTAGGTGGGGTGGTGGTGCGTCCCAAGCGGTGGAGAGACGACAAGATCGAGCTTGAAATTCCGACGAACGCGGTGAGCGGGGATGTCGTGGTCCGACTGGCCTCTTCGGATCCGCTCCCGGACGGATCATGTTGTGCTCCGGTCGAGTATGCCGTGAGCAATGCCGTTCCGCTGACCCTGATTCCATCCATTCGAGTGGACCCGGTCAGTGGACCGGTTGGTACGAAAGTGGTCTTGTTCGGCCAGGGGTTTGGGAATACCAAAGAGCTGATGGATGATGCGGTCCTAATCGGGGGACGGCCGGTGACCATCGATCAATGGAAAGACGACATCATTGTCTTCCATGTCCCGCTCGATGCAGAGTCGGGTCCGCTTGTGCTGAAATATCAAGGACGGGAACGGGTGCTCGCACCGTTTACGGTTCACGTTCCTCGCGTTATTTCCATGAGTCCTGCCAGCGCGCCCATTGGGACCTTGTTGCGTATTAACGGTGAGCACTTTGGGTTTTACTCAGAGGGCGGGTCGACGCCCTACAACTTCATGGATTTCAATACTGGTGAGAATCGCGTCGAAATCGGCGGGGTGCCGGCGGTAATCTATCGCTGGAACGACGACCGAATCGATGTGTGGGTACCGTTCAGCGCGAAAACCGGCAAGGTCATTATTTACCGGAGTGCCAACACGCCGAACGTAGGCGGACTTTGTTGTGCCGAGCGAGGGTCCCTCGCCATTGAGGCCGGGGACTTCACGCTCGTGACGCCGGTTATTGAGTCGTATGCCCCTCAGGCCGCCGGGTTGGATGCCACGGTGACCATTAAAGGCCGGGGGTTCGGAACGTTTCTCAAGACCGCTGAACATGCTGATTTGGGATTGAACCAGAAAGCCTACAAGCGGCGAGCTGATGTCGAAATCAATGAACCAGGCGAAAGTCAAAATGTTATCTCCAATGTGTCGCGGACGGAAGTGTTGTTTAATGGCGCAGCCGCGCTGGTTCAATCATGGACCGATGAGGAGATCGTCGTGAAGGTCCCGCACCGTAACCTCTACGGGATCGGGAAGAAGGGTGAGTTTTTTGATAATCTGGCGACCGGCCCGCTGGTCGTGCGTAGAGGATCATGGGATCTGCTTCTCGATGGAACGTGTTGTTCGCCGAAGAAGTGGATCACGCTTGAGGCCGGACCGTTCACTATCGAAGCAACAGGGCTTCCTGATACAGGCTACTGGAATAACAACAGGCCTGATGCGAGTACCAATCAATAATGCTGGTGTGGTTCCCTCTCGGTCGTGTTCATCGTCGGAACAGTGTCGCGCCACTCGTTCTCCTGCTCGGTATGATTGTTCTGCTTCCTCAATCAGCCGGGAGCACAGATTCCAACAATTTCGTCACAGCCCAGGCAAGTAACACTAAATCAACCTTGATGAGTATTCAGTTCCGTACACCCCAGAATGGGTGGGTGGTAGGAACTGGAGGCACCATCCTGAAAACCACCGATGCCGGGAAGAAATGGAAGCGGGTGGTGAGTGGAACGTCTGCCTTATTAACGTGTGTATTTTTTGCCGACTCCCTGACAGGATGGGTGACGGGGGCTGGGGGATTTCTGAGCCACACGACGAATGGGGGAGAGTCCTGGCTTTCGCAACACCTGGATACTCAGCAGGCACTGTACGGAGTCTACTTCACGTCCGCAGGTGTCGGATGGGTGATTGGGGGAGCCGGCACGATCCTTCATACCACGGATGGCGGCCAGCATTGGGTGGAACAGACCAGCGGCACGACGGCGACGCTCTATGCGGCGCACTTCCTCGATGACCAGCAAGGCACGATTGTCGGAGCCTTGGGTACTGTCCTTTCGACGGACGATGGGGGCGTCACCTGGACTTCGCAAGAAACGCAGCACGCGGTGACCTTGTTCGATGTCTTTTTCACCGATTCCACGACTGGCTGGGCGGTCGGTAATGCGGGGGCTCTATTTCAGACGACGGACCGTGGAGCCAAATGGGTTGATCAGACCTTACCTTGCGGAACGACCTGTACGCGGCTTACGGATTTGTTGAAGGTGCGTTTCACCAGCCCGCAAGAAGGCTGGATCGTCGGCGAGCGAGGAACGCTCTATCGGACGACCGATGCAGGTCAGACCTGGAGCGAGGGGAAATCGATCGCCTCGTCCTCGCTCTTCGGCCTCAGTTTTCCAGACGCCATGCATGGGTGGGCGAGCGGGGAGAACGGGATGATCGTCCATCTGCAGCCGGGCCGGTAGGTTTCTCTCCACTCATTTCATTTCTCCTCCCATAACAAATCACTTGAGCGGTTCGTATTCTCTTGCAAGAGGGCCACGTCTTATTGAGGTGTGGCTCAATCCTCACATTTCAAGTCGCCTCCGATCTGACCGTCCCTTTCATGACAGCCGATATCCGACAGCGGAAAGCAGCAGACGCGCTGGGCTGAACTTGATGTGGGTTGAATAAATCAAACACGGCAACATGTTCGTCAGCAAATAGGTCATCATATCAACGGAATTGAGAACCTGTAGGGTCAAGCCAAGTGGCATGTGCGCGGCTTCAACAGAATCTCCAAGGACAGTGTTTCTTGGTTTCTGAAGGAGTGCGACTGGCGGTTCAACAGGGGCTACCATGCCGCCTTGTTGTGTCAGCTAAAAGCTTGGTATGGTGCGGCCGTCAATAACTCTGAACTATGTCAGCCTTGCAGGGCCAATGGATGGATATGATGACTATGCCGAGACCCTCAAACAAAACTCACCTCAATCTTTTGCATGGTTCGTTGGGGCTACTAATAATGCTGTCATTGGCGGCTTGTGAGAAGAAAGTTGAGTCTGAAGAGGTGCGCCCGGTACGCAGCCTGGTTGTCGAAGCACATATGTCCGGCGAACGTATCGCGTTGACGGGACAACTACATGCACGCGACGAAACCAAATTGGCCTTCCGGTTGTCCGGCAAGCTCATTGAAAGGTCGGTGACCGTAGGCGATACGGTCAAGGCCGGTCAGGTCGTCGCTCGGCTGGATGCCGTAACGGAACGACATGCACGGAATGGCGCACGAGCCGATTATACTGCGGCTCTGGCTGTGCTTGATCAATCAGCAGCGGCGGAAAGCCGCTTTGGTAACTTGCTCAAAGAGAGCGCTGTATCGAAGGCAGAGTATGAAGAGGCGTTGCGGCACCTGAAGACCGCGCATGCTCAAGTCGACGCGACACGCGCGAAATTAGATACCGCAGAGGTTCAGCTAGGGTATGCAGAGCTCAAGGCGGATGCCGATGGAGTGATTACATCCAAAGGCGCGGAGCCCGGCGAGGTTATCCAAGCGGGGCAAATGATTTTTGCGTTGGCGCATCAGAAAGGCCGAGATGCCGTGTTCGACATGCCGGCGCAAATCATTCGTGCTGGGATTTCGGCTCATCAAGAGGTCGATGTGTGGCTGGCCGACAATCCTGACATCAAAACCATCGGTCATGTCCGCGAAATAGCCCCTCAGGCCGATCCCTCGACGAGAACCTATCAAGTGAAGGTCAGCCTCGATACGCTTCCGTCTGGAATGTTTTTGGGGTCGACCGTGGTGGGGAAGTTGAGGCTCCAGGCGGGCGCCTTGATTGAAGTCCCATTCTCCGCACTGATGATGGCGGCCACACAACCAGCTGTTTGGGTCATCGATCCGCAGACTGCTGTGGTTCATAAACGCGAGATAGACGTCGCCCGGTACAATCAACATGCTGTCCTTGTCGCGTCTGGATTACTGTCTGGGGACAGAATTGTCACAGCAGGCGCACAGTCGCTCCATGATGGGCAAAAGGTCAAGTTGCTGGAGGACGAGAGTGGCGGGCACTAATCTCTCCGAATGGGCCATCCGACACAAGTCGCTGACGATCTATTTCATGGCAATGATATTGGTTGCCGGTACCTATGCGTACATGGATTTGGGGAGTAATGAGGATCCGCCGTTCACGATCAGGGTCATGGTTGTGCAGACGCTCTGGCCGGGAGCCACGCAAGATGAGACCATGCGGCAGGTGACGGACCGCATAGAAAAGAAGCTGCAGGAAACACCCCATCTTGATTACTTGAAGAGTTATACGACTGCCGGGAAATCGACGATCTTCGTGACGTTGCTGGATAGCTCCTCCAAACAGGAAGTCCCTGACATTTGGTATCAGGTACGAAAGAAAGTCGGGGATATCGGGCAGACATTGCCGCAAGGAACGATCGGGCCATTCTTCAATGATGAGTTCGGTGACACGTTCGGGGTCATTTACGCCTTCACCGCCGACGGATTTACGCACCGCGAATTACGAGATTATGTCGAGAAGGCGCGCTCGCGTTTGTTGGAGGTCCCCGATGTGTCCAAAGTCGAAACCATCGGTACGCAGGACGAAAGGATCTACATCGAGTTTTCCACGCAGCGCCTCGCCGAGCTGAAACTTGATCGCATGGCTCTGATGAAGGAACTCCAAGCACAAAACGCCGTCAATCCATCAGGGGTCATCCAAACAAAAGACGAGCGAGTCCTGGTGCAGGTTTCCGGAAAGCTCCTGTCAGAACAGGATTTCCTGAACATCAATTTTGCCATCGGAAACAGGATGCTACGGTTGAGCGATATCGCGACTGTTTCCCGCGGGTACGTCGATCCTCCGCAACCCATGTTTCGCGCGAACGGAAGAAACGCGATCGGGCTGGCAATATCGATGCGATCATCCGGGGATATTCTCGCGCTCGACCAGAATATCAAGGAGGCGATGCGGCACATCATGGCGACCTTCCCCATTGGGATCGAAACGCATCTGGTCGCTGATCAGCCCAAGGTCGTTCACCATGCCGTGCACGAGTTCATGAAGGCGTTATGGGAAGCGATCGCCATCGTTCTCGGGATCAGTTTTGTTAGTCTTGGCGTTCGGGCGGGCCTGGTTGTGATGTTGTCGATCCCTCTGGTCCTGGCGATCGCCTTTATGATGATGGACGTACTCGGCATCGATCTCCAGCGCATATCGCTTGGCGCGCTCATTATTGCGCTGGGATTACTGGTTGATGATGCCGTGATCACCATTGAAAGCATGCTCACCAAACTAGAGCACGGCTGGGACACGTTGCGTTCGGCGACATTCGCGTACACGACCACGGCGTTTCCGATGTTAACCGGGACGCTTGTGACGATGATTGGTTTTGTGCCGGTCGGGTTCGCCAAAAGCGGAGCCGGAGAGTATACCTTTTCACTCTTTGTCGTCGTCGCAGTCGCTCTGATGGCTTCGTGGCTTGTTGCGGTGCTCTTCTCGCCTTTAATTGGAACGATGGTTCTTTCGACACAACTTGAAAATAAACGTGCGGAAAAATCGGGTTCCTATCGTGCGTTTCATCGCATCCTTCTTTACAGCATGCGCCATCCAAAGGGAACAATTGCAGTGACGGGTGGCCTATTTTGTCTTTCGCTGGCCTTGCTGCCGTTGGTTCCTAACCAATTTTTCCCTTCCTCCGACCGTCCCGAATTGATCGTCGATTTGCGTCTAAGGCAGGATGCGTCGATTTACGCGGCCGACAAGGTTTCGCAAAGACTTGACGGGGTTCTTCGCGATCACAAGGATATCGACCATTGGAGCTCGTACGTCGGCCGAGGCGCCGTTCGGTTCTATTTGCCGCTCGACGTTCAACTAGACAACGAGTTTTTTACCGAAACAGTGGTCGTCACGAATGATCTTGATGCGCGCGAACGCGTACGGACCTATCTCGAAAACGCGCTACAGCAACAATTTCCCGAAGTCATCGGGCGCATTTACGCACTCGAATTGGGGCCTCCTGTCGGGTGGCCGATTCAGTATCGTGTCAGCGGAAAAGAAAATGCCAAGGTTCGTGACATCGCCGACAAAGTCGCGGGTATTTTGGCGGCCAATCCTGGGTTGGACAACATCAATTTCAACTGGATGGAACCGATCCAGAAATTCCAAATTCAAGTGCACCAGGATGAGGCGAGGCTCTTAGGCCTCACCTCATCGGATGTTGCGCAGGCGATCAACATCGTGGTGTCCGGCGAAACAGCCACGCAAATCCGCGATGATATTTACCTGATCAATGTCGTGGCCAGGGCCCAAGAAACGGAACGGATGTCATTGGATAGAATGCGAGTGCTGGAAATTCCGCTACCCAACGGGAAAACAGTGCCGCTGACAGAACTTGCCAGCGTCAATTACGAGCAGGATTTTCCCCTGATCTGGCGCAGAGGCAGATTGCCGACCCTCACGGTGCAAGCGGATGTTAAACACGGCGTCATGCCGGCGACAGTAATGGAACAGATACATGCAGCGATCTCGTCCCTGCGACAGCAGCTTCCTCCGGGGTATGAAATAGCCGTGGGTGGGAGCGTTGAGGAGAGCACGAAATCGCAGGCATCGGTCGCCGCAGTCTTTCCGATTACGATGGTTCTGATGATCACGGTACTCATGGTCCAAATGCAGAATGTCAGCTATCTTGTTCTTGTTCTCAGTGTCGCGCCGCTTGGCGTCATCGGTGTTGTCCTGGCACTGCTTGCGGTGCAGAAGCCCATGGGGTTCGTCGCGTTGCTGGGAGTCATTGCGCTTGTCGGCATGATCGTGCGCAACTCGGTCATACTTGTGCACCAAATTCAAGTCGAGCAAGAAGCAGGTCGCTCTGATTGGTCGGCCGTTGTTGAAGCTACACTTTTGCGTTTTCGCCCGATCATGTTAACTGCGGTGGCCGCTATTCTGGGCATGGTGCCCATTGCCCCGACTGTCTTCTGGGGTCCCATGGCTGCCGCGATTATGGGAGGGCTGACCGTGGCAACCATGCTTACTCTGATTTTTCTGCCGTCGCTGTATGTTGTGTGGTTTCGGATTCGCGAAGAGGCGTCGAAACCTGCAGAGGTAGCTCTGTCATGACACACTGTGAATTTAAGCTTGTAGTGCACCACTGCCGGTCTGGGCGAAGACTGTTGTCGGTATTGAGGGGAACGAAATGGGGCATGGTACAGTATGTACGCACAGAGGAGGTGCCCCATGCGCCACGGGGCGGTCATTTCGTAAGTGTCGCCACGATCCTAGGACTTACGCTGTCAGTCGGTGCTATTTCACCGGCGCCAATTTTACCGTGAACACGCCCACCCCTCTTGTAATAGTCACCTGGCCGGCCCGGCTCAACCGACCCACTTCCTGAAAGAGGTCGTTCCAGGTGAGCTCGGGACATTGTGTTACGAAGAGGTCAAAGTCACACTCTGGCGAGTCTTTGAGCATAGCCATGATACGGTCGGTGATCGGTCTGTTGGTAGGCATCGGCGACTCCTCTCGTGTGTTGGCGGCGTCTAGTGATGGACGGAGTGTCACTCGGCGTTGGAACGGGGGAGACCCCTGGGATCAATCCCGTCGGAAATAGGCCGAATACGCGAGGGATAAGACAGTCGGCCTGCTGAAACGTCGTAGGTGTATGCTACGCGGTAGACAACTGGTCCGTCAAGCGAGGTGGCGGCCTACAGGTCCATGATGTGTACCGTATCCTAGACAGAGGGGCCCCTGATGCATCGTGGGCTGTCGCCACAAGTCACTCCTCATGTCTGGGGTAAAACCTGTGGGACAGATGCTCGTCACTGGTCTGGCTCCAGCACGGAGTCGCTCGTGGTATTAGTTCTTCAATCGCAGTAATTCAAGGTGGAGAGTCTGCGCCCCATCTGCAGTCCAGATATGCCCGTCCTGGATTGTCCACTGTAACTGCATGGCGGGTTTTGCCATCCCAGCCAGAGCGCGAATACTCTCCATTTGGAGCAGCGTCACGGAGAGGTTTTTCAGCCGGTCGAGCGACGGGCCTTGGTTCGCCCACCAGACTTCGGCACTGCGGGCTCCATATGTATAGACGATGACCTGTTTGGAGCGGCCGCAGGCCTGACGCAAGGTTTTCTCGTCGGGCTGGCCGATCTCGATCCAGTAGTGGATTGCTCCCGTGAAGTCTCGCTGCCACAGAGCCGGTTCATCTTCGGTGCCCACCCCTCGGCCGAATGACAAGGCCTCGTCTGCGTGTAGTGCGAAGGCGAGCACTCGTACCATCATGCGTTCCTCCGTCTCAGATGGATGGCGCGCAAGTGTGAGCGCATGGTCCTGGAAGTGCTGGCGATCCATATCGGCGATCTGCAGCAGGGCCTTATAGATAGTCGCGTTCGAAGCCATAGTCCACGGTGTGCGTTAGGGGAGTTCCGCAATAAATATCTGTTCAACTCGCTTACGTGCCCACGGCGTCTTGCGTAGGAACGTCAGGCTCGACTGGATCGTCGGGTGATGGCGGAAACAGCGGATGGGTACACGTGCGCCAAGTTTTTCCCATCCGTGCCGTGCGACTAATGTCGTGACAATGGTTTCTAACGTCATCCCGTGCAAGGGATCGCGGGGATGAGCCATGGAGTGCGGTTGGTTCATGGATGAAGTGGATTTGAGTGGGGGCAGATTACCGATTACGGCAGAGTTCCACAAGTGGGTTCCGTGGCCAGACCGGAGCGGAATCGACGATCAAAACGTTGGCCAGTGGGGGCAAGAGAGCATCCAAGAACACACGCGCGAGTGATCGATTCACACATCACAGAACCGCACCCTTCGTGCAGTTGGTCCTGACCCTGAGTTCTTCGAGTCGGCTTCGATCAGGCTGTGGTGTTGCGCTTAAGCAGATTGGCAAGATGGGAAAATGGGGTGAAGGGGTGGTCTGGTTCTCCGCTCGATCGAGATTCGTTCGACCCGCTAGCGACCTGATCGCGCTGATGCTCATTGTCGTGACAGTAGAGACAGAGCAACTCCCAGTTGCTGCCGTCAGGAGGATTGTTGTGATGGTTATGGTCCTTGTGATGGACTGTGAGTTGGTTCAGCTTCTTCCCGTCGAACTCGCGCCCACAGTGGGCACAGACCCAGGGAAATAACTTCAGCGCCCGCGCGCGGTAGAGCTGCTCTTGCTTGGTGTGTGCCATACGAGCCTCCATGAGAAGGGTGACTCGGCGCAAGGATATTCTACAGCAAGTCTACCAGATCCCGCCACTTCGCCATGAAACGTTTTCTGATTCGACTCTTCACCACTCACCGAGTTCAAGGCCTGGCAGCCACCGCGAAATGGCTTGCGCATTGCCGCTTGAACTTCAATCAATCCATATTCTTAGCTGCTTGACACTATTCGCGCGCTTGCTCGTCGTGCGCCAAATCCATCCGATGACTAGCGTATCCGGACTGCTGTTCCAGAGGCACCACAGAGATATTCAGACGAACCTCTTCCTGGCATGGTGGCCGCTTCTTTCTCTGGAGGGATGGCGGCGCTGAAGATTAAGACGGAACCGTGAGAATCAATGTGCCCATTCATTTTAACACCCGTCAGGGTGTAGGACCGATCAACTGCGCGGAAGGTGCCCTCTTGGCTGAAACTTCCATTCGGTTTCACGGCATAGGTGAGTTCAGCAGTTTCTTCGAATGACGTGGAAGTTGGGCCGGGAAGCACCAGCGTGCCTTGTTGTGTGAGGTGGGCAGAGCCGTGGCCATCGTAGATGATGGTCCCGGCGATGTAGAAGTGAGCCGTGGAGCCTATTGTGCTGTCAGTACAGGTTTTGACTAGGCTGAACCGAAACGTGCCAGTGAGAGAGCTTGCGGAGTCACTGCGGGTGTCTTCGGCACGGGCCGACCAGGTGGGGAGTGTGGCAAGACAAGCCGTGAGAGCGAGCACAGTGCAGGTCGACGCGCGCATGATGAGTCCTCCTTGTTGCACGGACTGACATGACAAACGAATTGATCAGAGAAGGGACGCACAGGTCAGCATGAAAGACAGCGCATGGTTCAGGCGAAGTCCTTCTTGGTACGGCGACGGTGGAAGGCCACCGTCGCCGGGTCTGGTTCGCTCAGTTCGTGGTGAAGATCGTCGGGATAGGGGTGGCTCAAGCCTTTCAACTTCATAACCACTGTACTGATGATATCTGACATCCCTGACACATTTCTTGCTGGGAATCTCGCCACAGAAAAGCCCCGTTCCCTCACCGAACTGATGTCACCGGAATCAAAGTAATAAGTCTGTAGCGATATATCGGAAAAGAGCTTATTGCTAACTTGTGAAAAGTGTAGTCGGTTTCCCTCGGTCTAGAGTGAGGCGGCAGATTCTATCTAGGTCACTGCGCCATGGGATACCCTACACAGGTAGGGTAGGAATGCTGTGAGTGCACTTCGTCAGTAATGGATCGGTATGATGTATTCCACACCTTCAGTTAGGTTCAGGGCTACTCCTTTCCTATCCTCTTGACGGGGGGGATACATCACGGCATTATTGGTTCAAGGAAGAGGTTTGGTTTAGTCACAGCTCCATCCATTATGCAGATACAAGAAATTCGGCCTGTGAGTGCCTGGCGGGATTGAAAATCTCCACATACGTTTGGGTTGTTGTGTCAGTCACTAGGCAGGTGGCAAGATTGGCTCGTATTTCTCATGATCCACTGTGAAAGGTTATCGAATGTTTGGCCCTAGCACCTCGACAATAAAGACGCCTACTGCTCGGATTTTGCTGGATATTTCTATAAATAGAGGATTCCGCAGATTCTGTTCTGATATGCGCGGAATTTTATTCAAATGTTTTGGATTAAATCGAATTGACCGTTATCCATTTGTTCGTCTAGTGCTGAAAGATTCCATGCGCTTCATGCTTGGGAATGTTCAGCCAATCAGAGGGGAAACGCTGGAACGAGCCAAGGCTGCTGCGGGTTGGCTTCTTCGTGCGCAGGCTGCTACTGCGGATGATGGCGTGTCATATGGTTATTTTCCATTTGGTAGCGGTAATGGTTGGAGGACTTCTTATCCAGAGACGACCGGGTACATCATCTCGACACTCCTTAAGTATACGAACAATACCGGGGACAAGCAATTTGCCGAAGCGGCTTTGAGGATGGCTCACTGGGAAGTAAGCGTCCAGATGAAATCCGGAGCTGTTCAAGGAAATGCGCTTTGTGCTCCGGAGGATCAGGTGGCTGCTGCCTTTAATACTGGTATGGTCTTGGATGGGTGGAGTGCAGCCTTCCGGTTTAGTCAGGACGAACGCTTTCTGAAAGCCGGCCAACGTGCGGGAGATTTTCTGGTTGGGGATATGAATGAACAGGGCTATCTCCAGTCCCATGGTAAGAATATGCCCGTATCGATAAAAACCTTTACATGCTTGTGCGCCTGGCCTCTTTGCCGATTGAGTGAAGATACAGGGGATGATCGCTACCGAATCGAGGCTGTAAAAATAGTCGAGGCCGCTCTTAAGCAACAACATGTTAATGGATGGTTTGCGAACAACTGTTTAACGCGCCATGAGGCCCCGCTTCTTCACACCATTGGCTATACGCTTCAGGGTATTCTCGAAGTTGGGATCTCTGCCAAGCGCGATGATTTTATCGGTGCGGCCCAACGAGGCATTGATCCTCTTATTTCGCAAATGAGATCCGATGGCTTCCTCCCCGGACGTTTTTATTCAGATTGGACGCCGGCTGCGTTTTCTTCTTGTTTGACGGGTTCTGCGCAGATTGCAGTCGTCTGTTACCGGCTGTTTGAACATACTGGAGATGTGAAATATCGTGGGGCAGCTGACTCGCTTCTGAATTTTTTGAAGGCGCTCCAATTGATCGATACCCCTATCACCGAAGTCCAGGGGGCCATCTCAGGTTCGTTTCCTATTGTTGGGGCTTATCAGATGTTGGGGTATCCCAATTGGGCCACGAAATATTATCTTGATGCTCTGATGTGTCAGCAGAGGTTTTCTTCTTAAGAGAAATAACTTCGCATTGGTGCAGGTGATTGCATTCAATGTTCCAACGTCATTAATTTCTGGGGTGTCTTTTCCGCGATATATCTATGAACCGTTCGCGATATAGAGATGCGTCCAGAACAAACGTGAGCCCCCCCCCTCAACGGAAACAGCGGAGAAAGAGAATCTTCCGGCAGAAGAGCTATCCCAGCTAGTCAGGTCCTATGCGGCGATCGACGTTCACATGATCTTCAATAGTATCGATGTTGAAGGACGTCGATGCGGGCCGTCGGATCAATAAATCTGGCAGTAGTACGGCATGAGGTCGTCCATGTACAGCAGGCTAGGGGCGTCTGAGGTCACGTGACAGAATGAATTGGAACGCGAGAGGAGTCGGCTCAAGCGGATGTACGCGGACTTGTCATTGGAGAATGTCGCGCTGAAGGTGTGATCACAAAAGAGCTCCGACGTCCGGTAATCGTCTGAAGGTTGTAAGTCTCAGACGTGAATTCTGAAAGCCTCTGAGTTTGAATGGCTGGACTAGGTGTAAGAACTCAGCGCGGAATGATTACTGAGTTACACTGGAGAGCAGCCCAAAGCCGTCTGGCGGAACTGCCGCCAGGCTATCTTGGAAGCAAGTCAGACGTTCTTCTTGGTAAGGCGTCATCTTGACGCGAGCGCTTGCAAAGAGGCAGGGATTTAGTCATGGTCAGGAGTTTGGTTGTAAGTTGGAACGTGAATATGCGTAGGGGATTACTAGAATGAAGAAGGCTTTTTATAAGGCATTACACTTTCTTGGAAATGGAAACGTTTCACGTACCCTCAATAAATATTTCATGAAGCGTAGTCGGTATTATACCTATAAGATGTCCGGTTCTCTAACTCAACAAAAAATCGTGAGCACGCTGAGAGATCTGGAGCTTTCGACCGGGGATGTTGTCTGTGTGCATAGCAGTTTTAGTTCGCTAGGATACGTGGAGGGTGGTCCGGAAACCCTCATAAGAGCTTTAGAAGAAGTGGTTGGGTCCTCAGGGACTATCATGATGCCGACGTTTTCCATGGGTAGCAGTATGTTGTCCTACCTTGAGTCTGGAGAGGTATTTGATGTTGGGAAGACTCCCTCAAAAGTTGGAGCTGTTACCGAGGTTTTTCGGAAATGGCCCGGCGTAATACGCAGTCTCCATCCCACCAACTCGGTTGCAGCCAAAGGTCGCTTGGCAAAGGATCTTTTGGATGGGCATCATCAGTCGGCTAAGCCTTTTGGGTTGGAAACCCCATTTGGTCGTCTCGCTCCGTTTAGCGGGAAGATCCTCATGATTAATACTCATATTCATAGCTTTTTGCATCATGTGCAGGATCTGGTAGATTTTCCAAATTTATATTTGGATGGAACTCGTAAAGCCAAAATCATTGATGAAACAGGAGCAGAGTCGACCATTGAAACTCAGGTCATGCGCGTACGAGTACCCTACTATCTCATCTTGCCAGGCACGGATGGTTTCCAAGAAGATTATGCACTGTTGCATGATTATGCCCTCATTTTCCCTGAGAGTCGTGGGCCTGCTCTCCTTCAAGCAGGTTTTCGATTGAATAATCACCCGGATATTTGGGAGAGACAGAAATTTCTCGAGGCGAAGAAAATTTTGCGCACCGCAGACCTCGGCGCAGCTCGCGTCGGGCTTCTCCAGGCCGCTTCTTTTTTGCATGAGGTTCGCCCGGCGATGGAATCCGTGCTGACTCGTTTCCGAACATCGTATGATGTGGAAAGAATTAAAAGTTTGGATCTTCCCTATTTATAATTGCTGAGATTGAGATTGGGAATGAATTCCACTGTCTTTCATGAGAGTTATGAAGGCCATCCCTTGGTTGGGCTGATGGAAGCTCCACGTTCTGTCTCTAGGGAACACCCATGCAAAAGAGCAATGATTTTAATCCAATGGAAGATTTGCTTACGGCTCAGTTCGCGCTGCCCGCAGACTTACGGGAGCTTAATCTTCGGACATTAACGCCGTTTCAGCGGGCGCTGATGGTAATCGATGGAACTGTGACCAAATTTATCGAAGCCTATACCATGGAGCAGATTGAAATTGTAAGGTTAGGCCAGGAAATCAGGCCATTAGCGGTTGATAATCAATGGCTAGAAGCAGAAAAGGGAAGTAAGGTGCTCATGCGTCAAGTCTTGTTGCGGGGGAAAGGGAGTTATACGTGTTATGCCTATGCCCCATCGCTGATTATTCTTGATCGACTGCCCCAGTTTATCAAAGAAGGCCTCGACTTAGAAGGCGGAGGAATTGGCCGAATTCTCTATGGTAACCGTTGGGAGACTCATCGGGAATTGCTATGGTGGGGCAAAGAGACTCTCAAAAATGTTCCCGATGCCATTCGCAACATGGCCGGAGTAGAAGCGCTAAGCAGGACGTACCGAATCATTGCAGGTGGAAAGCCCATCATGTTGATAAACGAAAAATTTCCTGTTCACGGAGATGCCATGCCAGCGCATCATTAGTCGATCTCTGGCACTTACGATTGAGAACGAAAGCTCAAATCGTTTTCCGCGAAAGTGTGAAAAACGCCTGAAGAAAGTTCGTGGTGCCTAGAAAGGAGTTCTTATGAATTTCGAGTACTTAGACCCATTTATTGAGACGCTTGGGCGTGAAGCCTTAGAGCAAATTCAATTGAAAAAGCTGCAAATAATGTTGGACCCAATATTAAAAAGCAACAGCTTCTATCGATCAAAGTTAGAAAAAGCAGGAATTAAGCAAGCAAAAGAAATCCAGACATTTGATGATTATCGAAAGATTCCCTTTACAACGAAAGAGGAGTTATCGAACGATCAGTCTCTTCATCCACCTTATGGCACAAATGTGACTTTTAAGCGTGAGGATTACACTCGAATCCATCAAACTTCTGGCACCACTGGACAGCCGTTGCGCTGTTTAGATACGGAGGAGAGTTGGAGTTGGTGGGCTCGCTGTTGGGCGATGGTTTATCGAGCTGCTGGAGTATCCTCGCATGATCGGATTTTTTTTGCCTTTTCATTTGGCCCATTCATTGGATTTTGGAGTGCGCATGAAGGGGCGCGAGTGATTGGTGCGATGTCTATTCCTGGCGGAGGGATGTCTTCTCAGCAAAGAGTGAAGGCTATTTTCAACCATGAGGTGACGGTTTTAGTCTGTACTCCCACCTATGCGTTGCATTTGGGGGAAATTGCTAAGGACGAAGGAATGGATTTTTCCAGTTCAAGCGTAAGGATTAACATCCATGCCGGAGAGCCAGGGGCGAGCATACCTGGGACACGGAAGCGTATTGAGTCTATTTGGAAGGCTAAATGTTACGATCATGCTGGAGCAACGGAGGTTGGAGCTTGGGGCTTCGAATGTTTGGCTCAACAAGGTCCTCATATTAATGAAGGTGAGTTTATCTGTGAAGTGATTGATCCGATTACAGGGAAGCTTGCTCAAGAAGGAGAATTGGTTATCTCGAACCTCGGGCGAGTGGGAATGCCGGTCATCCGATATCGGACTGGTGATCGAGTCAAGTTGAATACTGGTTGCTGCGAATGTGGGAGAACCTTTGATCGTCTAGAGGGTGGAATTATCGGCAGAGTTGATGGCGTGATTGTCATTCGTGGGATTAATGTATTCCCGAGTGCGATTGAAAATATTGTGAGGCAGTTTCCAGAAGTGGGGGAATTCACGGTGGATGTGTCTCGCCACCGTGAGTTGGATGAGATGGAGCTTCGAGTGGAAGTGATGACTGGAGACACCGAGGCTATTGCTGCTGCAGTTGCCCATGAAATTCGGAATGCTCTCACGTTGCGTGTGGCGGTGAAGATTGCTCCGCATGGTACATTGCCGCGTTTTGATTTAAAGGCTAGGCGCTTTAATGATTACCGCCATTTGGCGGAGTCTGTAGCATCGAAGCCCCCAACTTCGTGAATAGGTGTAACTTGAAGATGGGCGTAATGTTTATGGAGGAATAATATATTGGGCAGTTTGAAGGTCCAAGTGTAAGGATCCTAATCTAGTCGCATTGCTTAAACTGGGACTGCTGGCAACGCCGTGCCATCTCCTGTGCCTGCTCGATCTGCTCAGCAGTCATGTGTGAGGTCAGATAGTCTCGACGCTTCACGGCTGCCTTTCCCTCATCGCCATGTAACAGGGTGCCAGCGATGTGGTACCACATGAGCGCGCGAACCACGTCTTTCCGGACACCCCGTCCCCTCTCGTAGATCAGGCCGAGATTGCTCTGCGGACCAGGGTAGCCCTGTGCCGCCGCCTTGCGAAACCACGTCAGTGCCGTTGGGTAGTCCTGTCGGACACCCCGTCCTTTTTCATGCATCACGCCCAGATAGAATTGGGCCGATGCCACTCCTTGCTCCGCCAGGGGACTGAAGAGGCGAGCCGCCTGTGTATACTCACCACGCTCATACGCAAATTCCGCCTCCTCAAGAGAACTTGCTGCCATAGCGGACTGGGAACTTGTACCTGCCGCACAGGTCAGAACCAAGAGCATTGCCAAGAAGAAGCGACGCATCGATCACCAGCCTTTCAACAAAATCGTTAAACCTTGGGGGTCGGGAATCTTCTTTCAGGAGGGTCTCGTTCGCAGGTCGAACCGCTCACATGAAAGCCGAAGCAACCAGATGCAAGAGTTCCACGCCAGCAGCCGAGACATGATTCCTGACACACCCTTTTTCGGACCAGGCTTCGTGTAGGTCATGGAGCACCGTTGACCCCCTGTCGAAGCTGGACAGGTGGGCATTGAACATTGGCGAAGGAACAAAATACACAGCAGTCGCCGGACTTCGGTCGAAGAACGATGCGGCACGAGTCGCATTCAAAGACGACGATGCAGGCATCGGTTGGCATCTCTCTTTCTGCCCTCGCACCACAGCGAGGGCAGGTCACGACCGACTGCGTGATGACATCCATGCCCTTCCTGTGATCTTTACCCATTGGTGTCCGTTGCGGTAAGTCTACTGCAAAATCGACGGCCAATCCATCATTCCTGAGTCGATGGGGGAGGCGAGAAAGGCATCGGATTGCCACGGGGCGAGAAATTCAGAATGTCCCCGTTGCCTTCATCTTGCAGGGAAATGGTTTCTCAGAAAAGACTCCCGATCCCTATTCTTCAAACCACAGTCAGCTCATCCAAACCCATTTCCCCGTTCCTATTCGTAGATGGGTTCTCCGCGTGTGAGCCAGACACCCCATGACTTTGAATAGGCGTGTATCCGTTCTGTTTCGGCACCATTTATGGTCACGACAGGGTGCCTTGTGTTGACCCATTGGAAGATGCCGCCATAGACATTGACAACATTGGTGTATCCTTGCTGGAGCAGTCGTTCCGCAATACGCTCGCTGCGGTACCCCACCGAACAATAGACTGCCACTGGTGCCTGTGTATCAATTTCCGACCAGCCGGGCCAGATCAAAATCGTCGTAGCCCACCCAAGTCGCTCCTGCAATATGACTCACTTCAAATTCTCGGTATGTACGGGCATCGAGTACACGATATTGCCCTGATTGGATCTGGTCGACCGACACTTCCGGCACGCTATGCGACAACAGGGTGGACAGCAGCAGGTCATAGGCCGTGTCGCTGACATGGGTCGGCGCGTGGCGGTGACGTTCCCACAAAAAGAGGAGCACTCCCAGCACGACCATTCCAAGAATTATGGGATAGCGCATCGGCAGCCATCGCTGGAATAGGATTGAGGTTTCTGCCACAGGGGCATGATTCAGTCAAATGTCGAGGATGAACTGCAGCGGCGTTAGTGTTCAAGAGCCTTTCGGGCGTCCCCGAGGGCGCAAGGTTGACTCCATGCAAAACCGTTTCGCCATGCGGCGCACCCAGCCTTCTTCACCAAATGGACGGCCACGCTGCACACTGAGCCGGAGCCTGTCCAGATCCTCGCCGGTTTCAGGACGATTCACCCGTGCCACCCAATTTCGTGGTAGGTCCACCGGCCAGTCGCTCAGCCAGGTCGTGATTTTGGGATCGCCTTGGGCTCGTCGCCACAAACTGGACCATCGCCAATTTTCAGCCTGCCTGACCAGTTTGGCCCGCAGCGCATTACGCTCCACGTAGCGGGCGACCGTCAGGAAATGCGCATCAGTTTGGACTGGAAACGATCTGAAGCGGCCCTGATAGACAGGGCCAGTGCCGGCAGTGTCATGGTGTGAATGCCAGCGTTGGGTGTGGGTGACGGTGATCCAGCGGAGCACTTCGGAGAGTTCTCCGTCCTGCCGTGGCCAGAGCAGGAGATGCCAGTGAGTCGGCATCAGGCAATAGGCGGCAATGCGAATTCGAGAATTGGCCTGGGCTTCGGCCAGAACCTGTTCAAACGCGGCATAGTCGGCAGGTTCCTCGAACAGTGGGAGGCGTCCCACTCGACGATTCAGGACATGGTAGGCGAGGGCGCCGGCAACGAGTCGGGGGCGACGAGGCATAGAGAATCTTCTAGCGGACCCGTGACGCGGCTGTCAAGTTAAGACTCCCGACCCGGTTTCTATACCCTTAACGCGCGGCAACGGTCTGGGATTCCCGGGCAGCCAGGCTTTTTCGGCGGTTGTTGGAAATGGTGCGGTCAATAATCGCACCACAGTTCATGCATTTCCATGCATAGAACACGAGAAAGAAATCCGAAAACCGCTCCAACAACATCATCCCCCTACACTTTGGACATTCCATTGATCCCTCCCAAGGTGGCTACGTTCACAGCTGGTGGCAAGCTTAAGCAAAAACCACACCAGTTCTGCATACTTAAGTATTTCAACGAGTTAGTACTTACGTAGTTAACCAGGATAGACTATTTTCAAAACATTGACGGTGCTCAAGCGATCAACTTGTCAATCTTTTGTCACCTTGTACGCGTGAGAAGAGGGTCGGCAGTCTTTGTTGACGGGTTGTTCTGGAACAAGCGAGCGGTAGTAAAAAAAGAGTCCCGACCCTTTTAAATCATCCCGTGTGTGGATCTATCGGTTTGGTGCGGGGGTGTTCTGGCCAGCTGTACATGCCAGGTGTGAGGGGATCTCAAGCTGGCCGGCTGAGCGGAAGCCCCAGGCGGTAGCGAGAGCTTGACAAGTCAGGTGCCGAACGGTCTGCTCGTTACGTTCGACGCAGTGCGGGTAATGAGCGCCGCCCCGCAGGACGCTTGCTCCGCGTTCCACTGAAAGGCCTCGCACATCGATGGTAATGTTGAAGAGTGCGCCACAGCTCGCTTGGATCAATGCCCCTTCCTTTAGTTCTTCCCGCTCCAGGATGAGCACAAATGCGGCATTCACCTCTGCCGCGGCTACAAGCGCTACCTGGCGATCCGATGGGGGATAGGGAATCTGAGGGGGCATGAGGATGTTGGAATAGTGATGAGACCGGAGCCATTCGTCAGCTACACGGGCCAGGAGCGGATCTCCCCAGATCAGGATGCGCTGCTGCGCACTAGGCAACAGCGTATGGGAGCCGTTGGTGATGGGAAAGTGGACGGCGGAGGGAGATAGTGTAGGGGAGCATCCATTCAGAATGAGCAGGGTGGAGAGCAAGTATGGGAGCGTGATGGCGGAGCTGATGCGATACTGTCGTCTCACAGCCTGGGATTATAACAAAGAAGCAGGGCTATGAAGGTAATCGAGAGGAAAGGCTCGGCTATGTGGATTCACGGAAACCGTTCTGCCATCCATTCAATAGCTGGTCACGGAATCTGAACCAGCTCGCATATCCCTCCATTTGATCGCCGTTTCGCAAAATTTCTCCCGGCCTTTATCGATCGGGCCAGGATTGGATCGGCACGGTGGAGATGGCATTTTGTGGCGACCCCTCAATTACTCGATCGCTATAGGCAAGATAAATGTAGGTCTGGCGTTTTTTATCGAAAAACCTGACAACTTGGAGGCTCTTAAAAATCAGGGACCGACTCTCACTGAACACCCGTTCCCCTTCTTTCGGCTCACTCACAACGCGAATAGGACCGACTTGACGACAGGCCAGTGAGGCATCGGAGGTTTCCTCTGCCAATCCGACCATGCCTTTCAGGCCACCTTTTTTAGATCGACTCAGATAACACGTGATGCCTTCAATTTTAGGGTCGTCAAATGCTTCCACCACAATTTTGTGATCGGGCCCCAACCATTTGAACTCCGTGTCGACGCTCCCAATTTCCTCAGCCTGACTTGCCGCAACGATCATGGCGCAACAGAGCAAAGTGGTCATCAATATCTTTGTCTTCATCGACGTATTCTCCTGTCATGGTTTAGCGTGATTCTTCAGGTAACGTATCTCTCAGAAATGCTCGAACGCAAGGGCTTCTGATGCGGGCCGCTCTCGCGCAGTAAAGGAAGGAACGGTCGAGGAGAGCTAAATCACGCTCGTAGTTTGTCCGCCGAGCATGGAATGGCCGATCAGCCCAGTTTAGATAGGTAACTGAGGTTAAAGAAGTAGTCTCTGCTGATGCTGTTGATGCGAGAGCAGCCCACGACGCCATGAGAACAGCAGCTTCTCTCATGTGCTTTATCCTGATTTGTTGAGCAGTTACAAGCCGTTCAAATTGACAGACCCTCGAATCTTGCTACAGTTGAAAGACGTCTTTCCCATGAAATGTCTCGATTGCGACAACGACCTTATCAGGCTCCCAACGGCCCAAGGTCCCGATTTCGATGTCTGCCCCTCAGGCCATGGGTTGTGGCTCGATGCCGGAGAAGTCAATTGCTTCGTGGAAGATTACCTGTCCCTCAAGCAAGCAGTGGGCAGTAGTGGAGGTGTGGCGGTCCGCACGCAGACGAAATGCCCTCGATGTGCCATTCAGATGGAATCTGAGGCGATAGCCGGGACCACGATCGCAAGTTGCAACGTCTGTCAGGGATGGTGGCTTTCTTGTGGATGCCTGACTCATCTCAACGAGACGTACAACGGAGCCCCAGTGACGATCCGGATCGATGAGCAAGAGCTCTATGCCCGCGCTGTCGCTCGGACGAAAACCCTGCAGCCCATCGCTCATGATCAGCCCAAGCGAGGAATCGCCGCCCCAGGGAATATGTGGTTTTGGGGTCTCTTTTTAGGAGTAGCGCTGGTCATCGCGGGGCTCATCTTCGTCGCTGGAATCCAGAAATTCCTCCACACCACTCGCTCGAACCAACCGCCGGATGTCATGTTGTTCTACCTTATAGGAGGCGCAGTCGGAGGTCTCGGGCTGTTCTGGTATGGCTGGACGGTTCAGCAGCGCAAGTGCCTCATTGAAAGCATTCCGACGTCGCCCATCCGTTCGCTCGCCCTTGGCTTGGTTGAAATCAGTGGACAGACAGAGGCCGAGGGTGAGCTTCTGACCTCGCCGTTCAACGAACTGCCCTGCGTGTTCTACTCCTACGCGGTCGAAGAGCGAGTCCGTTCTTGGAAAAACACCCGCTGGAAAACGATTGCGAGCGGCACATCGGAACGGCCGTTTTTCGTGCGTGATGCAACCGGGCGGGTGCTCGTGGTCCCCGCTGGCGCCACATTAATCTTGCCGGACGAGCGGATTTCCAAAGCCAATTGGCTGGGAGAATTGCCTCCCCTCGCTCTCGCCGGCTTACGGCGATTAGGGATTGCCACTCATGGATGGATGGGCAGCAAGACCTTGCGGTGTCGGGAAGCCCTTATCAAGCAGGACGAATCCATCTATGTACTAGGAACTGCCCTTGCGCCTCAGGGGATGAGCCACCACATCGCCAACGAGTCCCGGCTCTTTATCGGCAACAGCCGTGATCATGCCTTTATCATTTCCGATCGCAGTGAAAAGGACTTACTGTCCCGATTGACCTGGCAGATGTGGGCCGGTTTCCTGGGTGGGCTGGTGTGTGTGGCGGCCTGCGCGGCATTGTTCCTCAATCGATACGTGAGAACCCTTGACCCCTCGTGACCTTGGCAAAGGAGCATATCCATGAACGGCACATTAGTCGTGGGATCCCTGTTGGGCATCGGGCTGGTTTTGCTGATTGCCTATGTAGTCGGTGTCTATAACCTGCTGGTTCGGCTGTCGAACAATATCGACAAGGCCTGGTCGAATATCGACGTCATTTTAAAACAGCAACATGACGAGCTGCCCAAGCTCGTCGAGGTGTGCAACAGTTATATGGTGCACGAACGGGAGACGCTTGAAGCCGTCATCAAAGCCCGCAATGCCTATGGCGCAAGCCGCGATATCAACGATAAGGCGAAGGCAGAAAATCAAGTTGCAGGCGCGTTAGGGCAGCTCTTCGCGGTCGCGGAACAATATCCGGATCTCAAAGCCAATCAAGAGTTCCTGGCTGTTCAGCAACGCATCTCCGTCCTGGAAAGCACCATTGCCGATCGTCGTGAGTTCTACAATGAGTCCGTCAACCTCTACAACATCGCCATCCAACAAATTCCAGCGGTCTGGGTCGCGCAGCAGACCAGCTATACTGCACGGCCATTGCTGACTGTTGCTGCGTCAGACAGAAAGGCAGCGCCGCTCGTATTTGCCAATCGTATGCGCCCAGCGGCCTAATTTCCGTCGAGCATGGTCCCGCAGAGCGGTTCAACCGCCAAGAATTATGGCCGAAGGGTGTGGCGTCAGCTGGGGCTGTCGGAGGGCCAGACCTACCCTAGTCTAGGTTGCAAACAAAGAGTCCCGACCCCTTTTATTTCAGTCGCGAAATGGGTCCTGACACCGTTTCATGTTCAACCGCAAGGGGCTCTTGTGTCCCCTTTGCGAGTGTCCTCGGAAGTGGGGTTAGCTCATTGTGGCTCGTGGGATGCTTCGGGCGGGATGTCGTCGGAGGGGACGTCACGAATCTGAATCGAGTCGACCCGTTGCTCGGCCAGGACGTCCGAGATGATCACGATCTTGTCCCCGACCTGAAACTGTTCACGGTCCTTCAGGATCCGGAACGCCGTTTGCAGAGTCTTTTCAGGGTCCGAACTGAAATCGATCTTGAACGGAAAGACACCGCGGTTGAGCATCATGGTCCGTCGCGGTTGGCTCATGTTGGTAAAGGCGTAGATGTTGGTAGAGAAAGGACGGCAGTTTGAGACGAGATCAGCCATGAGTCCCCGCCTGGTGATCACGACGATTCCTTTGGCCTTGACTCCCTGGGCCAGCTGAACGGCCGCCACCGCGAGTTGCTGCTTATTTCCCGCGTTGCGCAAGTGTTTTGCAAACCGCAATCCGGATATCGTTTCGGATTTAAGCGCAATCTTGCGCAGGTATTCAACACACTTCACGGGATACTTCCCGACCGTGGTTTCCCCGGACAGCATGACGGCGTCGACTTCTTCATAGATCGCATTGGCGACGTCGGTGACCTCGGCGCGGGTGGGGTGCGGGTGGTGGATCATGGATTCGAGTAGATGGGTTGCCACGATTACGCGCTTTCCGTACTCGGCGCATTTTTGCACGATCGTCCGCTGGACATTCGGCAGATCTTCCACGTTGATCTCCACTCCCAGATCTCCACGCGCGACCATGATGCAGTCCGATTCTTTGATGATCTCCTCTAGGTTCCGGACCCCTTCCTGGTCCTCGATCTTCGCGATGATCTTCACTCTTCCGACTTTGTCGCCCATGAGTGCCTTGAGTTGCTTGATATCCGCAGCCTCGCGGACGAAAGACAGGGCGATGAAGTCCACATCCCGTTCCAGGCCGAACAAGATATCCTTGGTGTCCTTGTGCGTGATCGCCGGCAGATTGACCCGGATGCCGGGGAGATTCACGTGACGCTTGCTCTTCAAGAGCCCACCGTCCAAGACGCGGCATCGCATGAAGCGCTCCTGCTTCTCCAGCACTTCGAAATTGATCAGCCCGTTGTCTACGGTAATCTTATCCCCGACGTTGACCGCCTCAAGCAAGTCCGCATAGTCGATGTGGATGGAGCTCTCTTCCACGTCCATCGGCCCGCGCGTGGTGACAGACACAATGGCGCCCTGCTGCAGATCGAGATCGTTGGAAAGGTCCCCGGTGCGGATCGCCGGGCCTTGCGTGTCCAGGAGGATGGGGATGGGAAACTTCACCTTCCTGTTGAGTGTCTTGATGTGCTGGATGACCTTGGCGTGGGAGTCGTGGTCGCCGTGGGACATGTTCAGCCGCACGATATTCATGCCGGCCTCGTACATCTTCTGCAACATCTCGTAGGATTCCGTGGCTGGGCCGATCGTACAGATGATGCGGGTCTTCTGCATGCATGCTCCCCGGGTTACTGGCCTATCCCCGCTAGCGAGGTGAAGCCCTCAGATTTATGATGACGTCATGTGACGGGATTAGCAGAGGAACCGGGACCATTCTACTTTGTATCGTCGGTCTAGTCCATCGCATGTGTTAGGGGAGGACGATCGCTAATGATGAGCGATGAATTGTTTGGGAGCGCGATGAACGACGAACCTTGCTGGCCTGATATGCACCGCGAAGTGATTTCGCGGGCTGGCTTACTTCTCGAAGTTTAGAATATCCCTGTATTTCTCTTGTCAAACAAGGGGAGTCGCCCGACTCGGCAGATCAGGACATGATAGGCGAGGTCTCCAGCAGCGAGGCGTGGACGGCGCGGCATGTGAGACCAGTCTCTTTTTCCCGGATTGCACGGCACTGCAACTGGACCATACTGTGGTCTGTACTGCTCCGAGCTTCTACTCTTCACAACATCTCGACCCGGTCGAACTCCAAGGTCAGCGTCTCCATGAGGATGCCTCCCTCCATGGCACGCAAGGGCGAGTAGGACAGACTCACCGGACGAACATTGTCGAAGCGCCAGGTCAGCACCACGGTTGACTGGTCTTCCCCCAGAAGCTCAACCTTCACGGTACGCGGTCGCGGGGCTCTTCCCTTCCGAGCCTCATCCCACCAAGTATAGAGATCCAGAGACCCCATCATCCCTCGCTTGAGGACAAGACGATTGGCAGCAGCAACGCCAGCTGGTTCGACAGGCTGAGGCACCACGTGTGGACGCTGATGGCCTTCAGGCTGGCCGACGAGGAAGTCTGGGAAGATCACCTCGGCAAAGCCTGCAAGCAGAGAACGGCTGTCTCCTCGTCCAAAATCAACGAGAAAGTTCGAGTTCCTGTAGGGTTGTTCGCTGATCACGCCCACAATGTCTTCACTCCAGGGGAAAACCTAGGAACTACTCCATTTCCAGGCGCTCATAGGCTAACACTATTTCTTCCATGGCGACATCGGTCCCCTTGGCGTTGAGCGGACCGCTTGTATGCTTGATGATGCGTGCCCGTAAGAGCTTCCAGGTCTGTACAACGGTGCTGTGATCTTCATTCTGTAATTGAATAGTCACGTTTCGCATGGCGTTCTGGTCGCCGTTGCGGATTTGGTCAAGCCAGGCATAGAGATTCAGGGAGCCGATGATCCCACGTTTCAGGGTGACATCGCTGACCCGGTTCAAGCCAGTCAGCTTCATCACCGTGTTGTCCTTGGAGTTGCCGTTGCGGTACTCGATCACCACGGCTTCCATGCCAATGCCGCTCACCTCCTGGAAGCCTGCCTGCGGCCCTTCCGTGTTTCCGTCGCCAAGGTCGACCAGAAAGTTAAACTGGCCATAGGGACGCTCGCGCATAATAGCCATACGTCTCTCCTCTACGTGACGGGTTTCATGGTCATGAATGTACTTGCTCCACATTGAGCGCAGCATACATGATACTTTGGATCATGAGATGTGTGGTCGGCGCCATGCCTCCTCGGAACTGAGCTGACAGAAGGTCTCCTCTCGCTCCCACTCGGTACGTTCCTGCTGTATTTGAGAGATAGACGTAATAGAAGTCGGCAGATCAAAGTGATGTATCTCACCACGTGGTTGCTGCGACTAATATGTCATGCAACCTTCCGTTGATGACGAGTTGGCCGGGACCGAAAAACCGAACCGGTTACTTGCCAGAACCTGGTCCAATTCCTACGCCGAGTGCAGCAGAAAATCAACAGGACTCAGAGGAATCTCATGGAGGGTTCTGGTAAAGAGGAGAGTAGTGCTCTGCTTTTCTCAATACTTTCAGCGAATTCAGGGGAAGCAGGGCAGGGGACTGTGACCGGAGGGTCTGACGTCAACTGAAGGGTATCGGAGAGATAGACCTGTTTTCGCCTAAGCGTCTATGTAAATACTCCCGACCCTTTTTATTCTCACGCTCATTGAAAAAATGATGACATATTTCATCAGTAGGAGATGGATACCTACTCTTCTCCAGCAGGTTTCTGTCGCACTGTCCCATTCACACGGCTGGCCAAGTGGTTGAAAACATGAAGAAGGAATGGATGGGCTCGCCATGCAGATGAGAGACATTATAAACCTCGCTAAGCCAGCTCGAAGCGCCTATGGTGAAAGTAAGGCTTTTAGATGAAAGGAGCCACCATGGATATTAACCTCTTAACATTGACAGTCGCGTTGCTGGGACTTGTGGGCGCTGGTATATGGGTCTACAAGAAAGGGACGTGATTCCGCACAGTAGTTTGCTAGGGTCTCTTGGTCATTTCTCGGGAGTGTATCTCGCGAAGGGTTCCAATTCCGAAGCGAGATGCGCTCCCTGAATTTCCCCCGTTGTGTTGTCTTGACCAACTCGTGAGACTTTATCAGAAGGGTTTCGCCCTATACCCATGATCGTGGCCTGACTCGTCGTCATGTCGGCTCCTCTCTCGCAGCTCTCGTTCGACCTCCACACGGCGTCGCTCCGCCGCAATCATTCGGTCAAGCTCTGCCATGTGTTGTTCAGCGAAAACTTTGACCGCCGGTCGTTCGTCTGTCAGCCAGCGCGTCAGTGACTCCTTTTTGACCCGCCAGGCTTCCGCCAGCGCGAATTCACCGGAGACTGAGGTTCTGCCGGTACTATTGATGCTGACCCGGACTCCGTCCATTTTGCGATCGTCCCGTGAAAAACGCGACACAATCTCTTTCAAGACGCCATCGATGGATGGCGAACCAAGATAGTTTTGGAGAAGCGCGAGAGTGAAATCTGCCTCCGTGTCGCCGCCAGCTTTGACTAACTTGCCGAGCGCGGCCGCAAACTCGGGCGTGCATGTGGGGAACGCTCTGCTGAGCAGGCTCCCTCCTCGAAAGGGGAATTCCGCCCGGTCTTGAGCGAACCACGCCAGTCCCTTGCTGATGGCGAGTTCGGGATCTTTCGACAGCACCGCTTCCAGTCCTTGGAACTCAAACGGTACCGGCTCTACCTGTTCTTCGTCGCCGTCCTCAGGCTTTCTCGTGAGGAGATTTGTCATCACATCGTTGAGTCGCTGCTGCTCAGTTTCTCTGATTCGCACGAAAGCCAGCCCGGCGCGGTCCTCGTCCGCCCACTGCACATCAGCCCCGTCAATCGTCAGTGCCCACTCCAGGCCGGGTACCGCGATGCGCAGTTCGAGCGAGAGGCCAGGCAACATGAGGAGTTGGCTTTCGAGCCGGCACCCGCTCCGTGAGAGATCGAGAATGGTGCCTGTTCCTTCAGACTGCACGGAGCCTGCTACCATCGCGTGAAATTGCACGGCAACTCGGGGTTCAGTTCGTTGTTCTTCTACTTTCAGAGTCATGACTGATCGATATTCCTCTTTTCTGTGAATTGGAGTCATCACTTCCCTCTCAAGAAGAAATAGAGGAGAGGGACTTGTTCTTGTAGTCCGATTGATCCACGGTGCGTTGTTCGTTCAGGGACACATTATCCTTCGTAGGACGGTCAACCGGCAATAGCCCTTCGAGATGGGTAACCTTTTCTGCGCTTTTCTGTCGTTCGTGTGTTGAGGGTGTGCGGTCGGATGGCGTAGCGGCTACTGAGGAATAGATTAGAAGGGAGAACTAAGTATTTAGGAATTATCCGCGGAGTACAAAGTCAAGAACCAACCCAGAGGTGGCTCCGGTTCTTTGGACAGAATCTTTCACTTCATAAGTGGTGCCTGGCGGTATCCGCCTACGCAGCCGTGGGCTGTGCAGGTCTGTTCTC
>LNDU01000033.1 GCA_001464735.1 Nitrospira sp. Ga0074138
CATGCCCCTCATCGAATCACCTGAATCTGCCGCCAGCGTTCCGATTGATAGCGCCAGAGCAGGAGCCCCATTCGCACGGTCCAGTCCGCAATCATCGCTGCCCAGATAAATGAGACGGACTGGCGTAGCCAGAGAGCCGCGACCAGTGCCAAGGGCACGCGGACACCCCACATGCCAAGTATCATGGCGTTCGCAATAGAGCGCGTGTTGCCGGCACCCCACAGCGACCCGGCCAGAACCATGGCAGTTCTCAAGGGTTCCACATCATTTGGAAACGACTTCTGAACATAGTCACTTGACTCCTGGTCATACTAGCCAGTAGCTTGCAGGCATGAAGAGAATTAGGATGGAGAGAGTTCTCTTTTCATCGCGAGGATTGGGTGTAGTCTGTCTGATTTCATTCCTCTGTCTCTGCGTGGTCTTTCAAATACTTGGGGTACCAGTCACGTTGCTTGCCTTGCTCACGTCAGATTCACCGGCAGAATCTCTTTCTGAAGACTTCTCAATTCTTCCGATTCTATTGAAAATTCGTACTCCCATCCGTATCGCTTTTCATGTGGAGTTGCAGCGACATATTTATCTCCCCATCTTTTCAACCGCCATTTTCCACCCTCCCCAAAGATAGCCTTCGTCTTTAGACCAGCAAGCTTGTGCAGGCAATTGACCGGGTGATTTGTCTCGGCCGTTGCTTGTGGTGACACGCGTTGTGTGTCACAGGGATCTTTATTGAGGACCAATTGCTTGCAAGCTCTGAGGCTCGGCCGATCATGGACGGTAATACTTGCTTCGTGAGCCAAATCCGGCATCGCGAATGGTAGAAGGATTACATGACTAAGATGAATCAGTCTACTGAGTTATCACGCGTTAGCGTACATACCCATCCGCTTCTTGGTGTGCCTCCATCCAGCACGACCCGTGAGGCTGAAGACTTCCAGAAGCAGGTCGCTGAGGAAATTTCGAAGATGCGCGGCAACGAGCGTGCACAGGACATGCTGCAGGATTTTGATGATGGAGATCTTGAACATGAGACAATCAGTGAGCCCGATGATTCTCAACCGCTCACGGTCGAGCCACCTCTGACCTTATCGAAGATCATTCCCAAGCTGACAGCCATTGAGCGGCTCTGGATGGTTCGGATCGTTAAGGAGCATGGTAAGGAGGTGGTGCTCGCTCGGTGGCCGGCCTACGAAATTCATATCAACTACGTTCGATGCCTTCGTTAGATCCGAGGAAGGTATGAAATGGCGGGACGAGCCTGAACGGGGGCCACGCTGCAAGCTTCAATACAATGAGAGGGATCAGATGACGAGTTTTGTTACCCATTGGATAGGTTATGCAGCGCTCGCCCTGTTTATCGCCGCGTATCTTTTGGTTATCGTCGAAGAGTCCATTCATCTACGTAAATCAAAACCGGTCCTGGTGGCAGCGGGGGGAATCTGGATCTTTACGGCGCTGGCATACGGCACGCAAAATAAATCTCATGCCGCTGCAGAAATTCTGCGGCATACCCTGCTTGAATATGCCGAGCTGATGCTCTTCCTCCTGTCCGCAATGACCTTCATCAATACGATGAGTGAGCGCAACCTCTTTGAGGCGTTGCGGACTTGGCTTATTTCATTGGGCCTATCCCTGCGCAGCATATTTTGGCTCACAGGTATCCTGGCGTTTTTCATCTCGCCGGTTGCCGATAACCTCACGACGGCGTTGGTCATGGGTGCCGTGGTTACGGCGATCGGTGCAGGTAACGGGCGCTTCATCGTCTTGGGCTGCATCAATGTGGTCGTGGCCGCCAATGCCGGTGGTGCGTTTAGCCCGTTCGGGGATATCACGACGCTGATGGTCTGGCAAAAAGGCATGATCAAATTCGGGGAGTTTGTGGCGCTGTTTGTTCCCTCGCTCGTTAATTGGCTGGTGCCGGCAATAATCATGGCAATGACAATCGGACGCGACAAGCCGACGGCCACCCTGGAACCGGTGGAAGTGAAACATGGCGGCTACATCATTGTACTTTTGTTTTTCATTACCATAGCGGGTACCGTGGTGATGCATCATTTTCTGGAGATGCCTCCGTTTCTCGGCATGATGACCGGACTGGGGATTCTCAAATCCTATGGGCATTGGATACGGCGGAAGGAATTGGTCGAATGGACGGACATTCCCATGTTTGATGACGAGGACACGGGACAGAGGCATGCGTTATGGAAACCAGCGGTCAAACCGTTCAATATTTTCATCAGCATGAAACGCGTGGAATGGGACACCCTGATGTTTTTTTACGGCATCATGCTCTGTGTCGGTGGCCTTGGGGCGCTGGGGTATCTAGCTGTCCTGTCCAGCCTTCTGTACCAAGGCCTAGGCGCAACGGCCGCCAATATCCTCGTTGGAATCTTATCAGCAGTGATAGACAATATCCCTATCATGTTTGCCGTCTTGAGCATGAATCCGGATATGAATCTTGGCCAGTGGCTTCTGGTTACGTTGACAGCAGGGGTTGGAGGATCGCTTCTCTCGATCGGGTCGGCTGCTGGCGTGGCACTCATGGGACAAGCACGAGGTGTCTATACCTTCTTTGCCCATCTGAAATGGACATGGGCGATCGCATTGGGATATGCGGCCAGTATCGGCGTTCACTGGATGATGAACGGCCATTTGTTCACTCCCTGACACGGATTTTCCAGCTGTTCGTATGGTTTTCCCTCTTTGCAGGTTCCTCGCGCATGCCGGCGTGGCCTCCTCGATCGTCACGCAGGAGTTTGACGATCAACGGAGTGCTGGGAGGGGGAGGGAATAGGAGTAATTGAGAGAGGATGGACTATGCAAGGTGGTCTGGCAAAAACAACTCGTTTCTGCGTGCCCACTATCTGATGACCTGTATCTGTCGCCATCGTTCCGACTGATATCGCCAGAGTAAGAGCCCCATTCGCACAGTCCAGTCCGCGATCATCGCTGCCCAGATAAATGAGACGGACTGGCGAAGCCAGAGAGCCGCGAACAGTGCCAAGGGCACGCGGACACCCCACATGCCGATCATCGTGGCACCCATGATGAAACGGGTGTCGCCTGCACCCCGTAGCGATCCGGCTAACACCATGGTGAGGGCCAGCGGCACTTGCAGTAAGGCAACAATCTTTAAAAACGTCGTTCCAAGCTCGATCACCGCTTCATCGGTTGTAAATGTACGAAGCAACGTGTAGGGGAAGAAGAAAAAAATGACACCCATTCCGGCCATGATCACAATGGCCAGCCGATTGGCTTCCCAGTTTTCGAGTTTCGCTCTGGTATACTTGCCGGCTCCGATGCTTTGGCCGACCATGGTGGCGGCAGCAATGGCAAGTCCATAGCCGGGTAGGAACGAAAAGGATTCAATCGACAACCCGACTTGATGCGCGGCATAGGCCACGGTGCCGTAGAGGAGGACGAGTTTGGTGTAGATAAAAATGCCGGCCTGTTGAACGATGCGCTCACCGGACACCGATGCTCCGACTTCCCAGATTGATCGGATCAGGTCCAGACGCAGCATCGACGACTTTTTCAAGATAGGACGGCAACGCAACAAGAGATAGAGCATGCCTATCGCTTCCGCGAGGCCGACAGCAATCGCCGCGCCTTTGAGCCCCAATGCAGGAGCTCCCCACTGTCCGTAGATGAGGGGATAGGCCAGAAATACATGGAGGAGGTTGACTCCGATCAGGCCGTACATCGGTGTCTTCGTGTCGCCTGTGCCTTGGAGGATGGACGACAAGACCTGGATGAGGATCGTACAGGGAATCACGAGGAAGATGAGCGTCGAATAGGGGAGGGCGAGCTCAATTACGGCGGATTCCGCACCGAGTTGCTGCATGACGAGCAGATTGCTGGCAATCCCAAGACCGGCCAACAGAATCGAGACGCCAATCGAAAGCCATAAGAAGTGACGAGCCGCTTCTCCGGCGTCTTGTCGACGCCGCGCTCCCCATAACTGGGCGACGATCACGTTGGTCCCAACCGAGATTCCAGAGACCAGGGTCGTGGCCACGAAAGCCAGCAGTTGACCCAGACCGACCGCGGCGATTGATGTGGCACCCAGCCCCCCGACCAAGAAGACGGCGACAATGCCTTCGGCTCGTTGGAGCAGCGTGGTCAGCGTGACGGGAAGTGCCAAAGTCATCACGGACCGTCTGATCTGGGTGACACCGTTGCCCATGGGGCGCTATCCTAACAGAGTTCCTTCTGACGCCATGTGAGAAATCCTTGTTCGTTTGGTGGACTATATGACCATGGCCGACGCTGATAACGGATCCCCCACGACATTCGCACCACGTCGCTTATCAAAATCGAAATACCTCTCGGGCTTGCAATGTCACAAGCGGCTCTATCTGGAGATTCATCAGCCTGCGTTGGCCACCCCACCGGACCCGTCGACGCAGGCGATCTTGGACATGGGAACCGAGATCGGAATCCTGGCACAACAGCGCTTTCGAGGCGGTGTACTGGTGAGGTCGGGATTCCGTCAGCGAGAAGCGGCGATCGCAGAGACCGCCGCCTTGCTTCAAGATTCCAAGATCTCCGCCATCTTCGAAGGGGCGTTTGAATATGACGGAGTGCTTGTGCGCGTTGATATTTTGGAGCGTGTGCAGAATGGTGACGGGGGATCGTCGTCCTGGCGATTGATCGAGGTGAAGTCATCAACCAGGGTGAAAGATGTCCACCTTGATGACCTCTCCATACAAAGCCATGTCGTACTAGGAGCCGGGTTGAGACTCGATGCGACCTGTCTGATGCATATCGATACGGGGTATCTCTACCGTGGTGGGGAGGTTGATCTGCAGGCGCTCTTCTCAATTGAAGACGTCTCAGAAGCTGTGGCAGATCGTCGAGGACGGGTGCCGGAACGATTAGCGGCGATGAAGGTCCTCTTATTGGAGTCGCAGGCCCCGACGATCGAGCCCGATCAGCATTGTCACACCCCCTACGAATGTCCCTTCTGGGCTCATTGCACGAAAGAGAAACCCCACCGCTGGATCTATCATCTGCCGGGCAAGAAAGAGATAGTCGGTCAGCTTGTGCGGAAGGGCATCGTGACGATCGACGACATTCCAGATGACGCAAGGCTGTCGGATGTACAACGAAAGGTCAAGGACAACGTCGAGTGGGTTTCATCCGAATTGGGTCGGATTCTTCGTTCCTTGAACTATCCCATACATCATCTCGATGCCGAAACCGTCATGTTAGCATTGCCGCGGTTTCCCTCTACGAAGCCCTATCAGTCTCTTCCGGTGCAGTGGTCCAATCACATTGAACTCGAATCGGGTGAAGTGGTGCACCAGGAGTTTCTTCATGGTGAGGCGTCGGACCCTCGCAAACGTTGGGTCCAGGCTCTCATCGAATCGCTCGGTGAGACCGGGAGCATTGTGGTCTATTCAGCATACGAGGAATCGCTCATTCGGCAGTTGGCAGAAACCTTTCCTGAATTCAAATCAGCGTTCAAAGCAATTGTGACGCGATTGTGGGATCTGCTCTCCGTTATCAAGAGTCACTACTATCATCCCGCCTTCAACGGATCGTACTCGATTAAGTCGGTGTTGCCGGCGGTGGTGCCATCGCTTGGATATGACGATCTTTCGATTCAAGCGGGAGGTCACGCAGCGGCTGAATACTATCGGATGGTCTTTCTCGAAAACGATTGGGTAGAACGGGATTCCATACGGGAGGCGCTACTACGCTATTGTGAGAGAGATACATTGGCGATGGTCGAGCTGCGGAGGGTGTTGGGAGAGAAAGCTGAGAGGGCGGGACTTGATGAAATATGATAACGGTGTAGATTTGGCTACATCGTTAGCCTCAGTTAAACTCTAACGTGTGTCATTCTCGAGAGTAGCAATCATTTGCTTCAACCTACGCCGACCAGCAGTTGATTTGTAAAAGCGTTCGGCTTGACGCGCGTCAATCGAAGTTGGAAACGCTTCTGTACAGAGTATTCTATATGGGCGAGAGGACTTTACCCTTCCACTGTTATGTTCCTTCAGCCTCTTTTCAAGACTCTCGGTAACACCGGTATATGTCCTGCTTTTAGTCTCACTCAGGAGAATGTAGAGGTAATCCATGTTTCTTTAATGGATGAGTTGGCAGATCCGTCACCTTGTCATGCAAGGTGACGAGATCTCGCCATAATAGTCCAAGTCAAATGAATTTTGGCTTGGACTATTATGGCGGAAAGGGTGGGTATTCGAAGTCGCGTTCGCCTGGGCGCTCACGCTCCTACTGAGGGGGCCAGCCCCCTCGTATGCTCCCCACGCGGGGGAAATTTTCCCCCGCGGACCCTCTTGTTCGAATCCCACCCTCTCGTGGGTGTTCTTAGGACGACGGATTAAATGACCAGTTGAGTAAATTGAACAAATACGGCTATTGATATGGCGGAGAGGGTGGGATTCGAACCCACGGTCGAGTTACCCCGACAGCAGTTTTCGAGACTGCCCGATTCGGCCGCTCTCGCACCTCTCCATTATGGTAGATCGTCGGCTGGTTCGAAGATCGAGCAGGTGAGGGAAACATGCTCGACGGGAGTACCGAGCTTACCGTGGTCGATGTAGTTTTGCAATGGCTTCGAGGAAGGATGTGCGTTCTTGTAGAGTTAGCGATGGGTACCGATGCTCTGAGTGACAATACCGCAGGAATCGGATCTTCAATCAGGTAGGAAAAGTGAATTCTGACACTTCAGCCCTCTCCAACCCTTGCTTGACGAGTTGCGTGATATCCAAGCTCCGTTCAACCTTTCGAAGGTCGTCGATCCGGGTCTTCGTACTGGGGTGGGGTGGAGTGAACAGCTTGCAGCAATCTTGGTCGGGTTCGATGGACGTCTCATAGGTTCGGATCTGCTTGGCTTCGTCGATGATCTCGCGCTTATCCATTCCGATGAGCGGTCGGAGAATCGGAAGCTCGGCTGCTTCCTCCACGACAGTCAGATTCTCCGGAGTCTGCGACGCGACCTGCCCAAGGCTATCTCCCGTGACCAACCCCCAACATCGTTCTTTCCGCGCGAGTTCTTGAGCGATGCGAAGCATCATCCGCCGATAGAGGACAACACGGAACGGTGGGGGTGTACTCAGCACGATCTCACGCTGGATTTCTCCGAAAGGAATGACGTAGAGACGCGACGCATATTGATACGCCGTGAGGGTTTGGACCAGCTCCCGCACCTTGTCCTCAGAAGCACGACTAACCAAAGGACGGCCGGAAAAATGAACAAAAGAGGCATGGCAGCCTCGTTTGATCATGCGGTAGGCGGCAACCGGTGAATCGATGCCTCCCGAGATAAGACAGGCGATCCTTCCGCTGACTCCGACCGGCATCCCACCAGGTCCCTCGATTTTTTCCGCCGCGCAATAGGCTTCCCTCGAAAGCAGCTCGATATAAATAGTGACGTCCGGGCTTTTCAGGTTAACGGTCTTGCCGGTTTGTTCGCAGACAGCTGCACCGACGGCCTTTTCGATATCCATCGACGTCAGCGCCAATCGCTTATCGGCTCGTTTGGCTGTGACTCGAAAGGTCGTGCATGAGGTTGCCTTGATCTCTTCGACAGCGACCTCAGCGAGCGCCGCCAGGTCAGGGTTCGCAATCTGTAGCGGAATCACGCGACCCAGCAAGAAGTTTGCGATGCCACACACACGAACGAGCCGAGCTCGAACAATATCCGCGTTCGCTTCCAGGGGGAGATCAATACGGATCCGGCTGTGGAGATTCTGAACCTGTCGAACGCCTAAGTCCTTGAGGGCTGTCCGGATGTTCTGAATGAGGCATTGCTCGAAGTAGTCGCGATTTCGACCTTTGAGGGCGAGCTCGTGGTAGTGGGCGATGGCACAGCGCATGTCAGCCCTAACGTCTCACCCTTCACTGGACTCTAGGAATCGCTCGGCATCGATCGCAGCCATGCAGCCAGACCCGGCTGCAGTCACGGCCTGACGATAGAGTGAATCCTGCACATCACCGGCGGCAAAGACGCCTGGAATACTGGTGGCTGTTCCCGCGTGAGTCCTGATGTAGCCCTTCTCGTCCATATCGATCTGACCGGCAAACAAGGCCGTGTTAGGTCTGTGGCCGATAGCGACAAAGACACCGGCGCAGGCCAGCTCTGAGATTTTTCCGGTTACCACATTTCTTAGACGAACTCCGGTCACAACATCCTGTCCGAGCACATCTTCCACAACGCTGTTCCAGGAAAAGGCAATCTTTTCGTTCTTCATCGCTCGATCTTGCATAATCTTCGATGCACGAAGCTTGTCGCGTCGATGGACAATCGAGACTTTCGTCGCAAACTTGGTAAGGAAGGTTGCTTCCTCCATCGCACTGTCACCGCCACCAACCACAATGAGTTCTTTCCCTCTGAAGAAAAACCCATCGCAGGTGGCGCACGTGGAAACCCCATGGCCGGTCAGCCGTTTTTCATTCGGCAGTCCAATCGGAATTGCCGATGCTCCGGTGGCAATGATGACGGTTTTCGCCTGGACGGTACGCTCGTCATCAATCGTAAGTGTCAATGGGTGATTCTTGAAGCTCACAGCGGAGACGTCACCGGTAAGGAACTCTGTCCCGAATCGCTCCGCCTGTGCCCGCATTTCCTTCATGAGTTCCGGGCCCATGATACCCTTTGCAAACCCGGGATAGTTCTCGACTTCCGTCGTGGTCGTGAGCTGGCCACCGGATTGCCATCCCTCAATGAGAAGCGGTGAGAGATTGGCCCGCGCGGCATAGATGGCGGCAGTGAGTCCAGCCGGACCGGAGCCGATGATGACGAGATTGCGCATGTTGAGGACTCTATCACAGCACGAGAATCAGAAGGTAGGAGGTTGTTACGCTATATCGAGTCAGTCAAGGAACTCGTCCCTTACAGTAACCGAAGGTCCTCACAAAGCTTGGCAACGTCTTGTTTGAGGCGTCGTGTGTCTTTTGTTCCGTCGAGGACAAAGTCTGCGAGCCGGCATTTTCGATTCATCGGCATCTGGCTCCTGATCCATCGAAGGGCTTCGGATCGTGAGAGGCCGTTTCGTTTGCTGAGGCGGGCAATTTGGGTTTCTCGATCGGCGGTCACAACAACGATCTTGTCGACGCGTTTGTCGACTCCTGCCTCAAATAGGAGGGGAACGTCATAGATCACGACGGCGTCCGGATCGATTCTGGCTGCCTGTCTCGTCAGTCGTTGCTGTTCACGAGCCACACGAGGATGAATGATACGCTCGAGCTGACCTCGTTTCCTGGGATGACTGAATATAAGCGAGCCGAGCGCTGGGCGGTTGATCGTACGATCAGGATTGAGGATTCCTGTACCAAAGGTATGGACAATGTCTCGCCACGCCGGTTTGCCTGGCTGGACCACATCTCGCGCCAACTGATCGGCATCGATCACGACGGCGCCGCATTGCCCAAACATTTTCGCGACCGTGCTTTTCCCGGTGGCGACGCCTCCGGTGAGTCCAATCAGCATCATGGCAGCGGAGCTTATCATGTGCTGTATCTGTCAGGAAACCGCGATTGACATCACCAGCTCTCCGCTTGTATGAAATTCTTCATGCGGCTTGTCTTTCTCACGGCAATACTATTGGGGATAACCAGCGCTGGGTTTGCGCTGACTCCGGCTGAGAATCCTACCTCCGCGCCAAGAACCATTACTGTCGCGCTCGACGACTCAGGAGACTTCACATCGATTCAGGAGGCGGTCGATAGTGCCGGGAAGGGCGATACGGTATTCATCAAGGCCGGAGCCTATGCTCAGGACTTGACCATTCATAGTAAAGAACAGATCAAGATTGTCGGCGCGGGAGTTGACAAAACTATCCTGCTGGGACGAGGTACGATGGTTGGTGTGCTGCATGTGGGGAAGTGGCCGTATGGGGCAACGGACATTGACATCAGCGAGCTCACCATCAACGAGCACGGGGGACATGCTCTCGGAATCTTTAATGGAACCCTCATTACGCTCCATCATCTTCATGTGAAAGGAATGGTGTTCAGCCAACAGGTGCACGATGTTCGCATCGAAGACTGTGTGATCGGGGGAAGTGAGACGACCGGCGTGCATGTCACGGACTCTCAAGTGCAGTTGATTGGGAACGTTATCCATGACAATGACCATGGAGTGAACGTCACGGGAAAATCAGACATTCGGCTTGAGCGCAATATCATTACCAGAAATTTATTTGAGGCCGTCGTGATCAGTGATCAGGCAAAGGTGGTCCTGATCAATAACACCCTGGTTAAGAATGGTGGCGGTGCGGCATTCCTAGGCTCATCGACGATCGAAGCCTCTGGAAATATTGTGAGTCTCAATAAAGTTGGCTTTCTCATTGCCGCGTCAAGTCAAACCAAGACCTCGTATAACGCGTTGTTCATCAATAGTGATGGCAACTATATGAGAGCCGGCTCCCCAAATGTTCCGGCACCGGAGCTTCAGGCTGAGTCGGATATGACTACCGATCCACGTTTTGTCGATGCCGAACATGATGATTTTCGCTTAAAACCCGACACGACCCTGCTCAATCGTGGGACCTTTCGTTACCTTGGCGCACTTCCTCCGCTTCTACCCCCTGCACACAATAGCCAATAAACATCGCGGAAACAATGAGATAGAGAAGCTACTCATGGTTCGAGGAATGTGTATGGTATGCTTTCTGTCTAGCGCATGCACCTCCAGATTCCTCCTAAATTAAAGTATCACTGCAAGCGCGCCGAGAAGGATTCAACCAGGAGGTCTCCCTTGGCTAGCTTTCGCAGCAATCTTGAAAAGTTATCGGGTGAAGACATTCCCTCGCTCATGGATATGGAATCCGGCAAGCTGGTTGGGGCCGTGCTCCCCATGTCTGAACAGGCTCAAATCCAGATGCGGAATAGTATCGAGGTTATTGAGTACCTCTTGAATCAGGAGCGAGTGGTCTGGAGTTAACCTCCCGGTCTACTTGGCCCATCCCGTTCTTCCAGTTACCTTCCCACAATTTTTAACATCTCCACCGCCTTTACGAACTGCTTTTTGTAAGGCTGCCCCCCCCCTCTCTCGACATAATCACTGTCTCTTTCTTTAGGAGAGGCCTCCAGAAACCGAAGAGGAGAAGGGAATTGGAAGTGATGATCGACGGGTGTAGCTTGATTTAGAACTAGTGGAGGCGCATCGTAGCGCCATCCTCCACATCATGATTCCTACGTAGAAAAGAGGTGTTGTGGCAAAAACGGTTCGGACAGCTTCCCGCACTGAGGTTTCCCGACTCGCCGAGCAGCAGCGTCTCGAGGAAGATTCTGCCCGGAGGCAGCATTGGAAGCGATGGGGGCCCTACCTGAGTGAACGTGCCTGGGGAACTGTGCGTGAGGACTACAGCCCTTACGGAACGGCTTGGGAAGCCTTTCCTCATGATCATGCCCGCTCGCGCGCCTACCGATGGAATGAAGACGGGCTTGGTGGGATTTCAGATCGTCACCAATACATCTGTTTTGCCATCGCGCTTTGGAATGGGCGTGATCCCATTCTGAAGGAGCGAGTCTTCGGTGTGACGGGTAACGAAGGGAATCATGGGGAAGATGTAAAAGAATACTATTTCTATTTAGATTCAACACCTACACATTCATACATGAAGTATCTGTACAAGTATCCACAGGCTGAATTTCCTTATGCCAGACTGATTGAGGAAAATCACCGGCGCCAACGTGGAGATGTGGAATATGAACTGATCGACACGGGCATCTTCGATGAGAATCGCTACTTTGATGTCGTCGTGGAGTACGCAAAGACGACGCCGGAAGATCTGTTCGTTCGTATTCACGTGACGAACCGCGGGCCAGCTTCTGCTGAGTTGACACTGTTACCCACTCTCTGGTTCCGGAATACGTGGGCATGGGGGATCGATGCTCGTCGACCGAGAATGCGTACAGGGAAGCCTGTCCAAGGCATGAGTGTCATTGAGTTCGATCATGAGTATTACGGTCAACGTCGCCTGTGGTGTGAAGGCAAGCCTCCATTACTCTTCACTGAGAATGAAACGAATACTCGTCGATTGTACGGCGATCAAGAGGGCTCTACCTATGTGAAAGACAGTTTTCATGACTACGTGATCCATGGTCACAAGGATGCGATAAACCCTGAACAGATCGGGTCAAAAGCTGCTGCGCACTATGTACTGACCTTGCCACCCGGAGCATCGGAGATCATTCGTCTTCGGCTGACCGATCAGGACAACGCCGGAGGTTTCGAAGCATCGACGTGTGACGGCCTCTTTACGAAGCGGATCCGGGAAGCCAACGAGTTTTATGACGAACTGGCGCCACCTGATCTTTCAGAAGATGCGCGGCGGGTGCAGCGGCAAGCATTTGCCGGATTACTGTGGAGTAAACAATTCTACCACTATGACCTAAGACGTTGGCTGGTCGGTGATCCGGGAATGCCGGATCCTCCTCAGGAGCGGCTCCATGGGCGGAACTCCGACTGGACCCATCTCTACAATGCTGACGTGATCTCAATGCCTGACAAATGGGAGTATCCGTGGTATGCGGCTTGGGATTTGGCATTCCATTGCATCCCCCTGGCCCTGGTCGATTCGACTTTCGCAAAGGAACAGCTGATTCTGATGCTCAGAGAATGGTACATGCACCCGAACGGCCAGATTCCGGCCTATGAATGGGCGTTCGGAGATGTCAACCCTCCGGTCCACGCCTGGGCTGCCTGGCGTGTCTACAAGATCGAGAAAAAACGAAAAGGATTCGGAGATCGTGTCTTCCTCGAACGAGTGTTCCATAAGTTGTTATTGAACTTCACCTGGTGGGTCAATCGAAAAGATGCCGAAGGGAAAAACATTTTCCAAGGGGGATTTCTCGGACTCGATAACATTGGTGTCTTCGATCGTAGCGCGCCCTTGCCAACCGGCGGTCATATCGAGCAATCGGATGCGACCAGTTGGATGGGGATGTATTGCCTCAATATGCTCTCGATTGCCCTGGAACTCGCGCGTGACAATCGAGCGTACGAAGACGTGGCCAGCAAATTCTTCGAGCATTTCGTGTATATCTGCCGAGCCATGAACAACATCGGCGGCGAAAAAATCGAGCTATGGAATAGAGAAGATGGATTTTTCTACGACGTGCTGCACCTTCCGGACGGTCATACCTGTCCGCTCAAGGTCCGATCGCTCGTCGGGCTGATCCCGCTCTTTGCGGTGGAGACGTTGGACTCAGAATTGATCGACAAACTCCCTCGCTTTAAGCACCGCATGCAATGGTTCATTGAAAACAGGCCAGATTTCAGCGCGCATGTCGAGACCCATTCACAAGACGGAGAGGTGCGGAGGTTTTTGTCCTTAGTCAATCCCTCGCGGCTCAAGTCGGTGTTGCGGTACATGCTCGACGAAGAAGAATTTCTCTCCCCGTATGGCATCCGGGCGCTCTCACGCTATCACAAGGATCATCCCTATGTGTTGTCCATCATGGGCAGAGACTATCGGGTGGACTATGAACCCGCTGAATCGAGCACGGGACTTTTCGGGGGCAATTCGAACTGGCGGGGTCCCATCTGGTTCCCGGTCAACTATCTGCTGATCGAATCGCTCCAGAAGTTTCATTATTTTCTGGGTGACGAGTACAAAGTCGAGTGCCCGGTCCGATCCGGTCAATTGGTCTCCTTGAATGGGGTTGCCTCTGAGATTTCGCGGCGATTGACGCACATTTTCCTTCGTGACACCACCGGCCGACGTCCAGTCTATGGAAGCGCCCGGAAATTCCAAGACGATCCATTCTGGCGGGATACAATTCTCTTCTATGAATATTTCCACGGCGACAACGGCGCCGGTGTCGGAGCCAGCCATCAGACGGGATGGACGGGACTGGTGGCAAAGTTAATCCAGCAGTCGGGGGAATAGACGGCGAAGATCTGTCGGTACCTTCCTTGCACCATGCGTGCACTAGGAAACCAGGCAATCCTCGCTGTCCGGGGTGGTGGAGAGGATGAGAGTTGAGAAAGCAACTTGTCAAAATCTCGATCGCGCACTGAACGTTGAATGGTTGGAGACAAACGGTCGCGGTGGGTTTGCCTCAGGGACCATTGCCGGTCCCAATACGCGTCGGTATCATGCGCTGTTATTGACGGCGCGCCGACCACCAACCGATCGGTATGTGCTGGTCAATCACGTCGAAGAATGGGTTCATATCGGTAACGAGGAGTTTCCTCTCTCCACCAACCTGTATCCAGGAGCAATCCATCCGAATGGATACACACATTGCACCTCATTCTCATCAACCCCCTGGCCGACATGGACATTTGCTTGCAGGGACCAACAAATTCAGCGTGAAATCTTCTGTGTCCGAGGACGTGACATCGTAATCATTCAATGGAAGTTGATGGGCACAAAAAGTGTGCCTGTCGTACTGAGAGTGCGCCCGATGCTCACGGGACGTGAGTATCATGGCCTGCATCACGAGAACGGAAGCCTTTCGAAGTTGGCCGTGATTGGCCAACAGTGCGTGACCTGGTCTCCCTACGACAGTCTGCCGGCTGTCCGCGCTTTCCATTCAGGTACATATCACCATGAACCAGATTGGTATCGGCATGTGCAGTTTCCTCTGGAGCAACAGCGGGGACTTGATTGTGATGAAGACTGGTGGTCACCAGGCGAGTTCATGTTCGAGCTGAAGCCTAAGAAAGCGCATACACTCACACTTGCCAGCGACAAGGGCCCTAGCGTCGGCGTCACTCGTCTCATCTCCAGCGAGCGTTTGCGACGTGGACGGTTGCAAAAGTCTGCGCCAGCCGCCGATCCGTTAGCCGAGACATTCCGGGAGGCGGCAGAAGCGTTTCTCGTGGTGCGTGACACGAGGCAGACGGTCATTGCTGGGTACCCCTGGTTTACTGATTGGGGGAGAGACACCTTCATCTCCCTTCCAGGGTTGTGCCTTGTCACGGGGCGGCATGACGTTGCTCGACACATCATCGAATCATTCGCCTCTCATGTTTCCAACGGGATGGTACCCAACCGTTTTCCCGATAGTGGTGAGGAACCGGAATACAACACGATTGATGCATCACTGTGGTTCATTTATGCCGTCGACCGGTATCTTGCGTACAGTCGTCAGACGATGAGCATCCGATCCATCGCATGGCCTGCGGTTAAACAGATTCTGGATGGCTACCGTCGCGGCACTCGATACAATATTCATATGGATGAAGGGGATGGGCTCATCGCTGGTGGAACGCTCGATACTCAACTCACGTGGATGGATGCCAAAATCGGTGACTGGGTCGTCACGCCTCGGTCCGGAAAGCCGGTAGAAATTCAGGCCCTGTGGATTAGGGCGCTGGATGTCGGTGCACGTCTGGCTGTGGAATTTGGCGAATCAGAGTATGCCCTTGACTGTTTAAACAATCGGATACGAGCGGTGGAGTCATTCCGGGAGAAATTCTGGCATCAAGACGGAATGTACTTGTACGATACGATTGATGGGCCTGAGGGAGACGACCCATCAATCCGTCCCAATCAAGTGTATGCCATCTCCCTCTGTGATGATCTGTTGACGAAGGAGCAGGCCAAGCAGGTGCTTCATACGATCAAAGACCATCTCCTCACGCCAGTTGGGCTGAGAACGTTGTCACCACAAGACAGTCGGTATCGCCCACGGCACGAGGGTGGGCCTATGGAAAGAGATAACGCCTATCATCAGGGGACTGTCTGGCCGTTCCTCTTAGGTCCTTTTGTGACGGCCTGGGTGAAAACGTTTGGAGATACGGCCGAAACAAGAACTGAGGCGCGAGCCTTCCTCAACGGAATAGAGGCCCACTTACAAGAGGCCTGTATCGGACACGTGTCGGAGATTTTCGACGGGGACCCACCACACCAGCCACGAGGCTGTCCGGCGCAAGCCTGGTCGATCGCGGAACCGCTACGGGCCATGGTCGAAGAGCTGGGGGCGCGGATTACGACAACCAAGGCTCGATCAACCGGCCAGAAACGGGCAGCCGAACTCTAACTGCATTCCCCCGACAGTTGCTGGATCCCTTGACAGCGTCTTTGCGCATCCGTAGTCTCAATACGCAGTAGAGGAAAGGGTAGGTGAGACCATGATACCTCCGTTCGTACAGGAACCAATCAGTCGCCTAGTCATTGCTGCAACCATAGTCCTGTCTCTCGCAGGGCTACCCACGCCACAGTCAACATCTGCAGACGAGCTTTCAAAAGAATCTGTCTTACCGCTTGGGACAGCGAATAAGGCAATTCAGGCGGCATTGGACGCCTGCAAGAAAGACGGTTATCGAGTGAGCGTGTCCGTAGTTGATCGAGCTGGCATCCTGCGTGCAATGGGACGTGCCGATGGTGCTGGGCCGCATACGGTTGATAGCAGCAGGAAGAAAGCCTACACGGCGGCTAGTCTGCGACGCCCCACCAGTGAGTTAGCCGATCTCATTACGAAGGTCCCGACGCTGCAAGCTCTTCGAGACATTAACGGCGAGATTCTTATCCTGGGCGGAGGATTGCCCATCGAAATCAGCGCAGAAGTGATCGGGGGAATCGGTGTCGGTGGAGCACCGGGTGCCCATCTGGATGATGCTTGCGCTCAGGAAGGGCTTGATGCCATCGGTGCGGCCCCAAAGGTTCTTGCACCCAAGTGAGCACGCGTTTATGGTCTGCCGTCTTTGGAAGCGTGGTGCTCCTCTGCATCGGATGCAACAGTAACACTCCCGAGCCGGTTTCAGTTGAGATCTCGTCAGCAGGACTTCGGCTGACCATCACGAGAATGGCGACAGACCTATTTCTTCAGCGATTTAATCTCACAATGCACGTTAAGAGTATGAGCGGTTGTTCTTCCTCTACCGAATTGTTTCCCGATACAGGGTATGCCGGTCGACGGAACATTTATCAGGCAGCAAAGGGAAGGGTGTATGTGGTCGGGCAGTACGATGCACGAGTCATCGATTCACAGAACTGCCACACGAGTCTCTCGGAATTTCGATATCTCGATCGAGACGTCATATTTGTCGGAAGCTTCGATCAGGATGAGGCTAAGCACTGGCGGTATTTCCCCGCTGCCCAGCGGCCGGAACTACCATTCGAGAAACGGTAACCGGACGCTGTGCCAAATGGACCATTGCGGAGAAAATGCCGTGACTTGCTCGCTGCTCTGATCTTCATCCGCCCTCCATCTGTAAGACAAGCATCGTTGTACCATGCAGAAGCCGATCATTGGATATCACCAAGACGAACACGGCGATTGGGTAGCCGATCTGACCTGTGGTCATGGGCAGCACGTACGGCATCAGCCCCCCTTCATCAATCGCCCCTGGGTACTCACCGTCGCAGGGCGTGAGCAACATCTGGGCACCCATCTGGACTGCAAGAAGTGCGAGGAACCAGCGGCCGATCCGCCTCCGATTTCCGGATAAATCCTGTCTCATCCGTTCCGCTTTCTCGCGAAACCCTCCAATTACTTGGCCAGTAAAGGCCTCAATGATACCGTGAACCACAGCGGTATTGGGGTATCGTTGGAGAACGGAACGGAGGAGAGATGAGCATGGCCACCCTGGAAAAACCTGCACAATCCAACCTCGATTATCGAGATGGGTTTTTCATCCATCGAATCCAGAAGGGCTATGCCGTCTGGATCGGATTACTACTCTTTCTCTACTCGGCCTTGTTTTTCACCCTGGCCTTCTATGGCGCTCATCTCAAGCCCATGCTGGCACTATACAGCAGTGATTCATTGGAGGAACGTCAGGTCGCCTCTGCAGAAATGCTCATGCTGAGCGAAACCATCTGGGTCGCTGTTCCAGTCCTGTTATTTGGCGCGGCGATCTTCAGCCTCATCATCACACGACGGGTCGCAGGCCCATTATATCGGCTCGACGAGAGTATTCAGCAGTGGGGTAAAGGCAATCTCCGTTGGAGAATGCGATTCCGTCCGAGTGACCGATTGGATGAGTTGACTGCCACCGCAAATCAGGCGCTGGAAAATATTGAACGGTCCTTTGCCCAGATTCAGTATCAGACTCACACACTTCAGGCAGCCCTGTTGAAGATTGAGCAAGACGGTTCTTCGGGTGTTAAAGAGGCGTGGGATGCTATGGAAAATATGGCCACCGTATTGCAGCGATTTGACTTCAGATCCCTGAGTGAAACGCGCGCAAAGATTTGATGACTCAGCAACTCAGCAAGGATTCTGGATTCACGTTGATCGAGTTAATGATGGTCCTGGCTATTCTCAGCATTCTTGCTGTGGTGGCAATGATGTCGCACCGCCATTTTGCAGAGAAAGCGCGATCGGTGGAAGCTGAAGTGGCATTGGCCGAGATCAATCGCCTTGAAACAATCTATCATGCCAATCATGGAAAGTATTCAGGTGATATCACTGCGATCGGTTTTTCACTGACCCCTACGCTCAAGTACTACAAGGTACTGGTGCAGCTTCAAAACGGAGGAACCTCCTTTCAAGCCGTAGCAGTCCCGCTTGCCAGTACTACGCCACAGCAGGCCCTCGTCCTCATAGCTTCGAAAGAGGGAGCAGTTCTACGAACGGTTGATCCGATCACAGTTGTTGGGCTTGGCGGACGCTCAACTGGATCGAAGGATACACCTCATTCCTCAGATCAAGGAGTCGGCACGAATCAGACCAAGCTCCATTGCAAAGACGGCGGCGAGGCGACGGTCGCACAAGACGGCTTGCTGGATATGAACTTCTGCTTGAAATGATGCCTATTGGCAATCACCTTGCGTCAATCTAGTTCCAGCGGGTGGTATTGTACAACATCGGCTGGCCCTCCAGTTTCTCATCGAGAACGCGATAAATAGTCGATTGGACCATCTCCTAGGTCAGAGCCATTCGGACCTCTTGACAGCGCTTGCATGATTGTTTGACAACGGTTACCTCGATATCGAGGTGGATCAGGCAAACAATGTTGACTCAACGGTACCAGATAGTCCTTCTCCTTGGTTTGGTAGCTCTCTTTAGCTGCTATTTACTCTTGCCGCTAAGTGCTTCCTATCTCTTAGCGAATAGGCTTCGTGACTATGGGTACAGCAACGTCATCCTCCAGCTCAGCTATCCAGGCTGGACGCATATGCGCATTCCCGTGGTTTCGTTTCAACAGGATTTGGGCGAAGAACGACTGATGGTCTCGCTGACAGATGTGGAAGTACGATATGATCCGGCCGAACTGCTTCAAGGGCGTGTCAGTCGCATCTTATTGCGAGACGCAGCCATCCATGTGGTGAACGTGCAGCACACGGAGCCCACCGTGCAGGATGGACGAGATACGGATCAGGCTGATGATGAGCAATCACCATGGCGATTGCTGACGGCAGGAGATCTCTTACGCAGTCTTCCGATCCTCCCGTTCGACGAGTTGCAACTAGATCATCTCACCATCTTTCGTGAACAGGCAACGGGGCCACTGCGCAGAGTGACAATTGACGGGAATCTGACCTATGGCGGCCGAGAGGTCGGTGGTCATCTTGTTTTTCGCGGACGCGATACCGCATCCTATGGCCTAGCCGTAATTGGGCATTCTGCCAGTAACTGGTCGGTGATCTTGGCCTCGCAGCGACCGCAAGCGGCGCCGATCGTTTCCTGGCAGTCGCAATCGCAGCCGAACGATTCACAAATTCAGGTCAATGGGCGCCTCCAGATCAATGTGCAAGAACTGGCTCCATTCATCGCACTCCTTGTCCCGATTGGTCCCGAACTGGAAAAAGTCACGGGAGCGGTGGCAATAGATTGGGCGGGGAATGCTGCCGCAGAGGCCGCACTCACCTCGTTGTGGGAAGACGAGCGCACACATCTGGACGGCACGATGCGAGTCAATGTCACGCTGCCGGCTCTCAAAGGCGTGGCAAAAGATATCGCGGTCGCCTACGAGGGGAGATTCGGAGGGAATGCCACTCAGGCGGAGTGGGCCATGAGCCCCGGTGTCTTGCTGACCGCGACGATCAATGCCCAACCTCGCATTATTCCCGAAGCGGTCCGACTGATCCTTCCTCATGGGGATCAGCCGGTGCGGATTGAGAATAGCCAGCCTGTGCAGGGGACTCTCTATTGGAAAGAAACGCCCATACGTACGGTGGCGCAAGGACCATTGCATGTGACCTACGGTCGGACAACAGGGCCGGTGGTGGCACAGTTCGAAACCACCCGTGCCGAGGGCCTTGGCTATGAGTTGGTATTGGCCGAAGGGGCCTATCACCTGGAAGGTATTCTTCCGAAGGCCATTACTGAAAGGCTTTCAGCGAAGGAGGCGACGGGAAGAGTTCAAGGGACAGTGACGTTGGCTCGGACACACCTGCGTGGCATACTGTTACCTCCATCTTCAGTGACGGCGAAACAGATCGGACAAGGCCCCACGCTTATTTCCAGCGTCACGCTAAATTTGTCAGAGCCGCTGACAGTTGAATGCGACCTGACAGCGATCCACTGCAGCGGGGGAGTGATGATCTCAACGATTCGAGCTCCGACCATGAAACTAAGCGGTCGGAACATTCGAATCACGCGAGGTAGCTTGAGGCTGCAGAGGGCAGAAACGACCAGGACCGCATGGGCCGCAGAAGGGACGTTGTCGGTCGCGGGGGTGAGTCCGGAGTCGGGCTCTTGGTGGCCTGCAACGAGTGATTGGATAGTCAAATTCTCGGCAAATGAGGGCGGTATCAAGGCCGGCCTGCGAGTCGACACCCCGACGCACGAAGGGTTCGTGACCGCCACGATCGAGCAGCCACTCCAGGCGGCGCAAGGAGTGATGCATGGTGTCATCGGTCCGCTGGTGTTTAACGGCACTGATCGGCGGCTCAGCAAGATGATCATGGGGCTTCCTCCTTCATCCGATCTGATCGATGGAATGTTCACGGCCACCGTCGATGCCTCCTGGCCAAGCGGCTTCCACCACCGGATCAATATGATGAATGCCGTCTCAGCAACCGCGAAGGTTGTGGCTGAGAAACTGTCCGGCTACTACACCGATTATGTCGTCAAGGGTTTGAGCACCACGATGGCGTTCCACACCCAAGGGTTTGAATCAATTGACATGAACCACCCAGCCTCACTCGTCATTGCGGCAGTCCAGAGCGGTGTTGACGTCGCCAACCTTATGGCCTCCTACCAAATAAAATGGAGATTGACGGATGATCTGCCAGTGATAGATGTGAGAGACTTTCGGTGCGACGTATTTGGAGGAACGGTCAGCAATCCAGGTCCTGTTGTAAACGTAGCCAGGCCGCCGGTGACCACGACGTTTTCTCTGCAAAATCTTGATCTTGCGAAAATTCTCAGCGTGGAACAACAGAAGGGGCTTCAGGGAACCGGAACACTTCATGGGACACTTCCCGTGACCATCACGTCGGGTGGAATCATCGTGAAAGATGGAGTGATTGAAGCACAGCCTCCGGGAGGGGTCATACGGTACGTCTCGACGTCCGATTCGTCGAAGGTCTTTACCGAATCAGATCGGCAAGTCCAGCTGGTTGCACAAGCGCTCAACAACTTTCAGTACTCGCACTTGCGCGTCGGCGTGAAGTACGGAGAAACCGGAATGTTGGACCTGAACGCTCGGGTGGAAGGCAGGAATCCGGATCTCCGAAGTATCCCTCCGATTCACTTCAACCTGACCGTGCAGGAGCACATCCCCACGCTTCTCAAAAGTCTTCGCTTGGTCGAAGATATCCAGGGGACCATCGAACGGAAGTATAAACGAGTAGGACCACTATGAGGCAGACCATGCAGAGCGGAACCATACGGATAGGCGTTGGCGTGCTGGCGTGGGCACCTCTGCTCCTGATCTTGGATGCCTGTACACCGCGAGTCGAGGTTGCTGCGCCAGACAAACCGATTACGATCAATCTCAATGTGAAGATCGATCATGAGATCCGGCTGAAAGTTGACAAGGACTTGGATCAGGTTCTGTCAAATGACAGCGGACTTTTCTAGGTGGGGGGAGGGAACGATGTTCATAGCACGGCTAACCAGTGCGGTGTGTGTGACGATCATATGGGTAGTAGTCACTTCGTCTGCGTTCGCACTCTCATTGGATGAAGCGAAAGCAAAGGGGGTGGTCGGGGAGAAGGCCAACGGCTATTTGGGAGTGGTAGCCCCCACCAATGCTGAAGCCCAAGCGTTGATCGAGGACGTGAATCAGAAGCGTCGGCAGGCCTATGAAGATATCGCAAAGCGAAACGGTACAAGCGTCCAGTCCGTTGAAACGCTCGCCGGAGAAAAGGCCATTCAGAACACCAAACCGGGAAACTTTGTTGAGGGTCCTGGTGGGTGGATGAAGAAATAACCGCCTATCCGTAGCGATCGTTCTTCCAGGGAAACGCGGTATTCGAATACCCTCGGACTTCCCAGAACCCCTTCTCATCTTTATCTGAAAACGTAATTTCCTTCACCCACTTCGCCCCCTTCCAGGCATACCGTTTGGGAACGATCACACGGACCGGCCCACCATGGTCTCGGGATAGGGGTTTGCCATTCCAGCTATGGGCTAGCAGCACATCGTCATCTTCACAGGCATCGAGCGGGAGGTTCGTGGTGTAATCGTCGTAGGACTTGAACAGGACAAATCGGGCAAGCGACAGCGGTTTCACCATGGACATGATGTGCTTGAAGCTCACGCCTTCCCAGTCATTGTCATAGCGGCTCCATGAAGTGACGCAATGGAAATCCGACCGGTCTTTGAATTGGGGTTGTGCCAAGAATTGCTCCCATGTCCAAGCAAGAGGGGCAGCGACAAATCCGCCGATACTGAGCTTCCATTCGCCTAAAGGAATCTCAGGCTTGAAGCCGAGATCCAGCACGGGAAAGTTGTCGACGAGGTGTTGGCCGGGGGGGAGGCGCTCGTCTCCCTCATAGAATACTTCGCGCTCTTCTCCACCTCGACGAGCCTTGGCCCATTGTTCTTTGGTCCTTGTCAGTCTGCTTTGTTCATCCATTGCGGCCTCCTCGTAAACAGACTACGGGAATTGAAGCCAATCAGGCAACCCACTGACCGGCGCTTGGTCTCGAACGGGCATCCTTAGACTAAACATTTTAGAAACTTTTCCTTGCCAATCAGCCATGTAAGGTTTCCCGGCCTAGTCGGACATACAGGCAATCAGCTTATCTCATTGACAGAACAAAGAGGAGCCCCCATGATACCCCACGAAGCCGCCATGTTAACCCCTGTCGCGAATCAAAGGGAGTCCAGCAGTTCAAACCTGGGCAAGATCTCCATCGCAGTCGGTATCGCCTTGGCCCTCGGCGCCTTCTTCTATTTCGACCTTGGACGGTTCCTTTCATTAACGGCACTGAAAGAAAATCGAGACGGTTTGTTGGCGTTTACAGAGGGGAACTTTGCCGCAGCGGTGGGGATCTTTATTCTCGCCTATGCCATTGTGACTGGATTGTCTCTTCCGGGTGCCGTGATCCTCACGTTGGCCGGAGGGTTCTTGTTCGGTGCTGTTGGAGCAACGTTCTTCGTGAATATCGGAGCGACGACCGGAGCGACCCTTGCGTTTCTAACCGCACGGTATTTGCTGAGGGATACGGTTGAGCAGAAGTTCGGGAAGTGGCTTGGACCATTCCAAGAAGGGTTTGCCAAGAACGCATTCAGCTATCTGTTGACGTTGCGGCTCATCCCGCTATTTCCATTCTTTGTGGTGAATCTCGTGTCGGGACTCACGCGGGTCCATGTAGGAACCTATGTGGCCGCGACGGCGCTCGGCATCATTCCCGGCTCATTCGTCTATGCCTATGCAGGACGCCAACTGGGTACGATCAATTCGCTGAAAGAGATCGCATCTCCGAACGTCATCGGCGCCTTCGTGCTCTTGGGGCTGCTGGCTTTGGTGCCGGTCGTGTACAAAAAGTACGCACCAAAATCAGCATGACCGCACCGATTGACGATACGCAACGAAGGGTGTCACGCTATGATGACGGAACCTCTATCAAGGATCGCTGGAATGAGTGAGTACGATCAGCCTCTCGTCATTCCTAACGACGAGTTCAATCAGCAGCTTGTCGCCAATGTGCATCCATCTGACTGGGTCAATCCAGAGCCGACCGGCCGCTACAACCTCGTCGTGATCGGAGCGGGGACTGCCGGATTAATCACGGCCGTCATTGCCGCCAGCCTTGGAGCCAAGGTCGCATTGATCGAGAAACATTTGATGGGTGGGGACTGTCTCAATGTTGGATGCGTCCCTTCCAAAGGCATGATCCGAGCCGCGAGGGCGTGGGCCGATCTACGGAGAGCCACGGAGTATGGCCTCCATATTCCCGCCGGAGTGAAGTATGACTTCGGTGCGGTCATGGCTCGGATGCGGAAGCTGCGGGCCCGCATTAGTCACAACGACTCTGCCCAGCGCTATACGAAACTCGGCGTCGACGTGTACATCGGCAGCGGACGTTTTGTCGGGTCCAATACGGTCCAAGTAGAAGGGCCTGCAGGCGACCGGATTCTGACATTTGCGAAAGCCGCGGTTTGCACCGGCGCGCGTGCAACAGCACCGCCAACTCCAGGGCTCCAGGAAGCAGGATATCTTACAAATGAAACCATCTTTTCGCTCACAGAACTGCCTCAGCGTATCGGAGTGATCGGGGCCGGTCCAATTGGATGCGAACTGGCACAGTCCTTTGCCAGATTTGGGAGCCAGGTGTATCTGATCGAAGCGACGCACGGCATCATGCCAAACGAAGATCGCGATGCGGCAGGCATCGTGGAGCAACAGATGGTCCGCGATGGCGTGAAGCTCCTCTGCTGTGGAAAAGACCTGAAGGTACTCAAGACAAATGACGACAAGCGAGTGATGGTCGATTCGCACGACCAGCAGTACGATATACCGGTCGACGAAATTCTTGTCGGAGTCGGACGGACACCGAATGTGGAGAAAGTCGGATTGGAGGCTGCGGGAGTTCACTATGACAACAACGGAATCAAGGTCAATGCCAGATTACAGACATCGAATCCTAACATCTACGCGGCAGGCGATGTCTGTTCACGCTACAAATTTACACATGCCGCTGATGCTATGGCTCAAATTGTCATCCAGAACGCGCTGTTCCCACATCCGTTGAGTTTGGGCTATGCCACTGTCGAGGCATTGGTGATGCCTTGGTGCACCTTTACCGAACCGGAAGTCGCCCATGTCGGGATGTACGAAAAAGAGGCGAAGCAAAAGGGCTTCGAAGTGGAAACCTATACATATAAATTGGATGAGGTTGATCGAGCAATTCTCGATGGAGAAGAAGAGGGCTTTGCGCGAGTTCATATTCAAAAGGAGACGGACAAGATCCTGGGTGCGACGATCGTGGCTGCCCATGCCGGTGAGATGATCAGTGAATTCTCCGTGGCAATGAAGGCGGGAGCCGGAGCGAAAACGATCGCCAGCACGATTCATCCCTATCCGACCCAAGCAGAAGTGAATAAGAAGGTCGTGAATCTCTGGCGGAAAGCACATTTTTCACAAGGCACGAAAAATATCTTGGTGAAGCTGTTTGCTTGGATGAGGAGATGAGGGGCGGGGAGGAGAAATGAGGAGGAATCCCATCATCAATCTTGTCCTCATGATCTGCGCGGCGTTGCCGGCTGTATCAGTGCAGGCGCAAAGTCGAACCACAGTGGAGGTCGCACGATTTTCCATAAGCGAACCCGGAGCGAGTCTGCCGGACGGGTGGAAACCGCTGACCTTCAAGAAGATCCCCAAACTGACGACGTACGAACTGGTGAAAGACGGGGCCCAAGTCGTCGTCAAAGCCCTGAGCGATTCATCGGCATCAGGCTTGACTAAAGAGGTCCGAATCGATCCGAAAGAATTTCCAATCGTGCGATGGCGGTGGAAAGTCGACAATCTGCTCCAAAAGAGCGATGCTACCAGAAAAGACGGGGATGACTACCCGGCCCGACTCTACATCACGTTTGAATACGACCCTGATAAGGTGAGTTTTGGAAAGAAGCTCAAGTATAAGGCGGGCCAAGTATTGTTTGGAGACATTCCGATCGGAGCGATCAGCTATGTTTGGGAGACGAGAGCTCCAATCGGGGCCATCATCGACAATGCCTATACGGATTTTGTCAAAATGGTCGTCGTGGAAAGTGGTCCGAGCAATATCGGCCTCTGGGTCGATGAAAAACGGAACATCTATGAAGATTACAAGAAGGCTTTTGGGGAAGAACCGCCGATGATCAATGGTGTCGCCATTATGAGTGATACGGACAACACGAAGGAACGAGCTACCGCCTACTACGGCGATATTGTGTTTATGGAAGCGCATTAAGAAGAGCCACGCAACACGTCTCGATCTCGTTCCAACCCTCTGCTCGTTGAACAAACTACGTTCAAACACACCCGTTGTCGAATCCCACACATTTCATCATCCTTCTGTTTCCTGGCTACTGAATCCTCTTGGGAATTGAAGGCCGACGTCCCAAGCCTCTGCTCTGTGACAAAAATGTGATGCTTTCGCGAGACCGTCGTGAGGTGGCGACGCTATCGTGGAAGGGTCGATTTCTTGCAATTTGTCCATAAACTAAGGAGGATGGGATGATACGTAAATTGATCATGGGTGCGCTGGTAACGGCGATCACTCTTTCCGGGTGGGTGACCAGCTCGGTATTTGCCAACGAGGAATGGCAATGGCCAACAGGCTACACGATGTCGAATGAGACAGACGGCAATGCGGTCTTGGCATTCCGGCAGCATGGAGACACGCTGGTTCCTGCTGGATCGTTTCCAACAGGGGGGAAGGGGTCAGGAGGTGGACTGGGCAATCAAGGCGCCCTTGCCCTCAGCAATGACGGCGAGGCCCTCTTAGTCGTGAATCCTGGCAGTAACGATATCTCGGTGTTCGAAATCAACGGACGTTACCTGAAGCTGGTAGATCGAGTGCCTTCCGGTGGAACCAGCCCCATCAGCATTGCCACGCATGAGGATTATGTCTATGTGTTGAACGCAGGAGGGCAGGGGGTGGGTAACATTGTGGGGTTCGAGCTAACGCAGCACAACAAGTTGAAGCCTATCGCTGGATCGAATCAGCCGCTCAGTGGGGCCAACACCGCGCCGGCGCAAATCTCGTTCAATCTCACGGGAGATACGCTGGTCGTGACCGAAAAAGCAACAAACATCATTGACACCTATGCGGTGGATGAGGACGGTGTGGCATCTGGGCCGGTTTCGCAGAAATCCAACGGCCAAACCCCGTTCGGCTTTTCCTTTACTCCACGAGGGGTGTTGGTTGTCAGTGAGGCCTTCGGAGGCGCATCGAATGCCTCGGCGGTATCTTCGTACAGCCTACGCGATGGACAATTGACCGTCCGGAGCGGATCGGTCTCCACCACACAAACGGCCGCGTGCTGGATCGTGATTACCAAGAACGGAAAGTTTGCGTATGCCAGTAATACCGGCAGTAACAACATTTCCAGTTATCGAGTGAGAAGTGCGGGGAGGTTCACGTTACAGGAAGCGGTGGCAACGCCCACCGGGGCTGGTCCCATTGATATGGCATTGAACAAGAACAGTCGGTTCTTGTATGTGCTCAATGCAGGATCCCGTTCCCTCGAGGTCTTTCGGGTCAATCGTGGCAATGGGCGCTTGACCCCAGGGACTGGCGTTTCTGGGGCGGATTCAAGTGGTCGTTGCAACATATTCGTTGTTGGCCTATCGGAGCAAGTGGTCAAACACCTCTGCAGGCGTTTTCCAATTCAGCGTTTTACG
>LNDU01000034.1 GCA_001464735.1 Nitrospira sp. Ga0074138
AGAAGGGGATATGGTTTCTCCGCCGGCCTTCCCGAGGTGGAGGCACCTGGAAATCGCCTCTTTGGATGGTTCACGCTCCATTTCTTCAACAGTCCCCTCATGTGTTGGCTGTTCTCAGATCTGCAAAAGACAATACAGCGTTCACCATCAGGGAGGCGGTGAGCTGGAAGGCGAGAGAAGAGGAGAGTAGCTTGTTCCCTTTTCTCTCGCCTGATCACAGGCAGGGTTGATCCCGATTGACCCTCTGACGGCGGCATGCTAAAAACACACCAGCGTAGCTGTGTGCCCGGATGGCGGAACTGGCAGACGCGCCGGACTCAAAATCCGGTTCTCGCAAGAGAGTGGGAGTTCGACCCTCCCTCTGGGCACCACACAATCTCAGGTTATGTTGTGGCGATGTCCTCGATTTCTCCTTTGGACAGCAACGGGCTGTCGGTCTAGGTTGTTGTAAATCTTATAAGATTGTGATAGTGACAACGGTAATGTCTCCAAGCTCTGGACATGAAAAAAGGCACGTATGAATTTGGTCGAATTCTTCAGAATGGTGTATTCCTTCACTTCTACTAAGGAGGCAGCACATGCGTAACGTGTTGGCACTGGGAGCCGCAATACTTTGCATCGGCTCTATGAATGTCGCAGTGGCTCAAGAGCGACTCCAACAGTCTGGTGGCTCAGCAATGGGGGTTGGAACTGGGGTAGGTGACGTGTCTGGAAATGCAAACCGTGTTCAGGCTTTCGATCGAAATTCGTTTCTTGAGAGACTGTCTTTGCCTGAAACCATCTTCGGTCGTGTCTTGGCCGTCGATTTTCCAGCCGCGAAAATGCATTTGGAAACCGGTGGAAGCTCCCACGATGAAGGTCGTGCGGGAACCGGGGCGATGAGCTCGCTGACTGTATACTTCGACGAAAGAACCAACCTGGATCAGTTTAGGGCGTTGAACAACGGTGATGATATCGCTCTCCAAGTAGTTGAAGCGACTTCATCCAATCAACCGTATGGCACAGGCCACAAGCTTGTCCGCGAGGTGTACGTGCTGCGAGGCAACGAGAAACTCGCCGGATTTGGCGGTCTAGGGCAGCGCCCGAATCCCTCGACGGAACGCGCCATTGTGACAAACAATGGCAGTACGACCGGGGGGGTAGCGGGATCCGTGTTGCCCGGCCAGATTACTGGGACGGTGGATACCACTGTCGGTGAGTATACAGGTTCAGCTCCCTGCTGGAATTGTGAGCCGCAACCAGGATGGGGGTATAAAACAGTAACTCCAGAAACAAAGATCCCCAACATATCTGACTACGGAACCGATCCGTCAAAGCCAAATTTGATAAAGGGATTTAACTAAGGCAGTTTGGTGTTTGGTTTTGTGGGGGGGGGGCGGTGTGATAATGCTGCCCCTCCTGTAGTATAACCGCACTCCTTGCTCAATTCTCTATTCCTTGATAGCGTAAGACTAATAAAGCGGACTTTATTGTACCGAGTTATTGTCTATGGACGAACAGCTGACCCTGCCTTCATCAGACGTGGAGCTTGATCTTCGCGGTGTGATTTGCCCCTACAACTTCGTGAAGACGAAGCTCAAGCTCGAGACGATGAGCCAGGGGCAGGTGCTGTCGGTCCTGCTCGACGATGGTGATCCCATCCGTAACGTCCCGCGTAGCGTCCAGAACGAAGGCCACACCGTGTTATCGCAAGAACGAGTCGACCAGGCCTATCGGGTCTTGATCCGCCGAGAGGAGAGCGATTGAGCGCGGTGCATGTCTTGATCGTCTGATTCTGTCCCATCATTCCCTGCAAGAACGAGTGTCACGTCCCGTCCCCGAGCCGAGCCGAGTTTCTTAGTGATCTCACCAGCCGTTCCGCGAATGATGTGCTCATTCGGCTTCGTTAAATCGTACGCCACAACGACAGAGCATTGAGGAGCGATATCGCCAAGGTTCTTTAGTATGCGTGCGACCACTGCCCCTGTGCAGAAGGCAACGGTTGGACCATTTCTCTTCAGGGAATCCATAAGGCGTTGGGTGATACGTGAGGAGGCGCTCGGCAGATGTCCAAGAAAATTGAACGAGTCGCAAGGGAGTCCTGCGGCAGTCAGGGCCGCGACAAGCGCAGAAGGACCTGGGACTGGAACCACCCGGATGCCATGCGTATGGGCAGCGGCTACGAGAAGATGGCCAGGGTCGGAGACGACGGGGGAGCCACAATCCGATACGAGCGCAACATCAATGCCTTGCTGTAGCCGTTGTAAAAGAACCGCTGCTTTTTCTTGGAGATTTCTGGGCCCATAGCTCGTCACGGTGGCCCGAATGCTATGATGCATCAGGAGTTGTTGTGTCACTTTTGGATCTTCGGACGCGATCAGGTCTACCTTGCCAAGAATTCGAAGGGCGCGCACGGTCACGTCGTCGGGATGTCCTATGGGGACTGCGACCACGTAAAGCGTTCCGCTCCGATGTGACCGGCCTACCGAAGTCATTGCCGCGCCAGCGTTTTGTTGACTCTGTTTGGTTGGCATCGATATAATTCTATGCTTATCTTGTTGAGACTCGGTCTCTAGTCACTGCAGGGGTATTCCCGATGGCAGCCGTTTGTTTCATGGTCACCATGGTCCTGTACTTCGTGGCCACGATGTCGTTTCTCGCCTATTTGCTCCGACGCTCCGAAGCCTTGTCAAATGTGTCATTAGCAATTACGGCGGCCGGCTTCATCTCTCATACCGTTGCCCTCGTTATCAGAATGGTCGAGGTCTCATCTACGGTGCCGCCCAGCTTTTCGGACGCCCTTTCTTTTTTCTCCTGGATGATCATTCTTGTATTTGTGCTGGTCGAGTTTCGCCATCGGATTCATGTCCTTGGGTCCTTCATGGTGCCCTTAGCCTTGGTTTCCTTGGTCTCGTCTGCAGCCCTTCCGGAAACGGTCCCCACGCTTCAGCCCGTGTTCAAGACCTTGTGGTTTCATGTCACGCTCAGCATGTTGGGAACGGTGGGGTTTACCGTCGCATTCGTGGCAGGAGTGATGTACCTGATTCAGGATCGGCTCCTCAAGTCGAAACAGTTTAACGTTCTCTACAGCAAGTTGCCGGCACTCGACTTTCTCGATCATCTCAATCAGCAATCCATCGTCCTGGGGTTCCCCTTGCTGACCTTGGGAATCGTTACGGGAGCCATCTCGGCCGAGTTTGCTCGTGGATCCTATGTCAGTTGGAACCCTGAGCAAATCTGGGCACTTGTCACCTGGGTCTTCTATTTCGTCGTGTTGCTTGGACGGTTGACCGTCGGGTGGAGGGCGAAGCGCGCGGCGTATCTGACCGTCATCGGTTTCGCGTGCGTCATTCTCACATTAGTCGGTGTGGTGCTGAAAGAAACCTAGGGCCTGGTCAATATATGTGGTTGTTGGTCACATGCATCTGATTGTCGTAGGGTTGAGTCACAAGACCGCTCCGGTCGAAATCCGAGAGCGATTGGCGGTTCCCGAAAGCCGTCTTGGCGAGGCGCTCACTCGTCTCTGTTCGTACTCTGGGGTCAAGGAAGGTATCCTGCTCTCGACCTGTAATCGAGTCGAGGTCTATTCAGTTGTCGATGACGTAGAAACCGGCTATGGACGTATTCAGGAGTTTCTTGCCGACACCCATCTGTCGTTGTCCTCCGAGCAGTTGACCCCGCACCTCTATTGGCATACCGGCGATCGAGCAATCGGTCACTTGTTCAGAGTCGCTGCTAGTCTCGATTCTATGATTATAGGGGAATCTCAAATCCTGGGACAACTCAAGGGTGCGTTTGAAGTCGCGCTGGCCCATAAGACGACCGGTGTGATTATGAACAAGGTCGTGAAGAAGGCCATCTCGGTGGCCAAGCGGGTGCGGACCGAGACGAAAATTGCAGAAATGGCGGTCTCGGTCAGCTATGCCGCTGTCGAACTGGCGAAGAAGATCTTTTCGGATCTTCACGAGAAGACGGTGTTGCTGGTTGGTGCCGGTGAAATGGCAAAGCTGGCCGCGCGCCATTTGATTGCTCATGGTGTGAAGCATGTGCGCATCACGACGCGGACTCCACAACATGCGGTCGATCTTGCCTCAAAATTTGGAGGGACGGCTGTTCCATTCGATCAGTTCAAGGATGATATGGCCTCGGCGGATATTGTGCTGGTCTCGACGGGAGCGGCCCATTATCTTGTCGGCGCAGAGGATGTGCATCGTGCGGTCGAAGAGCGCATGAACCGTCCGATGTTCTTGATCGATATTTCAGTTCCTCGGAATATCGACCCGGCCGTTCGCCATGTCGACAATGCGTTTCTCTTCGACATTGATGATCTCACACAGCGCGTTGAACAGAACCGAGCCGAGCGCGTGCAGGAGGCTGAGAAGGCCGAGCGGATGGTTTTGGAAGAAGTGACCACCATGCTGGATTGGATGAAATCCTTGGAGGTCACTCCGACGATTGTCGCCCTGAGGAGCCACGTCGACGACCTGAAGCGGGCGGAGGTCGACAAGGTGCTTGCGCGATTGCCGCATCTGTCTCCTCAGGACCGTGAACTGGTTGAAGGCCTTGCCTCCTCAATCGTCAATAAATTAATTCATCGCACGATGGTCACTCTCAAAGCCGAAGTCAACTCCTCGAATGGCCCGGCGTTCGTCGAAGCGGCCCGGCGATTTTTCTCTCTCGACCAGCACGCTTCACCTGTTCAACAAATTGAGCCTTATGTTGAGTCGTCGCGGTATCATGCTGAGGGCTCTGCAGAGTCGAGTGCCGAGGATCCGGTTTCAGAAGCATCAGTCCGTAAACGAGCCTGCTGATCGGCGGGTAACGAAAAGAGTTTCACCGTGTCGATACCGAACGGCCAACGCTCAACCTTGGTTCTGGGAACGAGAGGGAGCAAATTGGCGCTTTGTCAAAGTGAATGGTTTCAATCCAAGGTTCAGGACGTGGTGCCGGAAGTCCGGGTTGTGCTCAAGAAAATTCAGACGTCCGGCGACAAGATCGTCGACGTGCCCTTGGCAAAAATCGGGGGGAAAGGCCTGTTCGTCAAGGAAATTGAGGACGCTTTGCTCGCTGGTGAGGTCGATTTTGCGGTTCACAGTATGAAGGATGTTCCGGCGCAATTGCCAGAAGGTCTCGACATTCTCTGTGTGCCTCCGCGTGAAGATGCTCGTGACGCCCTCATCAGTCGTGAAGGATGCTCATTCCAGGACCTTCCATTAGGTGCCAGCATTGGGACGGCAAGCCTTCGACGCCAGGCGCAACTGTTACAAGCCAGGCCAGACCTGAAGATCGCGATGCTGCGCGGGAATCTGGATACACGATTAAAGAAACTCAAAGAGGGCCACTTCGATGCCATCGTCTTGGCCGCTGCTGGTCTGCATCGGTTAGGGTGGTCTCGGACCATTACGGAATATCTTTCTCCCATCCTCAGTCTGCCTGCAATCGGACAAGGAGCCCTTGGGATCGAAGGTCGGACGAGCGATGCCTTCGTGTGTTCCGTCTTATCTCGACTCAATCATCAGGCCACCCATACGATCGTGACCGCAGAGCGGGCCTTCCTGTGCCGCCTAGAAGGAGGCTGTCAGGTTCCCATCGCAGCCCACGCAACCCTGTCCGGAGAGCAGTTAGTCTTGGATGGTCTTGTCGCCAGTGTCGATGGGAAGACCGTTCTTCGCGACCAGATTGAGGGGACAGGTCAGGAGGCGCATGCTCTAGGTGTCCAATTGGCTGAACGATTACTGACTCGTGGGGGGGACAAGATTCTCCGGGAGATTTACGGATCAGCGTGACCATGGTACGACGAAACAAGAAGGGCAAGGTCTATTTAGTCGGAGCTGGTCCGGGAGATCCTGGTCTGTTGACCCTTCGAGGAAAAGAGTGTCTTGAGCAGGCTGACGTGGTGCTCTACGATTATCTGGCTAACCCCGCTCTCCTTGCCCATGCCCGAGATGAAGCGGAGCGGGTGTATGTTGGACGCAGAGGCAAAGGGAAATACCCTGAGCAGGACGCGATCAATCGTCTGCTGATTGATCGAGCCAGCGCAGGCAGCGTGGTTGTGAGGTTGAAGGGAGGCGATCCCTTTGTCTTTGGGCGGGGAGGAGAGGAGGCGGAAGCGCTCGCGTCGGCCGAGATCGAATTCGAAATCGTTCCTGGGGTGACCGCTGCGGTTGCTGCCCCTGCTTATGCCGGTATTCCGGTGACTCATCGAACGTTAGCGTCTACGCTGACGATTGTGACCGGACATGAAGATCCAGAAAAGCCTTCAACGGCCCTGGATTGGTCGAGGCTGGCGACGAGTCAAGGGACGATTGTCTTTCTCATGGGCATGAAAAATCTTTCGACGATCGCCGCGACCCTCCTAGCGGAAGGGCGAGCGGGGTCTACGCCCGTGGCGATCATTCGGTGGGGAACGAGAGTCTCTCAGCAGACCGTTGTTGGTACATTGGCTGATATTGTGGAGAAGGCCGAAGCTGAAAAAATGGAGCCGCCGACCGTCATTGTCGTGGGGGAGGTCGTGCGACTTCGGTCGAAACTCAACTGGTTCGAGCAGCGCCCGCTCTTTGGCAAACGTGTGCTCATGACGCGCGCGAAAGAACAAGCAGGTGAGTTGGCTACCCGCTTGGCCAGCTATGGAGCTGAACCGGTTGAGGCTCCGACGATCACAATCGTTCCCCCTCCAGACTGGGCGTCTGTGGACCATGCGATTTCCGAGATCAAGACCTACGATTGGATTATTTTTACCAGTGTTAATGGAGTGAGCCGTTTCATGACCAGGCTATTCGCTCGTGGGCTTGACTCACGCTGCTTAGCCGGACGGCAGCTGTGCTGTATTGGGCCCCGCACGGCTGAGGAGTTGGAAAAGTTTGGGGTCAAAGCGGATGTGGTTCCTACAGAATATCAGGCAGAAGGAGTGCTCGCCACACTGAGTCGGCAGGATGTAAAAAACACCCGTATCTTGATCCCTCGTGCCGAAGTGGCCAGAGAGCTCTTACCGGACGAACTTCGTGCTGCCGGGGCACATGTTGATGTCATCCCCGTGTACCGAACGCTCACACCAGGCCAGGATTCCATTGGATGGCGGCAGGAGCTCATGGATCATCGGATTCATGTCGTCACGTTTACAAGTTCGTCCACGGTCCACAACTTTGTTGCGATGCTTGGCGGTACGGAAGCGGTGAAGCTGCTCGTGCAATCCGTCATGATCGCTTGCATCGGACCCATTACAGCCAAGACTGCAGAGGAATATGGTTTAACGGTCTCGATCATGCCGAGTGAGAATACGATTCCTGCATTAGTGGATGCGATCGCTTACCATTATGGAAGCTGTGAGCAGGTTGCCACGGGAACGCTGCAGTAATACGCGCACGCACGATGTATGATGGTTTTCTACAAGGAGGAGGGTGAGATGGTCCCTGTCAAGTCGTTCATGATTCCCCGAGAGAAGTTCGTGACGGTGCCTCGTGATACCGATACGCAAACGGCCGCCCGCATCATGCGTGACCGTGGGATCGGTAGTCTGTTCGTGACCAATGACCGTGAGATTGTTGGAATCATCACGGATACGGACATGATGCGTAGAGTGGTGGCAGCCGGAGCAGACGCGATCAAGACCACGGTCGAGCAAATCATGTCGGCTCCGATCATGACCATCGAGGAGAGTAAGACTTTGTTGGATGCCAATGATCTGATGGCGCAATCGCATGTTCGTCACTTAGGAGTGACCCGCGAGGGGAAGCTGGTCGGGGTCATCTCCGTTCGCGACCTGGTCGTGTTCTTGACGAACCTTCCACGAAAGTAAGGGGGCTATGGCGTTTCCAATCCAGCGTCTCCGACGCCTGCGACAGCATGAATCGTTGCGTCGGATGGTACGTGAAACGATGCTGTCCCCGTCAGATTTTATCTATCCGCTGTTTGTGGTCGAGGGACTGGATCGCCGTGAAGAGATTGCGTCGATGCCGGGCCAATTTCGGCTCTCCGTCGATCTCTTGGTCAAAGAGGCGGGAGAGATTCAGGCCTTAGGTATCCCAGCCATCATTCTATTCGGCATTCCGGCGCACAAAGATGCGCGCGGGAGCTCAGGATGGGATCCGAACGGCATTGTGCAGCGGGCCATCAGAGCCGTCAAACAACACGTACCGGGATTACTCGTGATCACGGATGTCTGTATCGACGAGTATACCGACCATGGACATTGCGGAATCGTCAAGGATGGAAAGATTCTTAATGATGAAACGCTTGAGTGTCTCACGGTGATGGCACGCACGCATGCCGAAGCTGGAGCCGATATGGTCGCACCGTCGGATATGATGGATGGTCGTGTCGCTGCGATCAGACGCGAACTAGATCGCTCCGGGTTCTCTGATCTGCCGATTCTGGCCTATGCGGCTAAGTTTTCCTCTTGTTTCTATGCCCCGTTTCGAGATGCAGCCTTTTCCAGTCCTCAATTTGGTGACCGACAGTCCTATCAGATGGACCCGGCGAATGCGCGCGAAGCGCTTCGCGAGATCGAGCTCGATATCGAAGAAGGTGCCGATATCGTTATGGTCAAGCCGGCGCTGCCGTATCTGGACATCATTGCGCTAGCCCGTGCTCGAACGCTACTCCCTTTGGCGGCGTATCAGGTGAGCGGTGAGTACAGTATGATTAAGGCGGCAGCGAGGGCAGGGTGGCTCGATGAATCACGGGCTATGATGGAATCGCTGCTGGCGATCAAACGGGCGGGAGCGGATCTGATCCTGTCGTACTTTGCTAAAGACGCTGTCAAGCTGCTTCATTGACCGACGATGAAGGTGACCCGCGGATATTCGGACGAGGTCGTGCGGCCGTATCCGGTGGGGACCATCGGGAATTTCGATGGGCATCATCTCGGCCATCATGCGCTCTTGAAACGGGTGGTTGAGACGGCTCGTTGTGCCGGGGGAACCGCTGTCGTCCTGACGTTCGATCCTCACCCGGTGAAAATTCTTGCGCCTCACGTTGATCTGCGGTTCCTGACGAGTGCGGAAGAAAAACGTGCTCGTTTCGAACAAGCGGGAATCGATGAAGTGGTCTCCCTGGAGTTCACGCAAGCCTTTGCTGCATTCTCTCCAGAGATATTCGCTGAGCAGGTTCTTTCCAAGGGACTTGGGCTGAAAGAGGTGTTTGTCGGACAACATTTTGCCTTTGGCCACAAGCGAGTAGGGAAGATCGATGATTTGATTGCGCTCGGCAAGCAATTCGGTTTTGTTGTCCATGCGACTCCTCCGGTGATGATCGATGGAGGAGTGGTCAGCTCGACGAGAATCAGGCAGCTCATCAACGCCGGACATGTCGATCAAGCGGCTGTTTTACTCGGCCGACACTATGCGCTGAGCGGAGTCGTAGCTCCGGGCGAGGGGAGGGGGCGAAGGCTTGGATATCCGACGGCGAACCTTCGGCTGCCTCCAGACCGTGTGACTCCGGCTGATGGGATTTATGCTTCCGTCACGATCCTGAATCGGGTGCGGTATGATTCCGTCGCCTATATCGGTACGAGACCCACCTTTGATGGTGGTGAGCGGGGATTGGAAGTTTCCATTCTTGATGGGACCCACGAGCTGTATGGACGCACGCTCTCGGTTGAGTTTATCGGTCGTATCCGATGCGACGCACAGTTTAATAGTGGAGAAGCGTTGAGCCGACAGATCGCGTCCGACGCGGATTCTGCGAGGGGTATCCTCCGTCGATATCATGAAACAATCGGAAAGCGATGAATCATTGAACCTGGTCTTGAGCAGATCTATCAATACAATGGCCTGGCTTCCGCTAGTGCATCGGGTGGTTCGAACGATTCAGTCCAGAAACCTTTTTCACCACGGACAGCATATAGTGGTCGCTATCTCGGGTGGCCCTGACTCCGTCGCATTGTTATCGATCCTATCTCATCTCCGGTCAAGTTGGGCGCTGACCTTGTCAGCCGTTCATTGTAACTATGGATTGCGAGGGGCTGAGTCCGAGGGGGACCAACAATTTGTAGAGGCGTTTTGCCAAGAGCTAGGAGTTTCTCTCCATGTTCGACGGGTTGGATTACAGACCGAAGGGCGCAGGGCATCCTTGCAGGCTGTGGCCCGTGACCTCCGCTATCGGGTGATGCAGGAGATTGCTGAGCAATATGGGGCCGATCGCATTGCCGTGGGCCATACGGCAAACGACCAAGCGGAGACCGTCGTGCTTTGGATGCTTCGTGGTGCGGGACTGACTGGTCTGTCCGGCATGCCAGCGTTCCGGGATCACAATGTGATTCGGCCTTTGTATGAGACGACGCGGCAGGAGATTCTGGCGTATCTTCGCAAGGCGGGCTTGTCGTTTCGTGAGGACTCCAGCAATTTCAAGCCGCATTACCTGCGGAACCGAGTGAGGAGGGAGGTGATTCCTATTCTGACTCAGCTGGTTCCATCGAGCGTCGATGCGCTCTGTAGGCTCGCAGAGATCTGTAGGGAAGACGATCGCTATTTGGATCAGCAGAGTACCGCCCTCTCTGCTTCTGCTGTGGAACGAGAATCCGACGGAGGCTGGACGATCGATCGGGTATATTTTTTGGAACTTCCAGTGTCCCTTCAACGGCGTTGTATTCGAGACCTCTTTCGGCAGGCTGATGACCAATTTCGCTCCCCCAGTCTCCGAACGGTTGATCGCATCATTCGCCTGGCCTCAAAGAGGGAATCTGGTTCAAGTCTCGATGTGAAGGGTGGGCACGTTGTTGTCAGTGATCGCCATCTACAGTTTGTTTCGTTTCAAGCACGAGCGATCTCCCCTGCTGGACAACCGCACGGCAGCTGTCAGGAATTCTTATCTGTGCCTGGAGAGATCCTATGGTCTGGAACGGGGCAACGACTTCAGGTACAACAGCAGGCATGTGGACTGCTGTGTGCTCCTCTTGGAACAGGTCGGATTCTGGTGGATGCCGATCAGGTGTCTCAGCCACTGATGGTACGGAATTGGTTGCCGGGAGATCGATTTCATCCCTCTGGCATGGGAGGACAGTCAAAGAAGCTCCAGGATTTTTTTATGGATCTGAAGATACCGATTGCAGTCCGATCGCGCATTCCCCTGGTGGTGGCTCCCGAGGGAATCCTGTGGGTCGTTGGCTATCGACAGGATGAACGCTGGGTGTCCACTGCTACCACGAAACGCTGTCTGGTCTTCACTTGCGAAGATCTAGCGTGAACGGAAGGAATTGAGTCAGATGGAACGTATGTTTGGACGTCCGATTGTTACCCAGGAGCAGATGCGAAGCCGCATCCGTGAGCTGGGACGACAAATCAGCGCCGACTATGCCGGCAAGGACCTTGTGCTTGTCGGTGTGCTCAAAGGGGCCTATGCCTTTTTTGCCGATTTGGCACGCGCGATTCGAATTTCAGTGCAGGTCGATTTCATCATCGTGACGAGCTACGGAACGCAAGCGAAGACGTCTGGGAAGGTCAAGCTCGTGACCGAGCTGACCGAAAAGATCAAGAATAGAGATGTGCTACTAGTTGAGGATATCGTCGATTCGGGATTGACGGTTCAATATCTTACCAAGGCGTTGGCCAAGCAGAAACCGAGAAGCATTAAGGTCTGCACCTTGCTGAGTAAGCCAGAACGCCGCGTCGTTGATGTCCCGTTGCAGTATATTGGGTTCAGAATTCCGGACCAGTACGTCGTGGGATATGGACTTGATTACCAACAACAGTACCGGAACCTTCCATACCTCGCCGTTCTCGACCAGCTGAACCAGCAAGAGGAGTAGAGTTTTCTCACGAGCTGTTGGCAATTTGCGTAAGGCTATGGTAACATCACCTCGGTTTCTACATACGTGGCCTCCAATGCTGTTGCGAAGGAGAACTGGATGAATTCCCGGGTCAAGAACCTGCTTTTCTGGGTGGTGGTCGGCTTGTTCATGATTCTCCTGTTCAATCTGTTTAGTGTGCCGACTCACGCGCCTGAAGAAGAAGTAATATTTAGCGATTTTATGGCAAAGCTCGACAAGGGTGATTTTGAAAAAGTCATCATCAAGGGTAATCACATCAGCGGGGTCCTGAAGGACAAAACTCGTATCCGTACCTATTCAGCTGACTACCCTGAGTTTGTGAAAGTCCTTCGTGAGAAAGATGTTCAGATTGAGGTGAAACCACCGGATGAGAGTCCGTGGTATATCACGTTCCTCGTTACGTGGGGACCATTTATTCTGTTCCTTGGTCTCTGGTTTTTCCTGATGCGTCAAATGCAAATTGGGGGAAACAAGGCTCTGTCATTCGGAAAGAGTCGCGCCCGCATGCTGACGGAAGAACGAAAGAAGATCACATTTTCAGACGTCGCTGGCGTTGATGAGGCAAAAGAGGAAGTTCTTGAAATCATTGAGTTCCTGAAAGATCCTCGTAAATTTCAGAAGCTTGGTGGGCGCATACCGAAGGGTGTGCTGGTCGTCGGCCCTCCAGGAACAGGAAAGACCCTACTTGCAAAGGCAATAGCCGGAGAAGCCGGAGTGCCGTTCTTCAGCATTAGCGGATCTGATTTCGTAGAGATGTTTGTGGGCGTCGGCGCTTCGCGGGTCAGGGATTTGTTTGAACAAGGGAAGAAGCACGCCCCCTGTATTATTTTTATCGATGAGATTGATGCGGTCGGCCGTTTACGGGGCGCAGGCCTTGGCGGTGGGCATGATGAACGGGAACAAACGCTCAATCAGTTGCTCGTGGAAATGGATGGCTTCGACACAACAGAGGGAGTCATTTTGGTCGCAGCGACCAATCGCCCTGATGTACTCGACCCGGCCTTGCTGAGACCTGGACGCTTTGACCGGCAGGTGGTGGTCAATCGCCCGGACCTCAAAGGCCGGTCGGAAATCTTGAAGGTCCATACGAAGAAAGTTCCTGTCGCCACGAATGTCGAATTGGAAAAAATTGCTAGAGGAACTCCTGGATTTTCAGGCGCTGATCTGGAAAACCTCGTGAATGAAGCGGCACTATGGGCGGCTCGCCAGAACAAGAAGGAAGTCGAAAACATAGACTTCGAGATGGCAAAAGACAAGGTGATGATGGGGGCCGAACGGAAGAGTATGATTCTCACCGATGAGGAAAAGAGGATTACTGCCTACCACGAAGCCGGCCACGCCTTGATGGCGAAGCTCTTACCAGGGACGGACCCTGTTCACAAGGTAACGATTATTCCCAGAGGACGCGCTTTGGGCGTGACAATGCAACTGCCGACAGATGATCGGCACAACTACTCAAAGGAGTTTCTGTACAATACCTTGGCGATTCTTATGGGTGGACGTGTCGCTGAAGAGCTCGTCTTCAAACATGTCACAACCGGAGCCGGTAATGATCTGGAACGTGCGACGGATCTTGCCCGCAAGATGGTATGCGAGTGGGGTATGAGCGAGAAGTTGGGGCCTTTGACCTTTGGCCAAAAAGAAGATTCAGTGTTTCTCGGGCGAGACTTTGCTACGAAGCGGGATGTCAGTGATCAGGTGGCGCTTGAAATCGACCTTGAGATCAAGCGCTTCGTCACGGAAAATTATGAACGTGCGAAACGTGTACTGACTGAACAGATGACGAGTCTCAAAGCGTTGGCGGAGGCATTACTTGAAAAAGAAGTGCTCGACGCACCGGAAATTGATCAGATTCTGTTGCAATCCTCCTCTCAAACAGTTCCAGCCTAAGTATTGTGCCAACGCTCGTTTGCGTTGGCACCGTTGCCCCTGTAGTGCTGTAGGTATGGTCTGCACTTTGTCTGATTCCTCCACGGGAACTGGAATGACGGTTTGCAGGTTCCTTTCGTTGGTGGAATAGCTTGGATCCAGTCTCACCTCAAGCCCTCACAAGGCAACAGTGGTTCTCTGCTAAAGGGCGAGAAATTCATTGCAAACGGCGTCCACTTGTTATGGGCATCGTGAATGTCACGACTGATTCTTTCTATGATGGTGGGCGATATGTTGAGTCCGAACGAGCCATTGCCCATGCGTTGGAACTTGTTGAGCAGGGGGCGGATATCATCGATGTCGGGGGAGAGTCCACTCGGCCAGGCGCTTGTTCCGTTAGTGAGCAGGATGAACTGGCTCACGTTATCCCGGTAGTGAAGGGTCTGGTCCATCGTGTGTCGGTTCCAATTTCGATCGATACCAGCAAGTCGCGAGTCGCTGAAGCCGCCCTGGGTTGTGGAGCGTCGATCATCAACGACGTGAGCGCGCTGCGGCAAGATCCTGCCATGGCGTCGGTCATTGCCCGGTTCGATGCAGGAGTTGTTTTGATGCACATGCAAGGGACTCCGCAAACCATGCAACAATCACCACAGTATTCCGACGTGGTCGGCGAGGTGGTGCGGTTTCTTGATGAACGTGTGCAAATGGCTCTCCGTGCAGGGATTGCCGGAACGAACATCGTGCTTGATCCAGGCTTTGGTTTTGGTAAGCTGGTGAATCATAACCTTGACCTTCTTGATGGGTTATCTGCTATCTCGGCATTGAACCGCCCCGTATTGGTTGGTCTGTCGCGAAAGGCGTTTATTGGGAACTTGGTTGGACGGTCTGTTGAACATCGAGAATGGGGAACCGCAGCGGCGGTGGCACTGGCAGTTGATCGCGGAGCTCACATTCTGCGTGTCCATGATGTTGCCATGATGATTGATGTAGTTAAGATGGCTGCCGCGTTGAATCCACGCTGGTCGTCTCGCCGGGAGGAGCATGATGCGTAAATTGTTCGGAACGGATGGCGTCCGAGGTGTCGCCAATCTCGATCCCATGACCAGTGAAATGGCGATGCAGCTTGGACGAGCCGCCGCACATATTTTTATGCGACGAGCGGGCCGCCATCAGATTGTTATTGGTAAAGACACTCGTATTTCCGGGTATATGCTTGAATCTGCGTTGATGGCAGGTATCTGTTCGATGGGGGTGGATGTGCTGCTAGTCGGGCCGATGCCCACGCCGGCGATCGCGTTCTTGACCAGGAGTCTACGGGCTGATGCAGGGGTGGTCATTTCGGCGTCACACAATCCTTACCAGGACAATGGAATTAAATTCTTTTCAAACGACGGATTTAAGCTCCCAGACGATGTGGAAGCGCGGATTGAAGAACTGATCGTGTCGGATGAGATCAGCCATCTTCGTCCGACGGCAGACCTCATCGGCAAAGCCTACCGTATCGACGATGCAGAGGGGCGCTATATTGAATTTGCAAAGCGGTCGTTACCCAAGGACTTGGATTTCCAGGGTATCAAGCTTGTCGTCGATTGCGCGAATGGTGCGGCATACAAGGTAGCTCCGACGGTCCTCAGAGAATTGGGAGCTACGGTTCAAGTCATCGCCAATAAACCGGACGGGATGAATATCAACGCTGGGTGTGGCGCCGTTCATCCTGAGCTTCTTCAGGAGGAAGTGCTCCGCCACAAAGCCGATCTCGGAATTGCCTTGGATGGCGACGCCGATCGAGCAGTATTTGTCTGCGAGCAAGGCAAGATTATCGATGGAGACCATGTCATGGCTGCTTTGGGCCTGGATCTCCATCGAAACGGACTCCTATCCAAGCAGACCTTGGTCGGAACCGTGATGAGCAACTTTGGACTGGAGCTATCGATGTCAAAAGCGGGCGTCAAGCTGATTCGGACGCCAGTCGGGGATCGATATCTGCTCGAACGAATGTTGGCGGAGGGCTATAATTTCGGAGGAGAGCAATCGGGACATTTCATATTCCTTGACCATAACACGACAGGAGATGGTCTTATTTCAGCTCTGCAGATATTGTCATTGGTGAAGCGAACCAAGAAGTCGCTATCCGAGTTGGCTCAGGCGATGACGGCCGTACCGCAAGTGTTGGTGAATGTGCAGGTCACGAAGAAGCCGCGATTGGAATCGATTCCCGACATTGATTGTGCCATGCAAGAGAGTGAACGTCGCTTGAACGGGTGTGGGCGAGTCCTCATCAGATATTCCGGGACAGAGCCGCTATTGCGGATTATGGTGGAAGGAGAACAGTCTACCATGGTCAAGGAAGTGGCTGAGGAGCTTGCCAGGGTCGTACGAAAGCATATCGGCTGAGTCTTCCCTCCTCCCCAGTACATGAGGGAAACTCATGCTTCCGTCCCTCGCCGCAGTGTTTGTCCTCGGTCTTCTGTGCGGGGCACAGATCTCAGCTTTTCCGCTCTCCGTTATCGTGCTGTTGGCTGGCATCGCCGTTGGATTCAGCCTTCTCGAACGAGTCGGTTATATCGACTCACCTTCCGCGTTGTTCCTATATTCTAGCCTCCTCTTGGGAGTAGTCTACTGGAGCCTTGCCACGCCGACGTCGGAGCCTCGCCCGATATCACCGCCACTTCATGAGACGGGTCATGCCTCAGTCACCGGTCGAGTTATCGCTCCAGTTCAACATAGTGTAGGGCGTCAGACGATCCTGGTTCAAACAGATGCGTTGGATTCTGAAGCGCGACGCATACGCCTTGTATGGCGCGACCCGGGTATCACGCTTCATCATGGTGACCATATTGCGTTTCAGGGAAAGCTACACCGTCCAAGAGGGTCCCTGAATCCGGGTGGATTCGATTATGCTGTCTATATGGAGCGTCACGGTATCGACCGCCTGACCACCGTGACCGGTGCTCAGGCGGTGACGTTGTTAGATGCAGAGACCCCAATCGGGTTGTGGAGCGTATGGAACCGGATCGATCATTGGAGGGCCTCGATACGTGCGGCAGCACTCAGAACGTTGAGCCAACCCACACGAGGGCTGTTTCTCGGCATGATCATCGGTGAACGAGGCTATCTTGACCAAGAGCTCCAAGACTGGTTCATGGTGACCGGAACAGTTCATTTGCTTTCGATCTCCGGTTCACACCTTGGGTTGGTGGCCATGGTGGCCGTTTGGTTGGTGAGAAGACTTGTACTTGGGCTTCCCGCTGCTCTCTTGTTATCCCTTTCACGAACAGTCACGCCATCGAAGATTGCCATTCTGTGTGCCTGGCCCACCGTTGCACTCTATGCCTTGCTGGCGGGAGCCGAGTTAGCGACCATGCGTTCACTCGTGATGATCACGCTGGCAATGATCGCGATGTGGTTAGGGTATGAACGCTATCTGGGTCATGCGATGGCGGTAGCCCTCCTGGCGATTCTCTTGCATGATCCTCGTGCCCTCTTTGACATTTCCTTTCAACTGTCATTTCTGTCTGTACTCGCGATGATCAGAATGATCGTCATCCCCACATCAACGAACGACGATCTTGTAGGGGATAACAGTCAGCTGAGAGACCGTCTCATGAGCCATGCGCTCAAAGCGCTGTCAATGAGCGCGGCTGTGACCGTGGCGACGTTGCCTCTTGTTGCGTTCTATTTCAATCAGCTTCCGTGGATGGGCATCATGACCAATTTGATGGCTGTTCCATTCACCGGTATTATCTTGGTGCCTTTGGGCCTGTTTGTAGCGTTGTGGACGATTATGACGGGGGCCGAGTCTTTGATCCTTGGCCCAGCAATGGAGCAATTGTTCGGATTGATGGTTCTTGGATTGCAGTGGTGTGCCCGCTTCCCAGGAGGGGAGTGGTATATGGCAGCACCATCAATACCAGCGCTCGCCCTCTTTTACTCCGGGTTACTGGTGACAAGCCTCCAAGCAATACCATGGCGTGTCCGAGTTGCAAGCGCCGGGCTGACGATGATGTTGATTGGTTGGTGGCTGAGTCCACCTGGATTACAAGCGGACGGCGATCGTTGGCGTGTCACATTTCTTGATGTTGGACAAGGCGATAGTGCCGTTGTTGAGTTACCGGATGGTCAAATCATCCTTATCGATGGCGGAGGTCGATATGAACGCTTTGACATGGGGAAGAATATAGTCGCACCGTTTCTGTGGAGTCGTGGCATTCACCATATTGACCATGTCATTGGAACACATGAGCAACTGGATCACGTTGGTGGGTTGATTTGGGTGCTCCGGCATATGTCCGTTGGACAATACTGGGGTGGGGGGAGAAAACGTTCCGAACAGTTCGTTGAGGATCTACAAGCAGCCCTTCGTGATCACCAGATCGATCAACACATCGCTGTGCGTGGCCAAGACCTGTTACGGTCCGGTCAGTGCCGACTCAGCATTCTCAATCCACCTGAAACATCAGTGGTCCGTGAGTCGACTCAGCCCTCTACCGGGACACTATTGAACAATCTGTCCATTGTCTCGCGACTGCAGTGTGGAGCATCTTCCATCCTTTTTGCGGCTGATATTGAAACTGGTGGATTGAGACAATTGAACGAGGAAGGGTACCAACCGGTGACAGTCCTGAAAGTACCGCACCACGGGGCGCGTAGCTCGCTGGATTTTGCCTGGATTCAGCAATTGCACCCACAGTATGCAGTGGTCTCGGTTGGTGCGGCCAATCCTTATGGACACCCGGTCGAATCAGTATTGCAAACTTATCAAGACCAACACAGTACGGTTTTTCGTACGGACCGCGATGGAGCGATTTGGGTGACAGGTCGGCTCTCAACATCCGAGCTCACGGTGAACCGCATGCGAGATCTTATTGTACAACCGGTCGACTTTCCGAGTTGTCCTTGGCGCTGTGAGTACCTGAATTGGCACCGGCTTTTCCTTCAATTCTCATAACGCCATACGGTCCTCCTCTTTGGCTTTAGTAGCCCCCTCCTCTGGGAGCCCTCCCCTGGCTGTATGATCTTCCCCCTGATTTCATGGACACGTAGTTACGCGACTGCCGCCCTCGCTTCATACTCGGCTGGGGAGTGATAGCCGAGCGTTGAGTGGCGTCGCTGCCGATTGTAGAACACCTCGATGTATTCGAAGATGTCCTGTTTGGCTTCGTCTCGGGTGGCATAGTGCCGCTGGTACACGAGCTCACGCTTGAGCGTCCCGAAGAAACTTTCGACGTACGCGTTGTCCCAGCAGTTGCCTTTGCGGCTCATGCTCGGGATGAGGCCATACTCCGTGAGTCGGCGCTGGTAGCTCCTCGCGGCGTATTAACTACCACGGTCCGAATGGTGCACGAGCCCCGCCCTGGGAGTTCGGTTCATCACGGCCATTGTGAGGGCTTGCTCGGCCAGCTCAACGGTTAATCGCTGGCCCATGGCCCAGCCGACTACCCGGCGTGAATACAGATCAAGCAGAACCGCCAGATAGAGCCAGCCTTCTAATGTCCAGACGTAGGTCAGGTCTCCGGCCCACACGCGATTGGGAGCCTCAACCGTGAAGGCTCGATCAAGGGTATTCGCAGCCACGGGGAACTGATGCTGGGACTGGGTGGGGGCGCGCCACTTTGTCACGGTCTTTGCCCGAATGCCGTCTTGGCGCATCAACCGAGCCACGCGATACTCGCCAACGCGGTGTCCCTGTTTGACCAGGGCGTCCCAGATGCGGGGACTGCCGTACGTCTCTCGCGACTCGGCGAGGGCACGGCACATCAAGCGGATGGGATAGCGACGGTCCTGTTCCTGGATCACTCGGTATCTCATCGCGACTCCTTCGCGAAGAACGCCGCCGCACGTCTTAAAAAATCCCGCTCTTGTTTCAAGATGGCATTTTCACACCGGAGTTGGACCAGTTCCGTCCGTTCGGCCCGTAGGGAGTGTCGAGTCTGTCCACGCCCCTCTGCCTGCTGGTGCTCGCCGCGCCAGCGATAGAGCAGGTGGTCGGCAATGCCCAGCTCTCTGGCCACTTGCGCGATAGGTCGTGCTGAGTCTCGGACCAACCGAACTGCTTCCGCCTTAAACTCCTCTGTGTACTGCCGTCTGGTCTTGGTGCTCATACCGTCCTCCAATCTCATCAAACTCCTCCTTATACAGGTGTCTGTGAAATCGGGGGAAGGTCCCTGGCGCTCCGCCATGCCGGCACGACGGAGGCTGTACTGCTGCTCATTCAGGCCGGCTTTATTGCCGCGATGATCACTGTGTTGGAAATCAGCGGTCGTTGTCGATAGGGACTTGCACTCTTGCCTCATTCCCGTTACAAGATTCTTCCATGGTGCCAACCGTTGAATGGAAAGATGGAGCTGTCCGGCTGCTCGATCAAAGCCAACTTCCAGGAGCAGTGGAGTTCCTCGACTGTCGGGACTACAAGGCCGTCGCAGACGCGATTCGCACGTTGAAAGTTCGTGGAGCGCCGGCCATCGGCGTGACGGCAGCGATGGGTGTCGCCTTGGGCGCGCAGGCCATCCGTGCGACTGACTACCCAACCTTTGCACAGACAGTCCTCACGATCTGTGACGACTTGGCCGCGACCAGGCCAACGGCGGTCAATCTCTTCTGGGCTCTTGAGCGGATGAGGTGGAAGCTGGAGTCGGTACGAGCTCAGCCGGTCTCGACGATCAAGCAAGTCCTTATTTCTGAATCTCAAGCTATACTTGAAGAAGACATTACGCTCTGCAAGACCATGGGGCGCCATGGGGCGGAGCTGATCCGTGATGGACAGACGGTTTTGACTCACTGCAATGCCGGTTCACTCGCGACGGCAGGCTATGGAACGGCACTTGGGGTCATTCGCGCTGCGTATGAACAGGGCAAGAAAGTCAATGTGATTGCGGACGAAACTCGTCCTGTACTTCAGGGTTCTCGCCTCACAGCATGGGAGCTGATGCAGGATCACATTCCTGTCACGTTGATTACCGACAATATGGCAGGCTCACTCATGAGGCAGGGAAAGATTCATCTCTGCGTCGTCGGGGCCGATCGCATTGCGGCGAACGGAGATGTGGCCAATAAGATCGGCACCTATTCGGTGGCAGTCTTGGCGAAGGCGCACAATATTCCGTTCTACGTGGCAGCTCCCTATTCAACCATCGATCTTAAAACGAAGTCCGGTGATCAGATTCCAATTGAGCAGCGAAATCCATCCGAAGTCACGAGCATCCATGGCAGCCACCCCGTCGCACCCGAAGGTGTGGCCGTCTACAATCCTGCCTTCGATGTCACACCGGCTGAACTGATCACGGGCATCATCACCGAGCGAGGCGTCTTCAAGCCAAGTGAACTCGCATCACAGTTTCAATCAAAGTAGTTTGCTTTTCCCCGTAAGGTACCGTGCGCTGCATAGCTCAATCTTCATCTCGTGCTAGGTTTGTGAAGTACTGAAGCACCATGAGTGATATGCGGGTAGCGGATTTAAGAGGCAGGTTAGTAGAAGCAGTGTCTTCCGAAAAGTTAAGCACTTTTATCTCAGAAGTCACTCGGGCGAAGTTGCATTCGGCTGTCAAGACTTTGAAAGCTGCCTATTGGGCTGCGAGCAAGAGGCAGTGGAGGACCAGCCTTGCTGACGATTGGAAACACATCGGTGGCGAAGGATGAGACGCTTGAGGCAGACTATTGGCTACGTCAACCGACATTACTACGCCTTCCCACACGCCGCCTCCCATACACCTTGATTCAGACTTGCTGGTTCAACAGCGATCCAGTGGCCTTCGCTGGTGTGTCCGGCACCACCAATCACCTCGCCTGTCCCCATGTGGCCGTAGAAATCGGTGGTTTCCAGATTCCGAACACGTTTTTCGGCACAATTGAACTGTTTAGTCATCTTGGTGGAATAAAATCGAGTAGGGGACCTGTTGCCCTGCATCCACTTCCAGTCGATCAACGCGGAAATGGTCACCAGATTGCCTTCTCTGTGTATGGTAGCAGCATCGGCGTACACCATTTGCAATGGATGCGATTGATACTGAGCGTCAATAGCCACCCATTGAGCATAGAGAGGCGTCGAGCTGAGAATTAGGAACATAGCCAGGAGCCAGACAAATCGACGAGACGTCAGCATCTCTGTGTCCTCCCGTTCCAACATCATTGTATCACCCGAGGTGTATGAAGAGAACGGGTTCTCTCTTGGTCTCTCGTGTGAAAGGATCATTCAGAGAAGAATGTGGGGAGGGGAAAGTCGTATGGTGATGCAAATCCGGTGGAGAGTGGAGTTAGCCGACTTCATGCAGTTTGAGCAGATTGGTTCTGCCCGGTTGCGCCGCAAGCGTGCCGGAGACGATGACGAGCCTGTCGCCGGCTGTGACCAACCCCTCCGCCTTGAGCACGCGTTCGGCTTCCTTGATCCGCGCATCAGTCTGCTCAACTTGCGGCATGGTGAATGAACGGACGCCCCAATAGAGTGCCATCCGCTGTCTGACCGCCTCATGAGGAGTCAGGGCCAGAATCGGTGCGGTCGGGCGTTGCTTCGAAACCAGCCGAGCTGTGGCACCTCGCTCGCTGAACGCCACGATGGCACGTGCATCGATTCCTCTGGCTGCAGAAGAGGCCGCAGCGCAGATGGCTTCTGGTATGGAAAGATTGTCCAGGTCGGCTTGCCGCTTGCGCAGCATGCCAGGTTCGGTGCCCTCTTCTGACGCGCGAATGATGCGATCCATTACTTCAACTGTCTCGGTAGGATGGGCACCGACGGCTGTTTCGGCTGAGAGCATCAAGGCGTCGCTCCCGTCGAAGATAGCGTTCGCGACATCGGAAGCCTCCGCTCTTGTCGGGCGCAGGGCCTGTGTCATTGATTCCAGCATCTGCGTGGCAGTGATGACAATGCGCCGCCGCCGGTTGCCTTCTAGAATAATCCGCTTCTGCAGAACTGGCACCGCTTCAGGCCCCATCTCGACACCCAGGTCTCCACGGGCGATCATCACCCCGTCCGCTCGTTCCAAGATTTCGTCTAACGTCGTCACGGCTTCAGCCCGTTCGATTTTGGCGATGAGTGGGATCGTACTTCCATGCTCGGCCAAGACAGCCCGTGCCGCGTCAATGTCCTGTGGCCCTCGCACAAAGGAGAGGGCGATATAGTCCACGCCATTCTCGACGCCGAAGCGAATGTCTTCCTGATCCTTCTCAGTCAAGGTAGGAGCACTGACGGCTGTTCCAGGCAGGTTGATCCCTTTGTGTGAGGTGATCGTGCCCCCGGTCAGGACGGAACAGTCGATCAGATTGTCTGTAATACGAACGGCTTGTAGCTCGATGAGTCCATCATTGATGAGCACGCGTGATCCGACCTGGAGGTCGCGGGTGAGCGAAGCATAGGTGACTGGGATCTCTGGAAGAGGGGTGGGAACAGAGGTGTGGGTGTCGCGCAGTTCCGCCGATTGAGCTGATGTCCGCAACCGCACCACCTGGCCGGTGCGGACTTCAATGCCTTCCTTCGGCAATAGGCCCACGCGAATTCTGGGACCTTGCAAATCCTGGATAATCGCTACCGCTGCTCCGCGTCGTGCGGCTGCGTCTCGGATGGCGGTGATGGCTGTTGCATGGGATTCATGAGTGCCATGAGAGAAATTCAGCCGAGCAGCATTCATGCCGTTTTCAATCAATCGGCTTAGGATGGCCGGTGAACAGCTCGCCGGTCCGATGGTGCAGACGATCTTGGCTTTGCGCATGCTCATGTGAAAGCAGCTCCATACTACTCATCCGGAAGACAGGAACAGGATATCACAGATCCATTTGTACACCTCGTTAATGAAGGATTGATGTAGAGGTACCATCTTTAGGTGTGGAAATAGGATGAAGGCGGCGTACCCTTTCGGTTGGACATCAACCAACCACGCCTCCGTTGGAGCGGAGGAGAAAGGATACGCCACCATGAAGCAGAGAACCAGCACCGCAGCCATGGAGTCAAGCGCGGTGTGTTACGCGACGCTGGAGCAGTGGGCTCGGGGGCAGATTCAAGCCCAGTTGCAACACCTCTTGGAGGAAGAAGTGACCACGTTCCTCGGCCGAGCCCGGCACGAGCGCCGTGGCGCGGTGTCGCCGATCGATCCACCAACCGGGAGCCGAAATGGCTACGGTAAACCACGCGCCTTCTCGATGATGAGTGGGACGGTGACGGTCCGACGCCCGCGCGTTCGCGATCTGACGGCCCGGTTTGAAAGCACGGTGCTCCCGCTTTTCACGCGACGCACCCAGGAGGTCGGCACGCTGCTTCCGGAGCTGTACCTGCACGGGCTGTCCGCTGGAGACTTTGAGCTGGCGCTACGCGGCCTGCTGGGCGAGGGGGCGCCGCTATCGGCAAGCTCGCTGCAACGGCTGAAGGCTCGCTTCGAGCTTGAGTACGAGACGTGGGCGAAACGGGATCTGTCGGATCTGCAGATCGTCTAGTGGTGGGCCGACGGCCTGTACGTGAAGGCGGGTATCGAGGACCGCAAGCGCGCACTCCTCACGATCGTGGGCGCACTCAGCACGGGCGAGAAGATTGTGCTGGCCTGTGAGAGTGGCGAGCGGGAGAGCAAGGAGAGTTGGCTGAAGATCTTGCGCGATCTCAAACACCGCGGACTCACCTTCCCGCGGCTGACGGTGGCCGATGGGCATCTCGGGATCTGGGCAGCCGTCGGCGAAATTCACCCGACAGGAGCGGAACAGCGGTGCTGGAACCACAAGATCACCAATGTCCTCAATGATCTGCCGAGGCGAATCCAGCCACAGGCGGCCGAGCTGCTGAAGGCGATGCCGTATGCGGAGACGAAAGCCGAATGCGAACGGCGGCGTGATGAATTCGTGCAGACATACCGGAGGACGGAGAAGAACGCCGTCGACACGCTGCTGCGGGACTGGGATCGCATGGTCACGTTCTACGCGTTCCCACAAGCACACTGGATTCATCTCCGAACGACGAACATCGTGGAATCACCCTTCGCTTCGGTGCGACTCCGTACGGACGCGTCCCGCCGCTACAAACGCGTAGAGGGAGCCCAGGCCATCATCTGGAAGATGCTTCGGGTGGCTGAGCAGTCGTGGAGAAAACTCAATGCGCCGGAGCTGCTGCCGCTGGTCGCCTCTGGTGTGCCCTTCACCGATGGAAGAATGACCAGATCAGGCAAGGCGAACAGCAATAGAAACCACCAGTCCGAGAGGACCGCCGCCTGAACCTGATTTACACACCTCTTGACGATGGCTCATTGATGTAGGGATTTGCGCAGTGAATTGGTTACAGCTTGATCCGGTGCTCACGTGTCAGTGACGTGGAGACAAGATGATTCCGGCGTCCGGTCACTTCTATATGGCCGTTTGGAATCGTGCATTTCCTTTTCTTTTGTTCCTCAGCCGGTACAATGACTTCATCAGAAGCGTTTGTTCTTCCACAGACCCTAGACTTCGAGGCACCTCTCCTACAAACGAAACGGCAGGTACCATGGCAACGCTCATTTCAGTGGCATCCGGAAAAGGCGGGGTAGGTAAGAGTGTCGTTTCGGCGAACCTTGCGTTGGCACTTGCGAAAAGCGGACGACAAGTCATCCTGGCCGATCTGGACGTGGGTGGGGCTGATGCCCATATCATGTTCGGAGAATTGAATCCGGCGGTGACCTTGACGGATTTTCTGAACAAACGAGTCAACCGGCTGGACGAAGCCGCCATTCCTGTCACCGTTCATCCGAACCTCCGTCTCATTGCCGGCACAGGCGAAACGTTGGCGACGGCCAACATGGCCTTTGCCCGCAAAAAGCGGCTCATGAAACAGTTTCGGGAGCTTGAAACCGACATCGTGGTCGTCGATATCGGCGCCGGCACCAACTTACACGCCCTCGACTTTTTTCTGATGGCCGATATCCATTTGGCTGTGGCCACTCCCGAGCCAACATCCGTGCTGGACCTCTACCGATTCATTAAGTTGGCGGCGATTCGCCGTGTATTGGCGTGTTTTCTCGCGCGGAGCCCGATGTCGGATGTTCTCTCCAACCGAGACTTTACGAGTGTGGAGGAGGTCATGGAAGTTGCGGGAGCCACCGATGTAGGGGGACGTGACGCAGCGGCCGCGGCCTTACAATCGTTTCGACCAGGGCTCATCATCAATCGTGCCTCCGGAAGTTCTCAAGTCAATGTCCTGTATCTGCGCAAGGTTCTCCATCAGTACGTCGGCGGTGACCTGACGCTGCTGGGTGAAATCCCCGACGACCCAGCTGTGGGCCAGGGTGTTCGGAAGTTCCTACCGGTCATTGAAGCTGCTCCCGAGTCTTTGGCCGCCCAAAGTCTATTGGCTGTTTCTGCTGCCGTTGAGCAATTAGTCTTGGTATCTGCAGGCAGAAGCAATGAGCAGATGAAGCAACCAGAAGAGCAGCGGACAAGAGTGTTGCTCTCCAATCCGGTGTTTTCCCAAGCTCCTCAGGCCTCTCTATCTATGAAGTCTGAGGTTCTGCTTCCTTCAAGTGAACCGGTACAACCTGCTTGCACTGACCGCATCAAAAATACCAGCGGACTCATTGCCTAAGATCATGAAGGTACGAACGGGGTCGAGGCATAGCTATGCCCTGCCGTCCGTGTTTGCCGTATGCCCTTCAGGGGATAACTAGCCTCAGCTCCGAGTAATCTTCGCTATTCCGGTGCGGCACTCACTCTTGTTCCTTCTTTCACTGGCGGCTCGATTGTGATATTCGGGCCATGTACTCGAGGAAGCAATCCCGCTCCAGGTTTCTCCAATAGGCGTTCGTCATTTTGGTTAAAGAGCAGGTTTTGTTTGGAACGATTGTCGTCAAAGATCGCTGCGTTTGTGAGTGCCTCTTGGTTTCTGGCATTGGCCTGGCCCGGATCATTGGCCAGTAACTGCCCCGTCACGGGATCGACGGCCTTGTCCATTGGATAGCCGGGATGTTTGGGTAACATGGCCGGATTGGCGAGCGTGAGCGAGACCATCAAGGGCACAACGGCAGTTGCAAACAACATCATGGTTGAGGTTTTCATGGCGAAACCTCCTGGATAGGGTGGAAGAGACAACAACGTCCTCTCGGATGCAGGGCTTCCGAGGGCGTCAGTAGATGGGCAGGTACGGGAGGGATGAAGAACAAAGGCGGCTACCCCGGTTTCATAAAGACCTCCAGAATATCATCCAGCATCGCTCTGGAATGGGCCGGAGTCAAGCCGGAGGAAGTCGGCACAGGGTATGGGTTTGCAGAGACCAAAGGCGACGATTGGAGAGGGCAGCGTGTTAAAATCCAAGTTCTTTTTCGAGATCGGCTTTCTTCTTATCGAATTGTATTTGTTCGGCTTCGCTCTTTTGGGTAAATGATTTCTTCATGCCCTCGCCGGCCTTCTCCATGGCTCGCTGCGATTCCTCTCCCTTCTTCTTGATCTGGGCCGCCACATCTTTCGCTTTGGGAGAGCCGGAGAATTCGTAATACATCATAGCCTGGCCCTGCGTAAAAGTCGGATCCGGACGCTTCATGATGGTATCGCCGCGCTGTTCAGCACGATCCTTCGCGGGCTTGTCTCCACCTGGCAAAAATTTCATCCAAAGTGACGCGCTCCGGAGCTTCTCGATCGATTGCGACGAGGCTTTACCCAACTCACCGATGTTACCGGTCAGGCCTTTGGCATCTTTCTCCTCGGCTTTCATCAACCAATCGGCATTGGCCGAGGCCACCTTCGCGAGTTCTTGCCGGAAAGCTGGTGGGGAACTATAGGGCTGTCTTGATCCGGTGGTTGGATCGGCCGGTCCGTATCGACCGTTATCGATGTTCCAGGCGGCCTCGAATAGGCGCAGGTCCTCAGGCTTGGCTTGAACGGCCTTGATCAGGACCCGGTTGGCGTCCTGATGGTCCCCGATCGCCTCATAGAACCGAAAAGCCGACGTTTGTCCGTCGGCCCGTACTGGTTCCCCGGAGTAGAGGGCGCCCCTGCTCTCGGCCGTTTTGGCGAGATCCCGACCGAGCTTTGGCATGTTGGCTTTCGCTTTCGCTAGCGCACTCTTATCGTAGCGGTCGATGCAATCGTTTACGGCAACTCTCATGTACGCGACGAAGAGCGCAGCGGGTTGCCCGCCCTGTTCCGCCTTCGCGAGCGCGGCCGACTGAGCCAGCGCAGCATTCTTTTCATCGTCGCCAAGGCAAGGATCATCCGCACGAACGGCTGGAGCTGCGAGGGTCATGAGCATGAGCGAATATCCGACTACTTTCGACAGGCGCATGGGCGATGACCTCCGCTATTTACCGAACAGCCCTTTCATCATCTTGTTGACGTCCGGCATTTGATCGCCGAGGCTTTCTCCGGCCTGGCTCTCACGAGGCTGTTTTCCACCGGACTGGCGCTGGCGCGGATTCTTTTTCATCTCCTCCATATTGGGCATGCCGCCCATCCCCATCATGGCGCCCATGTCGTTCTTTGTATAGCCGGCTGGTATTTCAAAGAGGGCCGGGTTTTGCTTTTCGATTTTTAGATTGCTCAGCTCGCTCGTCATGCGCATCTTCTTGTCGCCTTCTTTCGACAGCATGTCCATCTTGACAGTGATGCCTTCTTTTGTGGTCCAGAAGAAGCCACCGAATTTTCCGGATCCGTCCTTCTTCACCGCAACGATCTTGGACTTGGTGGCCTTCACTCCGTTGATGGTTTCCTGGCCCACTTCGGTCTGCTCGACGATGTCGAATCCGTCCATACCGGAGGTGTTTGAGGCATCCATCGGCATTTCCATGTACATGTCTCCCATCAACTGCCACACCACCTTCTTGTCCTTCCGAACGATCGATGTCATGCCGTCCGATCCGCCCATCTCCATCCGTTCCTTGTTGACCGTATGATAGATGCGTGACTTCATCGTCATGCCACCTTCCGTCTCCATCGTGCTGTCGGCTGAGTAATCTACTTGTACTTCAGGTGGGGGTGCAGCGCTCACTGCGAGAGGAACAAGCAGTACGCATGTCAACAAGCCGGCATCGCGAAGTCGTTTCATACGCACGTCCTCCTAGAGAAAGGTGTGTGGGGGAAATGGAGGGTATCGGGATTCCCTGGGGATCGTCAATACGCAGAAGTCCTGAGGATTGGGGATCAAGGAAACTCTAGGCCAATCGGAAAGGTTGCTGCATAACCACCGTTTGTTTCTGACGGCTCCAGCATCAATTGAATACCGCCCTCCCGATAGATGAAGTCATGGTGATTTCGTACACGACGCCGTCCTTTCGACGAGTAGGGAAGAGCGGTATGCACGCGGTCGGTCAGTTCATCGGGAAAGTACAATTGGGAGGTAAATTCGTAGCGTTTGCTGACCATGGGTGCCGTGCGGACTTTGAAGTGAATATGTACCGTTCGTATGGGGTACCAGCCAGGATAGATCGTTAGGAACCGTGCTGCTCCATGCGCATCGGTCAGCTGATAGCCTCGTAAAAACTTCTGTCCGACCGTGCTGAAGCCAGGATCTCGGACATCGGAATAGACCCCCATGGCATCGCAGTGCCAGACATCGACTTGAGCATCTGGTAAGGGATGGCACTCCCCGGCATGAACACGAGAGATGTGAAACGTCAGGGCTAACTGTGTACCTGGCGTGATTTTCCCGTTGCTCGGGTCGGATCGAATGTCCGTCCGATGCAAGCGTTCATCGACGAAATAGGGGCCTTCAGTTTGTTCGGGTCGGACTAGACAGAGGGATCCAGGCGTATCGGGAGCGGCGTGAGCCTGGCTTCGTGTTCCGGTCATCAGCCAGATAGCGCTGGTTGTTCCCAACAACACCATGGCTTCACGCCGAGAGAGAAGGGGCCCATTCTGCTCATCATACTCTTTCATCCCGTCCGACCCTTCTCGTCTTATGAAAAGGACAGATCCCTACCTTCTCCTCAGATTTGGTGGCACGCTTCGCGGAGGTGGCGGAGGGGACGAAAAAGATGGTGATCCCGGGGAATAAAAGCGAGAACCTCCATAAAACCCACGCCCTCCCCAATAGCCACCATAGGGTCCCCAAAATCCACCGTAGGGGTAAAATCCGCTATATCCGTAGGGCGGGTAGTAGGCACCGTAGTATGGACTTCGATCTCGTCGTCTCTGCGCCGCGATACTGTTCCAGTCGATGATGTGTTTGACCTCAAGGATTGGGTAGGTATAGTCGCTCTCATCCAGTTGTCTCGTGGTCTCACCTTTTACGGTGCCGATTATAGTAATGGGCGTACCCTGCGGGAGGCTGGCAGGGTCGAGAAATTGTTCTCGAACCGCAAGGAATCGGCCTTCTGATCGAAGACGCTCTTCAGTCAAAGTCCCTTCTTTCTCAGTCGGCAGTTGCAAGACTTCCAATTCAGTTCCTGCTTCCGTCCGTTTAGCCTTAATCACGTTCCCGCCGATCATGACCGTTCTTCCAACATATTCGCTGGGAGCTCGTTTCAGGTCTGCAAAGCTGACGGTGGTATCAATCTCCTGCTCCAATCCAAGAGGAATACCAAGCAGCTCGGTATCGCGTTGGACTTGATGGAGCGACTCTGCACAGGCAGACAAGAGCAAGGTGGCACAAAACAGGGGAGCGAGGACAGTCATGCGAGACATGGTCGTTCTTCTCTCTTAAAAGTGATACGATAGTCCACCGAGGATATGCTGTGCCCTGTAATTGCCGCTGAAACCACCTAGATCACCAAAGGCTTGATCAAATTTCAGTGTCGCTCCGGTATGCTTATACTCTCCAAAGACGGCGATTTTTGGTGTGATGAATGCGCGTAACCCCACCAGCACATTCCATGCGGGCGCCACGTCGGTATTACTGCGCACTGTTGCGGTGTCTCCAATGTGGGCGATGGCTGCTCCTATACCAACCCCCACATATGGCTGAAGTGTGCGACCTGGATACCGCGCAATAAAGTTAACGCCGACCGTCGTCAACCGAAAATGGATGCCGGGAACTTCATCCAACGTCGCGGTGCGTGGCAAGCTCTTAATGTGCGGGGTTGTGTGCAACGCCTCGGCTTCAATCCCGTACCAACTGTGTCCCGGGAAATATCCCACCTTACCACCATAGGTAATCGAATTTTGGAGGTCAAAGTCTTCGAATGAACCAGGCGCCCCTGCTAATGGTCCTGTTCCTGCAATGCTGTTGATGCGGTCAGCAAAATTCACACCCGCCTGTCCAGCCACATACATTTCTGCGGAAACGAAAGTGGGGTTGCAGAAAGAGATGAACCAGCACCCTGCCATCAAAAAACATCTAAGGAATGGAGCGTTCTTTTTCATCATTGTTTCCCCCAAGCATATCATCATAACAAAAAACAGTTGGTTGCATAGCCCCCATAACCCGCGAGGCTTCCGCTTGTGAAGTCCTTCAGCTCGAATCATCGCGTATCCTCTGTGTTCCAAAGTGATAGTCATGACTGATCGGAGAAATCCGTAAGTGTCCATTGGATTGTGATCCATATCTGTGGTACATCCTCCGCTACAGATGACGAGCACAAAGATTTTTTGCTGATATCCCTCTTATTAGTTGTTTGCTGAAGGAAGGAGCGGCTCATGGGACTGATGGATCAATTGGGGCAAGCGGTGGGTGGCATGCTGGGCGGACAGGGAGGGCAGAATCCTCTGTTGCAAGCCGTGGCCAGTCTCCTTGGAAAGGACAGCGGTATTGGAGGACTTGCCGGGCTTGTTCAAGCGTTTCAGAAGAACGGGCTCGGTGAAATCGTGAATTCCTGGGTGAGCACGGGCCAGAATCTGCCGGTGACACCGAACCAGATTGAACAAGGCCTAGGCAGTGATCTGCTGAATCAACTGGCCGGTAAGGCAGGACTCTCCTCTGGCGCAGCGAGTTCGCAGCTAAGCGGCATTCTTCCGGATCTAGTCGATAAGTTGACGCCTAATGGCAAGATCGAAGCGGGTGGGCTTGAACAACTCATGAAACTGGTCCAAGGGATGAGATAGGCGTCGAACGAAGCGTCGGACGACTAGGTTCCATGTGGTGGTTCCATCATCCGGCCAGAATACCGGTATGCGCACCAGGGACCGGCTCGTAATCTGGATTGCTATCGGTCTGGTCTTGCTGTCGGTTGTATGGGCGCTTCGTGATCTCCGGGTCTCCAGCCCAGCACCAACCCAGCCCACGATTCTCGCACTCACGCCTGAAATGATGTCGCTGGTGACGGGTGATGAACCCCTCGTCGAGATCTTGACCAGACCCGGCTGTCCGGTGTGCCACATCATTCCAGGGATTCCCGGTGCGACCGGCCAAGTTGGGCCTCCGTTGGTTCTGGGCACGACCGGGCCCCAACGACTCAACGATCCTGGTTACCGTGGACAGGCAAAGACGGTGCATGAGTATATCGTCGAATCGGTATTGGAGCCGCAGCGATTTGTAGTGCGAGGGTATCCGGAGAAGGCAATGCCGACGTGGTATGGGTCCAAACTGAGTGCGCTGGCTCTTGAGAAGATAGCGTCGTATCTTGAGCGCCAGACTGAAGGGAGCTCAGCTCCCTGAGGGTGGGGCTGTGTGACTAGCGCTTGCGGATCGGCGTGACGTTTCCTGAAGCGCCACCCTGAATCTTAAAGGCATCTGTTCCCTGTCCCCCCATCTGCTTATCAAGCAGGGCGTTCACGGCCTCATCACCTTTGAGCCCTTCAAGTTTGATCTTGAGGCGCAAATTATTCGCGCTATCGGCATTGATGAGGGCCTGTTCCAGCGAAATTTTGTTTACCTTATAGAGCTGAAACAGGACATGATCGAAGGTCTGGCACCCTTCGTCGATGCCTTGCTCCATGGCCTCCTTGAGTGTGTCGACCTCAGCCTTCTTAATCAGATCCTTGACGCGCGGCGTGTCCAGCATGATTTCTAGGGCTGGGACGCGTTTGCCGTCGAGCGACGGGATCAATCGTTGGGAGATAATCGCGCGCAGATTGAGGGACAGTTGCAGATAGATCTGGGCATGCCGCTCGACCGGAAAGAAGTTCATGATGCGTTCGATCGCCTGATTGGCGTTGTTGGAGTGCAGCGTTCCGATGCAAAGGTGACCGGTCTCGGCAAAGGTGATTGCTGCTTCCATGGTTTCGGTGTCGCGGACCTCACCAATAAGAATCACATCCGGAGCTTGACGGAGCGTATTCTTCAGCGCGCTTTGGAAGGTTAAAGTGTCGAATCCGACTTCGCGCTGGGTGATGATCGACTTCTTGTGCTGATGGACGAACTCGATCGGGTCTTCCACGGTAATGATATGGCCCTGGTGGACGGTGTTGCGATGGTCGATCATGGCGGCCAACGATGTTGACTTCCCGGACCCGGTCGCGCCTACCACCAGCACCAGGCCGCGTTTGGTCATCGCGATATCTTTGATGATCGGAGGGAGTTCCAACTGCTCAACGGTCTGAATTTCCGCTTTGATGTGACGGAAGACCAATCCGACATTACCCCTCTGCCTGAAGATGTTGACGCGGAAACGACCCAATTCTTTGTAATAGAGCGCCAGGTTCATCTCCATCTTTTCTTCGAATTCGCCGCGCTGTTGACCACGCATTAAGGCTAACGCCAGTGCTTCGAGCTGCTCGTTGGTGAACAGGGGAGCGTCAGTCGGCTGCGTGGCGCCATGGATGCGGTAGATCGGCGAGGCGTCGACAGTCAAATACAAGTCCGACGCTTCGCGGTCCACCATCACTTTTAGAAGACTTCGAACATCCATCGGCCGTGCTCCGTAACCTGTGTGCTAGGCTGCTCCGGTCATCGGTGAATTGAAGAGATTGGGGTTCATACTACGGGACTGTGCTTCGGCCTTATGAACGATTCCCCGCGTCGCGAGCTCGACCAACGCCATGTCCATCGTTTGCATGCCGTCTTTTTGGCTTGCCTGCATGATCCCAGGGATTTGGTGCAGCTTGGCCTCACGGATAAGATTGCGTACGGCCGTTGTCGCTATCATGATTTCAAGTGCGGCAACGCGTCCGCCGGTTTTCTTCTTCAGCAGCGTTTGGGTAAGCACGGCTTCCAACGCCTCCGATAGCTGTGTCCTGATTTGCGCCTGCTGCGCCGGCGGGAAGGCGTCGATGATGCGGTCGATTGTTTTGGGCGCACTCGAGGTGTGGAGGGTGCCGAAGACCAAGTGTCCGGTTTCTGCGGCGGTCAAGGCTAACTGAATCGTCTCCAAGTCTCGCATTTCGCCCACCAGAACGATGTCCGGATCTTCGCGAAGCGCCGACTTCAGAGCATTGGCGAACGAGAGCGTATGTACGCCGAGTTCGCGTTGATTAACCAGGCATTTCTTGGATTTATGGACAAACTCGATGGGATCCTCGATGGTGATGATGTGACCTTCGAACGTGTTGTTCAAATAGTCCACCATCGCCGCGAGTGTGGTGGATTTTCCGGAGCCTGTCGGTCCGGTTACCAGGATTAATCCCTTTTCCTTGTCGCACAGTTGCCGAAGAATCGGCGGCATGCCGAGTTTTTCCAACGGAACAATGGTGGTCGGAATATTCCGAAAGACGGCGCCCAACCCCCGCTGTTGCACAAACACGTTGACACGAAAACGGGCGATGTCTCCAAGCTCGAAGGAAAAGTCACATTCTCGCTTTTCCTCAAACGTCTTTCGTTGAGAGTCGCTCATCATGTCGTAGATAAGGGCGTGTGTTTCGTCGGGAGTCAGGGGAGGGTGGTCAAGTTTTTTGAGATCGCCATGAATGCGAATCATCGGAGGTTCGCCGGCACTGATGTGACAGTCGGAGGCACCCTCCTTGACCGAGAACGTAAGCAGCTTCGAAATATCCATCGCCCGTGATCCTCGTGTGATGGGTTGCTTGTGTGGTGGAAATCTCCTGTGATCATGCCATAGGAAAACATGAAAGCAAGAAAATAGCCGGAAGATGCGGGCTGATGAGGAGACGGGCTAGAGGAGGCCGGTCTCACGACCGGCGAGGTCAAGTGCATGAAGTGCTTCGTCGATCTGCTCTGTCGTGTGTTCCGACGTCACCGTGAAACGTATGCGACTGGTTCCATCCGGAACAGTCGGCGGTCTGATTGCGGAAGCGTAGATCCCATGAGTGAGTAGCCGTTCGGCGAATGCTGATGCAGTGGCGGCATTGCCCACCAGGATCGGTAGGATTGGACTGACGGTCGGAGTCATTCGAAAACCGAGCGTCTGCATTCCATTAAACAGCCGTTGTCGATTTGACCAGAGCCGCGTCCGACGTTCGGGCTCACGCTGAATGACCGCGACCGCAGCCGAAGCTGCCGCTGCGATGGAGGGTGGAAGTGCTGTTGTGAAAATGAACGGACGGGTCACGTTGATCAAATACTGAATCAGGTCGTTGGGTCCAACAATGTAGGCTCCATGGCTTCCTAGTGCTTTACTGAGAGTCCCCATGTGAAAGGGGATCCGCTGTTCTAGCCCGAATTGCTCGATTGTTCCCCGACCGGTCGGCCCCATGATGCCGGTCCCATGGGCGTCATCGACGTACAAGGTCGCTTCATATCGCTCGGCCAGCGAGGCCAAATCTGACAAGGGAGCGAGATCACCATCCATGCTGAAGAGTCCTTCCGTGATGATGAGCGTGGGACGACTCGCGCTCCGTCGCCGAAGCAATAACTCCAGATGTGCACAGTCTCGATGGCGGAATACTCGAAGATCGGCACGGCTCAATCGACATCCATCAATGAGACTCGCATGACACAGTCGATCCGCCAGGATCAGGCCTCCTTGTCCGATGAGGTTTGGAATGATGCCGATATTGGCTAGATATCCGGCTCCAAACAGCAGCGCGGCTTCCGTCCCCTTAAACGTCGCGAGGGAGGTTTCGAGATGCGTATGGGGAGGAAGGGTTCCACTGACCAAGCGAGAAGCTCCGGATCCCGTTCCATACTGTTCAGTTGCATGGATGGCGGCGCGGATGACTTCCGGATGGGTTGCCAGTCCCAGGTAATCGTTGGAGGACAGCAAGATGACCTCGCGCCCTGCATGGTGGATCGTCGGTCCTGTGCCTGATTCTAATGGAGACAGTCGGCGCATGAGCGATCGGTCGGCGAGTTGTTTGAGTCTGCGTCGAAACATGCTGGTTCAAAACTCTTATCAGATCTTCGGTTGTGTCGTAACCTTGCGAAGGAGTCCGTTCCGATTGCATTGACAACGGGAATTCATCCTTAGTATAAAGCAACGGTTCTGGGGCAGAAAGCTGGTTCTCAATCATTACGTGATGATTTCTGATGACATATCGAATTAAAGTTCCACCTCGGACGTTGCCAGTGGATGAAGCTCACCTCGTGAGCGGGCTTGAGCACTGGATGCTTGGACTGGCGACCTACCGCTGGTCGATTGTGGTTGGGTTTGTACTCCTCCTTCTGATGGGGGGAGGAGTCTGGGGCGTCTTGTGGTTTGACGCACAAAATGCCGGGAAGGCGCAGGATCTTGAACGAGAAGCGACCGTCCATCTATTTGCCCGTGCGGCCAGTGATCCGCAGAAAGCGGCGGCCAATTTAAAAGAAGCGATTGCCCTATATCAGCGGGTGGTCAATGAGTATCCTCGCACTCCGACGGCCCCGCTCGCGCAATTCAGCCTTGGCAATGCCTATCTTCAGTCGAACGATCTCGCGGCAGCGATTGAGGCGTATAACCGGTTTATTTCTACGTATGGGACTCATGTGTCGCTGCTCGGTCTCGTGTATCAAAAACTAGGTTATGCATACCAGCTCAAGGGAGACCCTGAGCAAGCGGTCAAAGCCTACTTGGCGATCCTCGAGATTCCGGGCGCAATGAATCGGGATCATGCGCTCTTTGAGGCTGCCAGATTGGAAGAGAATCGTTCGAAGCCCGATGAAGCTTTGAAGCATTATCAAGAGCTGATGAAGACCTATCCAAACTCTCCGCTGACGAGCGAAGCCGCTATGCGTGTGAAGGTGATGGAGGCGAAGAAAAATCCTGAGCCGGCACCGGCCGCTCCCGCTCTTTCAGCACCCCCCAAGCCCTCCCAACCGTAGGCAACTTACCCTCTCGGTTGACGCGCAGTGGGTGCAGCAATCTTCCCGGGAACGCCAGCTCCTACCGACCGATGTTCAACAGTTCACCGGTTTTAAGAACAGGACCCGAAAGGTTATTGCGGGACTTGAGGGTCTTAATGGGAATCCTAAATCTTCTAGAGATCTTTTCAAGCGTATCGCCCCCTCGGACTCGATACAAGTGAGCAGAACCGGCCTTGGCCTGTCGAACCTGTCGATCCTGAATTGCTGGCAGGGGAGGAAACTTGTATGTGGGAACTCGTTCGATGAATTCCAATACTTTTGCACTCATTCCAACAGGAATTTTGAGATGGTAGGCCGTATCGCCTGGAGGTGTCGCATCTCGCCGAAGTTCTGGATTCAATAACCGAAGCTCGTTGTAGGGGATGCCGGTGATGTTTGAAATGGCCCGGAAATGCAAGGGGCGGGTGACGATGACCTCTTCGAATTCATGCAAAGGCGCGGGATCTTGCTTGAACCCGTATTGGTCGGGGTTCTTCGCAATGATCGTCGCAGCCATAATTCGGGGGACGTATTGCTTTGTCTCCAGCCGAATGAGCTTCGTTCGTGAGATCTCCGAGAAGGATTCGGCCTGCGCCTTATGAAGAGCCCGTAGCACCTTCCCTTCGCCCGCATTGTAGGCCGCCATGGCCAAAGGCCACGCGCCGAATATATCGTAGAGGTCTCGAAGGTACCGCGCCGCGGCCACGGTGGATTTGATAGGGTCGCGTCGTTCGTCAACGTAGTGATCGATCCGCAACCCATAGAGTAATCCGGTCCCTTTCATGAACTGCCATGGGCCCGTGGCTTTTGCCCGTGAATAGGCGTACGGGTTGAATCCGCTCTCAACAAGGGAGAGATTCACGAGGTCGCTCGGAAGATTGAACTCGGCAAAAATGTTTTCGACCAACGGGCGATAACGGCTGAAGCGCAAGAGCCATTGTTCAAACCGATTTCGAATTGAGGTATTGAAAAAATAAATATGGCTTTGCACGGACTGATCAATGACGACAGGAATGTTGTAGACGGTGCCCTGATTGTCCGTATTCGTGGTGCCTCGGCCGGTTGCGTCTCCGAGCTGTTCGGGCTTGTCCTCGGTGGAAGATAAATCAGGGGGCGAGAGTGTCAGTTCAGGCTCCAACGGGACGAGGTTCGGATCGACATCGTCGTCCTCCTGCAAGGGGCCCATATCGGGAGTTGAGACAATGCTTGAAGGAAGATCAGGGGGAATGTCGTCTGCCCAACTTCCACATGGGTGCATCAACGCACTTGTGCCGATGATCCAACATGCAGCGAGCATCGTTCTGGTGACTGATTGTGGGGATCGCTTAGACATTATGAACAGCATCTGTGTGAAGTGAGCCTATCGATCCATCGCAGACTTGTCAAGAAAGGAGGAGGTCAGGCCTGGTCTTCTCATGTCATGTCGGGAAGTCGAAAGGCGATGACGCGTGAGCGACTGAAAGATGTTCCATTGCGTCCCCGTGAGAGGAAAATTCCTGATGTGGGCGTCGTTTGCGTGGGTCGATTTCTTGACAGCCTCCCGGCGCAAATGATAGCGTACGGCCTCTCCTAGTGGTACCCCACCAGAATTGCAATTGTGAAGGAGGATCGATCGATGTTGAAGCGGTATCTCTTGGCTCCCGGCCCAACGCCCGTTCCCCCGGAAGTGTTGTTGGCGATGGCTCGTCCGATGATCCATCATCGCGCGCCCGAGTTTGATCCGATCTTCGCGGAGGTTCGCGAAGGACTGAAGTGGCTGTTTCAAACGCGGAACGATGTGCTGATGTTGGCGGCCTCCGGTACGGGCGGTATGGAAGGGGCCGTATCGAACTTTTTGTCTCCCGGCGACAAGGCGCTGTATGTTAACGGAGGCAAGTTTGGGGAACGCTGGGGCAAACTCTGTAAGACCTTTGGAGTCCAAGCGACCGAGCTCAAAGTCGAGTGGGGACAGGCCGTCAATCCACAACAGGTGGCCGATGCTTTGAAGAAAGACCCGTCAATCAAAGCGGTATATGTGCAGGCCAGCGAGACGTCGACAGGGGTCTCCCATGATGTCAAGGCGCTGGGTGAACTCATAAAAGGCTATGACAATACTATTTTGGTGGTCGATGCCATTACGGCGCTGGGCGTGTTTGAGATCAAGACTGATGCCTGGGGCTTGGATGTCGTGATCACAGGCTCTCAGAAGGCTCTGATGCTCCCTCCCGGTATGGCGTTTGTCAGTGTCAGTGACAAGGCCTGGGCTCTGGCTGACAAGGCCAAGAATGCCGCCTTCTACTTTAATTTCAAAAAAGAGCGTGAAACTCAAACCAAGAACCAGACTGCCTGGACCCCAACGGTCTCTCTCATCGTTGGACTTCAAGAGGTGTTCCGAATAATGAAGGCGGAGGGGCTGGAAAACATGTTTGCACGGCAGGGACGGCTGGCTCTGGCGATGCGAGAAGGGGTGAAGGCTGCCGGAATGGCGCTGTTTGCGAAAGAATCGCCGAGCGATGCCTTGACGGCTGTCTGTGCCCCTGATGGAATTGATGGACAGGCTATCTATAAGAATCTCCGTGTACAATACGGCATGACGGCGGCCGGTGGCCAGGATCACCTCAAGGGGAAGATCTTTCGACTGTCTCACATGGGGTATGCGGATTCGTTTGACGTGATCGCCGCATTGGCCGCCACCGAGATGGTCCTGAAAGGACTCGGTCATTCTGTGAAGCTGGGAAGCGGTGTCGGAAAAGCGCAAGAAATCTTAATGGCAAAGTAATTACGGCGAGGGTGCACATGGCCGCAGCGAGAATGAAGATTCTGATCAGTGACAGCCTGTCGAAACAGGGCGTTGAGGCGCTTGAGAAAGCTGGATTCACCGTGGTGGTGAAATCCAAAATGCCGAAGGATGAGCTGTTTAAAGAGATTAAGGATGCCGATGGGCTCATCGTGCGATCCGGCACCAGGGTGACGGCGGAACTGATCGCGGCAGCAGAGAAACTCAAGGTCGTCGGAAGGGCCGGGTCCGGCCTGGATAATGTCGACACGCCTGCCGCGACCCGTCGCGGTATCGTCGTCATGAATACGCCTGGGGGCAACACCGTGACCACGGCTGAACATACGATGTCGATGATCTGTGCGATGAGTCGGCGCATTCCTCAAGCCACTGCGTCGGTGAAGGCCGGTAAATGGGAAAAGGACAAATTCATGGGTGTCGAGCTCTACAACAAAGTGCTCGGCATCATCGGCGCCGGACAGATCGGTAGTCACCTGACCAAGATGGCCCAGGGGATCGGCATGAGCGTCGTCGCGTTTGACCCGTACCTGGCCCCCGAACGGGCTGAGCGTATGGGCGTGACCATGCTGGAACTTGAAGACCTCTTCCAACGAGCAGACGTGATTTCGGTTCATACGCCGCTGACGCCGGAAACACGGGGGATTATCAACGCGCAGGCCATCGCCAAGATGAAACCCGGCGTGCTCATCGCAAATTGCGCCCGAGGCGGCATCATCAACGAACAGGATTTATGCGAAGCCTTGAAAACCAAGCGCGTCGCCGCCGCCGCCTTCGACGTGTTTGAAGAGGAGCCGGTCAAGCCTGACAATCCGCTCCTCGCCTTGGATAACTTCATCTGCACCCCGCATATCGGAGCCCAGACGATCGAGGCTCAGGAAAACGTTGCGATCGGAATTGCGGAGCAGATTGTCGACTACTTTACTAAGGGAGTGGCGAAGGGGGCCGTCAATATTCCGTCGGTCGCTCCAGAATTGTTGCCTCGGTTGCAACCATTCCTGACCCTGGCCGAAAAGCTTGGCGCGCTTCAAGCTCAACTCGTTCAAGGAGGAATCGAACGAGTCACGGTAGAATACAGCGGGGAGGTCGTCACGCTCTCCATCGCACCTTTGACCATCGCCGTCCTAAAGGGCCTGCTCACTCCTATCCTGGAACACCCAGTGAACTACGTGAATGCCCCGATTGTGGCGAAAGAGCGGGGTATTGAAGTCAAAGAGATTAAGAGCACGGATGCTGGGGATTTCACGAGCTTGATCCGGGTTCGGGTTGAGGCCGGCAAGGTTTCGCATCAAGTCGCGGGGACGCTGTATCATAAGAAAGATGCCCGTGTGACGGAGATCGAACAATTTAAGGTTGAAGTGGTGCCTGAAGGGCATATGCTGTTGATTCATAACGTTGACCGTCCAGGGGTTATCGGTATGGTTGGAAAGGTCCTAGGGGATCAGGGCATCAATATCTTACGGATGCAGTGTGCCTTGGAGAAGCGAGGAGGGGATGCGTTGCTGATCATCGGTTCCGATACGGAATTTCCATCTGCGGTCCTGGATCAGATCCGTTCCAGCTCAAATATTCTGTCCGTCAAGGTCGCTAACCTTTTATAACGGTTCTCGCGACCAGGTACTTATGGACTCTGCTCCTCCGGTGCGTAGGACTTCTTCGGGGCAGCCCCCTTCTTTGCGTGAGCACTCATTGGTTCCGGTCGGGATGGCCACCATCCTCCCGGAGGCTGCCCGCCAGGTTCGGCACCTGGAAGCTGAATTGCTGGCGTCCTGTCATCGTTTTGGGTACGACGAGATTATCCTTCCGACGTTCGAGTACCTCGATGTGTTGGCACCGGGCCTCGAGCCGACGTTATTAGAGAACTCCTATAAGATCGTCGATCGGACGACCGGCCGTATTCTGTTGTTGCGGCCCGACGTCACGGCGCAGATTGCCCGTTCGGTGGCGATGGGCATGGTGGGCACGCACTTTCCGTTGCGCCTGTCGTACCGGGCGACCGTCTTTCGGTATGAACCGGAACATGCCGGCCGAGATCGGGAAATTTTTCAGGTAGGTGCCGAGTTGATCGGGGCTGATGATGCGTCGGCCGATAGTGAAATCATCATCCTGTTGATCGAGTGTCTACGGCAGGTGGGATTGCACTCATTTAAAATTTCACTGGGACATGTCGGGTTTTTCAAGGGGCTCCTCATCCGTGCAGGACTATCGCCGGAAGGGCAGAAGCGGGCCGAACACGCAGCGGCAAGAAAAGATTTGCCGAGGCTGGGGGAGATCCTATCGCAGGAGCGGGTGACGAAAGGGTCAGCTCACAGAATTTTGGACGCGCTGGAGCTGTGTGGACAAGCTGAAGTCCTCTCGAAAGGACGCACATTAGCCAAGGGTGAACGGCCACTGGTTCAAGCATTGGATCGACTGGACAACGTGTACCAGTTGCTCTGCGCAACAGGGTTTCAAGAGACCGTCCTGCTGGATCTTGGAGAATTCAGAGGGTTCGACTATTATGACGGGATCGTCTTTGATGTGTTTACCGAGGGTATTGGGGTGGAGTTAGGCGGTGGCGGGCGCTATGACCAGCTCATCGGACGATTCGGTCGGAACCTTCCGTCGACCGGATTCGCCCTCACTGTGGACCGGCTCTTTCGAGGGCTGAGCCTTCCCGACAGGACGAAGTCTGTGGGGCCAAATGTCTTGGTCGTCGCGCATCGAGGGTTATCGACACAATTAGTCTCGGTCGCACAACAACTTCGCCAGGCGGGGATACGAACGGTTCAACAAGCGGTGGATCCAGCGGGACGGGATTTGGTTGGTGTGGCGGTCAAGGCTGGTCTTGAAGCAAACATTGGCACCATTATAGTCGTCGGCATGGACCGTTCCAAACCTGAGCAGGTCGTGGTGCTCCATCCGAGGGACGGGCGAGGAATCGCAGGATCGCCCGGTCGCGCTCACCTTCGCAAGAGAACGGTCTCGATCGCAGGTCTCATCGCAAGCCTGCGTTCCGACCTTGAAGGGGCAGTATGAAATCCGTCGGGATGGTGGATCTCTCTCAACCGAAACTTCCCCCACAGAACTTGGAGGCGGAGCAGTCGGTGCTCGGTGCGATCCTCCTCGATAACGCCGCCATGCCAAAGGCGATGGAACTGCTAGTGGAGGAAGATTTTTATCGGACAGCCCATAAGAAGGTCTTCCAGGCCATGCTTGAACTGTCCGACACCGGCGAAGTGATCGATCAGATTACGCTGACCGAGCGATTGAAATCTCGCGGTGAACTTGAAGCGATTGGAGGCGCTGCCTTTCTCGCAGAACTTGTCCAGATCGTTCCCAGCTCAGCCAATATCCGGTATCACTGTAAGATTGTTCGGGACAAAGCAGTGGCTCGTCAGTTGATCAGCACCTCCACCGAGGTGCTGACGAGGGGCTATGAAGGCACCGCCTCAATCGATGATCTGCTGGATTTTGCCGAGCGATCGGTCTTCAGCATTGCGCAAGGCAAACTGGAACGGTCGTTCAGCCCGATCAGCCAGGTCATTAAGGAAAGTCTGGATGTCATCGATAAACTTTCGAAGCGAAAGGAACACGTCACGGGGGTTCCCACGGGGTACTACGACCTCGACGATATTACCGCCGGGCTTCAGGCTTCGGACTTGGTGGTGGTGGCGGGGCGACCAAGTATGGGCAAGACAAGCCTTGCGTTAGGGTTTGCCACTCATGCTGCCATTCATGCCAATACGGTGGTCGGTATCTTCAGCTTGGAAATGTCCAAGCCGCAGATCGTCCTGCGCATGCTCGCCTCGGAAGCACGGGTCGATTCGCATGCGTTGAGGACGGGGAAGCTTCAAAAAGAAGACTGGTGGCGATTAGCAGAGGCAGCCGGCCGATTGGAGCTTGCGCCGATCTATATCGATGACACGGGTGGCATCACAGTCCAACAAATGCGCGGCAAAGCCCGCCGGCTCAAAGCCGAGAAGGGGCTCGATCTCCTCATCGTGGATTATCTCCAGCTGATGCAAGGACGAAGCGACTCAGAATCTCGCCAGCAAGAGATCTCCGATATTTCCCGCTCATTAAAGGCCTTGGCGAAGGAACTGAATGTGCCGGTGGTTGCCCTCTCCCAGTTGAGCCGAGCGGTGGAGGCCCGTAAGCCGCCGATCCCCATGCTTGCCGATCTGCGGGAGAGCGGAGCGATCGAACAAGATGCCGATGTGGTCATGTTCATTTATCGGGAAGATGTGTATGACCAGAATTCGGAGCGAAAAGGGATTGCCGACATTATAGTCAGTAAACACCGTAATGGACCCATTGGGAAAAAAGAGTTGTTTTTCCAGGACCGATTCGCCAAATTCGAAAGCCTCGATCTTCGCGAAGCCTAGAATCGTTTGCGCATCGCCCGGGCACTCGGTATAATCGGTTTATCGACTCACCTTCTACGTGTCTTAACGTACGATAGATGCGGACCACACGAATGATCTTGGACAGTCGGTTGCTCAGACGGTACGGGAGGTCCTTGTTGGGGACGATGCTGCTCTTTCTGTTCCTTTCCGGTGCGATGGTTGCCTGCGCAGCTTCACCTCAGCCACAGGCAACGCTTCCTCCATCCGCCACAGCATTGCCACCTCCTCTACCGGCTCCAGAGTCCGACGCGACCTACCATTTCATGATGGGACATCAAGCGGAACTTGCGCAGGACCTCGACGGCGCGTTGAAGGAATATCATGCCGCTCTGAAGGTTGATCCCCAATCTCGCGAGGTCAAGTCTCGTTTGGCCGCACTGTATTTTGCGTTGGGTGATGTAACCCAAGCAGTGCAGTATGCGGATGAAGTCGGGGAAGGAACGGGACAGGAACCGCAAATGTTGACCCACATGGCCGGCATCTTGGCCAGCGCGGGGAAGCCGGAGCGTGCCGTGGAGTTATTGGACAAGGCCATCGAGAGTGATCCGGAACGAGGCGAATCCTACTTCCCAAAGGGACTCATTCTCTTGAACCAGAAACGCATTGCCGAGGCGGAGCAGGTCGTCAAAAAAGGATTACAATATACTGCGGATTCGCCGATCGGCTATTACTATTTGGGCCGCATTTCGATCGAAGCGGGAGATAGCGAGCAGGCGGTAGCCAACTTCGATCGCGCCATTGCCGTGAACCAGGCGTTCGAGCCCGCGTATTTAGCCCAAGCGTCGGTCTACGAATCACGCCAAGAGAAGGACAAAGCGATCGCCGTGCTCAAGAAGTATCTTTCACAAGTTAACCCTCGGAACCGGGATATTCGACAACATCTGGTCCAGTTGTATGTCGCGACCAAGGATTACGCCGGAGGTCTTGCCGAACTGGAAAAGCTGCTGGAAGACAACCCTGGCGACCTCGATGCACAGTTACGCAGGGCGCTCATCTATGGAGAGAAGAAAGAGTTTACCAAGGCGATCAGCCAATTGACCGAGATCTTGAAGGCGAAACCAGCCGAGCTCAAAGTGAGAGATTATCTCGGGTACTTGTACGAAGAGACCAAGGACGTCTCCAAGGCGATGGAGACCTATCGCTATAATATTCATCTGGATCCGAAATTTGCCGACAGTCATATTCATCTGGGTGTGCTCCTCTATCGGCTCAAGAAATTTTCTGAGGCAGTGACGCATCTCGATGAAGCCGTCCGTCTCACGCCAAAACAGCCCGAACCGCATATTGTCCTTGGGTTGGCCCATTTCCAGAGTGAGCAATTCGAAAAGGCCTCACAGGCGTTTGAGGAGGGGATCCGGCACAATCCCAAGAACGCCGATCTCCATTTCAACCTCGGCACGGCCTACGACAAGTTGAATCGGTTTGACGAGCTGGAGCGTGCCATGGAAACGGTGCTCTCCCTCGACCCGCATCACGCCGATGCCTTGAACTATCTTGGGTACAGCTATGCGGAGCGCGGTATCAAGATTGATCAAGCCCTGTCCCTGACGAAACGGGCCGTTGGGCTTAAGCCAGAGAACGGCTACTACGTCGATAGTCTCGGATGGGCCTTGTATAAATCAGGCTTGCTGGCCGAAGCGCTCGTGGAGATCAAGAAAGCCGTGGCGCTGGTCGGCGATGACCCCGTCATCTATGAGCATCTGGGAGAAATTTACTTGAAGCAGCAGAAAGTGTCTGATGCGCGTGATGCCTGGCTCCATTCACTGGAGATCGATCCCTCTAATGACAAGCTGCTCCAACGCTTTCGCGATCAGGGTCTGGCCAATCCAGCTAATGAAGACCGAATCCAGCAAGCCAAGCGCCGCGGAGCAGAGAAGACATCCACTCCAGTAGCTACTCCGTAAGTCCACCCGCGAATTTTCATCGCCAATCTCTTCGTTCTTGCGACCGCAACATACTGGTGGGGTATTGGTGCCCTTCTTTCTGGCATCTGTCCCTGTCGTTCAAGGGGACAGATACCATGCGCAGATGAGGAGAAGGGCGTCAGTCACCCAGACAAAAAAGTGTCAATTCTTGGCTATCCGGAGCAGATTACGGAACGAGAATCGCGCCCTCCGTGACCCCGCCCGTGCCGATTTCTCATAAGTTGTTGCATCATCAGGGATCGATGGTACGTTAGGTCTTGTCATTGATCGGCACCAAACCTGCTAGAGCAACCGGTAGGCGGCAACAGAAGCGCCGCAGGTTATGACAGGGTATGAAACGGGCCGTCAGTGAACCATCAACAAGGAGGCAGGACGATGTTGAAGGCAATGCGGAAACAAGAGGGGTTTACCCTCATTGAGTTGATGATCGTCGTGGCGATCATCGGGATCCTGGCGGCCATCGCCATTCCCAACTTCATTCAGTATCAGATGCGGTCGCGCACCTCGGAAGCCAAGACGAACTTGAGCGCAATCAAGACAGCGAACTTTGCCTTCCAAGCAGAACAGCGCTGCTTCTTGAGCTCCGTAGCTGCACCTGTTGCAGTTCCGCAGAACGGTTCGTTGGTGGCTTGGCCTGGAGGGCTTGGTGGTGTCGCAGCTCCAACGCCCGGTGGTGCCGTGTGGTGTTTCACCAATGCGGGAGCTCCATCGGTTGCAATTGGTACCTATGGTGATATCGGCATGGTGCCGGCTGGTGCCGTCCGGTATCAATACATGTTGGCTGCCAGCGCTGCTGTGACGCCACTTGTGGGTGGTATTCCGACTCCTGCGAAGGGGCAGTGCGGTGCCGCGAGTCCCGGGGCATTGGCTGCTGGCCCGGGTAACGCCCCGACGCTGGGTTTCATTGCTCAGGCGCTGGGTGACTTGGATGGTGATGCTGCGTTTGGGGACTTCCGGGTATCAGACCTCGGCAACGTGGTCAACTGTCTGACGAACGAAAGCATATTCTAACTCGTCGTCAGGCTGCAATGTCCGGTCAGGGCTTACAGAGCCCTGACCGGCTTGTACGTTTCGGATCTCGTTTATCGGAACCTCACCTCTCGGTATGTATCGCGTCATGAGATTCGAAGTGCTTCACGCGAAACGTCAGCACCTGCTTTTCTTCCTGGCTCTCGTCCTTTTGCTCAGCGCCAGTCTGTTCACGCAATACCTCCTGGAACAGCGCAGTCAAGGCCGCGCTGCTAAGCTGGAACAACTTCGACTCTTGCCGAAAGGGGAGATTCTACGGCCTGCTCTTCTGGGCTATCAGCAGTTGGGAGCAGACCTTCTCTGGTTGCGAGTGGTACAAGTGCTTGGCGATCGTGTTGTACGCGACAAAGACTACGAATGGCTCTATCACGCACTCGATGTCATCACCACCGTGGATCCCAAGTATGTCTATGCGTACGAAGCGGGAGGGGTTGTACTGGCTGAACTGGCGTCGCGGGTGGACCTGAGCAATAGGCTGTTGGAAAAGGGACTGGCTCCCAATCCATCCTCGTGGCAGATTCCTTTTCGTCTAGGTTTTAATCATTTTTTTCATCTCGGTGATCATACCCGGGCTGCTGAGTATATGGCACAGGCGGCTCGAATCCCTGGGCCGTTTCCCATCGGTCCCCCTCATTACACCGCAAGACTGGCATCTCGGCTTTATGTCCAGGGAAAGAACCCTGAGGTGGCGCTTGAATTTCTGGAAGCGATGCTTGAACAGACGACCGATGAGTTGGTCCGTGAGAAGCTGCAGCGGCGAATCAGGCGGATAAGCCTGGAACGAGATCTTCAAATGCTGGAACAACAGATCCGCCAGTATGCTGATTCGAGAGGGAGGAGACCAGCTTCGCTTATGGAACTCGTATTGGCCGGGTTACTCCCCGGCATCCCGTCTGAGCCATATGGCGGTGACTATCTGTATGATTCGAAGACCGGAAAGGTCATGAGCAGCACACACGACGAGCGGATGGGGGTCTACGTGCCGGCTGATTCTCTTGCGACACGAGGGGATGTCGAATAGAGGTTGCATGGAACACTCAAACATTATTCTCAAGACTGCAGGGCTCCGAAAAACGTTCAAAGTCGGGTTCTGGGGGCGCGAGGTGACTGCACTGGAAGGTCTTGATCTCGAAGTGAAGCAGGGAGAGGTCTTTGGCTTTCTCGGCCCCAACGGCGCCGGCAAAACGACGACGATCAAAATGCTCATGGGATTGATCTATCCCACGAGCGGACAAGCCTGGCTCTTTGGCCGACCCATAGGAGACCAGGAGTCGAAGGCCCGGCTTGGGTTTTTGCCGGAATCTCCCTACTTTTATGATTACCTCACCGGTCTTGAGTTCCTCCAATTCTATGGCCATCTCTTCGGACTTCGCGGAGTGACATTAGAGAAACGTATTGATGAGTTGTTGGAGCTAGTCGGGATGTCTCATGCCCGCCATCTTCAATTACGAAAGTTTTCCAAAGGGATGTTGCAGCGGGTGGGGATTGCCCAGGCGCTCATCAACGATCCTGAATTAGTGGTGCTGGATGAGCCAATGTCAGGCCTGGACCCGGTCGGGCGCAAAGAGATCAGGGACTTGATCCTGTGTCTGAAAGAATCCGGGAAGACGATCTTCTTCAGTTCTCACATTCTGCACGATGCTGAGCTTCTCTGTGACCGGGTTGCCATTATTCTCAAGGGACGGCAAGTGGCGTGCGGACGCGTGAGTGAGCTGATTGATGAAGGTGTGGCGCACTCGGTGGAAGTCGTAATCGATGGGCTTAGCCCTGAAGGGTTGGCGCGGCTGCGTCAACTGGCTGATCGCGTCATCGTTCAGGGACCTCAGGTCTTGGCAGTGCTGCCAAGCCGTCAGCAAGTGGGGCCGGTTCTTGAGATCATTCGAGGCGCAGGGGCTACACTAGTGTCGCTGACTCCACACAAGGGCTCGCTAGAGGACCTCTTCATTCGGGAGGTCAAGAACAAACAGCCGGAGTTAAGGGAAGCCGTATGAGAATTCTCTCCATCGCGCTCAATACGTTCCGCGAAAATCTTCGCGAGAAGCTTCTCTATAACTTATTATTTTTTGCCCTCCTCATGATCGGGAGCTCGATCCTTCTTTCCAGGATCACTCTGGGAGATTACCATCGATTGATTTTGGATCTTGGACTGGCCAGCATCAATCTGTTTGGCGTGCTCATCGCGATTTTCGTCGGTATCGGGCTCGTGAGCAAGGAAGTCGATCGAAAGACAATCTATACGATCGTGTCGAAGCCTATTCCTCGATATGAGTTCCTGCTGGGCAAGTACTGTGGGTTGGTCATTACATTATTGGCGAATACCGTGGTGATGGTGGCGGGCTTATTGATCGTGCTGCAGGTCATGGACGTACCGATAACCAGTCTGGTTTTTAAATCCTTGGCTCTTATCTTTTTGGAGCTGATGGTCATCACCGCCGTTGCCGTTCTCTTCTCCACGTTTACGAGCGCGACGTTGAGCGCCATTTTTACCCTTGCTGTGTATGTGATTGGTCACTTGTCCGGTGACCTCAAGGAATTCGCGAAGAAATTAGACGAAGTCAGCCAGATGGTCGTCAATGCCATTTACTATACGCTTCCCAACCTCGAACGATTCAACCTCAAGGGGCATGTAATTCACCATCTCGACTTCGGCATGACTGATATGGCCTTGTCCTTGACCTATGGGTTGACCTACTCGGCGTTTCTACTCCTTTTGGCGAGCGTGATCTTCCAACGACGAGATTTTCAGTAACAGATCGAGTGGCCCTTCATCAGCGGGTATATGCATGATGGCGCGAGGAAGGGCGAAGACTGCCTTCTGGATGTCGGATGGGGATGGATTCGACCAAGCCTAGCTCGTGATGGCGCCTTCCGATGCGGACGAGACGTGTCTGGCATATTTCCCCATCACGCCCGAGGTGTAACGTGGTATCGGTGGTTTGACCTTCTTCATCCGAGAGGCGATTTCTTTCTGCGAGAGGGCCACATCCAAACGGCGTTTGGGAATATCGAAGGTAATCGTGTCTCCGTTCTTGACCGACGCGATCGGCCCCCCTTTTGCGGCTTCAGGGGCGACGTGCCCCGCCATCAATCCATGGGTGGCTCCGGAGAAACGGCCATCAGTGAGCAGGGCTACGGAATCACCAAGGCCGGCACCCACGATGGCAGCCGTCACGCCTAACATCTCACGCATGCCTGGTCCTCCAGACGGACCTTCATACCGAATGACGACGACATCACCAGGCTTGATCTGCCCCGCCTTGACTGCCACGAAGGCATCCTCCTCCCGCTCATAGACCTTCGCCCGTCCCTGGAACTTGCTCATCGAATGGCCGGCAACCTTCACGACACAACCGTCCGGCGCCAAATTACCTTTCAGAATGACCAGACCGCCTGTCGGCTTGATGGGGTGGGCGAGGGGACGCAAGACTTGTTGTCCTGGTATTTCACGAGCGTTCGCTGCTTCTTCACCGATCGTTCGACCGGTGACGGTGGGCTGATTCCCATGAAGGAGCCCGGCCTCGAGCAATCGCTTGGCCACCAGAGTTGTGCCACCTGCTGCGTAGAGATCGGCGGCAGCAAATCGGCCCCCTGGTTTGAGGTCGGCCAGCAGAGGGACCTTGCGATTGATTTTGTCGAAGTCATCGATGCTCAGCTTGATCCCGGACTCACGGGCGATGGCGAGGAGATGCAGTACCGCGTTTGTCGAGCCCCCGGTCGTGGCGACGGCGGCGATGGCATTCTCCAATGACTTTCTGGTGATAATCTGGCGAGGGCGCAGATTCTGCTTCACGAGCTCCATCACCATCTTGCCGCACTCTAAGGCGACATCGTCTTTCCGTCCGTCCATGGCGGGCACTCCATTGAGGCCCATCGGTGAAATACCGAGGAATTCAAACGCAATGGCCATCGTATTGGCGGTGAATTGACCTCCACAAGCTCCAGGCCCCGGGCACGCGTGATCTTCCAAGTCCTTCAGCTCGGCGTCGGTCATCTTTCCCGACGCATGTTTTCCGACCGCTTCAAAGACATCCTGAATGGTCACATCATGTCCTTGAAACTGTCCCGGCATGATCGAGCCGCCATACAGCATGAGCGACGGCAGGTTCAACCGAGCGAGAGCCATGACGGTGCCGGGAATTGTTTTATCGCACCCGGACAGAGCGACGACGGCATCGAACAAGTGTCCACGCGCGACGAGCTCGATCGAATCCGCGATGACCTCGCGGCTGATCAGAGACGCCTTCATTCCTTCCGTTCCCATCGAGATACCGTCGGACACCGCGATGGTGTTGTACTCGATCGGAGTTCCTCCGGCGGCTCGAATTCCGGCTTTCACTCGCTCGGAAAGCCGTCGCAAGTGAAAATTGCACGGCATGACCTCGATCCAGGTATTGGCCACGCCAACGAGGGGTTTCGACAGGTCATCGTCCGTAAAACCCACGGCTTTTAGCATGGCCCTGGCCGGTGCGCGGCCGGGCCCAACGAGGAGATCATGACTCTGGAGTTTCACTTCTTTCTTCATCGGTTTTTGTCGTTCCTTCACTGTACAGACATGTTGCTTGGTGGTGCAGGGGCTGCTTCATGGGGGTTCTTGCCGTGCGGAGTGGCACCATGCGGGTTGGCCCCATGAGGATTCGTGCCGTACGGCATCGCGCCTCCATGGGGGGTACCATGACCCTTGGGCTGGCCCATCATCTTGGCGTGCTCGGACTGCTCCTTCGCTCGTTGTTCTGGAGTCAGCAAGCCCATCACGTCGCGACGTGTCTTGATGGAGGTCATTCGTAAACCAACTTGCAAATCTTCGCTTTGTCTCAGCTTGGTTTCGATCGTGGCGAGATCGGACTGTTCATTGTCGGTTAGCGCCTTCAGTTCACGCTCCGCGATTTGGATGTCGGCTTCGGCCTTGATCCGTGCTTTGTCAAGATTGAGCTGGATGTCCTTCAGTTTGGCAACCTGATCCGCCGTGAGCCCAATATCCTTATCGTGCTTGAGCAGGTGCCGGATCAGATGGCCGGTCCCGCTATGCATCATTCCCTTGCCGTAGCTGTGGGCGCCGCCGCCGTGCCCCCCTCCAGCATGACCATAGTTCGGATCATTGGCCCACAGGCTTGGCATATCCACCGCTAACAGACATGCTGACGCGACAACAAGCACAGCCGTCGTCCTTGTAAGAGACGTCATGAATTCCTCCTTGGTTGAGAGGCCCCCGAGTCGAAGCTTGCCATAGCAGTCGGCGTAACGCAAGCGAGGCGCTTGCCGTTGCCGAGGTCGATCACGTTTCAGGTTCAACGCCGTTGGGCGTGAGAGAGAAGGTCCATGCGCGGGTCTGGATGCCGCTGTTTGCTCAACTGTTCGTATAACACCCGTTCGTCTTCGCTGAGACCTGAAGGTATGACAATTTGCAAGGTGAGGAACAGATCCCCAGGCCCGCCTGTGGCCGAGGGAAGCCCCTTTCCCTTGAGTCGGAGTTTCCCGTCGGCCTTGCTGCCCGGTGGAACCTTGACCTTCACCGGTTCCGCTAAGGTTGGCGCAGTCACCTCTGCCCCGAGCATGGCTTCCCAAGGATAAACGGGCAGACTGACATGCAAGTCCGAACCTTGCCGACGAAAGACGGGATCGGAGGGGATGACCACATGCAGATACAGGTCCCCGCGCTTTCCGCCATGCGTTCCAGGCTGGCCTTTTCCGGCAACCCGAACCCGTGTTCCGTCTTGTACTCCAGCGGGAATCCGCACTTCAATGGTCTTGGATTCGGTTGTCATCCCGGCACCCTGGCAGGTTATGCAAGATCGGCTACGCACGGTGCCGCTCCCTTGACAGGTCGAGCATGTCCGAGGCTCACGCAGATTCACGCGCCTCGTCACACCGGTGAGCACCTCGCGCAGCCCCAGCTGGACGTCGGTCTCGATGTCCTCTCCCGGCATTCCAGCTCCACTGCGTCCGGCTCCACCGCGGCCACGATTTCCAAAGAGGTTTTCAAAAAAATCTGAGAATTGCTCGCTCCCGGCTCTGCCGCTCCCTGGACGGCTGTAGCCTCCATCGGATCCCCATGGTCCGCCAAACCCTTGTGCTCCGGCCTGCTGACGAGATTTCTCGAAGGCTTGCGCTTGTTCCCAATCGGCTCCATACTGGTCATACTTCTTCCGCTTCTCCGGATCGGTCAGGACTTCCTGCGCCTCATTGAGCTCTTTAAATTTCTTTTCCATCTCGGCCTTCTTCGCCCCCGCATGGAGATCGGGATGGTACTGGCGGGCGAGCCGGCGATAGGCTTTTTTGATATCGTCGGGCGAAGCCGTGCGGGGGAGACCGAGCACTTGATAGAAGTCGCGTGGGGGCGTTGCCATACGTGATTTAGGAGATGAGAAACATCACCACCTGGATCAGCTTACGGAGTGTAGACCTGGTTTGCAAGGGCCGAACGGATCAGCAAGACGTCGAGTTTTTCCCGTGTCATGAGTCTGCGTTAAGAGCAGATTCCGCTTGTGGCTAGCCAGACAAAGACGAATGGATACATCAATAAAGGTCCATTCAAATAATAAGCCGAGATAAATAGTTAAAGTATAACTTTATAAGTATGGGCTCGTAAATAGCATCAGCGGCCAGGGTGAGGAAATTGAAAGGTCAATGGCGCTTGACGGGAGATTCTGCGGGGCTTCTGAAATCTCCTGAGCGATTGACCTCCGAACCACGATCCGCTATGAAGTAAGGACGACTGGTGCGAGGGGATCGAGAGGTGAATTGGCGACTGGTAAAGAAGTAAGAGTTTACATAATATATCTTATCAGACCATGACATTTGAGCTGATTGGCCGCGTACATAAAGAGCTTTCAATTACCGGGCAAGCGTTCTACGAAACGATTCTCTCGATTTCCGAACTCGTTAATCGAAAGGTTCAAATTATTCGTCTCCATTGGCAGGCGTCTACCTTGCTTCAGCAGATTGACGATGTTACGGCTAAAGTCGGCCAACAAATCGTTGCGCAGGTCTCTGATCGACTTCAGGACCAGAGTCCCTCCGAGTCGGTCGTCGGCGTGATCGATCAGGCGCTTGCCAATGCCATCTCTCGTGTCCAAGAGTTGAAGCAAGTGTTGATCAGCGTTGATGCCGAGATTCGCGAGCTCAAAATCGAGACGGTCCATCGGGAGTTGCTCTCTCTCCAACGTGATTTGGCACTTCGTTCAGGAGGTATTGAACGGCTGACCGTCGTTCGAGGGGCGGCCGCGGCTGGACAGCTGCTCAGCGCGCTTCCACCGTGTTCCTCCGCCTCCGTCGCTGCCGTTTTGCGAGGGCCTTTTCTATTGGCGCCGACCCACGATCTTCTGTTTCGACCAGGCGACATCGTGGTGTTGGTTGGTGCGCAAACGGAACTCGATCAACTCGTCTCATGGTTTGTCGGCCAGCGTCCACTCACCGCGTCGTTCACGAGATCGGTGTAGGAGAGTAGTCACATCGACAAAGATCAGATACAATATCTCCCAATGCTAGCCCGCGCATTCCCATCATTACGGGTGCTGTTCTATTGTATGGCTCCCCTCCTTCCAGTTGTCATCGGAGGCGGCGTCGCTGAGGCCTTATCGCCTGACTCACCCGGCATTCGCATGCTCGAAGAGATTCAAGCCGTCATTACCGAACTCGCGGAACAGGCCAAGCCTTCCGTCGTCAATCTATTTCCCATCACTAGCACAAGTCGGCTTCGTGAAGGACCCGGTGAGCGTACGCCGAATGCGTCAGGCTCTGGCTCGGGGCTGATCGTCGTTAGTGACGGCCATATCGTGACCAACAATCATGTGATTGGTGACGCCAATGAGATCGAAGTGCGGTTTTTCGATAAGACGAAGCTCATCGCTCATGTGGTCGGCAAAGATCCTGACACCGATTTAGCGGTGCTCAAAGTGACCACCGATCGACCGCTGCCCAGCGCGCGATTTGGTGATTCTGCCGGCGTCAAGGTCGGCCAATGGGTGCTGGCCGTCGGAAATCCATTCGGACTGGACCGCACCGTGACGCTTGGCGTGGTCAGCGGCATCGGTCGAGAAAATATTAACCTCTCACGGTACGAAAACTTCATTCAGACAGATGCCTCGATCAACCCTGGAAATTCTGGAGGTCCGCTCTTCAACCTGCGGGGTGAGGTGATCGGCATCAATACGGCGATCATTAATTTCGCTCAAGGCATTGGATTCGCCATTCCCTCGAATATGGCCAAGCAGGTCATCGAACAGTTACTTGCGAAGGGCAAGGTCGTGCGGGGCTGGCTCGGCGTTGGGATTCAACCGTTGACGGCTGAGTTGGCGAAAAAATTCGGAGTCACTGAAGGCGAAGGGGTACTCGTGAACGAAGTCTTCGAGAAAGACCCCGCAGCCTTGGCTGGGATCAAGCCGGGCGATGTTATCGTCCGGATCGACGGCGCCGTTGTTGATTCACCAAATAAGCTGTCTCGTCTGATCGCGACGCTGATTCCGGGCACGACCTCAAAGATTGAAGTCGTCCGGGATCTGAAACGCTTGACGATGGACGTTCCTCTCACCGAGCGGCGTGATGCAGCTGTCATCGCATCGCTTCCTCAACAAGAGGAGAAGTTGGAGGTGAAGCTTGGCCTTGACCTCCAAGACCTGACGTCCGCCCTGGCGGAGAGGTTCAATCTTCGTGAATCGAAGGGTGTGCTTATCGCAAAGGTTGAACCCAACAGCCGTGCTCAAGCGGAAGGCCTGCGGGAAGGTGACCTCATCAAAGAGGTCAACCGTCTGGAAGTCTCTTCCGTCGGAGAATTTACATCAGCCCTTGCGCGGTCCAGGCGCGGCGATACTTTGTTGCTTCGCGTGCTTCGGGAAACTCGTGCATTTTATGTCGTGCTCAAATCCTCCGACTGACGATCTCAATGGGCCGTGGCGGCTTGTCCTTCTGCCTTCTGTCGCTCGATGACCTTTGCAGCCAACTCTCTTGGTACTTCATCATACTGGGCGAAACCCATGACATAGCTGCCCCGACCCCCCGTCATGGCGTTGAGGGCCGTCGCATAGCGAAGCAGCTCAGCTAGCGGAACCAACGCTTTGATCTGTTCGGCATGGTCTTGCGCGTTGACGGATAGGATTCGACCCCGTCGGGCGCTCAAGTCTCCCATGATGGCTCCGACCGCGTCGGTCGGTGTGTCGATTTCGACCGTCATGACCGGTTCAAGCAAGACTGGATGCGCGGTCTCTATCGCTTTCTTGAATGCCATTGATCCCGCGATCTTGAACGACATCTCGGACGAATCCACTGCATGATAGGATCCGTCATAGACGGCCACCTGCACATCGACGACCGGGAACCCGCTCAACGGTCCCTCATGCATGGCATCGAGGACTCCTTTTTCTACGGCGGGAATGAAATTTCGAGGAATCGCTCCTCCGACCACGCGATTCTCAAACGCGTACCCGTGGCCGCGCGGGAGCGGCGCCACTTCAAGCCAACAATCGCCGTATTGCCCATGCCCGCCGGTTTGTTTCTTGTACTTGCCCTGTGCCTGTGATTTCGTCTTGAGCGTTTCTCGGTACGGGACTTTCGGCGTGTGCAGTATGACATCGACTCCAAACTTTCGACGGAGCTTTTCGAGGGCCAAATCGATGTGGAATTGCCCCATGCCGCTGAGCACCATCTCCTTGGTTTCGGCATTGCGCGCGAATTCCAGGGTGGGGTCCTCTTCGATGAGTTTGTGAAGCCCAAGGCTTACCTTGTCGATGTCCGTCTTGGACTTGGCGTCAATCGCGAACGACAAGATCGGCTTTGGTAGGCTCAGTGTGGGGTAACAGATGGGAGCAGTCTCTTGACACAGCGTGTCACCGGTATGCGTGTCTTTGAGCTTCCCGATCGCCACGATCTCTCCCGCTCGTGCGGAGTCGACGGCCACATGACGTTTGCCCAACACTGTGTAGAAATGGCCGAGCTTCTCCCGTACATGTTTGGAAGCATTCAGCACCGTGGCATCGGCATGGATGGTTCCGGACAAGACACGGCAATAGGACAGTCGACCAACGAATGGGTCGATGATGGTCTTGAAGACATAGGCGGAAAACGGTTCCTGCAGACTCCCCTTCCGCTCACAGCCTTCGTGAGTCTCGGGGTGAATGCCGTGCCATGGATGGGCCGCACCACGTTCGGAGGGTGACGGCAATAAGTCGACTATCGCATCCAACAAGGACCAGACTCCGACATTATGCGTGGCGGATCCGCCATAGATGGGAAGGAATTGTTTCGTCTGGATATCGCGTCGGAGTCCTTGCAGAAGGTCTTCTTGGCTCAACTCTCCCTGGGTCAAGTAGGTCTCCAACAAGGTTTCCCCGCTTTCTGCGACCGCCTCCACGAGTTGCTGGCGCGCTCTATTCAGCATGCCCTCTAGCGGGGGGGGGACTAATAGATGTTCGACTGTGGCGGAACTCGGCCCGGATCGCACCAGCTTCTCATGTCGTACATCAACTACGCTGTCTAAGCTTATGCCAGGGTTGAGCGGTACCGTCATAGGGAGTGGAACACAATCGAGCTGTTTGCGACAGATCTCTAGAGTGTTCTCAAACGACGCGCCTTCCTTATCAAGTCCATTGACGAACACCAGACAAGGAAGGTCCAATTCTTTGATCCTTGTCCAGAGCCGTGCCAGCTCTGTTCTGACCCCCATGGTTCCGCTCAGAATCAGGATGACTGCATCGGCGGCCTGCAGGGCAGCGAGCGATTCACCAAGAAGATCGAGTGCACCGGGAGGGTCAATAAGGTTGATGTTGGTGTGATTCCACGTGAACTGAAGAAGGCTGGTACTTGTCGATGTGCGATGCCGAAGTTCTTCGAGCTCAAAATCGGAAACGGTAGTCCCGTGCATCACAGACCCGAGCATGGGGATCGCACCACCAACATACAGCAAGGCCTCACTGAGAGAGGTCTTACCGGCACCGGCGCTGGATACGATGGCCACGTTTCTGATGGGCTCCAGACGGGTTGTGTCCATAGTCTGCCCTCCTTGTTGAGTATGGGGTTAGACCATTCGCGTCCTCACATTCCTTGGGCTGGTGTTTTTGGTCAGAAATCATCTCAGGGGTCTTCGTACTCATTCTGCGGTCCTGTCAGCCATCCCTCGTCGGCAAAGCTCACATATCGACCATCTCCGATGATCACGTGGTCTAATACACGGATCCCCAATAGGGTACCAGCAGTTGCCAGTCGATCGGTCAATCGCCGATCCTCCGGGCTTGGAGTTGGATCTCCGCTGGGATGATTGTGAAGAAAAATGACGGCGGCTGCCGATTCACGCACGGCGAGGGCAAAGACCTCACGTGGATGCACGATGCTGAGTGTGAGACTTCCTTCTGAGACCGTGGTCTCTTTGATCACGATATTTTTTGCGTCGAGCAGCACGACCTTGAAAAGTTCGTGTTTCACATCGCGGAGCGTAGGGTGAAAATGTTTGAACAGATCCGAGCTTGAGGAAATACGAGTGCCAGAGGACAGTGGGGCCGCCAGCGACCGTCTCCCTAAGGCCAATGCGGCTTTGAGTTGGGCGGCTTTGGCGGGACCGACGCCAGGGATGGTGCAGAGTTCTTCAATGCCACAGGCCGCCAATCCTCCCAGTCCACCGACTTGGTCGAGGAGTTCGATAGCCACTTGCACAGCGGATGAATCGCGCCGACCAGTTCTCAGGAGGATGGCGAGAAGATGCGCATCGGATAACGCTTCGGGTCCCTTGGCAAGAAGGCGTTCACGGGGACGTTCGGTCTTTGGCCAGTACGCAATGCCTTTTCTCGGTCCCTTGCTTGCCACGAAGACCTCAGGTGACAAAAAAATGACGATCCGGACTCTTTTGTACCGCCAAATAGGAGGAAATTATCTGTCTACGGGAAATACGTAGTTCATAACCAATTGAAATTATTAAACATGACAAATTGGTGCAGCTCTTGCTTAAGTTTGCCACCAGCTGTGAACGTAGCCACCTTGGGAGGGATCAATGGAATGTCCGAAGTGCAAAGGGATGATGATGTTGGAGCGGTTCTCTGATTTCTTTCTTGTGTTCTATGCATGGAAATGCATTAACTGTGGAGCCATTATTGACCGTACTATCTCGAACAATCGTAGAAAGAGTCTAGCTGCCCGCGATTCTCAGACCGTCGCGACTCGGTAATTTGTAGCGTTTCGTGCGCGGGGCCTGTCCGTCTGAGGGCCTGCTTTGACTCCAGGGTCTTCTCGTCCTTGACGTACCAACAAGCTCAATGAGCGTATTATAGTCTTCTGCAAGAAGACGGTCAAAAGTGTACTAGCGTGCTCCTCACCGACTCGGTTCCGATTCAAACAGTCTTGCTTCCATTTCGCATTTCTTGACCCCTGCAAAAACGCTATGATAGATTCTCATGCATAGACGATGTTGTCTGGTATGCGTGTGATCGCTGGTACCCACCGAGGTCGTCGACTCTACGGGCCGCGAACATGTGTTCTTCGCCCAACCTCTGACCGGGTTCGAGAAGCTCTGTTTTCAATTCTCGGTAATCGACTGAAGAACGGCCGTTTTTTGGATCTCTATGCTGGGACTGGAGCCGTGGGGATCGAAGCCGTCAGTCGTGGCGCTGAACACGTGACCTCCGTCGAGTCGAACCGGGACGCACTGAAACTGCTGCACCAAAACCTTGAACTCTGTCACATCGGTGCTGAAATAGCCGTGCGGGGTCAGACTGTTCAACAATTTCTTAACCATCCCGTTCAGTGGAACGGTCCCTATGATATTGTCTTTGCCGATCCACCCTATGCCGAGACGTCCGAACTGCCGGCATTGCTGACTGAGTCTCAGACGCATGATCTGTTTGCCCTGGACTCATGGCTGGTCATCGAACATGCAGCGAAAACCAACTTACCCATGTTGCTAGGATGCACCCAGTTTTTGCGCCGGTATCGCTACGGTGATACCGCCTTATCCCTCTACTTCCGTTCCCCTACTGTGACGGCATGAAAATCGGCATCTATCCAGGCACGTTTGATCCCATTACGCATGGCCATGCCGACATCATTACCCGAAGCCTCCGCGTATTCGACAAGGTGGTCGTGGCTGTCGCGCCCAACCCGTCTAAACATCCGCTCTTCAATTTGGCCGAGCGCCTTGATATGGTACAACTGGTCATGAAGGATGTCGGACAGGTTGAGGTCACACCGTTCGATGGGTTGCTCGTCAACTATGTCGAGCGGTCAGGTGCCCATGCGATCATCCGTGGCTTGCGCGCCATTTCAGACTTTGAGCATGAGTTTCAGATGGCGCTCGTCAATCGAAAACTTGCGAAGACGGTAGAGACCGTATTCTTGATGCCGAGCGAAGAATACTCCTACTTGTCTTCGACGATCATCAAAGACGTGGCACAGCACGGGGGCAATTTGAGCGATTTTGTTCATCCGGAAGTGGCCCGACGCCTTCAAGCTCGTATCCGGAGTCTCAAATCATGAAATTGGCAGCACGTGTCGGTCGTATTGCACCCTCTCCGACGTTGGCCATGGCTGCAACTGCCAAGGCCATGGCTGCGCAAGGACTCGATGTCATCGACTTTTCAGCCGGAGAACCGGATTTCGACACGCCGGAGCCGGTGAAGGCCGCGGCAGAAGCGGCTATACGCGCGGGATTTACTAAATACACGCCTTCATCTGGGATCGATGAGTTGCGGAGCGCGATTGCCGACAAGTTCCACGCTGAACTTGGGCTTCGGTATGAGAAGTCCCAAATCCTTGTCTCCTGCGGGGCAAAGCACTCGCTCTACAATTTGGCAGAGGCCTTGCTCGAAGCGGGTGACGAGATCATCATTCCGATCCCCTACTGGGTTTCTTACGCAGATCAGGCGCTTCTCAACGATGCGACGCCGGTTCTGTTACCGACCAAAGAGGAGGATGGATACGCAGTTCATACTCCAGAGTTGGAACGGCTCATTACGCCGAGAACCAAAGCCATCATTGTGAACAGCCCGTGCAACCCCACTGGGGCGACGTATGATCGGGCGACGCTGGAACAGATTGCCTCAGTAGCGGTCCGGCATGACCTTCTGGTGATATCGGATGAGATTTATGAAAAGGTGCTCTACGATGGGGGAACGCACATCAGCATTGCTTCGTTGGGATCAGAGATCGCAGCACGCACGGTCATCATCAATGGCGTCTCAAAGTCTTACGCCATGACAGGGTGGCGAATCGGGTACGCGGCCGGCCCCAAGGATCTGTTGACCGCGATGGCCAATATCCAGAGTCAGAGTACCTCGAATCCCTGTTCCATTTCGCAAAAGGCTGCTGTCGCAGCGTTGCGTCTAGGGGAGCCCTTTACTCGTACAATGGTGGAAGAGTTTTCCCGACGCCGAACCGCCATCGTGGAAGGATTGAACCAGATTCCCGGTGTATCATGCCGAATGCCGAGTGGGGCCTTCTATGCGTTCCCCAACGTGAAAGGCTTGTTGGGGAAACGTGGACCTTCGGGAGTGTTGAAGACCCCGAATGACCTGGCGCAGTATCTCTTGCATGACGCGCGAATCGCGGTCGTTCCAGGTGAGCCTTTTGGAAGTCTGGAGCATCTCCGGCTCTCCTATGCCACCAGTATGACAAATATCACCAGAGGACTTGAGCGAATGGGGCAGGCGTTCGCGAAGTTGGCGTAAGGGCAATACGGTCGCTGCAACGATAAGAGGGAGGAAAACGGTGCCGATTTATGAATATCAGTGTGACGGCTGTTCGTATCGTTTTGAAGTGAAGCAGAGCATCAAAGACGATCCACTCTCAACATGTGAGCGGTGTGGGAAAGCGATTAGACGGCTGATTTCATCGCCTGGGATCATGTTTAAGGGGAGTGGCTGGTACGTCACCGACTACTCCGACAAACTCAAACCTCCATCCAGCACGGGTAGCGAAACCGGTGGGACAAGTTCAGGAGAAAAGAGTTCGGGAGAAAAGAATGCTGGGGAAAAGAAGGAGCCGGCTCCGTCTGCTCAATCAAGCTCTGCCCCTTCTTCTTCTACAGTGACGTCGACTGCAGCATCAAGTAGCGCATCAACGTCTACACCGAGTACGACGACGCCCTCCTCTTCAAAATAGGCTCGTGGGCCGATTATCGCACACCGATTGTCTTGGGAGCCTGGTGTTTGCCTGTCGGCGTCTTCGTGGCACTTTTAGCGGGTAGTTTGGTCGCGGTCCTTCCGGTTGGTTTTGCCTGATTTTTATGAGGCGGTGTCTTCGGAGCCATCGCCTTCAATGCCCTCGCGCGGGTCGCATCCAGTTGATTTTGGAGGCTGGTGATCATACCGGTTTTTTCCCGGCTGATGCGGCTCAGTTCATCAAGCTGCCCCTGCAGCTCTTGTTTGCTTTGAGATAAGTCGGTGATCTGGGCCTGAAGCTGAGTCTTTTCCATGGTCAAGGTTTGGGCCTCCGACCGCAATTGTTCGATCTCAGCCTGTAAAGCTGGCGGCCAATAGTCACATCCCGCAAGGCCAAGGGCGAAGCCGAAACCAACGACCGTACTGAGTACCCGCATCACGTGGCGTTTCATGGCCATTCCCCTTTCATCAGACATAATCTGTCATTACCAGGTGCTGGTGTAGACATGTTGAGTCCCTCGCATGTTGAGCACTGACCACCGTGGGAGGCTATTGTAACAGATCGCACGACTCGGCTAAGAAGAAGATCGGCTCTGGGCGTGCGGATCTACATCTGCTGCGTTAGGTAGATCCAGGTAGCTCTATGTCCGCAGCGCGAATATGTGCTCGGGGTGAGATCGACGTGTTTGCTGAATGCGTTGTTTGAGGAGAGCGCCTGTCCCGGTTTATGTCTTCAGAGCACGGCGTGCGATGTCCGTTCGGAAGTGACAACCCTCAAATGAGATCGTCTTCACGACTCGATAGGCCTCGCCTTGTGCCTCCAATAACGTTCGCCCTCGACCGAGTACGCCGAGGACGCGGCCGCCTGCTGTCACGATCTCCTGTCCCCTCTGGACTGTTCCTGCATGAAAGACCACGGAGGAGTCCGATAAGGTTGTCGCCGTGGGGAGTCCAGAGAGCGGTATTCCCTGCTGATAGGTACCGGGGTAGCCTCCCGATGCCATGACCACGCAGACCGTCGCGTCCGAGTGCCACTCAACAGGAAGTTGGTCAAGTCGATGTTCTATCACCGCTTCAAGAACATCGACGAAGTCATTCTTAAGCAAGGGCAACACGACTTGAGTTTCTGGATCGCCCATACGAGCGTTAAATTCGAGTACGTATGGTGTCCCGTCCATCATCATGAGTCCGGCATACAGCACGCCTTGAAACGGCGAACCAAGCCGCGCCATGGCGTCCACCATTGGCTGCAAGACCTCACGACGGACTTGATCTTGGATCTCGGTCGTTCCCAGTGGGGCCGGGCAATAGGCGCCCATCCCACCGGTATTCAAGCCGGTGTCTCCATTGCCAACCCGTTTATGATCCTGCGCTGGTGGCATCGGCACCACGGTCTTGCCATCGGTAAACGCCATGATTGTCAGTTCCTCGCCGTCAAGAAACTGCTCGATCAGCACCTGTTTGCCGGCTTGGCCGAACACTGCCTTCTCCATTGAATCAATGATTGCCTGTTTTGCCTGGTTTTGACTGGTCGCAACGATGACGCCTTTTCCTTGAGCCAGCCCGTCCGCTTTAATCACGACCGGTAGCGGCTGCTGCTCGACATAGGCGAGTGCATCCTTGATCTTTTCGAAACTCTTGGCATGGGCCGTCCGGATCTTGGCTTGCGCCATGACTTCCTTCGAGAAGACCTTACTAGCTTCCAAGCGGGCGGCGTTCCTGGTTGGTCCAAACACTTTGAGCCGAGCTTTGCGGAATTCGTCTACGATGCCCAGCGCGAGCGGCGCTTCTGGCCCGATCACTGTCACATCAATCTTTTCTTGGAGCGCGAAGTTCTTCAGGCCGGCGATATCGTCCGATTTAATCGGGATGCAGTTCGCCAATGATGCGATCCCCGCATTGCCGGGGGCACAGAACAAAACTGGTTGGCGTGGACTCTGCGCGAGCTTCCACACCATCGCATGCTCACGTCCCCCACTGCCAACAACGAGAATTTTCATGTCAGATCCGCAGTAACGATTTAGGAGGGAAGACGGTGCGGGTAGATAGTCGCGACAACAGGCGACGAGTCAACTACTCACCCATCACTGATCACTCATCACGGCTCACGATCGTTATCAATGTCTAAAATGCCGCATTCCGGTGAGAATCATCGCCATTCCATGTTCATCCGCGGCTTTGACGACTTCCGGATCTCGGATCGATCCGCCTGGTTGAATGACGGCTGTGATCCCGACTTCGGCGGCTGCATCGAGGCCATCGCGGAACGGAAAGAACGCGTCAGAGGCCATGACACAGCCTTTGACAGGCATTTGCGCTTTCATGGCCGCCAATTTCACGGAATCCACACGACTCATCTGTCCTGCCCCGATGCCAACGGTCTGGCCAGGTTTGGCATAGATGATGGCGTTGGACTTGACGTGCTTGCAGACTTTCCATGCAAACGCACAAGCGGCATATTCTTCGTCCGTCGGCTTACGGATGGTCGGCACGGCAAGCGTCCGAAGATCCGGCAAGACACCGAGGTCCCGATCCTGGACGATGAGCCCGCCGACCAGTTTTTTCAGGTCGAACCCTTCCTGCTTCACTTTCGTCAAGGGGCCCACGTCCAATAGACGTAAATCCTTCTTCCTCTTCAATTCAGCCAAGGCATCTTCAATAAATCCTGGAGCAATCACGACCTCAACAAACGTGGACGTGATTTCCTTGGCAGCCGCCAAATCGACCGGCCGGTTGAAGGCAATCACCCCGCCGAAGGCAGACACGGGATCCGTCTCTCTTGCCTTGACGTACGCCTCCACCGGCGTCTCTCCGAGCGCCACCCCACAGGGATTATTGTGCTTGATGATCGCGACAGCCGTCTCATCATATTCCTTCACCAACTCGAGCGCGGAATTCGCATCGAGGAAGTTATTGTAGGACATGGCCTTGCCATGCAAGATCTTCCCGCGAGAGACGGATGGCTCTTTGCTGTACAATTCACGATAGAACGCGCCTTGCTGGTGAGGGTTTTCTCCGTAGCGGAGGGACTCAGCCAACTCAAACTGAAGTGACAACACTTTCGGGAACTTGACCTCCCTGGCCTGAGCGTGTTTCTCCAGGTAGCCGGCGATCAATCCGTCATAGCGTGATGTATGCTGGAACACCTTCATGGCTAACTCACGACGCAGCGCCGGGGTCACCGTATTGCCGTTCACCGCCTCCAACACACGTGTGTAATCGGCAGGATCGACGACAACGAGCACATCCTCATGATTCTTGGCGGCCGACCGCAGCATAGACGGGCCGCCGATATCGATATTTTCAATGGCATCCTCGAAACGGCAATCGGGTTTTGCGATCGTGGCTTCAAAGGGGTAGAGGTTGACCACCACTACATCGATGGGACCGATCCCATGTTGAGTCATCTGCTCGACATGCGCTGGAAGCGACCGGCGTCCCAGCAAGCCGCCATGAATCTTGGGGTGCAACGTTTTCACCCGACCATCGAGAATCTCCGGTGAGCCTGTGTAGGCTGCGACATCCGTGACCGTCATTCCGGCGTCGCGCAACGCTTTGGCTGTTCCTCCCGTGGACAAAAGTTCCGCGCCAATCGCGGCCAGCCCCTTCGCCATCTCGATAACTCCGGTCTTATCCGAAACACTGATCAACGCCCGCTTGATGCCGGCCATGTGAGTACTCCTTGGAATCGTGTGTGATGTGAACGAGATATGTCGACTACGATAAGGCGAGCGAAGAATAGCAAATGGGTGAGGTAAGTTCAAGGCGACAGATGTCCAATTGCCTAACCTGAGAGGAGGACATCCTTCGATCTGTGAGAGAAGCCGTGGAGTCCGTCAATGGCGGCGTTCTCCTCGGACGGTATGCTCCTGCCTTTTGAGATGGAAGCACGGCACTTACCAGCCCCGACAAAGGTGTCATTGACGTTGGTCCTACCATTCAAGTAATGTCTCAATGGCGACGAGGAGACTCCATGCATTTCCCTACATAACCACTCATTATGGAGGTGTGCTATGCTGGCTGGCCGGTTGGTGAAACTCATCGAGAAAAACTCCGAACAGCTTGCTCTGGAGCTCAGCGAGAAAGTGTGGAACTCTCCCCGCTGTAGTGATCTCCGCAAAGTCCCAGCGGAGGAACTCCAAGCCCGCACCCGTGAGATCTACCAAAACTTGAATAACTGGTTGATGGACCTGACCGAGGCTGAGATCGAACAGCGCTATACAGAGCTAGGTGCCCGCCGTGCCGCACAAGGGGTTGCCTATAGCCACTTCCTCTGGGCCATCACCGCCACGAGAGAACACATGACCGCTTTCGTCCAGCGCGAAGGGTTTTCTGATACTCCCATGCAACTGCAGGGAGAGCTGGAACTGATGCACATCCTCGCCCAGTTCTTCGATCGTGCGCTGTATTTTACCGCCATGGGGTATGAGCGCGAGCGTACTCGTATCGGAACGAATCTCCGCAGGCGCAGGGACGATCATCAGAAAGTGCACGCGTAGCGGCCTGTAAGAGCTAGAAGCTTACGTCACTCCACTCCTACGGGCTCACCGCATGAAGGTGGGCCCATATTTACCCTCACATCTATTAGTACCGCTCGACCTCGTGGTGACTGCCTGCACGCGCAGAGCCTGTGCTTGACGTCTCTTGTCCCTCTCTGCGACGCTGTCAGTCTGTCATCTTGATCAGAAAGATGCCCCATGATGTCGATACAGTGGTTTCCCGGTCACATGAATGCCGCGCGCAAAGAAGCGGCCAAGACGATGGAAGTGATCGATGTGATTGTCGAGGTGCTGGATGCGCGTGCCCCCCAGGCCAGTTCCAATCCATTGATCGAAGAGCTGCGTCTATCCAGGCAGCGCCCGTGCCTGAAAGTCCTCAACAAAGCCGATCTTGCCGACCCGGCGGTCACAAAGGCTTGGCTCGAACGGTTCAACCAACAAGAGGGCGTCTCGGCTGTGGCCCTGTCGTGTAAAAGTGTGGGTGACGCTGCCAAGATCCCCCGGCTCTCCCAGCAGCTCGCTCCCCATCGCAACAGCCATGTGAAGCCGCTGCGCATGTTGATCATGGGAGTCCCCAATGTCGGCAAGTCGACTTTAATGAATACGCTCCTGAAGCGGCGCATCGCCCGTGTGGGGGATGAACCGGCGGTGACCAAAGTTCAACAGCGGCACAAGCTGGGCGACCAGATGGCCATTATCGATTCGCCCGGGTTGCTTTGGGGGACGATCAAGGACCCTGAGGTGGGTTTGTTGCTTGCGACGATCAATGCCGTCGGCCATACGGTGGTCGATGATGAAACTGTCGCCGAGTTTCTCGCTGGGAAGATGCTCGCGCGCTATTCCGCCAGGCTCACGGTCCGCTACGGATTTGGGGTGGAGGGGCTGAGCAGTGCGGGGGTGATTGAAGCGATCGCCAGAAAGCGCGGCTGTCTGTTGGCCGGAAGCGGCGGGGCGTTGGACCGGGACAAGGCCGCGAGGATTCTCCTTGCCGACTACCGCGACGGCACGCTGGGCCGCGCCAGTTTGGAGGCTCCAGAGGCAGGGAAAGTAGCGCAGTCTGAACCAGCCTGAAGGGAGTGGGCTGGAGGCTACTCCAGCCCCGGAAACGGGGTTGTCGGTTCTAAGCGAATGGCGGCCTGCGTCTCTTCCTTCTCGGATTTTCTCGGGTGCCGCTCCTCAAAGATCATATACATCGTGGGCACAAGGAAGAGGGTCAGCAGGGTTGAGATGCTGAGTCCGTCACCGATGGATCGTGCGAGCGGCGCGATAGGTATGTGACACAAACTGCTGTCCGGTATTCCCTCAACGACCGCGGAGCTTCACCAATCCGCGCCTGCCCGGTCAATGTGATCTGGTGCACCACCTCATGCTTTCCAAGCGTCGAAAGATAGTATGGCCGCTTCCGCCACATCGAACGGGTTGATCTTTTCACTGTGCTCGATGTCCGCCGAAGACGCGTCCAGCAACTCATCCGCCATTGGCCCCTATCCTATTGTTTCATCTTCCGGAAGCCTGCCCGACAACAAAAAAACATGCCACGCAATCTGCTCACCAGGGTGGACTGTCGTCCCTGGAAAGACTTCTCCGATCCCGCTATCCAAAACCGGACCGCATGTTCCGGCTTTTCCTCATCATCGTATCTGTTTCGATACGCACGCTGATTCAACGCAAAGGTGTTTCTACCTAACTGCGCGATTTTTCGAGTCTCGATGGTTTCACTCTATTCGGCGCGAGAGTTGCTTACGCTAATACTCGCGTGTACATGCATGCGTCAGAAAAGAAAATATTTACATTTGTCAACGGTGGCTATTCACCAGAAAAGGAGTGTGCCATGAAGATCATCGCGTTGTTGGTGGCGTTGGTAGGGTTGATGCTGTCGGACTCGGCCTTTGCGATTGGGTGCCCGTATGTCCTCAAGGTTGAAAACAAACTTCCCGGCGCGGTCAATCTTGTTGAACTAAAAACTCGCATTAGCGGGCTGACCTGGAAGGTTGAAGATACGTTCAAAGATGATCAAATGATCAACAAAGACACGAGTTGGTCGGACGAGTACCACACAGATTCGCTCTGTAACACGACCAAACATGATTTCCAGCTGAAATTTAAAAACGCGCAAAACAACGTCGTTGTCAAGACGGTAGAAAAGATCAAAGTCAACAATGGAGAAACGATCACGTTCACTCTTGGCAAATAAATCTTGTCAGGATGCCTGAGCGTAATCTCCCTGACCGTTTCTTGCTGACTGTGCGATGCTTGTGAGGGCCGGGAGCATGGTTTCTCGGCCCTTGCAGGCTCCCTGCAGCAAGCCATCTTCCATCAGCGGATGGTAGGGGCTCGACCATATCGGAAACGACTCCCAATACACGTTCAGGTCACCCGACCTCTTCACCAATCCGCGCCTAACCGATCAATGACAATCTGATGCACCACGGCGTACTTCCCGAGTGTCGAGAGGTATATGGCCGCTTCCGCCACATCGAACGGGTTGATCTTTTCACTGTGCTCGATGTCCGCCAGAGACGCATCTACCAAGTCGTCTGCCACGGCCCCTGGACAGATAGCGCTGACTTTGATGTGGTGAGGACGGCCCTCGTCAGCCAATGATTTGGTCAGTGCCATAATGCCGTGCTTCGAGGCACTGTAGGTTCCGGTCCCTGCCCAGGCTTGCAGACCCGCCACACTCGATACGTTAATGATGACTCCCCCGCCCTGGTGCTTCATCTGCCTGAAGCCTGCCCGACAGCAGAAGAACGTGCCGCGCAAATTGACATTCATCACATGATCGAAGGCCTCGGTGCTTGTCTCAGCCAAGCGGTTTCCCCCACCGATCCCAGCATTGTTGACCAGAATATCGAGTCGGCCATAACGGGCCACTGTGTCGGCCATCAATCGCTCCACCTGCCGCTCATCAGCGACATCCGTCTGGATCGGCCACGCCTCCCCACCCTGCTCCCTGATTTGCGAAACCGTCTGCTCGCACAGGGCTATCCTCCTCGCCGCGACGACTACTCTGGCCCCTTCCTGACCAAACCGAAGCGCAATGGCCTTGCCGATTCCGCTGCTACTACCCGTGACGATTGCGACTTTATCCCTGAGTCGTGGCATATTCTTTCTGGTGGAGGACGTCTGTGCGGGAATCGACTCCGCTGCGTGATATCATTTCACTCTTGAATAGACAGACTCACTGGAATGAGACCGAATATATGCGGCCAATTCTACGCTGATTTATTTGAGCCGCCAATAGACCAGTTCAAGCCAAAGTCGACGTCACTCATGAGACTGGGGATGGTGGGTTCAAGTGCGCCATTGATCGATCTCCGCTCGGAATTCCTCATTCGATGGATTCTTGCGCGTAGAGGGTAGCGAGTACTGAATTCAAGTGTGCCGATCTCTTCTCTCTTCCGTTTGACTTCCCCTTCCCCGCCTCCCCCTAGAAGCCATTTCTAGCGTTGTCCTTCGTCCACTTGTGCCTCCACACTTCGTGGTCTAATACTTCTGTGGATCAGCTCTGACCGAGCAGCAACGAGTACGTGTATACCCTCCTACTGGACCCACTCGGCTGGCCAAATCTTACCCTAGTACATGCATCATAAAATGTGATACCGTCACACGTCTAACCCTTGTGGTCACATCATGTTAGCTGACTGAGCTCATGAGGCGTGTGGGGATTCTCTCCCAAGTGCAGAGTACAATATGCGACTGAGGCGGATTAGTAACGGACTCACGAATCCGATGACCGCAATCGGTTATGGTTCGGCATGCCCCCTCTCCCATCTGAGACATCAAACCAGCCTTCAGACAGAATCATTCCATCGAACTACTGATCTAAGGATTGAGTGACCTATGAGCACACTGAACAGATGGTTGCAGCAGAACTCTAAGAATTCGTTCGAGCAACAATGCCAGCAGCTCGCCAATTTACTGCGGGTGAAGGAACAGGCGCTGGAAACAACATCGCACGAGTTGAAGGTCAAGACTGCGGCGATGCAGATGCTCGAACAGAAGATCATGTCATCCGAGACGCTGTTCACCTCAACCCAGCGGGAGCTCACGGCCCGTGGCGAGCGGGTGAAGGTGCTTGAATCAGAAGTGGCGACACAGTCGAAACAACTGACAGACTTAGAATCTGAAGGAGTTGCAGCACGCCAACGCGTGGGTGAGCTCAGCGCGACCATTAGCGCTCTGGCCAACGAACTCCGCGGGGCTCAACAGGCCTATCAGGTCGCCGAACGTACTCAGGAGGTTTTGAAAGAGGAAATCCGGGTCCTACGCGAGCACATTGCCCAGCTCAATGAAAGCATTGCCGACCGGGATCACCTCCGCGCCCGGGTCGAGAAGCTTGAGTCGGTGCAAGACCGAGTCCATCAGTTAGAGGTCGAGTTGAGTGATCGAGAAGCGGCTCATCGAGGGGCGCTCCAGCAGTTCGAACAGTCTCTGGTTGATCGCGACCACCGGATTAGTGAATTCGATAGCAACATGGCCGCCCGAATAGATGAGCTTCGCGGGGCTCAACAGGCTTGTCAGGCCGCCGAACACACTCAGGAGGTATTGAAAGAGGAAATCCGGGTTCTGCGTGACCAGATTGCCCAACTCAATAAGGACCTCGCCGATCGGGATCGCCTCCGTGCCCATCTGGAGAAGTTGGCCTCAGTGCAAGATCGTGTGCATCAGCTGGAGGTCGAACTGAGTAATCGGGAGGCGGCTCATCGTGGAGCGATCCAGCAGTTCGAACAGTTGCTTGCGGAGCGCGATGGGCGGATCAGTGAGTTCAATGCGAGTGCGGTTGCTCAGCTGGATGAACTCCGTGGGGCTCAACAGGCTTGTCAGACAGCTGGACACACTCAGGAGGTATTGAAAGAGGAAAACCGGGTGTTGCGAGACCAGATCGCCCAACTCAATAAGGACCTGGCCGGCCGAGACCGACTTCGGGCCCAGGTCGAGAAGCTGGAATCGACACAAGCCCGTGTCCATCAGCTGGAGGTCGAGCTGAGTGATCGGGAAGCGGCCCATCGGGGAGCCCTTAAGCAGTTCGAACAATTGCTTGCGGAACGCGACCGTCGGATCGGCAAATTTGATGCGAATACTGCCGTTCAGACGGACAAACTCCACGAAGCGCAACAAGCCTGTCGAACGGCTGAGCAAGCCCAGGAAGTCCTGAAGGAGGAAATCCGAGTTCTGCGAGATCATATTGCCCAACTCAATGACGGTCTTGCCGATCGGGACCGACTGCGCGCTGAAATAGAGAGGTTGGCTTCGGTGCAAGATCGTGTGCATCAGCTGGAGGTCGAACTGAGCGATCGGGAAGCTGTCCATCGCGGCACGATCCAGCAGCTGGAGCAATCCATTGCGGAGCGAGACCGGCGGGTCAGTGAGTTTGATTCGCTTGCGGCCGCTCAGGCGGACGAAGTCCAGGATGCTCTGGAGGCCTGTCGAACCGCCGAGCAGGCCCGCGAGGTCCAGAAGGAGGAAATCCGCGTCCTCCGCGAACAGATCGCCCAACTCAATAAGGACCTGGTCGGCCGAGACCGACTCCGGGCCCAGGTCGAGAAGCTGGAATCGACACAAGCCCGCGTCCATCAGCTGGAGGTCGAACTGAGTGATCGGGAAGCGGCCCATCGCAGCACCATCAAGCAGATCGAAAAGTCCCTTGCAGAACGCGACCGCCGGATCGACGAGCTCATGCCAACCACCAACCTCCTCCGTGAGAAGGGAACAGAGCTCAAGGAATGGGAAAAGAAATACGCACGTACGGTTCAAGAGCACAAGTCAGAGGTGGCACGGTTTCAAGAACAATGCGCAGCACAGGAGCAGCTCCGCAAGCAACTACAGCTCAATGAGCAGCAGCTGCAAGGACGAGACGAGCAGATTGCGAATCTCAACCGTCAATTACAAGATCTTCAAGCAGAACGTCAGCATCTCGCACAAACGGTGCAGAGCATTCCTGGGAAGGATGAACAGATCGATCGCCTGCAACAACGTCTCAAAGAATTGCGTGGGACACTTCGTGAAAAAGCAGTGCCGGCAAAAGCAGCTTCGACAAAGGAGGGGCCTCGCCAGACCCGTCAGAATGGAGCCGAACCGAGCACTCCAGCGGGACAGCCCAAGGTCACCAAGAACAAGCAGGAAGATGATCTCAAGAAGATCCACGGGATTGGGCCAGCGTTTGCACAGACGCTTCACAAGCTGGGCACCCATACATTCATCCAAATTGCCCGTTGGAAGCCGGAAGATATTGAGAAAATCGCCAAGAAACTCGAGACCGATCCTGAGCGCATCAAACGGGAAAAATGGATCGCCGATGCTAAGAAGCAACACTATCAAAAGTACGGGGAGCGGCTCTAACCAGCCTGCAGTTGGTATGACAGTCGATCCCCTGATGGGGTTGAGTGTTCACCAGTTCTTTCCACTCTAGCAGCGCTTCATATTTACCAGGCCCGATCAGCAAACCGTGTTGGTGTATGTTCCTGATTTCTCCGCTTGACTGGCCATTCTCATCCTAGTACAGACATCCTCAGACGTGGTACCGTGGCGCCGTGCGCCCCAGTTGTTCCATCATCCACAGCGGGTTGATCCCATGAGACGTGCAGGGATTCTCACCGGAGGGGCAGTTGCGCTCATGCTTCTCAGCGCGGTGTGCCTTCCTCGGCACCTCTCCTCCCCGCCACGGTCCGCGATCGCGACTCCCGCCAGCCTTCACATCAGTTTCGAGCAAGACAGCTTGGTCCTTCGCGGTTCCTTGCCCACTGAACGCAGTAAGACCACGATTCTTGAGCAGGCGCATGCGCTCGCTGCGAAAACGCGCATGCGTGTGATCGACCAGTTTGCTGTTGATCAGCAGGTCAAAACGGCAGTGTGGGTGGATATGGTGCCGCAACTCTTGCCGGTCTTGGGCGTGATGGTTGAGCGAGGCTCCATCATCATCGATGGACATTCGCTGTTAGTCAACGGTCAGGTGGCCGGTCACCGTGAGAAGGCGGAGATCTTACAGGCGTTGGCTCCGGTGATACGAGCGGGCTTACGAATTGAAGACCGTGTGGTGGTGGTATCGAGGGCAGCATCGTCTTCTGCTACCGTTCCTCTGTCGGCACTCCAGCTGCTGTTGAACCAAGTCCTGACGAAATCCTCGATCGAGTTTGAACCCAAGAGCGCGACGATCACGACCAAAGGACAGGTGGTGCTCGATCAAATCATCACACTTTTACGGAGAGCTCCCGACACGCCGATTGAAATCGCGGGCCATACCGATGCGGGAGGTGAAGCGGAGTACAATATGCAACTGAGTCGCCGTCGTGCCGAAGCGGTCAAGCAGTATTTGACCAGTCACGGACTCCTGAATCCATTTACCGTAATCGGCTATGGTTCGACACGCCCCCTGACTCAGGGGAGGTCACCATCGGGCCTTCACCGGAATGAGCGGATTGAATTACTGATGTAAGGACGGACTGACGTATGATTACACTGATGAGCCAGATGCTCGGATGTCTCCTCATCGCGGCCGGAATTGGTGTCGCGGTTGGTTGGTTGTTGCGAGGGCTCCCAAAGAATTCGCCCGATCATTCTTACGGGGATCTCGCCAATCTGTTGCGGAGCAAAGAACAGGCACTGGAGACGATCTCACATGATTTGAAGGTGAAGACGTCAGGGATGCAGATTCTCGAACAGAAGATCATGTCGTCCGAGACGCTGTACTCGTCAGCCCAACGAGAAGTCACCGCACGCGGGGAACGGGTCAAGGCGCTCGAAGCGGAATTGGCCGTTCGGTCGAAACGGCTGACGGACTTGGACGCTGAATCAGTTGCGGCCCGCCGACGTGAGGGGGAATTCACTGCCCACGCAGCCGCCCAGGCTCTAGAACTTCAAGCGGCCCAACAGGCGTGTCAGGCCGCTGAGCAGGCGCGCGAGGTGATGGAGCAGGAAGTCCGCGTGCAGCGGGAGCATATTGCCCAACTCAACGAAGGCCCGGATCGGGACGAGCTCCGAGCCCGCCTGAAGCAGTTCGAATCGGTGCAGAGCCGCGTCCATCAGTTGGAGGTGGAACTGAGTGATCGGGAAGCCGCTCATCGCGGCGTGATCCAGCAGCTGGAACAGGCCCTCGCGGAGCGCGATCGGCGGATGAGCGAGTTCGATGCGAATGTGGCGGCCCAGGCGGAAGAACTCCGAGGGGCCCAACAGGCGTGTCAGGCCGCTGAGCAGGCGCGCGAGGTGATGGAGCAGGAAGTCCGCGTGCAGCGGGAGCATATTGCCCAACTCAACGAAGGCCAATCGGTGCAGAGCCGCGTCCATCAGTTGGAGGTGGAACTGAGTGATCGGGAAGCCGCCCATCGCGGCGTGATCCAGCAGCTGGAACAGGCCATCGCGGAGCGCGATCGGCGGATCGAAGAGCTTGTGCCGGTCACCCACCTCCTTCGCGAGAAGCAATCAGAGCTCAAGGAATGGGAAAGAATTCACGCGCGCACCATGCAAGAGCTTGAAGGCGAAACGGCGAAGTTCCAGGAGCAATGCGCCGCGCAGGACCAACTCCGTTCCCAACATCTGCTCAATGAGCAACGTCTACATGAACGGGACGAGCAGATTGCGAGCCTCCACCGTGAGTTGCATGCGCTCCAAGCGGAGCGTCGAACTCTCCTCGAGGAAGTTCAGGGTATTCCACAGAAAGATGAGCACATTGATCGCTTGCAGCAACGCCTCAAAGAGCTGCGGGTGACTCTCCGCACGAAACCGGATTCAGCAGCCGTGGGGCTTCCTCTGACTCGTCCGAATAGAACCAAGCTAAGGTCCCAAGAAGGCCCACCCAAGGTGGGGGTGGGGGTGGGGAAGGACAGTCAGAAAGACGATCTGAAAAAGATCCACGGGATCGGGCCGGTTTTTGCACAGACCCTCAATAAGATGGGCACCTACACATTTATCCAAATTGCTCGTTGGAAACCGGACGATATCGAGAAGATTGCCAAGAAGCTTGAAACCGATCCAGATCGCATTAAACGGGACAAGTGGATCGCTGACGCCAAAGAACAACACTTCCGAAAGTACGGAGAACGGCTCTAGCAGGATGTTGAAAAAGTTCCTCAGCTTCGTTCTTACATCGCTTAAAGGCTCAACGTACAGCCTGGGCAAACGTATGTTCACACAGGCGATGGGTGGGCGGGTGAAAACAGTCTACGCTAGTCTCTTCGCTCGCTGCGGCCCCTAGTCAAGAGCGAGAGAGATGAATTAGCTTTTCAATGGCCTGTTAGTAATCATACAACAAGACAGTTTCTCGACGGCGTCTCGATGAGAGGACTTCCCTGGTCCATCATTGACTCCTTCTTGTACCCTCACTACAATCCTATAACGAGGTGTATCTTTCGTGACTTCCTCTTTTGTTCATCTGCATCTCCACACCCAGTTCAGCCTCCTCGATGGTGCCAATCAGATTGAGCCGTTAGTTCGACAGATCAAGTCCTTCGATCAGCCGGCAGTGGCCATGACCGACCATGGCAATATGTTCGGCGCGGTCGAGTTTTATCGCAAAGCCAAAGAGGTGGGTGTCAAGCCGATCATCGGTTGTGAAGCCTATATGGCCTTAGGAAGCCGGCATGCCAAGAAGGACAGTGGGCTCGCGCATAACGATTACTACCACTTGATTCTCCTCGCGAGAAATCTTACCGGCTATCAGAATCTTATCAAGCTTGTCAGTAAAGGATATCTTGAGGGGTTCTATTATAAGCCTCGAATTGACAAAGAACTCTTAAAGCTTCACCACGATGGGATCATTGCATTGTCCGGTTGCTTAAGCGGTGAAATCCCTTATCTCATCGGCCAGAAAGATATGGATGGTGCCATAGCGGTGGCCGGCGAGTTCCAGGAAATCTTCGGGAAGGATCATTTCTATCTCGAGGTGCAGGCCAACGGACTCGATCATCAGCGGGTCGCCAACGCCGGCCTCATGGAGATCCATAAGAAACTTGGGATCCCTCTCGCGGGCACCAATGATTGTCACTACCTGAAGAAGGAAGACTCGCGGCCGCATGAATTGATGTTGTGTCTGCAGACCGGAAAGACGGTGAGCGATCCGAACCGGATGAAGTTCGACACGGATCAGCTGTATGTGAAATCGACGGAGGAGATCGCTCCGGCGTTTGCAGAGTTTCCTGGCGCTGTGACGAACACCTGCCGCATTGCGAACCATTGCGAGCTCGATCTTCCGCTGAACAAAACCTATCTCCCACAGTACCGAATTCCTGAAGGATTCAAGGATCGCGAGTCCTATCTGGAACATCTCGCGCTCGCCGGGCTGAAGGAACGATTAAAAGAAAGGCCCAGCCGGGTTGCGTCCGCTGTCTACGATCAGCGTCTCCGAGAAGAACTGATGGTGATCTGCTCGATGGGATTTGCTGGCTACTTTCTCATTGTCTGGGACATTATCCGCTTCGCTCGATCAAAACGGATTCCAGTGGGGCCAGGGCGGGGCTCTGCCGCTGGCAGTCTTGTGGCCTATGCCTTGCGCATTACCGACCTTGATCCGCTCGTCTATACCCTATTGTTCGAGCGTTTTTTGAATCCTGAACGCGTCTCGCTTCCTGATATCGATATGGATTTCTGCATGGACCGGCGCGGGGAAGTGATCAACTATGTGGTGGACAAGTATGGATCCGACCACGTCGCGCAGATCATCACGTTTGGAACACTCGGCGCCAAGGCGGCGATTCGCGATGTGGGCCGTGTGCTGGAAATGTCTTACGCGGATGCCGACAAGGTGGCCAAGCTTATTCCCAATCAATTGAATATCACGTTGCAACAGGCCGTGGAAACCGAGCCTCGCTTGCGCGAGTTGGTGGAGACGGATCCGAAGGTCAAAGAGCTCATGGCCAACGCGCAATCGCTCGAAGGCTTGGCTCGTCATGCCTCGACCCATGCGGCCGGCGTCGTGATCTCCGAAGGACCGCTCACCGACCACGTACCGCTCTACAAGGGCGCCAACGACGAAATCGTAACCCAGTACTCAATGGGGGACGTCGAAAAAATCGGGCTGGTGAAATTCGATTTCCTCGGCCTCAAGACGCTCACGATGATTCGACGTGCCGAGACTCTGATCACTGAAACGCATCCCGGTGTGCCGCCGCTCGTGATCGATCAGGTGCCGTTCGATGACCCTGCCACCTTTGCCCTTCTGAGCTCAGGAAAAACCACCGGGCTGTTCCAGCTGGAAAGCTCCGGTATGCGGGATCTCTTGACGGGCCTCAAGCCGGACCGGTTTGAAGACATTATCGCCATTATCGCGCTGTATCGTCCCGGACCTATGGATCTCATTCCTGATTTTATCAAGCGAAAACAGGGGAAGGTGCCGATCTCCTATGAACTGCCGGAACTGGAGCCGATCCTCAAGGATACCTATGGCGTGATCGTCTACCAGGAACAGGTGATGGCGATCGCCAATAAGATGGCCGGGTTCTCCTTGGGCCAAGCCGACATCCTTCGTCGGGCGATGGGCAAAAAGAAACCGGAAGAGATGGAAAAGCTGCGGGTCAAGTTTCTTGATGGCGCGAAACACAAGAATATTCCTGAGAAAAAAGCGGACAAGCTCTACGAACTGATTCAAAAATTCGCCGGATATGGCTTCAATAAATCGCATGCGGCAGCCTATGCTGTTTTGTGTTATCAAACGGGCTACTTAAAAGCCCACTACCCGACCGAATTCATGGCGTCCCTGATGACGACCGATATGGGCAATCAGGATAAGCTGGTCGGGTATTTCACCGAATGTCGGGACCTGGACATTAAAGTGCTGGGGCCTGACGTGAATGCCAGCCAAACGCACTTCGCCGTCCATGACGGCGCCATCCGGTTCGGCTTAGCGGCCATCAAGAATGTGGGAGAGGGCGCGGTGGAGTCAGTATTGAATGTGCGAACACAGACCGGTCCCTTCGGGTCGTTCTTTGATTTCTGTCGGCGGGTTGATCTTCATAAGGCAAACAAGCGGATGTTGGAAGGCCTCATTAAGGCCGGTGCGTTTGATTCCACCGGTGCCAAGCGCTCACAACTCATGGCAGTGCTCGATCAAGCCGTGGAGGAGGGCGCCGCAGCACAACGTGAACGCGATCTCGGACAGACCAGCATCTTCGGTGAGGAGCTGAATGGCCACACCACGACAACGGCCTTGCCGACTTCCCCGCTGCCTTCGATCGCGGAATGGGATCAAGCCCAACGATTGAAGTACGAACGAGAGCTGACCGGGTTCTATATTTCCGCCCATCCCCTCACCCGCTACGAAGCGACACTGAGTGCCTTGTCGACTACGACGACCGTGGGATTGAAAGACTGCGGGGACGGCGGCGAGGTGAAGATCTGCGGCATCATCGCCTCGGTCAAGTCGATGCTGACGAAGAAGGGTGATCGGATGGCCTACCTCACGGTGGAAGACTTGCATGGGACCACGGAGGTGATTGTGTTCCCCGATTTGTTCAGGACGGCGGGTGAGCTGATTGCACCGGAACGGATCGTTCGTATCACGGGTACCATCGATCGTGGCGACAAAGGCACCAAAATCCGTGGCAGCAAGATCGAGCCGCTGGCCGAGGTGCAAGTCCAGGCGATCAAGCGCATCCGCATCAGCCTCATGGATCGTCCGGAGGTCCCTCAACAATTGCCTCGATTGCGTGCCGTCTTCATGCGACATCCCGGGAGCACCACGATCTCCATGTTGTTTCGGACCGATGCAAATTGGGAAGCTGAGACCAATCCCCTCCCCAACCTGACCGTGTGTCCCAGTGATCACTTTGTGTCGGAGGTTGAGGAAGTGCTAGGCAAAGGGGCTCTCTTTTTGCTATCCTAAGGATCTTAGTTGGGCCGGGTGGCTGATTGTTCTACGGAAGTGAACGGGGCTATGCGCGACTATCTCGAATTTGAAAAACCGATCCGTGAGATCGAAGAGAAGATCGAGAAGCTATCCGCCGCGGCCACCAGCGGCAAATCGTCTTCTCAGAACGACATCCGGAAGCTGCGCACCAAGCTGGCGCAAGTCGAACATGAGCTCTACAAAAACCTGACCCCCTGGCAGCGAACGCAGCTGGCTCGCCACCCTCAACGCCCAAGCACGCTGGATTATATCAATGAGTTGACACGAGATTTTCTTGAGCTGCACGGCGACCGTGTGTTCGGAGATGATCGGGCCATCGTGGGAGGATTTGCCAGATTCAATGACCGATCGGTGATGATTATCGGTCATCAAAAAGGCAAGACTCTCAAAGAACGCGTGCAACGCAACTTCGGCATGCCTAATCCGGAAGGGTATCGGAAAGCACTTCGCCTCATGCGGATGGCGGAAAAGTTCAACCGCCCGATCATGACCTTTATCGATACGCCCGGCGCCTATCCCGGTATCGGCGCCGAGGAGCGTGGGCAAGCCGAAGCCATCGCCAGAAATTTGTTTGTCATGTCGCGCTTGACCGTGCCGATTATTGCCGTGGTCATCGGTGAAGGGGGCAGCGGGGGGGCTCTAGCTCTCGGCGTCGCCGACCGAGTCTTGATGCTGGAACATTCGGTCTATTCGGTCATTTCACCTGAAGGCTGTGCCGCGATTCTCTGGGACAATCCGGAAAAGATTCCCGATGCCGCTTCCGCATTGAAAATGACCGCGAAGGATCTTTTCGAGCTTGGCGTGATCGACACGATTGTTTCTGAACCGCTGGGCGGTGCTCATCGCGAACCGCGAGCCGTTTGTGACCTGGTCGGGAAGGCACTGACCAACCAACTATTTGACCTGCTTGATTTGCCCGTCGAACAACTTCTTGCACAACGAGATCAGAAATATCGAAGGATGGGGGCCGTCGCCGGCCTGCTTCCCGATCAGGCCTGATCGACATCATCGTCGCTCGTCGTTCATGTGAACAGTCCGGTTGTACGGAATCGCTGCTCCAGTATGGCGAGAATCCGCTCTGCTAGTACTGGCCGATAGGGATCGAGTGCTGCTCCTTCAAGATAGCGATCGAGGGTTCGCGGTAATTTCCGCCACCACGCACGCGCCGAGACCGTGGCCTGTTCGGCCGCGGCGGCCTCGCCTCTGAGGATGCGGAGAATCTCGCGCTCGAAGAAGTCCACATGGACCAGTTCGTCCTCGCGGATCGAGGCCAAGTCCGGCCGTAACATGACGAGTAACGTTGCGAATTCAAGTCCCAGTGACTCATACCCATAGAGCTGAACGGCCAGTGCTGGCCATTGTCGTGGCACGGTCGGCAGCCGTTCCCGTTCACGAGGCTGACGGCCGATCATGGTTTCAAATTGTGCCAGATGCTGCTGCTCATCCTCCTCGTGTTGTCGGAGGAACGCATAGACGTTGGGAGGCACGTCTTGTAAACGCGCTGACCGTACTGTCCACAGCGCCATGGATTCGGCCTTGAGAAAACGCTCCAAGAGAGCCGTCTCACACTCCGGGGGGAGCCGAATGGACATGGCCGCATCAGACGACATCAGGACCCATAGTACGCACACTTCGACTGGTTATCCAAGCGTTCCCCGAAGAGAGTGCAAGCAGGGTTGACGGATCCCCATCAACTGTGTACATCTTACGCGTAGCTACTCACCGGACCGACTGCAAACCCGGTCGCACGGGTTTCGGTTTGGCTAACCCATGAGGCATTACCTATGACACCTCCTACCGGTACCATGTCTCTGGCCGTTCAACGGGTTGTGTTCTGTGTACTCGCCGCGGTTGTATTCCTGGAGGTCGGCTGTGTCAGTCGGCGTACGTACGAAAAGGTCAAGGCGGAAACTCTAGAAGAGACTCAAGTCTTGGAGGCGGTACGCGGAGACCTCAGGGAGCTGGATCAGGAGATCGCGAGCCTACAGGCTTCGAACCGACGTGAAGATGTCGCCGTGTCTGAACTGCGGGCCGCGATTCAGCGAGAAGAAGAACAGCTGCCGATTATGAAACAGCGAGCGGAGGACACCCTCGCGTTGTTGAAGACACAGGTGGCGACCTTGATGAACCAGAGTTGGCAGCTGGCGCGTAAGATCGTGGATATTCGGCAAGAGAGCGTCTCCTTGCAAGCCAAGGTCGCTCAGTACAAGGAGAAAATAGAACGGCCCCAGGCGTCTGTGATGGTGGATTCGGAAAGAGAGAAACTCGTCATAACCGAGCCGGTTATCTCTGAAGAGTCCATATCGTCAGTCGGACCTGCTCAGAATACGGAACTGACACAGGTTGCACAAGCTGCCTCCTCCCCGCCGAGTATCGCTCCTATCAAACCTGCAGCACCATCACCCTCCGCGAAGATTGATCCACCGTCGATAATCGACTCCTGGATCGAAATGATCACCAGCTGGCTTTCCAAAATCTGGAACTGGTTATTGGCGTGATGCGGACGCATCACGCCTGACAGAACAGGATGATCTCTCAGGTAGGCTGTACGAGTTGTTCTTGGGCCCACGCGGCTGCTGCGGTCCCGGCGAGATGTCCGGTCGCCATGCAACCAGTGAGCAGATATCCTCCGGTCGGCGCTTCCCAATCCAACATTTCGCCTGCGCAAAAGACACCGGAACGTGCTCGAAGCATCAGACGGTTATCGAGCGCCTCAAAGGAGACACCGCCGGCCGTGCTGATGGCTTCTGCCAGTGGTCGAGGTGCTGTGAGTGTGAGCGGGATGGATTTGATGGCTGAGGCTAGGCGAGCAGAGTCCGCCAACACGTCTTTCGACACCACTTCACGCAAGAGACCGGCTTTGACTCCTGCGACACCGGCGCACCGGGTGAGATGTGTTGCCAGCGTACGTTTCCCACGCGGCCTTGAGAGATCCTTTGTGAGTTGCTGCAGCGATCGATCCGGGGTGAGATCGAGCCACAGCGAGGCCGTTCCTTCCGCGGCGATGGCATCGCGAACATGGCTTGAGATAGTATAGATCACGCCTCCTTCCACACCGTTCTCCGTGACGACAAACTCTCCCCGTTGGCGGATCACGATCCCGTCCACGGTCTTCGCGGTGACTTCGACGGTCTTCACTGGCTGTCCGGCAAACCTCGTTCGAAAGTGCTCGCTCCACCGTACGTCAAATCCACAATTGGCCGGCTTTAGCGGAGCGATCAGTACCTTGTGCTCAGCCAGAATCTGAATCCACGCGGCATCGGAGCCGAGATGTGGCCAACTGCCGCCGCCCAGCGCCAATACCACAGCGTCGGCGTGAGCATGAACCAGCCCTTGTGGAGTGGTGAACTGCAACCTGCGTTCTTTATCCCATCCGCACCACCGATGTCTAATATGGAACTGTACTCCTGATTGTCGCAACCGTCGTAGCCAGGCGCGTAAGAGCGGAGCCGCTTTCAGGTCAGTGGGAAAGATCCGTCCAGACGTACCGATGAATGTTTCCACACCAAGCTCGCGAGCCCAATCCCGCAAGGCACTCGGGGGAAATGATCGAATCGCGGGCTCGATGAATGCACGTTGCTGGCCATAGCGAGAAAGAAAGGGTTCGATCGGTTCCGAATGCGTGAGATTCAGCCCGCCCTTTCCTGCCAGCAGAAACTTTCTCCCCACCGACGGCATGGCATCATACACCTCAACGTGTACGCCCGCTGAGGCTGCCGCTTCCCCCGCCATGAGCCCGGCAGGTCCACCACCGATAATCACAACTCTTGCCATCCAGATCCAAATAATTTGTGACGAGGAATGATCGATCTAACCCAATTTGCACATTTAAGAACATGTATCAACCGCAGGAATTCACCTTCGTATGAATAAAGCTACATTCCAAACACTATGTATGAACACAGCTGAACATATTCGCAACGAGTTTATGAGACTTTTTTGAGGATTTGCATTGATCCCTGTGTGGCCTGACTCTTGCTCAGTCGCACCAGGCGGGTGGCGATGGCTATCATCGTGAATCCTATGTCCAACTTTCTTAACAAGACCTGACTCGTCGATATGGCGAAGGTCTCCAAAGGAGGAGTTTCAATGCACGTTCGAGCAACATGCGTCGTGGTGCTCGGTCTTGCTGGCTTGCTTTCCGGCACAACCGAACAAGTCATTGCAGCCGAGGATTTGTCAGAACGAAACAATTTGCACGTTACAAAACCTACTCGTCCGCGTTTCCCGGATGACGTCTTCAGCCGCATGTTTCCCGGGCTCCCGCCCTTTGCTCCGCAGACCGATGAGTCTAGAGAACAAGCTAAAAAGCTTGGCGTGAAAGAAGGGGTCCTCGATGCCAAGGACAACCTGAACGATCCGATCTTGTCGATTACAGACCCGAACTTAAGTCTGAACAATCCCAACAATCCGAACATGTCGGCCGGGGTGACCTTCTTCGGGCAATTCCTCGATCACGATCTCACTCTCGCGTTGAAAGCACCGATTCTGGAGAATACCAAGCCTAGGCAAACCACCAATTTCCGCACAGCCGAGTTTGACCTCGACAGTGTCTACGGAAACGGTCCCACAGGATCTCCTGAACTGTACGACACCAGCTCCCGTGACATCAAATTCAGGGTGGAAGAGATTCCAGGCTCTGAACTAGTTTCTCGCAAAGGGGTTAAGCGCTTCGATCTGCCCCGAGACGCCAACCTCAATGCAATCATCGCCGACAGCCGCAACGATGAAAATATCCTCCTTAGCCAATTTCATCTGGCCATGCTGAAGTTTCACAACGCTGTTGTCGATCGGTTGCGTGCCGACCAGGCCAATGCAAATCGCTCCGCGCAGGACCTCTTCAAGGAAGCGCAGCAACAGGTCCGGTGGCACTATCAGTGGATAGTGCTCAATGAGTTTCTCCCGCTCACGATCGGGCAGGATCGGGTCGATGAAATCTTGAGGCACGGTCCTCGGTTCTACAGAGTTCACGACCGGACTCAAGATTCACTCTTTCGCAGTCCGAGGCGAGAGCCACTGATTCCCGTCGAATTCGCGGTGGCGGCCTATCGATTCGGTCATTCCCAAGTTCGTCCCAGCTATCGGTTGAACTTTGGAGCGGCTCCGGGTAGTGAGTTCTTTGCCTTCATTTTCGATGATTCTGCCGATCCGAATGATCCCAACCCCAACGACATGCGAGGAGGCAAGCGCGCCCCACGTCGCTATGTTGACTGGCAAACCTTTTTCAAGTTTGATGAGAACTTTAGGCCCAACAAACGGATCGACACGAAGCTTTCGACTCCGCTCATGCATCTCCTCGGGTCACGTGGGCCGGCGCCCGGTATGCCGGCAGACGGCATCCAATCCCTGGCTTCCCGCAATCTTATGAGGCATGTCAACTTTGGTCTGCCATCGGGGCAAGCCATTGCTCGAGTGATGGGTGTTCAGGTGCTGACCCCCGAACAACTTGCCGAATTGACACCCTTCGGCATGGAAAAGAGTACACCGCTCTGGTACTACATTCTCAAGGAAGCAGAAGTCCTTGAGCAAGGTTTGCGGATGGGGCCGGTGGGAAGCCGGATCGTCGGCGAAGTCTTCATCGGCCTGTTGAAAGCCGATAAGGACTCCTATCTCACCGTCAACAAGAACTGGAAACCGACCTTACCGTCCGCGAAGTCCGGCGATTTCGAGATCACCGATTTGCTGAACTTCGCCGGTGTGGTTCATCCGCTTCAGTAGGCCTTACCTCATAACAACGAGGGGTATTCGCTAAAAGCGGATACCCCTCGGTCGCGACTCCAGACTCATGACTTGTCCACTGCTCAGGGTTTGTTAGAGGCGCAGCTATCGCACTTCGTTGAGTGAAAGCGATAGTCGATCACTCCACCTCGGCGGTCAAGCTCAATCTGGCAACAGTCATCGAGCATTTGTTTGAGCTGCTTGCGCCCTCGCTGGACTCTCGATTTCATGCCGGAGAGCGACAAGCCCATCCGTTTAGCTGCGGTCTGTTGTGTCAGCCCCTCCAGCTCCACAAGCGTGATCGCTTCCCGATACTCCTGTGAGAGTCGATCGATCATTGGGCGCAGGCAACCGGCGAGTTCTGTTCGAGACTCACTAACCTCGCCCTGACGAGTCTTGTCCAAGATCGTTGGAAGTTCGTCAATAACTTCAAGCTCTGCGCTAAGTCCAGAGGGAATCTCTCGCTGTCTTCCTGGATTCCGGTAATGATCGATGATCGCATTTCGCGTGATTTGATAGATCCATGAAACCAACCGGCCTGGATCGCTCACAGCGTCTATCTGCCGATGGACCCGCACAAACACGTCTTGCAAAATGTCGTCGACATGCCCCTGGTCGTTCACACGCTTGGCGATGAAGACACGGAGGCCATCATGCACAAGTTGCCAGAGTTCTTCTGTCGTCTTCGTCATGATGGCCTCCTCCCTCATCAACCTCCCTACGGTACTATGCTGGCTCAGGCGCCGCAAGTGGCAGGCTCATGAGCACCGGCCTTCTTCGGCACGCAACAGCCGGTTTGACTCAGTCGCCCTGTCACCTCCAATTGCTCATGGACAGTAAAGATCTCCCAGGCGTTCCCGTCTGGGTCGGTAAACCAAAGTTTGTCCTGTCGAGCGAAGCAACAGGCGACATTATCTTTGACTTTCTCAAGAATACCTTCACGTTGCAAACGAGCCTTCCACTCAGCGATCTCCTCGACCGTCTCAACCTCGATCCCCAAGTGATCCACGGCACTTACTTCGCCAGAGGAAGACACCAGCGAAAAGTTCAGCGCGGGAGCCTTGAGGTCAAACTTGGCATAGTCGGCCACCTGCTTCTGGGGTGGCACTCCAAATACCTTTTTGTAGAATGCGACTGATTTAGACACATCACGCACATCAAGTGAAATATGGGGACGCATGGGGAACCTCCTTCTTGTAGAGTGGCGAGTCATTCCATACTCATCTCTATAGACGGAGAAGGTCAGAAAAGGACGCAGCCATAGAAGGAGGAAACGAGGATCTATCTCTATATCCTAGGCGATGAGCTCAATGATGGAGTTCTACGTTTCGCCTGGGGCTTGGCGAAACAGTTGCTGAGATGGTCGTCTACCAGACCCACCGCCTGCATGAAGGCATAGACGATCGTGCTCCCCACGAACCGGAACCCACGTTTCTTAAGATCCTTTGAGAGGATATCGCTCTCCGGGCTTGTGGCTGGGACATCCGCCATCGTTCGCCGACAATTCCGTATCGGTTTCCCGTCGACAAATTGCCAGACATACCGATCAAACGATCCGAATTCTTTCTGCACTGCCAGAAAGGCCTGCGCATTGGTCACCGCTGCGTCGATCTTCAACCTATTGCGGATGATGCCGGAGTCGTTCAGCAACTGCTTCTTTCTGTGGGCTGTGAACGTGGCCACCTTGGCCGGATCAAACCCGGCAAAAGCTTTTCGATAGTTCCCACGGCGCTTTAAGATTGTATCCCAAGTGAGACCAGCCTGCGCTCCTTCCAGCAGCAACATTTCAAAGAGCCGCTGATCGTGATGCACCGGCCTCCCCCACTCCCGATCGTGATACCGAATCATATGGGGTTTCTCCCCAGCCCATGGGCATCGCGTTCGCGGTGATGGTTTAAGAGGCATGACCCGACCCTGGCACCTGCTGATGGTCTTCAATCACCCGTGGTCTACCATAGATGCTACCGCCGAAAGGCGTCCTTGCCTTTGAGCACATCCTCCAACATCTTGTCGGCTAACTTGCCGGCCTGCCAGCGGCGATACTGTTGGTGAATCACCAGCCAAAGCACGACTCCACCGATTCCTATGAAAATCATCCAACCCGTATTGTCCATCGAGGCACATTACCTGGCGTCGTCCGCCTGGGCACGCCGCATGTAACGGCGCTTATTGTCCACCGGGGTCCTTTTGCAGGACAGCGCCAGGTGCACTCGAGAGCGGCTTGGAGACCTTGAGCGGCGGCGGGAATATGAACAGGATGTCGGAAGCGATTGCGTAGACGCGGCCGTCAGGTCCGATCGCAGGCGGCGATTTTCCGCCCCCGACCCAGTCAAACCTTTGCAACTCCTGCTGCGCGTCGGCGTCGAAAGTGATGAAGGCGTCGGTTGTCGAGACGAAGACATGCGTGCGCGACGCCGCAGCCGACGTATAAGACGGTGGAAGCGACGCTTGCGACACCACTGTGCCGTTGTTCAAGACCGTGAGCCCAGACGCGCCGACGACAACGGCGAAGCCGTTCGTGGTGAGCGTCGCCGGTCCATAAACTATGCCCGGGCTGCGGGTAGGCGTCAGCTTGTTCGCATTGGGTCCGGCGAAGACGATTTCGCCGCTACCGGTACTGACAAGCGTGTGGCCGTCAGGAAATACCATCGGCGCGGAAACGAACGATCGTCCGTCATCGCGTACCCGAAACGTCTCGGTCAGGCCGGCTGCGGAGGTCGCGGTGAATCCCCTGATGACGTGACGCTGGTCGCTGACGATGACATGCGGCGCGCCGCCGCCGGCGAACGTGAAGACACTGACGCCTGGCATGGGCGGGGGGGCCCCCGGATCCCGAGGCGGATTGTAGTCGCATTGGCCGAATCCGCAAATCGCGCAATAGACGAAGCCTCCGGGGGGAATAAGGCAAAGAGCATCGAACGCGCTGATTCCCTTGCCATCGGCCGTCGCGCCGCCGGTTGCGGTGCCCGGCTGTCCGGCCACCAACTGATCGAGAACGACACCTCCACTGGGTGAGAATCCGATAAGCCGCATTTCCACGCCGCTTATGTTGCGATTCCTGTAGATCGCGGGTGTGAGAATGATCTCCTTCCCGCCTACGCTGACGATGTTGGGTGGTGCCGAGGTGGCGCCACGGAGGCCCGTCCGCGTCGGGAAGGGCGTCCGCGCGAGCAAAGCGCCTGTGGCGTTGAACGCATACAAGGTCGACGCCATTTCCGTCTTTTTTACCCCCAACTTTATTTGGGTGATCTTCGACTTGGCTCCGATCACATAGACTGAACCATCCGCGCCGATGGCGGGCGAGGCGACGATCGATTCGTCCTTGTTGATGTCCCGGCTCCAGAATGGCTTGCCGTCCGCATGCAGAGCGAGAAGCTTTCCTTCCTGCGTGCCGAGATAGACTCTTCCATCTGGTGCGATGACAGGACCCGCGCCCAGCGCGAACGTGCCGAGCCCGGGAACGCTGAGGGAGCCCCCGGCAGCCGGTTTCGTATCCACATCGGCGAACCCCCGATTGGCGGCGTCGCCATGGAAACGTTCCCAAGCACCAATCGCCGGAGTCGTAACCTGCACGATCGCGCCACACATCGCGGCGGCCGCAATTCGGCCAAGTGGTCTGATCATTTGAATCTCCCTCCTCGCCTTACAAATCGGCGAGAACAAATGTAGAACATCTTGGTGCCGAACGATCCGGAATACCCCGAGGAGACGTATCGTCGGCTGTCGCACGCGTCCTCGTTGTCAATCATATCCTGCCCAACCAGCCAAGCGCGTTGCCGAACGGATTATAAAGCTTGCATACAACTATTGAGTAGGTTGGTCAACCTAGCCTATCCTATCCGTGCCTACGGGCTTCTTCGTTCAGGCCAATCCTAGTACAAGCTTTTTCCATACTTAGCAAGAAAAGTTTCAGCCCTCGGGAGCATGGCAACACTGCACGTCTGGTCAGCCTATCCCGGCGCCCCTTTACTTCGACACTCCATATCCGAGGCGGTCAGCCAGGCTGTGGACTCCCCCGACCAGCCAGTTCAAGACATGCGTGAAGCAGTAATTAAGAGGTCGGATTCCTTCGTTTCGAAATATTTGATCGCAAGACGCGACCTTAATTCATGGGAACGTTGCAATATGCTTGGAGCGGCCCGACCAAGCCCTGGAGCACGCAGTTTCACAGACGGTCATCGGCCTACACACAGACTGGGATGAGCTGCCGATTGCGTTTGCGTCGTGAGTGCGTGTCCGAGGCATCTGTTCATCTCCGCTCGTATCGTCCCTGACGGAAGCAAAGAGATCGACCACGTTCCCTTCCCTACTACAAAGCCTGCTCCTCTTTGCCATCATAGCGTGGCTGCTGGCACATTCCGGAAAGAACAGCACCAATGAGAAGGCGGCTTCGACACCCTTGAGTAGCCAAATCGATCGGTTAATCAGCCTGAGCTAGCCCCACTTTTCTCCCAGCAAGCGACCAATCCTACCTAACTACGACTATGACGATTGGGATCCATGACATTTCTTGTACTTGCGTCCACTACCGCATGGGCAAAGCTTGTTGCGGTCTCGACCTTTTCCACTCAATTGAGGACGCGTTAGTGGATACTCAGATTCATGGTAGTGTGATTTCCGTAAACTCGTGAATATTTCGTATTCGCTCTTAACTCTGGCGGCTTCTTTCGCAAGTTCTTCATTCCACATACCGCCGTCCAGCACACACATGTCCTCAGATCGCCCACTGGCTGAGTTTTCCGGCTCCGTCGCAATCCCCACAACTAGACGCGCATTCGGAAATTCCAAGCGTGTACACAAGCAGTATGCTTCAAGCAATCTTGCTCGACCCTTTCTGTACTCTTCATAGGTTCGGCTTGACGGCGCCTGCAATGAAAGAAAAATGTAGTATGGGTCACCCGGCACGACTCTCACCGCCCTAGGGTTCTCGTTTCCGTTCCTGATTACCCCAAGAATTGCCTTGGCAATCATACGCCTGCGCACACGCCCTTCTTTAGCAAGAATTCTTAAACCACGTTCTTGGACTTTTACGGAAGAATCCAGCAGCCGGTACTCAGGAATCTGGTACTGGGTCCCCTCTAAGAGATGCTCTGTAAACTTGTCGATTATTTTGTCCCACGCATAACTGATCCCATCTGCTTCAAGTTTCGCCTTATACTGTGGGTGGTTACTGAAGGAACGCCAGGAACCTTCACCGACAGCTATCGTTGTAGCGTCGTTCGGTAGATAGAAGTGGTGGCATCCAGCGTTATCAACGTGGCGCAGGTAGTACGCAAGGAGATCTTCTTCTCCTGTGGCAAACTGCAACTTCCTTGACTCGATGAAATGCCCTCGCAAATCCAGATATCGTGCAAGGTCCGGAGCAGTGTCGAGCGTTCCCAATAAAACGTCGAGACTGAAGTCATCTATGACATGGATAAAGCTTTTGGCTTCAGTAACTCTGCCGATATTGAATGGGGAGAACAATGGCGTGCTGAAATCGTAGTGATCTCTTCCCGCAAGACTCGGATTGATGATAAGGCTTCCTGATCCACTACCAAAATAGTCTCGACATCGCTGCGCTGAGCCGTGCGCGACTACCATCCTATGAAATACTGCCTGTTCAATGGGTGGTAAACTGACAGGAAACGGATGTTTGCAAGTCTTATCAAGAAACAATCGCCCCGGGTATTTACGCAGCCACCTTTCAGCGCCACATACTTGTATTGCGGACTTTAGGATTGCCTTTTTGAACCACCTAGCCCAATCCTGCCGTACATCGCCTGTATTGGGAAACTCACAATACTTGTCAGAAAAGATGAACACATGATTATCGAAGACAACGAGTAGATCGCAGACCTCTTTCCCTATAACCGATCGGCCAGACTTTTGATCTCTATATACATTAGGCCAGCTCCACAATCGCAGGAACGAACGGCGACATAGCTTGGTCAGATAGCGCTCGGAGGGGGTAATGCCTGTCACGGACTGGCATCCTTTACCCAGTTGCTGAACGCTTGACTTGAGAATGCAACCGGGTAGTGAAATAGGGACGAGGAAACGGGAACATTCTACTTTGTCATGATTAACTTGGTCTATCCTCGGTCACCAGCTGATTGAGGTCAACGGGAGACCCGTGACCAGCGACTTATGCGAAAGTTATGACATCGCATGTTAATGCTTCCTCCAAGCTTGCTCGTTACTTCTTTTAGAATGAGGCTGATTGATTTCCCCCTGCACGCAAACTGTTCTCACCCGCCCAACCCTAGTCGCGCCGAGACGCCCAAGGAGCACCGCTTTATAATGGTCCCTCCGAGCTCGCTCGCAAGTGGTCATAGGGATCTTGAATCATGCATGGCGCAGGAATGACGATGCATTCTGGCTCCAACACTCCTGCGCAGTCGAGTGGGATAGACACCACGCGTAGACGCGGGGAAGGGTGTCAGTCCCCTCCCTTAACACTAAAATTTGGCTGGATAGTGGGCGAACAAAATCGATAGTGTTGATCAGCGGAAGATCGCGTTGCTCATTGATTCTTCACCACTGTCATATACCACTTCGGCTTCATTCTTATGAAATCTCTCCGCACATGACGGGAGAGTGATCTCTTTGAATCCAGGACTCGTTCCCCTTTCGAATCTCGTACGAAGACCACCCAATGCCAGCATGGTCGCCCTTGTTCCCGATGCCACTTGATGGCAAGAAGAGCCAGATCGGGCAGACTGCTCCAGGAACGAAAGGGCTCCTCTGTCGAGGCTGGGCGCAGTCGATATTTTTGAAGAAGGCGGCGTACGTAAGCCGTCTCAGAGCACAATCGTCGATCATCGGCGAAAATACCAAGCTTATTTGCGGTCCGTTGGGCTTGTCGGTAGGATACGCTGCTACAGCAGCGATGCCGCAACCGGTGCGTTCCAATTGAACGACAGGTCTCATGATAGACCAGTCTTCATCTTCTTTCTGCCGGCCATAGTGCGGATGTTCTTCTTCACTCTTGTGTTGGATTTGCGCGAGATAGTTTGTTTCGGCAGAAAGCTCTGGAGAGCGACGGCTTGATTGTGCTGTTCATCTTTGGCGGAGTAGAGCAATGTCAGGGTGCGAGGCTTGGCCTGTTCTGTGATCGTTGCGAGAAGGGCCGTGTTCTTTTTTAATTCGGCGTGGTAGCGGTGCTGGAATTCTGACCAGCGGGCAGGATCGTGGTTGAACCACTTCCGCAGAGATGTTGATGGGCCAAGATCGGGCATCCAGAGATCGAGTTTGGCCGCCTCTTTTGAAATACCGCGTGGCCAGAGCCGGTCGACCAGGACCCGGAAGCCATCAGACTTGGCCGACGGCTCGTAGACGCGTTTCACAAGGATCTTTCCCATCATCGCTAGAGGCCGATGGTTTCGATTTGCTGAACCTCTTCTGGTAGGAGGGTGAATCGAGCTGATTGCAGGTCTTCCTTCATATGCTGAACATTCGTCGTGCCGGTGAGCGGCAGCATGCCGACTTGCTGGGCAAAGCGGAAGACAATTTGTGCGAGACCTGTCTGGTATTTGGCTGTTATGGCCCGCAAGTCTGGCTCGGCAAAGATTCCCGAATTGGCCGTGAGGAGCGAGAACCCCTGGTACAAGATCTGGTTTGCTCGGCAGATATCCCGTACTTCTTTGTCCCAGCCAAAGGCCGCATAGCAGCGGTTCTGCACCATCATCGGCTTGTGCTTGGCTTTGGCGCAGAGCAAGGTGAGCTGATCGGCCGTGACGTTACTGATCCCGATCATCTTTGTCTTTCCGGCATCATAAAGGGATTCGATTGCCGCCCACACTTCCCAGTCCTCAGCTCCCAAGCCACGCCGTGAATAGGGTCCATGCAGCACATAGGAGTCAAGGTAGACCGTGTGAAGATGCGCCAAGGAACTGGCGAAGGATTGCTGCACCTGCGTTGTGATGCTTGCTTGTGCATCGTAGGGGAGCCGATGGTCTTGACCGCTGACGGATGTGAACTTTGTTTGCAGAAACAGCTTGTCGCGGGTGATGCCCTGCGTTGCCAATTGCAGGAGTGCCTCCCCCACCCTCGCTTCATCGTAGTGAACGAGTTGATTGGCTGTATCGATCGCGGTGAACCCTGCCTCGACCGCTTGCAGCACTAACCCGGTGGTTGCTTCTTTCTTCCAGGCTGTGCCGTACATGAAAGAGGGAACCGAGACCTTATTATAGGTAATTAATGGCATTGAAGAACTCTCCTTGGCAGTTCTCATACCATATACGGTTCATGCGCATAGTCTCAACCTGAGAATTGACGGAACGCGAAACCGAAGGTCTCACCCTAGTACTTTTCAAACACGCAAAAACGTAACAAGGGGGCGGAAGGCCTACGCCGATCAGGCGCAAGGCTACCCGACCCCGTCGTTCTCTATCCGCTAGAATCTCGACGCCGTCAGCGTCACATCGGTGTCTGCCCAGGCTCGCCTGAAGCGCGCTTCCGCTGCGGCCGCTTCGGTGTTCTTTCCCTGCGCGCGGAGCGCCTGCGCGAGCCCGAATAGGGACCAGCCGTTCTCGGGGAAGCGACGCAGGTCTTCGCGATACACCTTCTCGGCCTCGGCGTGCTGTCCCGCTTTCATCAGTGCGGCGCCGAGCGAGTGCCGAATCGGGTAGTACCACTTGGGCGGTTCGAAGTAGAGTCCCCCGTCCTCGAGCTTGGCTGCCTCCCGGAAGTGGTGGATGCCCACGTCCAGGTCGCCGCGACGGGTCGCGATCTCACCGGACAGCGCCTGCACGGCGATCGAGAGTGCCGTCTTCCCCTCGGCGCCATCAAGTGTCGCGGCCTCGGCCGCCGTCACTGTACCGAGCGCCGATTGCGCCTCCGCCCACTCTCCTTTGGCAGCATGTGCCACGCCCCTGGCATAGGAGGCCATGGCGTACGAGAAGCGGATGTCTTCGGGCGGAAGCGGTGTAGCAAGCACCTGGTCCCATTTTCCAAACGTCGTGAGCGTGAGCGCGTGGTACGGCAGCATCTCCTGCAGCAGCCCGATCTGGCGTGCGGCGTCGAGGTTCACCTTGGTGGTGAGGGTATTGGATGCTTCGATCGCCTGCGCACTGCGGCCTGCCATCGTGGAAGCGAAGGCGAAAAAGTGGATGTTGTGCGGGTAGTACGCGAGCGGATAGACCCCCATCGGGTGCTGCCCGTCGATGAACTCCTCGTCGGTGTGGATAGCATGGTGGTTGGCCTGCACGGCGTCGTTCCACCGCCCAACGCGGATGTAGATGTGCGAGGGCATGTGCACCATGTGTCCTTCGCCCGGCATAAGCCGAGCGAGCCGTTCGGCGCACGGTACTGCAGCTTTCGGGTTCACTGCTTCGACCGCGTGGATGTAGTAATGACACGCGCCGGGGTGATTGGGGTTGCGCGAGAGGACGCTCTCGAGCCGGCGTACGATTTCCTTCGTGCCGGGGTAGGGAGTTCCGTCGGGGCGCCAGTAGTTCCACGGGCGGAGGTCCATCAGCGATTCGGCGTACAGGGTCGCGGCGTCGAGATCCTTCGGGTAGGTCTTGACGACCTGCCCCATCGCGCGCGAATACGACGTATCCAACCGGGCACGATCAGCCGGTGGGTCCGCCTCATAGCGCTGCGCAAGTGCTTCGATGTAGGCGCGCTCAGGCGCCGTGGCGTGGGACTTGAGCGCCAGTGCTTTTTGCACCGCCGCATACGCGGCGACTCCGCTCGCCGAGTCCATAGGAGCATTGACATGCGGCCCGTAGGCGAGCGCGATTCCCCAGTAACACAAGGCGCAGGCGGGATCGAGCTCTGCGGCGCGCGTGAACGAACGGATCGCTTCCGCATGATTGAATCCGTAGACGAGTCGCAGGCCCTGGTCGAAGTACTGCTGCGTGGCCGGGACTCGAGTGGAGATGCGTTTATGGTGGGAGCCAAGGTTTGTGTAGAGGGGGACCGTATCAGAAAGGCTCGTCGGCGATGCCGGCTCGACCGTCGATTCTGTGGCCCAACTGGGGACGGTACAGGCGAGCATAGCTGCGGCGGCGAACCCGATGATGTGGGTAGACGTCATGGCGTACCTCCTTCCTCTCTCGGGCGTGGAGCGTAATTGAGTTGATGAGCCCCAGAATTTCTGCCAACGCCGGAGCCGCACCTGTGAGTAAGAATCCCAACTTAACGAGAGCAATCGTAATGGTGTCATGACAGTCTCCTTGTAGGTTTCGAATCGTAAACTAGGTGCATCATCTGTTGGATATGTAGGGGCAATGTCCGATTGCCCAGTCTGCTAGATTCCCTTCAGCGCATGAGTACCATGTGTAACCGCCCCACCCGCGCGCAGCGCTGCCGCGACGAGAACGGCTTCCGCGATCTCCTGTTCCGATGCGCCAGCCCCTCGTGCATTTCCCGCATGGAGCTCGATACAATAAGGGCATTGAGTCGTAAAGGCGACGCCGAGCGCGATCAACTCCTTGTACTTGACCGAAATAGCTCCGGCCGCCAGAGCCGCCTTGTCGAAGGCCACAAACGCTTTCATTGCCTCGGGAGCAAGAGCATCGAGATCCTTCATCTTGGTCAAATTCTTCATGCCATACATGACTGCCTCCTTATGATTGTCGGTTGGTGAACGAGATTGTGCCCTCCATGTTTCTTCACACTCGAACACCGATCACTTCCAAGTATTCAGCGAGCACCGTCGTGCAGGCCGTCCCCGCCCGATTGTGAGCGGACCAGAGCGCTTCGAGTTCACGGCGGAGACGCTCACCGCCGTCGGCGTCGAGCGAGGCGAATGCCTGATGAATCGGTCCATAGTAGAGACGAAAGAATTCCACCACCTCCGACGGCGGAAAGGGGTAGCTGAAAAGGTACTGCCGCCTCGTGAGGCTGAGTTCCGAGAGTCCGCGGCCAAGTCGCTCACGGACGGTGGCTTCGTCGCCCCACAAGACCGGCGAGGGCATTCTATTCGGCGCAATGAATTTTGAGACCGTCTTAAACATTTGACCGACAAACCCCAGCGGCGTCCAGTTGGCCATGGCCACGGTGCCTCCCGGCACGCAGACACGAAGTAATTCCTGAGCGACCAATTGAGGACGCGGTGCGAACATGGCGCCGATTAGACTAACCACGACATCGAAGCTCGCATCATCGAATGGAAGGGACTCGGCATCGGCCTCTTCAAATCTGGAGTTCAGGCCCTCCGCTTTCGCGCGGGCCCGTGCCCGCTCCACCAAGTTGTCCGCGATGTCCACGCCGGTCACTTCCAATCCGTCCTTCGCAGCCATCAATGTCAATTGCCCGGACCCACAGGCCACATCCAGCAACTTGCAGCCTGGCGCAATGTTCAGACGTTCATAAAATTCGCGCGCGCCGCCTTCCATGAACCGTGAAAACCGATCGTAGTCTCCGGCTGTCCAGATCGACTTGAGCCGGGACTTCACACTGTCTATTTCTGCAATCGCTGCACTCGTCATGATGCCTCCTCCTTGTGCTATCGATTTACGGCGCTGTCTATGCGCCGCGCTGTTTCTGTTCGCCACTATACGAGAGAAGCATTCCGGCGTCTTATCAGGGCGTCTGGCTCTCTTATCTGGAGAGTGCTAAGCTAGCTGGTCGTTTATCGGGGCGTCCGGCAAAGTTAGCCGAAAGGCCGCGGCGGGGATTCATGCGATGGATGTGCTGTCTGAAGTCTTGAAAACCGTGAAACTCGATGGCGCGGTGTTCTTCAACGGCGAATTTTCATCTCCGTGGTGCGCACGCGAACCCGACGCATGCACGATGGCGTCGTATCTTCCCGCCCGTCCGAAGCACGTTATCATCTTTCACTTGATAACCGAAGGTAGAGGGTACGTTCGTATCGAAGAGGATGGCCGCGGCGTGCCTCTCGAAGCCGGCGATATCGTCATTCTTCCGCAAGGCAATGCGCACTTCATGGGCAACGGCCATCCCGTCACACCGATCGACAGTGCGGCACAACTGCAGCGGGTGCTGGCCGAAGGACGCATGATTTCTCAAGTCGGCGGCGGAGGAGAACTCACCAAGCTGGTCTGCGGCTACCTGACCTGCGATCCCCAACTCTGTCAGGTCTTCCTGGCCGGGCTTCCGCCGATCGTCAAGGTCCATATTCGGGACAGTCCTTCAGGACAGTGGTTGGAGAGCACGTTTCAATATTCGGTCGATCATGCAGAATCGTCTGGCCCGGGCAGTACTGCAGTTATCGCCAAATTGTCAGAGGTCCTCTTCGTGGAAACGGTTCGGCTGTACATCGCGAAGTTACCACCGACGCAAACGGGCTGGCTCGCCGGTGTACGTGATCCTGACGTTGGCAAGGCGCTGGCGCTCTTACACAAGCAGCCGTCCCACCCCTGGACGATCGCTTCCCTGGCCAATGCGGTTGGCTTGTCTCGTTCGGTGCTCGCCGAGCGATTTCGGCATTATCTGTCAGACACGCCGATAGGGTACCTGACGCGCTGGCGGTTGCAGCTTGCCGCTCAAGTGCTAACGTCTACGTCCAAGAGTGTGGCTGAAGTAGCGAACGACGTGGGCTATGAGTCTGAACCGTCCTTCAATCGTGCCTTCAAGCGGGAGTTTGGAGTCCCGCCTGCGCGGTTCCGCACCCAGACCAGACGCTCTCACGGTAAGAACTGAACATGTGCTTAGAGCCAAGGCGCTGATGGTGAGCCCGTTCTATGTCTCCATCATTTCCAGCCTGGCATCGAATTCATGTCCGCAGGCCGTGCAGTGGATGCAGTCCGATTCGACGACGAGTTCGTCGAATTGAATCCCCATGCCTCCGCAATCCGGACAGCGGACAAGGTGGACACGCGCATCATTCATCGATTCGTATTGAGTTCCATGCAGGCAATAGACTGGCTTTCCATCGAGAAGCCATGGCCGCCCTTGTTGATCGACGACTGGCAGGGTGAGATAATGGCGGCTCACGTATTCTTCCATGTCCTGCCGGTTCGTGAAACCGTCCTTGATCAGCTTACCCCCCAACGCTTCGTAGAGAGCATGTCCTTTCGCGATCGCCTTTGTCGGTCCCATCGCTCCCTCCCCTTGTTGAGGTTCAGATCATCCAGCGAGTGCTTATGGGCACACCCACTCCTCCGAATCCCACCGTCTCGTGCCACAAGGATCGAGCCAACGCCACACCGTCATGCAGTTCGCCTATTGATGGTTGACGATTCTTGAGTCCTGTAAAGATGCCAGGCCAATGACGATTCCCCAATAAGTCCATGACAGAGGTCACCCGCTTGCGCTATACGACGCGAGTCCTTTGTGCGGTTGCCAACACTGGTCCCTACCGGGAGTGCATCAGACGTCTGTGTGTCGTCCGCCTTCCTTGCGGCAGACAGTCAGCATTAGACCGTCTTTGCACGAATGTGGCTCGGTAAGCGGAAAGGGCCTGTCTGGTGAGGAACCTACACCCGGCAGGTTCGGACTGTTGGAACTGTGCTCCACGGAAGACCATAACTTCCACCTCCGGAATGAGGCGGCGAAGTACTACGTATAACCTAACCTATACGCCTGGGAGAATAAACAGGTCAAGGGGGCGAATGGGGCCGCCTTCGCCATGGACGTGTTTCCGTCAACACAGTAGAATGGAGCGCTTCTTTCCCCTAATTGATCACGCTCCATGTTTGAGAAGGAGTTCACACGATGGCCATGCAATTCACCCGGATCTTCCTGGCGGTGATGATCGGTATCGGAGCGCTCAGCATCGGCATGCGTTCCGACGCCGCGCCGGCGCCCTGTTTACTCTTGACGGCTGCGGAAGTCGAACAAGTCGTCGGCAAGCTCATGGGGACACCGAAAGCCGACCAGGAAGGACGTGCTGCCTGGTGTAATTATGAATTTGCAAACGGCAAGGACGCATTGGAGGTCTGGGTCTTTCCGGCTGACGGTATCGAGCGTGGGCGGAACAAATCCAAGAAGCCTACGGCGGTTAAGGGGCTGGGTGAGGATGCGTTCATCGAACGTGGCATGCATGGACTCGATTATGTCAATCTCTTCATCAAGAAGGGGGAGATAACCATCCAGCTATCCCTCAAAGAAACGGCGGGAGATGAGGAAAAGCTCAAGACACTCGGGAAGAAAGCGGTCGGGCGTTTGTGATGATGCGCCGATATCATTGAGAAGGAGGAACATCTATGCGCAAGCCGAGGTGGGTGATGGGGCAGGTTCTAGTCGTAGTCGAATGGGGGCTGATTCTCGGTCTGTGCATTCCTATGCTGGCACTGGATGCACGAGCCGAGTCGCTCAACGTGAAACCCGGTGCATGGGAAATGACAGTGACAAGCGTTGCATCGGGGATGAAGCTCTCACCGGAGATGGCGGCCAACATGACGCCGGCACAACGGATTCAAATGGAGCAGATGATGAAAGCCCGCGAAGAGCCTCACACGATGACGGTGCCATCCTGTCTTACAAAAGAGGATGTATCGCAGGACCGTATCATCAAGGAGATGGAAGACGAAGATGATAATGCTGCGGGGCAATGCAAGGCTAAGGTGATCTCGAAATCCTCGTCGAAACTCGTCATCGATCAAATCTGCCCCGGCCCACCGGCATCAACTGGACACCTCACGATCGAAGCAAAGACACCCGAACGTCTCGTGGCAACCGGTGACAGGAACCTCAAAGGATCGGGCAAGACTCACCTGGACATCAAAGGCAAGTGGCTTCGCGCTAGCTGTGAGGGAATTGAGGATTAGAAGGCCATCTATCGCTATCGTGCATACTGCCTCCTCCTCGAGGTGAGGAGGGACAGGGCTGTGTGCCACTGCCCATTGCAGATGCTGTCCGGCTTCATGTCCGGGTACGTGACGGGCGCGGTTTCTTTTGCGCTGCAGGTCTTCCCCTCGGAATCCTTGTTAGCACCGCACTGAACGTTCGGTATACCTACCTGGATGGCATACCTCATGGTGGCCACGAGTCACACGCCTCACATGCTCATCTGTTATGAGTATGACCAAGCCACGATGGTCACTGGCTGATTTTCTCAGAACAATGGCTGCATCAATAATTGTCCGCTAGACTGCCTCCTTAGAAATAGTGAGGACCTGGACTATGCGTGAGCAGAAGGAGACGTGCTCGACCGACCAGGCCGGCGAGACGACACCTCCCGGGACTTCCGGGCCGGACGACATGGCCGGCGATAACGGAAGACTAAAAGGTCTCGCGCTGCTGCTCAAAGCCGGCGCTGTTTATTTCCTTGTCGCATTTGGAGCGGGTTTGGTTTTTGAGATCATTCGGCTTCAAGTGGTGGCCCTGCATGTCAGTGGGCGAATCGCCGCAGTGATGGAAACCCCCACGGCCCTTCTTGCCATGATTATCGGCGTACAGTGGGTGATCGACCGATTCCACTTACCACCGTTACCACGTATACGGCTTGGCATCGGTTTTATCGCGCTCTGCCTCATGATTCTCATCGAATCGATGCTTGTCTTGCCGCTCCATGACCTCTCACTCAATCAGTACTTCGCCACCCAGGATTTTGTCGTGGGGGTCCTGCCGGTCGGAGCACATGGTAGCTTAACTGCCATGCCACTGCTTGTGGGGTATCGATGGGAACGCTGATGTGATGTGCGGGACGAGCGCAGGAAACGACTCTCTCTGACAAGGCCCCACCCAACAGCCACAACCGCGCTCATTTCTTCCTTTGACAAGGCGTGCCTGGCTGTGTAGCGTACCCCTGTTTTGGACATTCCTCCCTTCGCCCAGCGAATCATAGGAGTGGTGCATGATCTATCCTCAGTTTCTTGCATGGCTGCTGATATTTCTGTTTAGCAGCATTGCTACCACTGTAATCGCATCGGAACCGTCCGATCCCGAATCAGCCGTCCGTCGGATGGTTCGCGCCAATGCCGAAAAGGACCTGCCGACGCTTTCACGACTGATGGCCCACGATGTCGATATCATCAGTTACGGGGTCGCCGGCCGTAAGTATGTCGGCTGGACGGAGCTTGAGGAGGGCATGCGGGAGGAATTCGTCAATTCCCAGAAGCTTGAAATTCCGATCAATGAGCTGAGGGTCTGGACGAAGGGAGATCTGGCTTGGTATGCGATGGAGCTCGACTATATTCGCTATGTTGCCGACGGACCTGACGTGAAACGGACCGTGCTGCCGATGCGGGAAACCGGGGTGCTCGAACGTCGCAATGGCCATTGGCAATTGTTATCGTGGCACGAATCGTTTCGGTCTGCTCAGTTCGGCGCGCCTCTCGCTTCACAGCCCCCTGCATCTTCCAGTCCAACTCGACAATAACAATATATTCTGTTTGGGCAGTGGCGGTCTCATAGCGAGACTTGATAGAGTGCGGCGATGGAGTCCGAAGCGCAAACCACGATGATAGAACTGCGGCTGAGCTATCGCTACATCAAGGACCAGCCCTGGGTCGTGACGGCCGTGAACGGTTTTCTCTCCGCCTATTTTATGGAGCAGCCCAGCTTTCGTGTCCTGCGCCATTTCGATGAGCTGGAATCCGGCATGCACGTTTGGATCTGCGAAGTGCCCAGTACGATGAAGATGACGACGCTCTTACGAAGATTGCAAGCTGATATTCCTCCCTGCCGGTACAGTCAGACCTCAGTCGTGCCAACCGACCGTCTGCAGTATGTTGTCGATGCTCTCGAGCCACACTGACGACTTAGCCTGTTCGGTGCTCCATTTCTCAAAGCCAGTGGTCAGAATGTTACGGTGGAGTATAATGTCTCATGATGCATCGCGTGCTTGTCCTCGGTGCCGGCAAGATCGGGTCTCTGATCGCCTGTCTCCTTAATCAACGTGGCCAGTACGAGGTCCATCTGGGCGACATGACCTTGGATGCGCCGAAACATCTGGTCGAAGAGCTCGGTTTGGAACGGGTCACCCCCTGTCTGTTGGACGTACGGCATCCGGATGCCGTTGGCACCTATCTCTCAGCGCATCGATTCGACGCGGTTCTCTCGAGTCTCCCCTATTTCTGTAATCCGACCGTCGCCGGTTTGGCCTTGACTCATCATCTGCACTACTTCGACCTGACCGAAGATGTCGAAGTGACGAACCAGATCAAGGTCTTGAGCACAGGGGCCACGCATGCGTTCATGCCGCAATGTGGGCTGGCGCCAGGCTTCATCAGTATTGTGGCGCATGAGCTCATGACGCATTTTGAAACGCTCGATACGGTCAAGATGCGGGTGGGTGCGCTGCCGGTCCATCCCAGTAATGCGCTCAAGTACTCGCTCACCTGGTCGACCGATGGGCTCATCAATGAATATGGCAATGTGTGCTACGGCATCGAACAAGGCGAGAAAGTCCCGCTGCAACCGCTCGAAGGGTACGAAACAATCGAGCTGGACGGGCTGCTGTACGAAGCCTTCAATACATCAGGCGGATTGGGTACCTTGGCCGACAGCTACGAGGGAAAAGTCCGAACCATGAATTACAAGACTCTCCGCTATCCCGGCCACTGTGAAAAAATACAACTGTTGATGAAGGATCTCAAACTCAACGAAGACCGAGGGACTTTGAAGCGTGTGCTCGAACATGCCGTTCCCCAGACCCTTCAGGATGTCGTCTTGGTCTATGCCTCGGTCATGGGCAAGAGAGAGGATGGGTTCTTTGAGGAGAATTATGTGAAAAAAGTGTATCCGCAATGTATCAAGGGAAAACTCTGGTCGGCGATCCAAGTGACGACCGCATCGAGTGTCTGCTGTGTCATGGATCTTGTGTTGACCCATCCATCGGCGTACCATGGATTTGTCACTCAGGAATCCGTATTACTGAAAGATTTCTTAGCGAATGATTTTGGAGCCTGCTTCCGATGAGCACGAGTCACACTGCGCTGAGAGACCTGGGTATCCAAGCCGTGAATTCCGGGGGGAGTACCGGCAGTAGTTGGTGGTCCGGTCGTAATGATGGGTCTCTCCTCCCCTCGATCAATCCTTCTTCTGGTGAGCAGATTGCCGGCGTCTATCCCTGTTCGCCAGAGGATTACGAACGGATTGTTAAAGAATCGCTTGAAGCGTTCCGTTCTTGGCGGATGGTTCCTGCACCGAAGCGTGGCGAGATTGTTCGGCTCATCGGCCAAGCTCTTCGTGAGAAGAAGGATCAATTAGGCACGCTCGTCTCATTGGAAGTCGGTAAGATCAAAGCAGAGGGCGATGGCGAAGTGCAAGAAATGATCGACATGGCGGATTTTGCCGTTGGTCAATCTCGGATGCTCTACGGCGCCACGATGCAGTCCGAGCGCCCGGCCCACCGGATGAGCGAACAGTGGCATCCCTTAGGACCGGTCGGCGTGATCACCGCATTCAATTTTCCGGTTGCCGTGTGGGCCTGGAATGCCTTTGTGGCCGCCATCGCCGGCGATACGGTCATCTGGAAACCGTCACCCAAGGCGCCGCTCTGCGCCGTGGCGGTCCAACAGATCTGCAATCGCGTGATGCAGCAACAGGGTTATGCTGGAATTTTTTCACTCTTCATCACCGACCAACCGGCCCTGGCGGACAACATGGTGCAGGATCCTCGGTTGCCGCTAATTTCGTTTACGGGATCGGTGCCGGTTGGGCGCCGAGTCGCCGCCGCGGTTGGTCAGCGATTGGGACGCACGCTGCTCGAACTCAGCGGTAACAATGCCGTCATCGTTGATGAGACCGCCGACCTGGACATGGCCGTGCGCGCGATTGTGTTCGGTGCCGTCGGGACTGCGGGGCAACGATGCACGACAACCAGGCGTCTGATTGTCCATGAATCGCGGTATGAGGAGCTTGTCGGCAGACTCGTGAAGGCCTATGCGCAAGTGCAGATCGGTAATCCTCTCGAAAAAGATGTGCTCATGGGGCCGCTCATCGACCAGGTGGCGGTGGAGGGCTATCGCGCTGCGCTGGACGAGATTAAGAAAGAGGACGGCCAGATTCTTTGCGGTGGTCGCGTCCTAAGTCGAGCTGGATTTTTCGTCGAGCCCACGATTGTGCGTGCACAGAACCACTGGCCCGTCGTACAACGCGAAACCTTTGCACCGATTCTGTATATCATGACCTTTCAGACGATCGATGAGGCGATTCAGATGCAGAACGACGTGCCTCAGGGACTCTCCTCCGCCATGTTTTCCAATCATCTGCGTCATGGCGAACGGTTTATCTCCGCCGCCGGCAGCGATTGCGGCATCGCCAACATCAATATCGGAACGTCCGGCGCCGAGATTGGCGGGGCATTCGGTGGAGAGAAGGAAACAGGGGGAGGCCGCGAAGCTGGATCAGACTCCTGGAAAGCCTATATGCGCCGTCAGACCAACACCGTCAACTGGGGAACGGAACTCCCGCTGGCTCAAGGTATTAAGTTTGGATCGTAAATGAGGTGTGACCATGGATCAGGCTCAAGAACTCGATGATCTCATGGAGCGGATGGTTGCCGACTATCTGGCGCGTAATCGTGCTGCTACGGTGCTGAAGGCGATGCTCGATGAGACCGGCGTGGGCTTCTCCCCGATCATTGACCATGTCACCATCCGAACACACGATATTGACCGTGGCGCTGAACCATTCGTACAGCTGGGCTACTGCTATGATGAAACGTTGCAGTACGATGATTGGTACGCGAAGGTCTATCGGAAGCCAGGCTATCCGGCGCTCTTTGTCGACCAGGCCTATCCGGATGAACGAGGCACAACCAGCATCATTCCCGGTTGGGTCGATAAATTCGGTGACAAGGTGTTTCACCACGTCGCGGCTCGGGTGGAGGATATCGACAAGGCGGTGGAGCGGCTCAAACACAAAGGCGTGGTGTTTGCCGGTAACATTGTCGGAGAGCGCGGAGGCCATCTCCGGCAGATCTTTTCTTCCCCGGAGATGGTCGACGGCCGGCCGTTCTCTGTCTTGGAGTTGGCGGAGCGGCACCGAGGCTACCTCGGCTTCCTCCCCCCTCAGGCCGACAGCCTCATGAAATCTTCTACCGGTCGTTGAGCAGCCGAACTGTATTATCTACGTACTCAAGCTCCTAGCAGATCTTTTCCGTATAGACTCATGCCACTTGCAATCGCAACGATCTCCTCACAGGACTTCACTACACAGCACCTCCGCCTGCTCCAGCACCGTCTGTGTCGCCTTCTCTTGTTTATCCGGTGGATAACCGTACTTGCGGAGAATCCGCTTCACGATGACGCGAAGCTGGGCGCGTACATTCTCCCGAACAGTCCAGTCAATCGTCACGTTCTTGCGAACCGCTTCCGCCACCTCTCGCGCGATGGTCCGTAGCGTTTCATCACCGAGCACCTTGACCGCACTATCATTGGTTTCTAGCGCATCATAGAACGCCATCTCGTCCTCGGTTAGCCCAAGTCGTTCCCCTCGTTCATGGGCCCGGCGCATGTCCTTGGCCAAACCGATCATTTCTTCGATGACTTGTGCCGCCTCAATTGCCCGGTTCTGGTACTTCCGCACCGCCTGTTCCAACATCTCAGCAAAGGACTTGGCCTGCACCACATTCTTGCGTGACCGTACCTTGATCTCTCCAGTCAGCAACTTCCGTAACAGCTCGACAGCCAAGTTCTTCTGAGGCATCCCTCGCACCTCGGTGAGAAACTCATCGGAGAGAATCGACAGATCCGGCTTCTTCAGCCCGGCGGACGCAAAAATGTCCACGATCTCATCGGACACCACTGCCTTTGAAATGATCTGGCGAATGGCATGGTCGAGTTCTTCATCCGTTTTCTGCTCACCCGGCATGCTTTTCGCCAGCACCGAACGCACGGCCTGGAAGAATCCCACATCATCTCGAATCCGGAAGGTCTCCTCATGCGGCACAGCGAGCGCAAAGGCTGGCGAGAGTTCGGTCACAGCACGGAGGAGACGGGCCTTCCCATCTTGCTGTTTCAAAATATGCTCTTGGGCAGCAGGCAGGACCGAGAGTCGTTCTTGCGGCTTGCCGGTCATCTATGGCGACCAATCAAAGCCCGGCACCACACCGGCAGGCGTTGTGTAGGACCCAAAGAGGCCTCGGCAGATTTCGTACTTCTCCAGCATCACTGCAACAGCCTCCGCCTGGTCAATCGCCGTCTTACCCGTCCCACCGCTTTCGGTGTAGGTCGCAAGAGCCTGCTTGAGTTCGTCGGCAAGGCCGAGGTAGTCCACGACCAATCCACCAGGCTTATCTTTGAACACGCGGTTCACACGCGCAATGGTCTGCATCAGTCCATGCCCGCGCATCGGCTTATCGATGTACATGGTATGCAGGCTTGGCGCGTCAAAACCAGTCAGCCACATGTCACGAACGATGACGAGCCTGAACGGGTCCTTGGGGGCACGAAACCGCAGAGCCATGTCCTCGCGGCGTTTCTTATTCCGGATATGGCCCTGCCACTCAATCGGATCTGAAGCCGAGCCAGTCATAATCACCTTCATCGACCCCTGGTCATCCGCATCGGCATGCCATTGAGGGCGCAGGGTGGCAATCTCTCGATACAGTTCCACACAAATCCGTCGGCTCATGCACACCACCATTGCCTTGCCATCCATTGCCGCGAGACGATCTTCGAAGTGATCGACAAGGTCTCGCGCGATCAACTTGATCCGATTCTCCGACCCCACCACGGCTTCCAGCTGCGCCCACTTGGTCTTGAGCTTCTCCTTGCGCTCGACTTCTTCCCCCTCAGTCGCCTCTTCAAACTTGGGGTCAATCTTTGGCCGCTCGGACGCTTTCAGTTCGAGCTTCGCCAGCCGGCTCTCGTAGTAGATGGGGACCGTCGCCTTATCGATGACCGCCCGCTGAATGTCGTAGATACTGATGTAGTCGCCAAAGACCGCTCTGGTATTGGCATCGGTCTTTTCAATTGGTGTGCCGGTGAATCCGATGAACGAGGCGTTGGGCAACGCATCACGCATGTGTCTAGCAAAGCCGTCGATAAAGTCATACTGACTCCGATGGGCTTCATCCGCGATCACCACGATATTGCGGCGATCAGACAGCACGGGATGCCGGTCGCCTTTTTCCTCAGGAAAGAACTTTTGAATCGTGGTGAAGACCACGCCGCCGGAAGCCACACTCAGCTTTGCGCGCAAGTCAGGCCGGTCGGCCGCCTGAACTGGGTCCTGCCGGAGCAGGTCACGGCACCGAGCGAACGTCCCAAAGAGCTGATCGTCGAGATCGTTGCGGTCGGTGAGCACGACGATGGTGGGGTTGGCCATCGTCGGATGCAGGATTACCCGCCCCGCATAGAAGGCCATCGTCAGGCTCTTCCCTGATCCCTGTGTATGCCACACCACACCGACCCGACGATCGCCTGGTTCCCCACCTGGCTGATGGCCAGACTTGTATTGCCCCAAAGGATCGGCGGCTCGATGCTCGACCGCATGTCGAGCAGCCCGCAAGGTTTCCTCGACCGCCACATTCACCGCATGGAACTGATGGTAGCCCGCCATCTTCTTGATGAGCTTCCCATGGCCCTCGTCTTCGAAGACAATGAAATGTCGCGCCAAATCGAGGAACCGTCGTTTATCAAAGACTCCTTCCAGGATCACTTGCAACTCACTCACGGACGGAGCGGCGTCCTTATCTCCTTTGATCGTTCGCCAGGGCTTAAACCATTCCTTCCCAGCTCCGAGGGTCCCAATGCGGGCCTGAACACCATCAGAGACAATTAGCGCCGCATTGGTTACGAAAAAAGATGGGATCTGTGCCTGGTAGGTCAGGAGTTGTTGATAGGCACTCCAAATCGTGGCATCTTCGTCCGCAGGGTTCTTCAGCTCGATCACCGCCAGCGGCAGCCCATTCACAAACAACACTACGTCCGGGCGGCGCATGTGTTGGCCTTCGGCAACGGTAAACTGGTTCACGGCCAGCCAGTCGTTGTTGTCAGGTTGATCAAAATCGAGCACCCGCGCCTGTGCGCCGGCAATCGATCCATTCGGTCGTCGATATTCGACCGTGACTCCATTCATGAGCATGTGATGCACAGCACGGTTGCGTTCAACCAACGATAGCGCATCGCTTCGCGTTAGCTTGCGATAGGCATCTTCTATCGCTTCGGCGGGCAGATCAGGATTGAGGTGACTAAGCGTCTGACGTAGCCGCTCTTCTAACACTACATCACGATAATAGGGGTTGCTGCGTTCGGCTCCAGCTTCTCCGACGGCAATATCGGGACCGTGGAGCACCTGGTATCCCAGCGCTTCAAGCCAGGCAAGAGCGGCATCTTCGACGATAGACTCGGTGAAGCTACTCATTCGTTTTCCACAGGCGACACAACTACTGGTGCTTTCGAGGCCTTCACGGGTAAGCAAGCCTCAATAAGCGAACAGAAAGCTTGGACTTTCCCAGAAGCAATCTTGTCGGAATCGTACTGATACAGAATGTGTTGTGGCTTACGGTGCTCAGAACCAGCAGGAGGTATTCCGAGCATTGTCTCCAAGTCCCCCGCTATCTGCTTCACACACAGCGTCAGCGTCGCGTGCTTCGACTCCTCGATCAGCTTGTTAATCTCAGCGTGTTCGCCTTCACTATTATCGTCGTCGTGAATCACTGCATGCGAAACTCCAAGTCGGCTGAGAAGATTCATAAAGCGGTGGATATTATATTTCCCAATACAGTCGAGAACGTAAAGACCGCAGTCTGCGTTCGCAATCTTTCCGTCGCTAACAAGCCGATTCACAAGGGCAACCTCGGTCGCACCCTCCACAAGCAAAACGTGATTTGCGAAAAACACGCTGGACCGATCAGGGTTAAGCCAAAGGAAGTGCTTCACCGCCTCCATTTCTGGCTTGGAGTCATCTTCATGAAGTTTTTTCGCCATCTTCGGGTATTTCTTCGCGATTACCGTGATTGTTTGATTGGCATCCACGATCTCAACCCATGCAGCTTCGTCGATCTGGAACGCTTCGCACGTGCCCGCGCTTCGGCGAAGACGAACCACGGCGGGAATATCTGCCGCGTTCTTGCTGACGAAGTGCGAGGAGTGTGTCGCACAGACTACCTGCCAATGCCCTGATGAGGCCACAGCCATGAGGCTCCGAGCCAGAATTTCTTGTTGAGGTGGGTGCAGAAACGCCTCAGGTTCCTCAAATAAAACGAGGTTTAGGGAAGGAGTGAAGTCCTTGGTCTTCTTGGTAGCCTTCTTTCCTACGTACTTCGAGCCGAGCTGGATAAGCGAGTAGATGAAGTGCCGTTGAAATCCAGACCCGTAGTAGTCGATACCTTGAGCCTTACCGTGGAACTGGTCGAACAAGTCCCAGCCAAGCATAGACTTGATAATTTCGGCTGCTGATGGCGGTGGAAACTTGAGCTTAAACTCAGAATCCCAAGGCTTCAGTAGTGCATTCAGTTCACCCTCGAATCCTGATAGAGAGCGATCATCCCCAGTCTTTTCCTCGCGGATGGAGTCCGAGAACTTCTGTACACTGGTAGAGAAATCGCCGTAGGCTTTCCCTGCCTCCACGACATCGGTCATGATGTCTGTCAATAAATCGCGAAGAGCTGAAGGGCCACTGAGCTTTGCGTGCTCGTCTACTTTGCTGATCGCCGGAATGTACACCAAGTCGCCAAACTTTCCGCTCTGGACGTTCTTGGCACCATAAAATGGCTCGCTCGACAGAGTGCCATCGCTCTTGTAGCCAAAGATCGAACCCGCTGCGGGTTTGCCATCATGTGTCTTGCCTGCCGTCTGAAAGTACTTGCGGACGCGCAGCAGCTTCGCCGGCACTTTGTAGTCATCGGCGAGGGACTCGCTCTCTCCATCCGTCAGCGAGAAGACCAGCTCGATCCATGACTCCTGATCTGCGGTCCCAATAAACGGAAAGTCATTCTCTTTCTTGAACTTGAACCCGTCTTTCTCGTAGAAGGCACGGATGGCGTCAATGACACTGCTCTTTCCGGCATTGTTGGGGCCAACAAGCAGGCTGTAGCTCTTGAGAGTGATCTCCTGGTCAAGGAGACTACGGAAGTTGTGGATTGTGACGCTAAGCAGCTTCATGTCGTTGGATACCGAACGGTTCGCTCCGCGTCCTTCACCCGAAATTCACCGGAGATGAGCTTGGGCAATAGTGTGTCGCGTAGGGAGACGAGCGTGTTCGATTGCTGACTACTATACTTCTGCCGTTGAAGGCTCCCGTTCGCTATTCGCTCAAATACATCAATGAGCGCCATCGGCGGCAGCAGTGTGGGCAGGTGGTGCACGTGATTTCGGTTGAGCGTCGGAACCGCAGAGCCAGCATTGAACAACGCGAAATCGATTCGCAGCAAAAGGTGAAACGCATACGCTGGCCTTGAATGCCGGAACTCTTTTACCCAAAGCGATGTATTCAAGGGCCAGAAATCGTCATCAACGTAAAACACCTTGCCGAGCACACCACTTCGCCCCGTAGTGACGCCAGGGCCACGAACCATGTATTCGTTGTGCGTACCGCTTGGCCCGCTTGCCGCAAACACCGGGTATGTACCGGGGGTTCGCTGTGTCGCGGGGAGGTCGAAGCCCCTCTGAAGAACCAAAACACTGTCGAGTGAGCCCGTCTCCCACCCCTTCGGAATCTCGCCCAGCTCAGAATCTTCGAAAGAATCCGGGAAAAGGTCGGCAATGGGCTTGGGCAAACCAATGTTTCGGCCCTCGGCCTTGGCGCGGACAGGGTCGAAGTCCACGAACCACGACTTGAAGAGCGCCCGCGCCATCGCCTCCAGCGTCTCGTTCATTCGTCGGTTCAGCTCGATTTTGTCGTCCAGCGTGCTAAGGATGTGGGCGATGGCGTGCTGCTCGGGGAGCGGTGGCAGCGGAAGTCGAAACGACTCGATGTGGCCCTTCGTAACCGCACGCCGAGAACCTCCGGCATTGAAGGACTCTATGTACGACTTAACGTCTGGGTGCGTCAGGAATGCCAGTACATAGCCAGCATCCGCGCGCTGAGGGTCAAGGCGGATGATAGAGACATGTTGGTTGACACAAGCGGGAAGAACGTCCTTCGGGACTATGCAAGCACGCCCAAATGTGATGCCATCTCCTGTGATGTTAAGAAGAATGTCATTGGGCTGGAGAATCACACCACGCAGTCCATCCGCCTGTTCGTCCGAAATGAATGCAAGCCCATTATGGTCAAAACGACGGTCGAAAACGTTCTGGCTTCGCACAAGAGCGAACCGTGCGCGACTCGGCAGATAGGCATCTGCTCCGCCCTTTGGTGTTGCACCTGAGCCGATCTTAACAGCGATCTCGGATAGAGCAACCACCGGCCAACGAAGGTCATACTCGATTGGCGAATCACCCGCCAAACCCTTTTTGCCATCCGCCTCTTTCGCCTCCTGCACCACCACATATTCCTTGCGGATGATGTCGCGGAATCGTTCCGGCACTTCGTCCCAGACATGGAGGTCCACCGGGAAGGGCAGATTGCTTTCGGCAAGTGCTTCTTTGAGGTCCGCCACCTGAGGTTGTTGAGCAGGACTGGCAAAGGCAACGAGATCGAGGTCGGAGTTGGGACGGGCGGTCCATTTCACGCGGGAGCCATAGGCCCACACGTCAACGCCCGGAAGGAAGCGGCGCAGGAGCTCGTTCAGCGTAGTGCGCTCCTCTGTTGTGAGGTCTATCGCATCGGTCATTCCCACACTGTCCACTCTCGATCCTAGGCGACCTGTTGCCACTGCGTGACTTCCACCGCTGCGTGTTTGTTATGCGCATCTGACACAATGCGGTCCAGCTTCGCCGCCACCGGATCGTCAATCCAGGCATCGCCGCACTGGCCGCAGACGAATGCAGGAACATCTCGTACAACAACCACGCCAAATTTCAAATCCACGGCAAAGGTCGTCGTCCCTGGTTGCTTCTCGCCACCGCAAAGGGGGCACCGCCCGCCATGTCCGCTCATAGCTTTTTCCTCCTGGTCTTGTAATCCGCTTCAAAGTGCTCAAGGTCCGGACGGTAGGCCGTGATGACATGGCATACCGAGTCGACAGATTCGGCGGCGGCCACGACATGCAACGGTTCCGTCTCAACATGCAGAATCAGTCCGCTGGGATAGGGCCGATCCGTTGTAGACCTCGATGACCTCGCCATGCAGAATCGCGTTTATGACCTCGGCACGGGAAATCCCCCGCTCCAGAAAACGCTCTAACGCATGGAGATGCCACTGGATGCGGCCCTCGACCACTGCGGCACGCAGGAGCGCGATGTCAAAATCCTTACCCATACCCCAATTCCTTCAAATTTGCGGCGATGGCGGCATCGAGCGTGGCGGATTCCTTCCGTTGTTCGCGTAGCGTGGCCGTGAGCCGCTTCATCTTTTCATCGAATGGCTCACCGTCGTTCTCAATAGCTTCCGCTCCGACATAGCGTCCAGGGGTAAGCACGTGGCTGTGCTTGCGGATATCTTCCAGCTTCGCCGCTTTGCAGAAACCTGGTACATCAGCGTATTCGCCCGCAGCTTTGTCGCCACGCCAGGCGTGATAGGTTCCGGCAATTTTTGCGACATCCTCGTCTGTCAATTCTCTATGGACCGGTCAATCAGCGTTCCCATCTTGCGTGCATCGATGAAAAGCGTCTCACCGCGCCGGTCTCGGAAGCCCTGCCCTGAGCCTGTCGAACGGGTTCCGTTCTTCTTGTTCCGCGCGAGAAACCAGAGGCACACGGGAATCTGGGTGGAGTAGAACAATTGTCCTGGAAGCGCCACCATACAATCGACCAGATCCGCCTCGATGATGTTCTTGCGAATCTCCCCCTCGTTGGACTGGTTGGACGACATCGAGCCATTGGCCAAGACAAACCCTGCCAGTCCAGTGGGTGCAAGGTGGTGGATAAAGTGTTGCACCCAGGCAAAGTTGGCATTACCGGCTGGCGGCGTACCGTAGACCCACCGCTTGTCGTCCTTGAGCAGCTCGCCGCGCCAGTCGCTGTCGTTGAAAGGCGGGTTGGCCAGCACGTAGTCGGCCTTGAGGTCGGGGTGCCGGTCATTGTGAAAGGTGTCGCCATGCGCGATTTGCGCATCGATGCCGCGGATGGCGAGATTCATCTTGGCCAGTCGCCATGTCGTGTAGTTAGACTCCTGGCCATAAATGGAGATATCTCCGAGCTTGCCGCTGTGAGCCTCGATAAACTTTTCGCTACTCACGAACATGCCGCCCGATCCGCAGCATGGGTCATAGACACGGCCTTTGTACGGAGCCAGCATCTCGACTAGCACGCGAACGACTCGCGAAGGCGTATAGAATTGTCCACCTTTCTTGCCCTCGGCACTCGCAAACTGTGAGAGGAAGTACTCGTAGACACGGCCAAGTATGTCCTTTGCACGATCTGCGGGGCTACCAAGTGCGATGTCAGAGACGAGATTAATGAGCTGGCCAAGTCGCTGTTTGTCGAGGCCTGGACGAGCGTAGTCTTTCGGTAGCACGCCCTTGAGAGACGGGTTATCCCGCTCGATGGCACTCATTGCATCGTCCACAATCGTGCCGATGGTCGGCTGCGGGGCGCTCGCCTTGAGGTGTGACCACCGCGCTTCCTTGGGCACCCAAAAGATCCTCGCGGCTTTGTATTCGTCTGGATCTTCCGGATCAGCCCCTTGTTTCTTTTGCGCCTCAAGCTCCGCGTGCTTGGCATCAAACGCATCTGAAATGTATTTTAAGAAGATCAGGCCCAGGACGACGTGCTTGTACTCCGCCGCGTCCATATTGTTCCGCAACGCATCGGCGGCAGCCCAGAGTTTTGCCTCAAGTCCTGCTGATTCGCCATTCTTTGGCTTCTCTGGTTCCCTTTTTGATCTCGACATGCACTATTCTCCGATTGATTTGGAAGGAAGCTTACAACAGCACCCTCGGGCAAATTGGCCAGAAGCTTACCCGTTTCCCTTTAAGAAATCACGCTCCCAAAGAGAAAAAGGAAGTCCTGAGTTCTGAGTGCTGAGTTAGCGGCTCAAGTGAAGGTTCTTGGAAGTGGAAGTGCTGAGCCAGCCCCGAACAGTATCGAAGGGTGCTGACTTTGGACCGTGAGAAAGCGCTGAGAGTTGACAGGCGGGTTTCTAGAAAAGAAGGAGCCTACCCCATGTCCCGCAGCACATGGTCGGGATTCCGATCGCGGGCGATATTCTTCATGAGCTGATCGCCAAACAGAACGACGACTCGATCCCGTTGGTCCTTCACCATCATCGAGGCCGATGGTGACTTGAACGTGGCTGGGTCGCCGTCCAGCCAGGCACTGCAGGTAAAGGGTAGCGCATCCAGGATGGTTTCCACACGGTATTCGTGGCGCAGTCGATATTGCAATACGTCGAACTGGAGACGGCCGACCGCAGCAACCAAAGCTTCCTGATCATTGAGACTGCGCATGATCTGCACAGTCCCCTCTTGCGCCATCTGGGACAGGCCCTTGTCGAATGCTTTGCGCTTTCCAACGTCAGTCGGTCGAAGACGGGCAAAGATTTCTGGCTGGAATTGTGGGAGCGGTTTGAAATTGAAGCCCCCTGTCAACGACACCGTATCCCCGATCGTGAAGACGTCGGGGTTGATGATCCCGATGATATCGCCAGGATAGGCTTCTTCGACCGTGCTCCGTTCCTGCGCCACCAGGCTATGCGGCCGCGAGAGCCGAATGTCTCGCCCCAGCCGATGATGTTTCACCACCATGTCGCGCTCAAAGCGGCCGGAACAGACTCGAAGGAACGCGGTACTGTCGCGATGCTTGGGGTTCATATTGGCTTGCAGCTTGAACACATAGGCGCTGAACGGCATGTCGATCGGTTCCACCGACATCTCCGTTCCGTCCTCGCGGTTCGCTTGCCTTGCCCCCGGACTCGGGGCCAACTCCACAAACGCGTCCAAAAAGCTCTCGATTCCAAAGTTGGTGAGTGCCGATGCAAAAAATACCGGGGTAATGTCGCCCTGCAGAAACTGTTCACGCGTAAAGGGATTGCCGGCGATATCCAAGAGATCCAAGTCGTGCTGGACCTGGTCCATGGTTTCTTGCGAGACACGACCTGTGACACCGAGTTCGGCGAGCGGCAAGGTCTGCGTCGTCACTTTCGAGGCTCCACCATGCGCGGTCTTGCTGAACAGCTGCACCCGATTGTCGGCCCTGGTCACGATGCCGACAAAGTCGCTGCCTGACCCGATCGGCCAATTGACCGCACTCGCATGAATGCTCAAGGCTTGTTCCACTTCTGTCATCAAGTCAAGCGGCGGCCGTCCCGGCTGGTCCATTTTGTTGATCAAAGTGAGGACGGGAATGCGCCGCAGACGGCACACTGCAAAAAGTTTGCGCGTTTGGGCCTCTACACCCTTGGCCGCATCGATCACCATGATAGCGCTGTCAGCCGCCGTGAGGGTGCGATAGGTATCTTCGGAGAAATCCTGGTGCCCGGGCGTATCGAGCAAATTCATGACGGCGCCTTTATAAGGAAATTGCATGGCCGAGGCGGTGATGGAGATCCCGCGTTCCTGCTCCATGCCCATCCAATCCGATGCGGTCGCTTTACCGCCCTTGCGTCCGCGCACCATGCCGGCGGTCCGAATCAGCCCTGAATAGAGCAGCAGCTTTTCGGTCAACGTAGTTTTGCCTGCATCAGGGTGACTGATGATGGCAAAGGTGCGCCGTCGCCCTGTGGCGGCCGTAAGTTCTGTTGAGAGGGTCATCTCAGTCGTCATGATCGGAGGCGCAGCATACCATATTACATGTTAAAGCGGATGATCATCAGAAGCGCATCGAATCGGAGAGATGCTCATACCCGGCCCGTTCCACAGCTCGACGGACGGCGCCGAGCACAGGCGGAGTATCCGAATGTGGTAGCACCGTCACAGCTGGGGCGGCAAGGAGTTTCGCCATCAGATCCTCCGTCTCAGCGCCCGCCAACTTGTCGCAGGTGGTGTACAAGCCATCCAGACCTTCCTCGACCTTGTTGTGCTTATTCAAGATTGAGCGTAGTACGGCGATGAGTTCGGGCGTGGGAGTGGGCATGAGTAAGGCCGCAATGGCTCCATGGTCGAGTCGAAGCGTTGCCGCAATCGACAGCGGTGTGCCTCCGTTCGCTCGCTGTGCCGCAGGTAGAAGAATCTTCTCCTCCATCCCAATATGGCGAAGCAGCCCGGCTCGAAACTCATCATACTGTCCCTGCTCGATCCGGCCTCCGGAGGCCAGGGCTGAGTTGAGGAGATTCTCCAGCCGTCGGTGGTCATCTTGGAGAAACTGTGTAATGGGTCCTGACGATGGATGTGTGTCTGGTTCCATTGACTGCTGCCGTTCAGCGGACAAATTTCACAAGTCACCCTTCCCCCGTTGCCTTATTTCGGGAATGATTGCAAGGGCAAACTTCCGAATACGGTGCTTCAAACAATACAGCCGAACGAGGTACAAATTCCACAGGTGTTCGTCGGACTTGGGAATACAAACGGTTCCCGTTCGGATGAAGCAGTTGCATTCCTATCTCGAAAGGTCTGCCTTGTAAGATCCTGAAGGCGAGCTGGGAGTCTCAGTGCCACATGGCTGGTGCGCAGGCCATGAAGACGGAGGCCACAAGAATGAGGAGGGCGCCGAGGAAGGATGCGGTGAGCGAAAAGGCCCCATATGATTGGAATGGCGGTCGTCGCATGTGAGGAAATCGCATGAGACAAAAGGTGACGAAGGACGATCCCGCCCCGAGGAGGGTCAGTAGAATGTGTCCGGAGTCCATCATGCCGGTTACATCCTCGCTTATGTCAGGACATAGGTAAGCCCTGCCCCACCGATGAGCAGGAAGATCAGCCAGCGAAGCAAACCCTCTCGCGCATTCGCTTGAGTTTCGTCGATTCGATTCTTGAGGGCTGGCTGTGACTGGAGATACGTATCAATCACATCCTTGGCTTCATGCAATCCGATGTTCCGTTCCAGACGAACGAGTTTGATGGCTTCCATCCTGTGGCCTTGCCACAGTGCGGCCATCGTTGCTGGCGGAAGCGTGAGATTCCGTGGAGGAGCTGTCGGGACTTCGGAGATGGAAGGCAGAAGTGATGACAGAGGCATAGGCTGAAACCCAGCCTAGCACCTTCGCTTGAGCGGCCGAAGGGAAACCGAAGAATTGACGAAAGGGATCGATGGTCCACTCACCCCACCCGTCTAAATTTCTTCTCTTGCTTCGCATTTTGGAGGTCTGGTCGTAGGATGGTTATCGGAGGTGTGTGTGTATCTTCGATTGCTCTCAATCCTATTGGCAGCCCTTATGGAGAGTTTCTGGGAGACGGCTGGTATTGCTGAGACAACCAGAACCACGAATGAGCTCATCGGGCCTGTTCGCAGTGTGACGATCAAGAAACTGGGCTACTCCGCAACGGAAAACTACGATCGTGCCGGTCACCTTATCGAGGCTGTCATCGACATGGCCCATGCCAATACTGCCACGTATACCCTGTTTCGGTACGACCAGGCTGGCCATCTCCAAGAAGAACTCGTGCTCGATCCCAGCGGGAGACTCATACTTCGAAAACAGATTGTGTATGCACAAGACGCAGAGGGCCGCGACAGCGCGTCTGTGACGACCTCGGAGAACGGTGGTTTTCAGCATGCCGAGTTTTCTCTGTACGACCAGCGGGGCCACCTCTGGGAACAATTGTGGGTCGACGATTCGATCGCCTACAAGAGTCTGTTTGACGTATTCGGGCGGCGCATTTATTCCGCTCGGTACAGCAAGGGCGAGTTGTTCAGTGAGTTGAAACACCAATATGACGCGTGGGGACGGCTACAGGAGCTCGTCATTTACAATGGGCACGGGACTGTGTCTGGTCGGGTCGCGAACGACTATGACGACATGGGAAGACGGGTGCGAGCGACGACTGAAGCGTTTGGCCAGGATCAGCAACAGCAACAGAAGTGGATCACGACCTATGAGTATGATGACATGGGCAACTGGATCAAAGAACTGACCGCAGAACACTCTTCTCCGTCACCGAACGCTACGGCTTCCGCTCTTCCGCTCGTGCAAGAACGCCTGATTCAGTACTACCGTCTCACCGAGAACACGACTCCATAAGAACTGCTCCTTCATCGAGTCCAGCCAGGCACGTTTTAGGGACCTGGCTCTTGAGGTCTGAGCGCTCAACTCAAAGCTATGAGGGGAGGTCTCGTGGAATAGTCAGTTAAACGGCAGACAGGCTGTGGTCACGACGAAACGCGGGAGCGTTGTGGGAAGGGACTGATCCCTGTTCTTGTTGTTGACGGAACGCGGATATGGCAATGGTTTTCTCCATATGTGTAAGACCGGAAACTTGAGAAGCGGCTCGTTCAAACTCAAGTAGAGTCACATTCTTCTGACTGCGAAGCCATTGAAGAAATGGTTTCCAAACTGGCTCAAAGTGATGGAACCACCAGTCTGGCGATATATCTTCTTCTACTACATCTTCTCTTGATGACGCTCGTAAGGCCTGAAGTTGTGGCATGGGGCTACGTGTCATCTCGTTCTGATGACGCTTCGTAGCCGTTAGCTGATGTAGAAGAACAATTCGTTCGTTCGGTTTTAGGTTATCCACAATTTCCCCATACCGCTCTGTACTGCACACTGAATTGCTTGAAGTGCTAAGCAATTCAGGTGCCAGATACGTAATATTTCTGTTTGCTCTGGTATGTGAGAGATTCATCATAGAGGGTGTGACGCGATTGTATGAAATCGTATCCATATGTATTATTTTGGGACACTGATTTCTTTCGCGTTTGACTCCTCGTTTCGAATTGAGCAGACTCATTTCTCCGATAAGATTTAGAGAATGGCCTATGTTCTTAAGAGTCTGACGCAGATTCTATTTCACGCATGATGATATTATACGTACATGAACTGTTTCGTTATTGGACACTCATGCTAAATTTTCAAACACGATATGACCCATATCATCGTCTAATGTGATGTGCTTACCACATGGAATGCGAATTATCATGAAGACGTACCTAGATGTTGCGGACAATCCAGCTTCTTCATAGTGTTTCATCCTGAAACACTTCTCAAGTGTACGAGGTTCGACGAATCAACCTTTTCATGCACAATCGAATGTATGTTGAAGTCAGGCGTTGACATGGACCATAACAGATCTCTCTGTATCGCATAGAAGACATAGGGAATGGGGCTGATTGCCCTCTGGAATTTCAAACCTTCCCTTGATGGTTGTGGAGCAGATGTACTGGAGGAAGGCGACTCTTTTGTAATGAAACAGCTCTGCAAGCTGTTTAAGAGAGCTCGTGCACCGGTTCCAATGGGGCACCCACCGGAGAAGATTCAGGCGATTTCCCGCGCCTGCTCTCCTGCGCGGAGAGTGTCGCGGGTTTCTTGGACTTGGTTCTGAAACCAAGAGAATGCGGGGTTGCGGCGGGCACAAACTTTTCAAGTCCAAAGGCTCGCAGTTTCCGATACAAGGTCGAGCGGCTTACTTCCAAGTCTCTGGCCACCCGGGTCAAGTTCCCTCGATGTAGACTGATCGCCTTCACCAGCAACTCCATCTCAATCCGACGGTGAGCGGTCCGCAGGGAATCCAGTGAGTCCACCGTTTGGAGTTCTTCGCCGGCCAGATCTAAATCTTGGGGAGTAATCTCCACCCCCTCCGCCATGACGACGGCTCGTCGGACCCGATTGCTGAGTTCCCGCACATTTCCTGGCCAGGAGTAGGTACGCAGCACGTCAACGGCCTGGGCGTTATAGCCTTGAATAGGCTTGCGGTAGGTCATGGCGGCCTGCTTGAGAAAGACCATTGCCATGAGTAAGGTGTCCTCGCCACGGTCCCGTAGCGGTGGCAGATGAATGCGTAACACGCCAAGCCTATAATAGAGATCTTCCCGAAAGAGGTTCTTGTCGATTGCCGTCTTTAGATCGACATTGGTTGCGGCAAGAACACGCGCATCGACATGGAGGGTCTCTTGCCCCCCAACCCGTTCGAAGGTGCCAGCTTGTAAAAAACGAAGCAGCTTGACCTGTAGGGTGGGCAGCAGATCGCCGACCTCATCAAGAAACAATGTCCCGCCAGCTGCCGCTTCCAGTTTGCCCTTTTTTTGTTGGACGGCTCCTGTGAAGGCGCCGCGTTCATGACCGAATAATTCCGATTCCAATAAGGTTTCCGGGATGGCTCCGCAGTTGATCGGCACGAATGGTCCGTGCTTCCTGAGGCTTCGATCATGGATTGCTTGCGCAGTCAATTCCTTGCCCGTGCCTGTCTCGCCGGTGATCAGCACCGGCATCTCGGTGGTCGCCATCTTCCGAACCAAGTCAAAGACTGCGCAGATGGCGGGACTCGATCCCACCATTTCGTTCACGGTTTCCACAAACACCTCCCCGGTGTGGATTCCTGGAATGACATCTCTAAGATCTTGTCCTCCTCAATCACGTCTCCACGATACGGTCCTGCATGGCCCTCACCTCAATAGGCCTGAATGGCCTTATTCTAAATCATGGTCTTGGTGATGAATGGAATCATGCCGTGCTAGTTAAGCCGATACTCGATACGGATAGGTCTGGTTTATACTACAAAGAGGCACTATGGCTCTAGTCAAAGTACTTGCTCCGTTCTACTTATCACTCAAAATCTCCGCATAGCGTCTTATCTTGATACATAACATTGAATGTGAGGCAGTAATTAGTGCCTAATAGCCCTGTTGTGTATTTTTATTTAGAGATGAATGGCTCTAGGTTTGTCTCAAATGGGAGGTGTGGTGCATATTGCTCACCATGGTATAAGGAGGACGGATGAACATCTCCTGACTGTCACGCGCTACGTGGAGCGTAATGCGCCGCAGGTAAAACTGGTCAGAAAGGCCAAAAACAACTGGCTATGACCAAGCTTGAAGCGCTGAACGAAGAGAGACGTGAACCTCACCGCGTGGCTGAGTAACTGGCCGGTCGACCTTTCACGGAATTAGGTCGTGCAGGTAGTCGTCTTAAATTGGCGAGGAGTTAGAGGCTCTTGAGAGCCCGTATAGCGTGGCCTCCCATTTTGGCGAGGAAGGTTCGCTGAACCGCATGGCGAAACGGTTTTGGATGGAATCTACGTACGAGGCCGCGGGCGTCAAAGAGTCTAGACACCCTTAACGTCTCTAACTGCCCCTGCCCTCCCAATGTGGGATACCGCACCACATGGTAGCTGTGTACAATCAGTCTCCATCACGGAGACGCAATGGCCCAGTTTCCTCATACACGCACCTACAAACGGTTCCCCTTCCATGCTCCGCTCATCATAGGTGGCGAATCCCATATCTGTGAGGGGATGCTTCGAAACCTTTCGATGGATGGTTGTTCGATCGTGTGCGATCGCGAATTGGCCCTTGACTGCAAGGTGCGCGTGAATCTGCTCTTGCCGGATCAGACGTCGTCCTTACCCATTGAGCTGGGCCGGGTAACCTGGGTGCAGGGCCGTGAGTGTGGAGTAGAATTTATTCAGCTGGCGTTGCACGCAAGGTTGCGCCTCAATCGTACGCTGCGAACCGCACTCATTCAGTTTCTTAACGCTCCCAAGAATCGAGAGTTACCGGAACATACCGTCTCCGGCTTGTAATCGCTGGTCTCTGTACGGTGTCATTATCCCGCGTCGGCCATCCCTCGGTCTTCCGAGTCTAACCGTGGTACTCAGAAACGGAACGTTTTACGAAGGGAACAGCGATTAAAGGCAATCGCACGCTACAGATTCTTCGGCCACAATGAACCCAACTCCGGGTACTTCGCGCGATAGTCGGCGTGACTGGCACGGATGACCTTCCGCGCTTCCTCCCGTCCATATACACTGGTGATTTCTACTTTGTGATGTGTCGTCCCTGGCGCGCTCTTATAGGTCAAAAAATAATGCTGCAGGCGATCCATGAGTGCCGACGGACATTGTGAAATGTCCGTGAATCCTCCGTACACGGCATCGTCCCGCATCACGGCGATGATCTTGTCGTCGGCTTCACCGCCGTCGGCCATGCTCAATCCGCCGATCGGCAGCGCTGTGAGGAGGATGTCGCTGTGGGGAATGCTCTTTTCCGACAACACGCAAATATCAAGTGGATCGCCGTCTCCGACCATGCCCTTGCGGCGAGCTCGTTTGGCAAAGATGCCGGCGACTTGGTCTCCTGAGTAGGTCTGCGGAATGAGTCCATAGTAGACGGGACAGAAGTTTGAAAACCGCTGCGGCCGATCCACCTTGAGAAACCCGCTGTTCTTGTCCACTTCATATTTGACCGTGTCGGTCGGGACGATTTCAATGTAGGCCGTGACCACATCGGGAGCCTCTTCCCCGATAGACACGCCGTGCCACGGGTGCGCCTTGAACATCAGCCCGAGCAGACGTTGAAAGGGGTCGCTCCCTGCGCGCATCTCGGCTGTCTTATCTGTATCCTCTCCCCTTCCCTTTCCCTTCCGCTCTTTCATGTCCCCTCCGGTTCTTTTCTGAATATCTTGGCGAATTGCAACGCTTCTGAATCGTGCCCCAGTATCTCCCAAGATGTTGGCGGGAGCAATGACTTCCGAATCTTAGATGGGGGGAGGTCGAGAAGATCTGTGATCCACAGCTGCTTGGACTAGCCGGGGACCTAAGCCCGAGGCGCCTTCTCTGTGGGTGTAGCGAGTGTGTTGTCTTGCTTGCGATGTTGTGTCGAAGGTCTCTCAGTTTAGAGGTCAGCTTGGTCGGCATCTTCTGCGGTAGATCGAGAATGCTCCGATCCGTTTTGATTGGAAGCGTGATCATCGACGGAAGATTGCTGAGGCATCATCTCGGGAGAGTCGTTTGACGAACCCGCAGGGCGTGAAATCAGCTGACAGGGTCCGCTCTTGAGGGGGCAACAATGTAGCCCTTGAGGAACAACGGAAGTCAGGGTACACTGAGCTTCCTGCGCTCTTCCCAAACCCAAGTACGGTACAGTCATCAGAAGGAGATTATTGTATGAAGACCATGAATGGGTTAGCCCTCTGTTTCGTCTCTGCCCTCATCGGCCCCTCCCTGTCCATATCTTCTCCCGCTCTCGCTCAGGGCCTCCCACCGGCCGTCAAACAGAACGTTCAAGTCGCACCGAAACCTGTCAAAACCATCGGTATGGAAGAGTATCGAAAGATCGTCGAGAATCCTGGACCAGCCTTGATCGTCGATGTCCGTGAGCCTCGAGAATATGCAGCCGGACACGTCCCAGGTGCGATCAACATTCCCCGCGGCGTGATCGAATCCCAAATCTGGAACCACGTCGGATCTGCGGAGAAAGCCGATGTGGAACGCCCGATTGTGCTCCAGTGTCAAAGTGGAAAGCGTGCGACCCTTGCTGCTCAAACCCTTGGTGAGCTCGGATTCACGCAGACCTCTGCGGTCATCATGAGCCTCGACGAATGGAAAACATCCGGTAATCCTTTCGTGAAGTAGTCGTTTAGGTATTCAGATCCCAACTGTGGAGAATCCCATGAGCGTCGACCGCTCTCTCTGTGTGATTGCCCGTGCGAAGGCAAAGACTGAGCAGGTGGCTCAAGTGCGAGAAATCCTGACCGCCTTAGTTGATGCGACTCGCCGGGAACCTGGCTGTCTCAGCTACGAGCTCTTGCAGAACCACGACGATCCGACTGATTTTGCGTTTGTCGAACGATGGGCCAGTCCGGCAGCAGAACAGGCCCATTTTGTGACTCCCCACCTGTTGGCCACGTTGCAGCAGTTGGCCGGTCTTCTGGCATCTGAACCTCAGATCTGTCGATACGGTGTCGTGCGATAGGTGGCTGTATAGGTCGCTCTCTGTCAGAACGAAGACCTGGATGGGACATCCAGAGATTCCCCTCCAAGATCGACGTTGGCACAACCGCACCCGCACGGAGAACCCAGACGATGACACTGGTGACGCCAGACACAGAACTCACTCTCTCGTACCACAATCAGCGAGCTGTCGTATCCCCCTGGGGCGCGTCGTTACGACGATACTTCTTTATTGATGCAGACGGGCAGGAGATCGATATTGTCTGGGGCTATTCGGGTGGCAGCGGAAAACGAGGCGGACAGGGCGACGTGCTTATCCCCTTTCCCGGCCGCATCGGAGATGGGCGCTACTCCTTCGATGGGCGGCAATTCCAGCTGGAATGCAACGATAAGGAAGCGCCGAACGCCATTCATGGGTTCGTTCGCAGTCTGCCGTGGCAGGTGCAGGATGTTCACGCAAGCAAGGTGACCTTTGAGATTCGTCTCGATGCTGAGACGTACACTGGACGAGGCTATCCCTTTTCATTGGCCATCTCAGTGATGTATGACCTCGGTGCCTCTGGGCTTACTTGCACATTCACCGTGAAAAACCTCGGGCAACAGGCAGCGCCAGTCGGAGTCGGATTTCATCCCTACTTCACCGTTGGAACGTCTGTGATCGACGAGGCTGAGGTTCAGATCCCGGGAGCCGCCTATGTGGAATTCAACGAGCGGCTTGTTCCAACAGGCAAGATTCTGAGCGTGACCGGTACGCCGTGGGACTATCGACGATTTCGTGAGATCGGTCGTCAACGCTTCAACCATTGTTATGTGCAGCTCGAACGCGACACACAGGGAATGGCCACGGCATCCCTGCGTCATAAGGCACGCGATCGAGCGATCGACATTACAATGGATCACGCGTTTTCCGCAGTGGTCGTGTATACCGGAGATGCCATTGCCGACGCGCCACGAGCCGCACTTGCCATCGAGCCGATGACCTGCGCGAGTGATGCATTCAATCATTCGGACTGGGGGCTGAAGCGGCTCGTTCCCGGTGAGACATTCTCAGGACGTTATACCGTGCGGCATCGATGAATCGAGCGGAACCGTGGTGACGATCCTCAAGCAGGAAACGTGGTTATTCCACGTGAGGAGAATGGTGCGCGAAGCTGGCGCGCTCCCTCGCAGACGCTCTCTCAGGCAATCATTCGAAGGTTGGAAGGCTTGCCGGTGATCAGGGTGCGGCAGAGCTGGCCAAGCTTGAACTGCACCTCATCAAAGGACTCCCCTTGCACAACAGAGTCGGGATAGCCCTCCAGATGGCCTCGCCATTTGCCTTGATCCTGTGAGAGAAGATATCTTGGTGTATCCAAGTCAGGAAGGCCTGCCTTGGGTCGTCCTATGCGGGGAATCTCTCGAGAGCTTTTGGTGGTATCACGGCTCAGCTGTTGAACCTTGAACTGCAGCTCATCGAATGACGCCGCTTGTATTTCGCGGTCGGGAGAGCCCTCCGGATAGGCGCGCCACTTGCCCTGATCTTGCCAATACACCCAATTTGGTCGTTCCATGTTGGCGATCATAGCGAGGCGTTCAAGATCTGACCAGTAATTTCAAAATTTTTACCGATTTAGGAATCCGTGCTTCTGCCGTCGCAGGCATACATTCCTGACATGGCGTCTAGACTGACATGGTTCCCGATTGTCCTTTCCCACAACCACTGTCATTTCATCAAGTAGTGGCCCATCAACTCTCCTTTCGAGTGGCCATGGCCGGGTCCGGCGAGAAGCTGATACTCTGTCTGCATGGCTTTCCAGAATCCGCCATCTCATGGCGACGTCAAATTGACCCGCTGGCACAGGCAGGGTATCGGGTCTGGGCGCCTGATCTCCGAGGATATGGTGGCACGACACGACCTACGGGCATAGACGCCTACCGAATTGAATCCTTGATAGACGATGTCACCGGACTTCTCGATGCCGCTCAGGCTGAACGCGCCATCCTGGTCGGGCATGATTGGGGTGGAATCATCGCCTGGTACTATGCGATGAGGCACGCCGCGCGTGCCGAAGCGTTGGTAATTGTGAACGCACCCCATCCCGCCTGCTTCGAACGGGAAGTACGACATTGGCGGCAATTGCACCGCTCCTGGTACATGGGATTGTTTCAAGCTCCCTGGCTTCCGGAAGCGGCATTGTCAGCTATTCATGGCTATGTGATCGGTGAGATCTTTCGACGTATGGCCGAGCAGATGCCGGATGATCTTATTCAACTGTATCGACGACAAGCTTGCGAGCCGGGTGCGCTCACAGCGATGCTGAATTACTATCGCGCGGCCCTACGCGGTGGCGGGGCATTGCGTCAGCGAAGGTTGGGATATCCTCCTGTCTCCGTCCCTACACTGGTGATCTGGGGGATACGAGATCAGGCACTCGTCAGCGAGAATCTTGATGGGTTGAATGAGGTCGTCGACGACCTGACGGTGGTGAGGGTCGCCGACGCGGGACATTTCGTGCATGAGGACAAGCCGGAACTGGTCACGCGCGAAATGTTGATGTGGTTGCAGAATCACGAGCGGACCTAATTCATAGACGCAATAGCTGACCTTCCTCATCGAACCGCCATACACCTTCTCCTTCTGATGCGCGTCAACGCGCAAGCCCCATTCGACTACGTGCCTCATCATGATTTTATCTTTCTCCATGCGCCCAATTCCCGCCTTGTATGGGCCGAGTGAAAACCTCCACAGTCTACGTCACTTATCACCGCTGTCTTATCCCGCTCAGAGTAGCCAAGTTGTTGACCAATAAGACAAATGCGTTAGTATGCAATTAATTCCTTCTACGTCATTCACAGTCCGACGAAATGAGGTTCCAGTGAGAGAAGCGACGACAGCCACTGCGTTGCCTGTCGACACAGGATTCGATCGATGCACCAGGGTCCTCCTTGCGGTAGCCTGCGTGATGCTGGCCGGCCTGATCTATGCCGTGGTAGTACGGGACGAAGCCGTCTCTTGTCCAAACGAACTGATCGGCGCATGGGAAACATCCGCGAAAGGATACGAAGACGGCATGTTGGTGTTTATCAAGACCGGCGTGGCCTTCAGCGTGGGGGCAGAACACATAGACGCACAGGCCGTCCGTGGCCTGGAGACGATTCCAGAAGGTTCTCGTACGTTGTACACGGTGATCTATGGCGACTCGCGACGCGACGAGCAAACCTTATCGTTCTAATACCACACGAAGAACAAACCATCAACTTCAAGAACCAGTCGCATCTCGTCTGGACTAGAAAAGCGATGCAATCATGAAAGGAGTGTTTCACCGCAGACAGCTCTTTGTTCATCCGGTTCAATACTGGTTTGTGATCACCACCCTCCTCTACTTCGCCTGTCTCTTGCTCACGCTCTATGCCGTGGTGTTCCTGCCCATGGCTCAGCCGCTCTATGATTCGTCTATTTCCTGGGAACAACGTGCAGAAACTGCAACGCAGTTCCTCGACTTGAATGGGAGGATTTGGCCCTGGCTGATCATCACGTTTTTCGTGTTGCTCCTCCATTCCATGTACTTCATGCATCGCATTGCCGGCCCACTCTATCGTTTTACGGCACTCTTTCGGTCGATCGGAACCGGTCAGCTGCATCAGCGCGTACGCTTGAGGAAGCATGACTACTTGCATCGGGAAGCCCAGGCCTTTAACAGCATGCTGGACCATTTTGAAAACAAGATGCAGACCATCAACCTGCATTCTGCACTCGTGACGCAAGCCTACGAAACCGTTGCCCTGCAAGTTCGCGAGCTAGCGCCAGGACAGATCACAGCTGCTCTGCAGACGCTTGAAGAGGAAATCCATCGCTTCAAGACCTGTCTGGCTGAATTTGAGCTACAGACAGCAGCCACTCGCACAACAGTGCTCTGAACGTGCCGGATCGAGCACCAGTCAATCCTCCAATGCAATGAAGGCCGCGTAATCATGGGAGAACCACTTCGAGCGACAAGCCCATCCGGCCAACATGCCGAAACTCCAATCGACACCAACGTTTCCAAGGAATCCTCCGGCCCACGTCCGGCACTGGTGTCAGTACCATCGCAAGACGCGCGAGCGAAGCCGAGCAGCGGTCGAACGCACAAACGCCGATGGATTAGCTTCGTGCATCCGCTCCAAGCGCGAGTCCTGAGCCACGTGATTGCCTATTCGCTGATCGTGTTCGTGCTATTGGCCATTCCGGTCTTTAAACCACTCATTCAGCCGCTCGACAATCCAGCCCTCTCTTGGCAGGAGCGCGCCATCGTGGCCAACGATTTGCTTGGTCTGCACGACAGATTCTGGCCCTGGGCGCTTGGCGCGAGCGTCGTGGTCCTGATCCATTGCGTTCATTCCTTGCTGCTCATGCAACGTGTCGCCGGCCCGCTCTATCGTCTCACACGGGTGTTTCCTCAAATCGGTGACGGGAACTTGTGTATGAGGGCCACGTTTCGAGAAGGTGACTATCTGGTCCCGGAAGCCGATCTTGTGAATCAGATGACCGCCCAGCTGCAAACGAAGATTAACATGCTGAAACATGCACAGGTCATGCTGGCACTTGACACCGCGCGGTTCAAAGAAGTGGCCGTCATGAAGAACGATCCAGCCTTGACGGCTCTAGCTAAGCAGATGGAACAGAACCTGGCCGGGCTCAAGACTTCCCTCGATACATTTAAAACCTATAGCGGATAGATGGTCAGGATGGGAAACGGGACAGTGCGAGTCATACCGAGGCGCCCATCTTGTACGACAACGTCGTCGCAGTCTGTGCTCAAGCAGGCTGAAGGCTTCACCCTCATTAAACTCATGCTCGCGGTCTCGATCGTCGGGGTGCTGGCGTCCCTTGCTGTCCCCAACTATCTCGACTTTGTCGAAAAAGACCGCCTGGCCAAGACCGTTTCGGAACTCCACGGCCTCACGAAAGAGATCAAACGGTTTGCGTTTGTTGCTCAACAATATCCAAATTCCCTCGCGGACATCGGACGGAGCACCATGCTGGATCCATGGGGAACCCCGTATCAGTACTACAAAATCAACTGCGGGACCATTACGGACATTGGAAGCTTGGCCAGACTGAAATTACGTAAGAAGAACAGTCCCCGTGTTATTCCTGCTGCCGACTCCCCCTTCACGCATAGCAATGGGCATATTTCTTTCGCCATTGATAACGGGGGCCATCAACATCTTCTCCATTTTGTTCAAGGTGCTGGTGGTGGTAATGGAGGTGGAGGGAATGGTGGTGGAGGCGGCCCACCCTGTGGAGGTGTCGGAGGAGCACGGAAGGACCGGTTCCTCGTCCCGATCAACTCGGACTTTGATATCTACAGCATGGGAAAGGATAAAGACACCGTCGCCCCACTGAATCCGCCCAAAAGTCATGATGATATCATTCGCGCGAGTGACGGCGGATTTTACGGCTTGGCCAAGAACTTCTAACGCGTGTAACGCGTGGAGCCCATGCAGACGACGTTCTCCCACCCACTCCTCCACAGCCGTATCGCACGTCGGATACTTGGTCTGTTCGTGCTCTGCGCCCTCCTGCCGACCTCCATTCTCGGATGGGTTTCCTATCGCCAAGTCACGGAACAACTGATTGTTCAAACCTCGGCCCGGCTGAAACAGGAGAGCAAATCCCAAGGGATGGTTCTGTATAGCCATCTCCTGACCTTGACCGCCGATCTAGATCGGATCGCCACCGGATTGCCGCAGACTGGAATAGTCCGCGAAGACACAACCATCACGGCCTCGGTGAAAGAGTTGGGTCAGCGCTTCCAAGAGATTCGTCTCCTTGCGGCTTCCGATCCCAGCCGACGCCCCTCACGCCGGCACAGGTCGCCCACCTTCAAGAAGGGAAGGCCTTGTTGGAGATTCAGGCTGTTCCCGATCGCGATCCTCGCCTCACTCTCACTCGCATCGTGAACCCAGGCCGATGGGAGGCAGGGCTCCTCATCGCCCAGATCGATGAGACATCGCTGTGGAGCACTCAGGTGAAAGATACCCTCCCGGGCGATACGGATCTCATCGTTGAAGACGGCCAGTGACAGAGCCTCTACTCGACTTTTCCTCAACAGGTTACGCTTCCTGATCTTCGCAGACATGACGTGGCGGCTCCGATGGGGGAAGGGATCCGGTGGCGATTTGGCAGACAGGAGTATGTCGCAGGGGCCTGGACCATGCCGCTCCGGCATACGTTTCTTGTCGAACCATGGGTCATCGTCCTGAACCAAACCCGTGAATCGGCGTTGGCTCCTCTCGAGCAGTTCCGCCACACGTTCCTGCTCGTCATCGCGTCCGCACTGAGCGCTGTTGTTCTGCTCAGCCTGTCGCAAATCCGTCGCAGTCTCCGACCGGTCGCACTCTTGCAGGAAGGCACGGCCCGCCTCGCGGATGGCGATTTCACGACTCGTGTCACCGTGAATAGCGACGATGAATTCCACGATCTCGCAGGCGCATTCAATAGTATGACCGGAAAGCTCAGCCAACAGTTTCACATGTTGGAGACCATTTCGGCGATCAGCCAAGCGATTCTTTCGAGCCATGAACCGGCGGCCATGATCAAGGTTATTCAGTCACGCATTACTGACACCATCACTTGCGATGCCGTGGGGATGACCTTGGTCGATCCTGAAGAGGGAGGCTCCGCCGCCCTATGGGTGCGAGTCATTACCGGTCAATCAGATCATGAGTGGCAGACCTATCCGTGCCAGTTTTCCGACGACGATCTCGCCGCTATGAAGGCCCACCCAAACCACTTTATCGCAACGGCCTCTACCCTGCCGCCATACCTGACGTCGATGCAGAAGCCAGATCTCTCCCTCTTTGTCACGTTTCCAATCATCGTGAACGAGATCGTCAGCGGCGCGTTGGTGTTGGCCTATCGCCAGAGACACAAGCCACCGGCTGACAGTCTGGCCCATGCCCGTCACTTGGCCGATCAGGTGGCTATAGCCCTGGCCAAGAACCGAGCCATCAGAGCGCAGATAGAGGCGCAGATCGAATTGATGGGGGCCGTCGACGACAAGCAGCAGGCAGAGGAACGTGCGACGATGCTCAAGGTCACGAATCAGTCGTTACACACGAAGGAAGAGCGGCTTCGCCATCAACAGAGCGCCACACTGGCCCTGGTGCAGGAGCGCACGGTGTTTGAGGGATCTCTCCCGATTACGACCAAACAGCTAACCAGCGTCGCTGCGCAGGTGCTTGTCGTCGATCGTGTCAGTGTGTGGATTTTTGAGGAACAGACACAGTCCCTGTATTGTCTTGATGCTTACGATCGACCGGCCAATAAGCATGCCTTCGGCGGAAAACTGGTCCGCGCAGACTATCCTATCTATTTTGAAGCACTGTACCGCGGACACCTGCTCGCTGCATCACAGGCGCAGCAAGACTTGAATTTGCAAGAACTGGTCACAGGGAGTCTCGCACCTCAGCAAATCGGTGCCAGAATCGACGCGCCGTTTCACATCCAGGGCAAGCTGATAGGCGTCATCACCATAGAACATGTCGGCTCGTCTCGAGACTGGGCACCGGATGAACAGCAATTTGGGCAGGCCTTGGCGAACTTCATGACGCTCGTGTTGGAAGCTACGCGGCGGCGTGAGTCCGAGGAAGCCCTCGCCCTCGCCAAGCTCACGGCGGAAGATGCGACGAAGGCCAAGGCAGAGTTTCTGGCGAATATGAGTCACGAAATCAGGACGCCGATGAACGGTGTCATTGGCATGACTGAGATTCTCGCCCGCACTCCCCTATCCGACACGCAACGCCATTATGTGGAAACGATTCACAACTCCGGCGACACGCTCTTAACACTGATCAACGACATTCTCGACTTTTCGAAGATCGAAGCCGGCAAACTGGACATCCAGTCGGTGCCGATCGATCTCAGAGATCTCGTCGAGCGAACCATTGAGCAGTTAGCTGAGCGAGCACAGCGCAAACACCTCTCCATGTCGGTGGAGTACGATCCAACCTTCCCAACCGCGCTGATGGGCGACCCGATCCGAATCCGACAAATCCTCACCAATTTATTGAGCAATGCCATCAAATTCACGCAAGCCGGCGACGTGAGTGTGACCGTTGGACTGGATCCGTCCTCTTTCGGTGAGGGGTCTCCACATAAGATCAGACTGGCCGTCAGGGACACAGGATTCGGCATTAGCGCCGAAGGCCAAGCGAAACTCTTTCAATCGTTTTCCCAAGTGGATGGGTCTTCGACCCGAGTCCATGGAGGGACCGGTCTTGGCTTGAGCATCTGTAAACAACTGAGCGAACTGATGGGTGGGACGATCGGAGTCGAGAGCACTCTAGGACAAGGGAGCACGTTTTGGGTTGTGCTTTGCCTGCCACTACAAGCTGAGGCTGCGGCGGCCGTCCCGACGAATCCTTCGCTGGCCGATCTCCGGGTATGTTCAGCCATCAGCCACCCGGCGACCCGTCGGCTGGTGACTCGCTACCTTTCGCACTGGGGAATTGTCCCACGCATGGCCGCGACAGACGCGGAGTTCCTCGAACTGGTCATGACCGAGCTCGCGACAGATGAGCGTCGGGTGATCGCGCTTGTCGATGAAACCTTCGCCGACACGACAGACACACAATTACTCGAAGCGCTGGCGTCCGACTCCGCATTGCAAGAGGTCAGGATCTTGCGGTTGGTCTCGTTCATCCGGCGGGCGGATGTGGCTCAGCAGCCTGATAGTACACGCATGCACTTGGTGACCAAGCCGGTGCGTTACGAAGCATTCCGTGATGCGATCTTGACCCTGTTCGATATGAAGCCGTCGGCGCCTCAGCAGATACACCCAGCCCAGACGACGCAATCGTTGTCCGGTCATGTCCTCCTTGCTGAAGATAACCCAGTGAATCAGGAGATTGCCCTGGTTATGCTGGAGACTCTGGGTTGTTCTGTCACCGTTGCTCAGAACGGCCGAGAAGCGGTTGATCAGGCACAGGCAACCCCCTACGACCTTATTCTCATGGATTGCCAGATGCCGGAGCTGGACGGCTTTGAAGCCACACGTTTGATACGAGAATGGGAACAGAGCAACTCGCGGAGTTCCACTCCAATTGTGGCACTCACGGCTCACGCCACGCCCGGTGATCGCGAACAATGCCTCGCTGCTGGCATGAATGAGTACATCTCAAAACCGTTTTCCATGGATGATCTGCGGGCCGTGCTGACCTTCTGGCTGCAACCGGCTCCGACACAATCAACCGTCGAACAGCCTACTCCACAGCCGACCGTGACGCTGGTCCCGGCGACGCCGTAACCGGAGTCAGAGGTCTGCTTGATTGTCGATGTGAAGGCGTGGAAGTCGATCACGAGCCTCCAAAAGCCAGGCAAAGAGGATATCCTGGCAAAAATTCTGACGCTGTATTTGGCGGACTCACAACAACTTGTCGATAAACTGCATCAAGGCATGGATGCTGGAGACGCCACGGCTGTCAACCAGGCTGCTCATAGCTTGAAAAGCAGAAGCGCGGTCCTCGGAGCCCTCTCTCTCACAACACTCTGCCAGCAGTTCGAGACCCTCAGTCGCCAGGGGCAGCTCACAGAGGCCGAACCGTTGCAGGATCAACTGGATGCTGCATTTGACCACGCTAGCCAGTGTTTTCGAGCTGAACTCAACAAGAGGAGAGCCGCATGACGTCCCCTGCCCAACCACTTCTTCCCCTCGCACTGATCGTCGACGATGATCCCGCATTGCGTGCATTATCACGGATGAGCCTGGAACAAGAGGATCTCCGGGTGGAGGAGGCCTCGTCGGGTCAAGCTGCCATCGACTTTGTCGCGGTCACGATGCCCGACATCATCATCCTCGACTTGCAAATGCCGGGCATGGATGGGTTTGTTGCATGTCAGCAACTCCGGCAGCTGCCGCGCGGGGAATTTGTGCCTATTCTCATCATGACGGGGCTGGATGACATCGATTCGATCGCGCAGGCATACGAAGTCGGCGCCACCGACTTTATCGTGAAGCCTTGTCCTGGGCTCATCCTGAGTCAGCGGGTGCGGTACATGCTTCGGGCAAGTGAGATGCTCAACGCCCTTCGCAGCAGTGAGTCCCGGCTTGCTCAAGCCCAGAGAATCGCTCAATTAGGCGGATGGGAATGGGATCTCGTCAAAGACCGCATGCACGTCTCGGATGCGGCGTGCCGGATCCTCGGAATCGCTCCAGCCTTGTGTGATCACTCCCAGGCTTCGTATCTTGCTCGTGTGCACGAAGAGGATCGCGCATTGGTTGCCGAGGCCATGCGAGAGGCGGTCGCTAGTGGAACAGAATTTGATCTAGACCATCGCATCGTTCAGAACGATGGTACCGAACGCATCGTCCATGTCCTCGGGGAGACCATCATGGACGACACCGGGCAGGCGGAGTGTATGGTGGGAACGGTCCAGGATGTCACCGATATGCGAGCGACGGAAGCGAAGATTTATTTTCTCGCCAACTATGACAGCGTGACTCATCTTCCCAACCGAAGCTTATTCCTCCATCGCATAGCACAAGCGATGACCTGTGGAGCTGGCAGCCATGTCATCGGCGCACTCCTAGTCGTAGGCCTCGACCGGTATCATCGCCTGCGTGACATGCATGGCTCGCGAAAAGCAGAACAGCTCATCAAGGACGTCGTGGAGCGCCTCCAGCATACCCTTTCGGCTGGCGTCACCCATGTACAGTCCACCGGTGCTGAGATTCCCGTCTTGGCGCGTCTGAGTGACGATCAATTTGCGATACTGTACACCCATCCGTCTGCGCCTGACTCTGCCAAAGTGGCTCACACATTGATGAGCGCTCTCGGTACTCCGTTTGTGATCGACGGTACGAGCGTGACGCTTTCGGCACATATTGGACTCGCGATACCTGGAGCCGACGGTGCGGATGCTGATGTTCTCCTGCGCAATGCCGTAACAGCCCTTCAATCCGCCAAAACCACGGGCCAGAACAGTTACCGATACTACTCCTCTGCGATGATCACCTCACTGGCCGCCCGGATCAGCCTGGAACAGGATTTACGCGCCGCCACTGCCGAAAATCAATTCGTCCTCCACTATCAACCACAGGTGGATATTCTTTCGGAGAAGGTCGTCGGCTTTGAAGCGCTTATCCGATGGCAACATCCCACTCGTGGGTTGATCTCTCCGGCTGAGTTCATTCCGGTCGCCGAAGAAGAGGATCTGATCATCCAGATGAGTGAATGGGTGATCACGAGCGTGGCTCAGCAGCAGCGGATGTGGCACAAAGGAGGATTAGCTCCGACAGCCGTGTCCATCAATCTTTCTGGGCTGCATTTCCGACAACGCCATATCGCTGGTCATATCAAGACACTTGTCTATGAGCAGGGGGGAATCCTCAGGATATTGAACTGGAACTCACGGAGAGCGTGTTGATGACCGACGCGTCGACCACCATCGCCACGCTCAGGGAGTTGAAGGAGTCCGGGTTTCGCTTGGCCATCGATGATTTCGGCACGGGATACTCATCGCTCGCGTATCTTCAGCGGTTTCCCCTCGACACGCTCAAGATCGATCGGGCGTTCGTCAAAGATCTCAAGCTCGGCACAGTTGATTCCCCCATCATACGAGCGATCATCGGCATGGGTCGCGCCCTCAAGCTTCACGTCGTGGCCGAAGGAGTGGAGACTCGCGACGAGCTGGCATTTCTTCGCATGCAAGGCTGTGCCGCCTACCAGGGCTACCTGTTTAGCAAACCAGTCCCCGCGAATCAGCTGCAGCATCTACTGCGGGATCGCCGATCCGAAGACGCATCGATGGCAGCCGAGCGCTTCCGAAATCGCCTGGCCAGCTGAAAAACGGTGCAGCGATTGGAGAGGTTCCGACACCTGACCTATGGCCGACCTGGCGTCGCAATCGCAGATGGCGTGCTTCCCGCCAGAAAAGGATTACCTAACAGTGCCGTCAACGGGGCAAGTGCCCCTGTTTCGGGGTTGATGGTAAAAGCCGACACACGCCCCCCCAGGGTCGTCACGTTGGTTGCTACGTACAGGAATCGCCCATCTGGTGACATCGTCAGGGCTACGGGGCTTGCATTGGCTCCGGCTGATACGGGATTGAGATTCCCTGCCGCGCTTGGTACGAGCGTTAAGAATCCGTCGCTTCCGATCGTGAATGCCGATATGGTGCCTCCCCCATTGGCGGAATAAAGAAATCGTCCATCAAGGGAGATCATGAGGGAGTTGGGAGTCGTACCGCCTGTGCCTGTGGGGATCGGATTAGTAGTGCCCCCTGCAGGCGGCACCAAGGTTAAGAGGCCGTTTGTTCCGATCTGAAAAACCGTCACGTTATGAGTGCTGCTGTTGGCCACATAGAGAAACGATCCGTTCGGCGAGATGGCCATGCTTTTCGGGGCTGTCACACTGGTCTTGATAGGGTTGGCGTTTGCTCCAGACGGAGCGATCAGACTGAGAAGCCCGGTGGCTCCGATCGAAAACGCCGTGACATCGTTGGACCCGCTGTTGGCGACATAGAGGAATTTTCCGCTTGGAGTGATCGCAATGGCTGCGGGATCCGCTCCGTTGACTGATACAGGATTCGTGGTGCCGGCCGTTTGCGGTATCAACGTCAAGGCGCCTGAGGCCTCTATGTTGAACGCGGTCACCTTGTCCGTGCCACTATTCCCCACATATACATGCTTCGTGTTTGGAGCAATGGCCAGTGCACCTGGAGCTGCTTCGACCGGCGCCGGATTGGGATTGGATGGCGTCGTTGGGACTGATAGGAGTGCGCCTTCTGTAGAAACTCTGAATGCCGCTACCGTACTTGTTCTACCGTTCGTCACATAGGCGAAAAATCCATTGGAGGACACGGCCATGGCGGAAGGGCCTGAGACATTCGAGAACGGAGAGCCGGGAATCGCTGCGAGGATTCCGCTTGTTGCATTGATGCTGTACCCCGACACATTATCGGAGCCGCTATTTGCGACATAGAGGATGGAGGTTGTTCCAAGTCCTCCTAACGTTCCCCCGGTTCCTCCAAATCCTCCACCCTCTCCTCCGTCGTCGCCACAGCCTGATGTTAGCGCGACCAATGAAAAGAACCCTCCCAGTAGTGCCTTCTTCAGGATCAAAATATTGTGAGTGTCTCGGTGGACCATATTTGTTTTATATCACCCTCACGAAGCACTGACAACGACGCAGTTTGGAGTATTGTACGATTGTCACGTGGGATCAACACAGAGTCGATGTGAGGTGGGAGTAAGAAAGGTGGAGCGCTGGTTGGATGTCAGCGGCAATGACTGCCACCTTCAAGTTCAGCGTCTTTGTGCACAAGTAGCCAGCGGCGCAGTAAATGCGCCGCTGGCTACTATTCATTGATAGAAAAAGACTTACGGCCGCCCGGGCGTGGCGATGCCAGACGGTGTCGTTCCTGCGGAAAACGGGTTTCCCAACGCGCCACTGACTGGAGTCAGAGCGCCAGTTCCTGCTGTGATGGTATAAGCTAATACATTATTACTGCCACCGTTGGCGACGTATAAAAACAGACCATTCGGTTCAATAGAAACTCCGCTTGGCGATGTGCCAGCAGCAATTGTCGCCGGTGATGTCAATGCTCCTGTGACCCCATCAATTGTGAACGTCGACACGTTGTCGCTGCTGCCATTCGTCACATATAAGAAGTTTCCGTTGGGGGAGACCGTCACCGCATTGGGGGTGGTCCCAGCCGCAAAGGGTGAACCTGCCACAAGCGTTAACTCGCCCGTCGTGCTGTTGATCCTGAATGCCGATACAGTGTTTGCTCCACCCTGATTGGTGACATACACGAATGCGCTGTTGGCAGACACAGTAATCGCAGATGGGGCCGTTACGCCAGAAAAGGGAGAACCAATAATGGTCGTCAGAGCTCCGGTTGTTGCGATCATGTACCCAGACACATTGTTGGACCCGCTATTTGCGACATACGCTATTCGCGAGCTTATTCCACCGCCGTTTCCGAATCCCCCATCCCCGCCGCCTCCGCTTGGACAGCCGGTCAACAGCAGGAGTGGCAAGGCGAGCCATGACGAGATTCGTCTGTTCATGTGATGTCCTCTTGTCCAATTCCAACGTGAGATATCTATTTCTCGTATAGCACGATGAAATACGTACACCAACTAAAATGACGTTTTTTGTTGGACTCTGATCAGTTCTCGCTGGCACACTGCGTACACATCAGCGCGAGATACAACTGATTTTGCATCACTCACTCACTATTCTCGGATCAGGTTACACGGCCAAGTTCCTCTTGCCGCTTGCCCTGCCCCGCTACACTCATGTCTTCGCTACCAGTCGGGACCCCGAGCGGCATCTCGGCCATCTGAGTCCTGACCAACGGATACGATTCGATTTGGCACAACCTGAGACCTGGCAGGCGATTCCGACAACAACCGATATCGTATGGTGTTTTCCCGCAATACCGATCGAATTGGTTCGGCAGTTCGCTGACACCGCATCTCTTCATACCCGTCGACTGGTGGTGCTCGGCAGTACCTCCGCCTACGACCTTGACGCCTCAGCTGAGTACCCCCCGTCCTGGGTTGACGAAACAGCCCCCATCGACCTGAGAAAACCTCGCGTACAAGGTGAGGAACTCTTGCGAACATCCTATGGAGCCATCGTCTTGCGAGTTGCGGGAATCTATGGTCCTGGCCGCAATCCCGTCGAATGGATTAGAACAGGTCGAGTGACCCGCTCGCGCAAATATGTCAATCTGATTCACGTGGAGGATCTGGCTTCATCCTGCCTCGCAGCCCTCACGCATGCCGACTCCGGCGGGGCCTACAACATCAGCGATGGACATCCGAGAACCTGGATGGAGATCTGTCAGATGGTCGAGCAACGATGGGCTATTCGATCCTCCGACTCTCAAGAGGCCCACGCAACAGGGAAGCGGGTGTTGAACAAGCGGATGTGCGAGTTACTGAAGTTGGGTGGTACAGGTTTGCGCTATGGGGATCTCTTCGAGGCACTTGAACTGATACAGAGGAACTCGCTCAACGAAGCAACGCCATCACCGTGAGGCACACGAGCAAATTGTTCATCGCGTGGGCGACCATGCCGGGAATCAGGCTCCCCGTTCGTTCGTAGATCCACGCCCAGAGGAACCCGCTCCAAAACACGCTGATGAATCCAATCAGGCTATAGCCATGGGCCAGCGCAAAGAGACTGGTACTGATCAGGGCGGCGGGAAGGAATTCGAACCGGCGACGAAGCATCGCGAACAGCAATCCACGAAACGCAAGTTCCTCGAAGATCGGCGCGAAGACGACGTACTCGAGTATACTCACGGCTATGACGGGTGGAGTTCCCCACACGAGATCCTGATCAAACCATTCCGTCCAGTGGTTATTTAAATGCAGGAACTCGGCGGCACGTCCCATGACCCATTCACCCCAGAGTCCGGCTGCGACCACTGCGAGCACGGTGCAGGCTAGGCGTCCAAGGTCGTCTCGCTTGATTCCGAGACCGAAGCCGTTCGTGAACGTCAGGCCGGCAGGCTTGAGCAATTGGATATATGCGAGGACTAGCAGCGGTAGGTTCGCCAATGGAATGGCCAATGCGCGCAACGACACATGCTGAAATGACGGAGTAGACAGAATCAGAGCGGTCGTAACGACTCCTAAGGCACCGCCACGGAGGATGACCGCGCCGGCAGTTTCTCCAGACCAAGGAGGCGGAACGCCGGGTCCATGGAGACGCAGGATATTCATCCGTTGTCCCTGCAGTCTGGCAATACCCAAGAGCATGAGCGACCCCATCACCAGGCATATCGATTCGAATGAGATCAACGGGCGGATCCATTGCTGAACCCGATCTTCTCTGCGTGCACTCTGCTCTTCAACCGTCACGAGGAGATCCTGGTTGCCCGCTCGTCGTGCAATCCGTGCGGCGAGGTGATCATAGAACCATCCGCTCGGCAACTTCTCTGCCAATACCGCCTGTAGTTCTGTTTCTTGGGTCCTATCAAGTGGCTGGGTGCCATACGCCGCATCGATCAGTTGTCCAAATAGCAGTGCAGGGGTACCACGGTCTTGCCACCTCTTGGTCTCAGCTAGTGCCGCTGTTTCTTGCCCGGACTCCCCGAGTAGGATGGCCAGCCGAAGCTTGGAGAGAGGATCATCGGTCGTCTCAACAAGTTCCCGGTACCATTGAATTGCTTGTTCTCTCGCTTCCTCGTCGCTGCCCATCGTCCAGTCAGCCATCCATTGCTGCCATTTTGGAGCTCGATGAAGGCTGTCTTGTGCGTCCAACGTACGGCTGACCATCAGATCAAGCGCGCGATCTGGGTCCTCGAATCGCTGGAGTTTGGGAAGCGTCACCGAAAACCACAGCACGGTGCCGAGTGCCACCACCAGGATGCCGGCGCAGACCCCGCTCACAACCAGCGACCATCGAGAGCCATACGGGGCAATCGATGGCGTGGGAACTATAGGAGGGTCATGCTGCGGGAAATCCGATGATCGTCCGATCGACAGTGCCTGGTCGTTCATAGGTTCGTGACTATACCATGCGCTCCTGATGCTCTAAATCCCCTCAAAGTGGCTACAGTATAGTTCCAGCGACAATTTCTCACATAGCCTTGCCCCTTCAACTTGGCTATACTAACCGCGCGGATGGAAGGAGCCTATTTGGTGATGGAGAGTTTTCTCGCTCCGCGACGACTGCTTCTGGGGCCAGGCCCCAGCATGGTGCATCCTCGGGTACTCCAAGCCTTGGCCACTCCGCTTGTCGGACATCTGGACCCGACATTCTTGCAAGTGATGACCGATATTCAGATTCTCTTGCGCCGCGTCTTCTCGACGACTAATCAATTTACGATTGCCGTTTCAGGGACTGGATCGGCCGGTATGGAAGCGGCGATTGTCAATATCGTCGAACCAGGCGACGCCGTCATCGTGGGCGTTAACGGTGTGTTTGGTACTCGACTTGCCACAATCGTTGAGCGCTGCGGAGGCAAGGCCATTCGACTAGAAGTTCCGTGGGGGCAAGTGATCGAGCCCGATACGATTGCCGCGGCGCTCCAGCAATCGTATCCGGTGAAGGCCGTTGCGCTGGTGCATGCAGAAACGTCGACGGGGGCGTGGCAACCCCTCGAACCGATCAGTTCCCTGTGTCGCACGTACAACGCGCTGCTGATCGTCGATGCGGTCACCTCGCTTGGTGGAATCCCCGTGGAGGTCGATCGATGGGGGATCGATGTGTGCTACAGCGCCACGCAAAAGTGTCTCAGTTGCCCGCCTGGCTTGGCTCCCCTGACGCTCAGTGACCGTGCCATTTCTGTCATCAAAAATCGCCGCTCCCCCTGTCAAAGCTGGTATCTAGACCTGTCCCTCATTGCGGAGTACTGGACGGAGCACAACCGAGCCTACCATCATACGGCACCGATTTCGATGCTCTATGCGCTCCGGGAGGCATTGCGCTTGATCGAGGAAGAAGGGCTTCCAACTCGGTTTGCCCGCCATCAACTGAATAGTCGTGCGTTGCTCGCAGGACTGAAGGCGCTCGGTCTCGACCCATTGCCCCCTCCTGATCGGCGGCTTCCGACGCTGATCTGCGTGACCCTTCCAGCGCACATCGATGAGGCAGCTGTCCGCTCCCAGTTGTTGGAAAGGTTTGGTATCGAAATCGGCGGAGGCCTTGGCCCACTCAAAGGAAAGGTCTGGCGAATCGGATTGATGGGAGAATCATCGACGGAAGCCAATGTCCTGACTCTTCTCAACGCATTGGAGGAGATCGGTATTCGTCGCGGTTGGGTTTCAACTCCTGGCGTCGCGCTGCAAGCGGCTGCGCATGTCTATAGTGGAGGACGGTAGGTTGTGACGATTGCCATTCATCACGTGCGCCTCATCGATGGGACGGGAGACCTTCACGATAACGCGACGCTACTCGTGCGCGGTACAAAAATCTCGGCGGTCGGCCCAAGCAACGAGGTCAGAATTCCTAAAGGAGCTGTCCGTATCGACGGCCGTGGCCTCTCGATTATCCCAGGACTCATCGACTGTCATGTCCATCTGTGCTTGGGCGGAGAGCCGGACGTTGTCGCCACACTCGAATCAGAGCAGCCTTCCTATACGTTGTTGAAGTCGGCTCGGCATGCGAAGGCGACGATCGACGCCGGATTTACCACCGTGCGTGATGTAGGATCTCGAGATCATTCGATCTTCACGTTGAAACAGGCCATCGAATCTGGCGTGATGCCCGGGCCACGCATCGTCGGTGCAGGACTTGCCATCTGCATGATCGGTGGCCACGCACGCTTCATCGGCCAAGAGGTTGAAGGAACCGAACAAGTCAGGAAGGTTGTGGCTGAACAGGTCGCTGCCGGTGCGGGAGTCATCAAGATCATTGCCTCGGGGGGAGTGCTGACGCCCGGCACCTCGCCGGATGAGGCCCAAATGACGATGGAGGAGCTGGCGGCAGCGGTCGATGCGGCACAGCAAGCAGGAAAACGAGTCGCCGCCCATGCCCATGGCGCCGCCGGCATGAAGAATGCGATTTATGCAGGGGTGCGATCGATCGAACATGCGACCTTGTTGGACGACGAGTCGGGAGCACTCATGAAGCGATATGGAGTCTACATGGTCCCGACCCTTTCAGCTCTGGCGACGACGGCGGCCTGTCGACCAGGTTGCGGGATCCCGGAAAGTGCACTCGACAAGGCCAAAGCGATGACCAAGCGCCACCGAGCCAGCTTCAAAGCCGCCCATCAGAGAGGTATCGCCATTGCCATGGGTACTGATGCCGGAACCCCATTCAATTACCATGGGGACAATGCGCAGGAGCTTGAACGGATGGTCGCGTTTGGTATGACACCGATGGAGGCCATTGTCTCCTCAACCGCCACGGCAGCCCGTCTCATCGGGATTCAGGACTTAGTCGGAACCGTGACTAAGGGAATGGACGCTGATCTTGTAATCCTACAAGGAAACCCCCTTCGACGGATCGAGGTCCTACGAGACCGCGACAAAATAATGGGCGTGATGAAGGCCGGCAAGTTCGTGGCAGGGCCGCTGAGCAACTGACTTTTTCTCCCCTCATAACGCTCTTACCGCTACCAACTTGGTTGCGATGGCAGATCACGCCGGAATAGATCTGAAGAGAAGGATGTTTTGACGACGAAACCGGCGGTGATGGTCGGAATCACCGCCGGCGCCGGACTCGCCGGCCCTGGTCGGGCCTCACAAGGTGATGGGCTCGTGGGTGGGACTGCTCAGCCTCTCCCGACCTGGGACTTGCTGTAGTGCCATGTTCCTCCAAGCCGCTGGGCCGTTACTGTTCCAACTGAATGCTGACCACGATTGCACCTATGACGTCATTGAGCTTGAAGTCATGCTTCGGACTGTCGGGGTGGGCATTGTGGCAACCGGCACAATGCGGAGCGACAGCCAAATCGGCATACACCGCCTCGAAATATCGGGTGTTGCCGACCTTCGTGACGCCCTTGTAGGGACGATCGGGCTGAGTCGCGACGGTCCCGAGCCCGATACTTTCAAGCGCATTCGCCGCCACATTGCGTTTGTTGATCGGCCAGAAACTGATCAGCCGGTACTGCACCCCAACGCCCATTTTGCCGACGTGGCGTCCGGATTCCTGTAGGAATTGTGCCGGAAGGGGCAAGGTATTTCTTTCATCCCATTTCTCCGACACTGAGACGACTCCTTTCGTTTGCATCCGTTCCACGGCATGCTTGGTATACACCTCACGGTCAGCCGCAATGACGGCGTGGATGTAATCGGCCACCGTCTCGATCGGGACGTGAATCGATGAGGCTTCAGGTAAAGCCCGAGTCGGCCACAGCACCGTCGCGCTTCCAATTGCACATCCCAGTACGATCCCCCACAGCAATTTCTTAGAGGATGTCATAGAGACCTCCTTGTTGTACGCGCGGATGGACCCCTTAACCAGCCACACCTCGCGAGCGAATGAATTGCGCTACGATCGCACGGCAAACGATTGTGAGCCTGACTGGACGGATAGGGACGAGTGCCGGATCAGTGCGGAAACGATCATGAGGGGAACGGACGGCTTTTGTGGCGCAGTGCGGGTTCATAGAATCGCCATGCCGTTTGACAGTCCGACGCAGCCATTCCCGCATGACAACACCTGATGTACTTGGCGTAGACGAAAAACCCACGCCGACTCAATTAAGCGGCGTTCTCATACTTATATCATCGCATCGAGCATAGGACAGATAGAGGGACACATTAGGAGGAACGAAAAACATTTTTATGGAGCCGCTATCAGCCGATCGGACTTGACCGTTTCCTGTCTCTTCGGGATCAATCCGAGCTTGCATTGACCGCATGAGATTGATCATGTTTCCTCCTTCGCCGTTGCCGTAACATAACCATCATAAAAAATGTGCTTCATAACATGCGAACTCGGACATATAGAGGGACACTTAGCCGTTCAATTCCTCTTTTGTTTTGAGTGGGGCGCGGCCTGAGATAGGAATGCCGATCCTTCGGCACCAAGAATGGTGCTGACGTGGTGCAGAATCAGAAGCGCGCTTGCTAAGAAACGGTCGTAAGATTAAGAGGAAGCGGGACTACGATGAGGACAGGTTCTTGGCGAGGCGTTGCATTTCCACGGAGGGTTCTCGTCCAGCAATGATCACTGCCTTGCGATATCGAGCCAAGACATGTTTCGCTTCGTCCTGGCGCTCTAAGTTGGAGAGAAATCTGATCAAGTGTGGATAAAGGGGTTCAGCCAGCGCATCAGTTTCCAGCCCGCTTTCCAAACAAGCTACTGCTGCTTCCTCCTGGCCTGCTGCCTTTTTCCACTCGCTCACGTGCTGCACGGTTTGCACGAACTGATGCCTGAGGCGTTCCCTGCATCGATCGGTCCATTCATAAGTAACATCTCCATCGAGAAACGGCCCTCGATATAAAACGATGGCTTGCTCATAGCGTCGGACTTTTGCATCAGGCATGACTTGTCGAGGCTTGGAATCGTCCGTGCCATTGAGCAGGCTCTGAAATGCCATGGCATCGATCCAACAGAGCTGTCGGTTCAATGACACCGTACCCTCTTTCATCTGGATGAGACTGTCGTGACAGAGCAGATGCCGCAAACGCTGGAGCGTCTTATGAAAGGTTTCCGCGCCTGCGTCGCCCTCCGCATCAGGCCACAGCGCATCGATGAGCCGGGATGTCGGGATATCACGGCCGCCCATTGCTATCATCGCCTTGAGCAAAGCCAGTACGCGGTAGGGTGCCTTGCGGGGCGATGGCAGCGGCTTGCCATCTAGAAAAATCTCAAAGCGGCCCAGCGTATAGATTTTGACGGCCCAGGGCCAGGCCTCGTTTGTTGCCGCTTGTCCCACCGGCAGTAGTTTTGTTTTGCAGATCAGTTTCCGGACGTAATCCACTTCGATCTCGGCTTCCAAGGCCTGCGCACACAATCGCGCCATCATGTCCGGCATCCACCAGTAGATGTAGGTGAAGTCCTGCTGATGACCAATGGCCAGCGCTTGCTGCAAAATGGCCCTCGCTTCCACCTCTTTCTCGTGATCAAAGGCAAAGAATGCTTTCAGCAGTTGCGCTACGTATCGAACGTATAGACTCTCCATGTCTTGTGCAATCTTCTCAACACGATTCAAGTATTGTCGTGCTTCCATAGTTTTACCAAGCGCGTGAAGGAGATCTGCTGCAGCATAGCTGAGGTGTGCTTCCGGAAACGGACTGCCTTTCAAGCCTTTGACCTCAATACCTTCCTGGATCAGTGTCCAGGCCCTGGATAATTCCCCTCTGATTCGATGAACCCAGGCTTGTTGATAGAGAAAGTTTGCGCGCATCATATGATCGGGATGCGCCACTAAAGGGCAGAGTCGATTGAGGTACTGCTCGGCAGAAATCACATCACCCTGAAACAGCGCGCCATAGACGCATACTCCTAACAGAGTCGAGTCAAATACATGCACCCCGGTGTTTTGGGAGATCTCAAGGCCCTGCTCTCCATGATGAACAGTTTGTGCGGGATCGCCGAAAAACCAGGCCAACATTGATGCATTTGCATGGTAGACCAGACGTGTCAACGGCTGGGTGGATTCGGATTCACCGGCAGATTTCAGGAGTTTCGCATATTTGTCGGCCAACACGATCTGCCCGAGCCATAGGAGGAGGACTACCAACCCGGCGATGAGAGTGGAGTGTTTCTCGATACCTGGCATCTCTTCGATCAGCTTCTTGGCACGGTCAATCCAAGGGGTGATGACTGAAGCGCGCGAGCATCTCCACATCAATGCGTTCAACAAGGGAAATGTCACCTGCGACTCGATCTCTGGGGAAGGGAAGGAGACATCCGACGAAACCAGGTCCAGCATGATGTCGATCCAGCGATCGAGCTTACTCAGATCCAGCCAGGAATATTGGATGGATGACAACACACCGGCGCAGGCCATGAGCATGCCCACTCTGTCGTTCTGCGCTTTGAACCTTTCGAATGCCCGAGCAAACAGAGGTTCACTTTCAATTGGATCGGTCGGCACGCGGCAAGCGCCGAGCCAATACAACAGCCATGGCGTCTGACCGTATTGCTCAGCTGGAATAAGCTTGAGCCAGCCTTCCAACGTTTGAGTCCGTCCCTGCTGAAGTAACCCCGGTGCCCGCGAGAGGATCAATCGGACGATCTCTTGGAGATGACCAGCTCCATAATAGAGGGTAACAGCGTCCTCAAATCTTTCCGCCTCTTCCAACAGTGAGGCCGCGGTCCATTGAATTCCTGTTATCTCGTCCGGGGATAAGGCAGCCTTTGCATGTGCCCGTAGGAATTCCCGAAACAGTGGATGGTACTGATACACGGGATCGGTTCCCATCTTCCGTTCGGTGAAGTAGCGGGATCGGTAGAGATTGAAAAGGATGTCACCCGCCGTGACATTCCCCGTCAGCCGCTCGGCGAGCGCCGGAGGTATGTTCGGAAGAAAGGCCGTCTGCAAGAGGAATCGTAGGTGTTCTGGACTGAGACGGTGCAATACTTCACGAGCCAAGTACTCGAAGATCACCTGCGGCGTCTCGGAAGTGGAAGAAAGATTAGGGAGGCCTGCTTCCTCCTGTTCCAACTGCAGCACCAATCCTGCCACCCATCCCTGGAGCCGATTATGTAATGCCGCTGCGGGAGCCGCTATTTCTGCAGTTTGAGCACGAGCATGGAGTCGAACAATCGCTCGCGATTCCCTATTCGTCAGCCGAAGGGCTTCCTCATCGATAAAGTTCATCTGCCGCGCCGCCTGCAAGCGAGCAAACACCGGCGGCGGCAAAGCGCGGCTCATGACGATTACACCAATCTTTTCGGGTAATGCTTCAATGCCCAGCGCTACCGTTTGTTGGAAGAGAGAATCCGGCGCCACTTCCTGATAATTGTCGAGAACCAGCAACGCAGGCGGTTTGAGTCGTGCATAGAGACTCTCGAAAAACCGGCGAGTGAATGTGGGCAGCCCTTGCAGGTATTCCGGCGTCAGGTGAGGAAGCGGCGATCGATATCGCGGCGTCGCTTGTTTGGCCGCAAGGCTCAAATAATGAAAGAACGTGGCGAGATCGCGATCCCCTTCGTCCACCTGATACCACAAGGGGCGGATTTTTTTAGCACGTAGGTAACTGGCCACGAGCGTAGTCTTTCCGAATCCCGGCGGCGCGTTAATCCAGATGACAGGCCGCGTTCGCGCCCGATCGAGCAACCGATACAGGCGGGGACGTTCGACTATTGCGGGAAGCCGTGGCGGATTAAGTTTGGCCAGGGGAGTGTGGAGCTTGCGCGACTGATGCGCCCGTGGCATTTGGCATCCTCGCACGGATAGGTTACCAAAGCAGTTGCATCATCACATGTCCGACCAAGCAACTCAACATGAAACATTGACTCTCCGTCTCCTGTAGACAATGATGGCAACTCGCGTTCCAAAACTCCGACCACGTGTATTGAGCTTCTATGCGAGCAAGCCGAGATACGGGTAAAGTGTTGCAGAAACACGCACCGCGCCTGCTTCTGCTAAGCATTGCTCTTCAACGCCAGTGTGTTGTATACGCTGCAGCAAACCGATGTCGGTAAGCCCCGCCTCAAACTGGCTTTTGTCAGGCGCAGCCAAGCGGTGCTTCCTGTTGACGGGGTCTTCCTGGTGATCGGGGCTCTGGTGGCGAACAGCTCTTCGTCGATTCGCCTTCCAGAAATCTATACCTGGGACGTGGCCTTCTTGCCCATCCGAAACGCTGCGCGTGAATGGAAGGTTGAGGTCGATGTGGATTATGCGCGATGGGAGTCGATTCGAAATTTCGATGTCCGTCTCTTCAATGGCGTCATCCTGGGAAATCCACAACAGTGGAGCAACGCGATCAGCATCGGCGTCGGTACAGAATACAGATGGCTATCTTTCCCCGGCTATCCCGCTTGGGGTGTCGCCTTGCGCACCGGTTGTCTCCATTCTCAGCAAGCAATCCCGGATGTGAACTTCAATCCGGCGGCGCCCGACGGCCCATCCCATACCCTGTCTGTCGGTGGCGGCTTCCTTTTGCATAGAGACCGGACGATTTCTAGGCTTTTTGACTTGTGGATCAGAGGGGGGATTCTTCGGCAGGAAGGCTTTGGGATTGATGTGGCGTACCAGGCTCTTCTGTTCGAGTCTCGAACCGTCACCGGCAATCCGAATCCCACCGTGAATGGCACCTATCAAACCACTACCCACGCCGGCTCAGTGACAATGCGCGTCAACTTCTAGATGAGGCCTCCGAATGTTCAACTCAAAATGTGAATGATTGAATAGTGCTTTAGCTTGCTATCGCCGTTCGTAGAACAGCTCCAGCGCCGAGGCCACGCCGTGGATGCGGCCTTTGTGAAAACGCTCTTCCAGACGAGATCGGAGTGAACGAATCTCTCTTTCTTCGCTTCGCTTGGCGAGTCCCTGAGACACCAACATGTCCGTGGCGACCTCGACAAGCCGTTGTTTCCGCTGATTCATGTCTATTGTCACGAATTCATCCATGATTTCAGATGCCCTCGCTGCCACGACTGATTCCAGGAACGAATCGTACCCCTGTTCTCGGATGGTTCGCTCTCGAATCACGCCCAATTCCGCCCGCACTCGCGCGACGTTCTGCATCAAGATTGAAAATAGTTCTTTCCGGCCTTCATCAAACAACTTTTGTTCGATGTCGTCGAGAATGAGGCCGGGATCAACCGCCTCCGCGCGCGGCTCGTCTCCCCAAGACAACCGATCGTAGCTTTGGCGCTTTTCTGCATCACCGATGATTTCATAGGCGGCATTGAGTTCGCGGATCTTGGCGTCGGCGTCCTTGCTGTCGGGGTTGCGATCTGGATGGTACTGAAAAACAAGCTTGCGGTAGGCTTTTTTGATGTCGTCATCAGTCGCGTCGCGGGAGACGCCCAGCACCTGATAGTAGTCCATTCGGAGCATGCGCGGAACTATAACATGGCGCTTCAAAGTCCTTCACCTGGATCCCGACTGTACCCGACGTAGTTACGAGCGACAGGAGCCGGATTCTGTTTTAACGCGAGGCGCGTCTTGGCGTCGGCCTCCCTCCTTCTGATCGGTTGGCTGGTCACAACATTGGGCACGTTCGGACGTGCAGCCAGCATCCTCGCATTCATCTATCTTCTCGAACTTATTGTGCTTTTGTGCTCCCCAGAAACGAAAGGCAGATGCCTTCCTGCCTAGCTCTTGACTTGTTAGAGTCCGGGCTTATCTAATGAAACATGGATGCGACACGTACTCCACGAGTCCTGACTCACGACGAGAGAAAAGCTGCCGAAGCAGCGTTTGCTGGTCGACCCTGTAATCCCGTTTGGTCTGAATCAGCTAAGCGAGTCTATGAAGGTCTTATCCATGCGCTTCCCGCTTTGCCGGATGAGATCGTTGTGCCACCCAATCAAAACCCTCTAGGCGAAAAGCCGCCTCTTGAAGCGGTTCCGGCGTTACCGACGGCAGAAGAACTGAAACTCGAAAACCCCACTCATTCAGGCAATGGGCTGGAAATGCAGGCCGATCTCCCGGCCAACCAACTGATCGCAAATCGCCAACAGGCGATTCAAGCCGGATTTTTGATCGATGTGTCAACGGATGCGCAAAAACTCGGCCTGACCTTTCCGGTCACGGTGACGAAGCCGCTCTGGGAAGTTGGGATCGCGCCCACAGAGTCGATGTCGGAGGAAGAGAAGACTGAGCGGTTGCGGGATGTGTTGATGGCCTTTCGGCTGCGCATTGCCAGCCAAGCCACGCTTTCGCCGCTGATCGATTTTCCAGCGATGCTGTCGATGCCGCCAGGAGAGGTCCCTCAGCCGGTGCCGTTGTTTGCGTTGATTCAACCTGACGAACAGAATCGCGCGGCGGCTACCCTACTGCTCCCCAACGAAGTCTCCGCGACGATCATTCCGATGAATTGATCCGTCTCCTCAGGCTCTTTTCAATTTTACCCGCCTACGCAAGAAGCCACTGTTGTTAAAGCCGTGCAGCTCATCCTGGTGTGCTCAGGGCCGCCACGCAATGGATGCGACATAGATCTTCGCCCATCCGGGAAACCTGTCTATCCCCGTTTCTATAGCAGGCGCGGGTGAGCTGCAACGTTAGGCCGAAGACTGGCGAGTCCTGTGGGAATGCGCTATTGTGTGGTCGATGGTGCAGTACACCTTCACCGAATATTTCGAAAAGGAAGTGTTGCGGAAACGTCCGTACCTGAAGAAGGAGTGGTGCATCCGGATTCTTGAGAACTCGCTACGAAGCGAGCCTCAAGAGAGAAATCGATACCGATTCTGGGGTAGGATTGAGGAGCTTGAGGGAAGGATATTGAGGGTGATCACCCTCGAAGATAAGACCACAATACACAACGCTTTTCCAGACAGAGGGTTTAAGCCATGAAGCTCAATTATTATCCTGATACCGATTCGCTGTATATCGATCTTTCAGAGCAACCGAGCGTCGAAAGTCGAGAGATCGCTGAAGGTATCGTTCTCGATTACGATGCCGCGGGACATCTTGTGGGGATCGACATCGACAACGCGAGCCAAAAGGTCGAGCTGAAACAGCTCACGCTCAGCAAGCTGCCGCTGATTGTACGGACGATTTCTGCCTAATTTGAAGCTTCAGAAAGAAACCAAAGGTCTACTCCTCCCCTTAGATTATTTCTTGCGCATCGCCAGCCAAGCTACACTTTCGCCGCTGATCGATTTTCCAGCGATGCTGTCGATGCCGCCAGGAGAGGTCCCTCAGCCGGTGCCGTTGTTCGCGTTGATTCAACCTGACGAACAGAATCGCGCGGCGGCTACCCTACTGCTCCCCAACGAAGTCTCCGCGACGATCATTCCGATGAATTGATCAGTTCATACCCCACGATTGTCACTGGCGCAGTGTTGGTACAGTGTTGCCAAATCTCACATCAATCGGATCCTTCCCCGAATACTTTCTATTGAATCTATCTGGCGTATCGACGCTTGCTCGAATCTGCTCAACCTCGAACACTGGCAACAGACTCTCCGGCTCCATCTGGTGTTGAAGAACAACCTTTGCCCTGGTTTGGAACCAAGGAAAAGCTTGGCCATATTGTTCTACAGTCCACTTTTCCAGTCTGAAGACCTCATACCCTTCTTCCCCGGCAATCTCTAGACACTGCCAAAGCATCTGAAGCGGTGAGATCCAAGATCGGCTTGATATCACAACTTCGAATACATTGGCCGACACTTTTGCAGTAGTAGTTTCTGGCGAGTCGAACTCCCAAAACTTTCCGTTGAACCAACGGAATGAAGGAACTAACGCATGATCAAGTCCATAGCTTGATGAGCGCCAACGAGTAAATTGGTTATTGTGCGCAGTGGTTTCGTCCCCAGACGCGGATTGTCCATGATGCTCAGCCAATCCAACATTCCTTTCTACCAAGCTCGCTAGCAACGTGTCTGCCTCATAGACAGAGCCCTCATCTTTTGGAAGTAAATAGGGAGGGCGATGCAATATACGCATAAGGATCCCGGCGCCAGGGCGAATCATCGGGGATCGCCCATGTTTATGTCTATAGGAACCAATCGCGTTCCAGTCATCTTTATGTAGAACAACAAAGTGTGAGCCCCCTCTCGATTTCGTTAATTCTCCAGCTCGATACAGTACATACTCCTGAGCTCCTTTTAGCCACCTTCCATCAAGCCCACTTTCCCTCCATAGAAAATCCTTGAACGAAGGTACGAAGTACTGATCGTAGTGTACAAAATATGTACGTTCATCAATCTGCACATCACCGTAACCTTGATAGGGGAATGCAATAATACCCTTTGGAAGCGGCTGGTATCGAGGGTGACCGGGAGTTGAACATGCTCCCAACACAGGTAGCATAAACAACATCAGCAGCACGAAGCAGATTCGTCTCATGTGTACGTACTCCTCAGTCCATTCGGCCAATGCCATTGGCCTTCATACCCGCTCCTCACCTGAGCATCCACTCACAAATCGTGCGCTGTTACTTCTGAACACCAGTAGGTTTGGCCACTGCTATCAAACAAAGCGTCAACCATCAGTTCATACCCATACAGTATATCCAAGGCCGTTGCAGTTGTGTTTGAAGGTGGGTCTGATCAAGATCACGGAGATATCTCACAAGTTTGGAGAGGTATCCGTGAGGAAACACAGTGAGTAAGAAACATGGCGGCTAGGTGCTGCTTATTGGCTGCCTTATGAGCACCCAACCACAGTGCTCATGGTTTCTGTGCAACCACCATGAGTAGATTGCTGACGGATTCACGGATGAGCTCGATCAGCGGTTCTGGATAGAGTCCTAGTACGAGGATGATCGATGCAACAAATCCGAGCGAGCATACGGCCGTCCAACTGACGAACTCTGACCGCTGCACCGTCTCCTGTTGAGGAAGTGCTTCCTGTACTGCTACCTCGCCGAACAGGGTCACGAACAATCGAAGGTAATAGTAGAGACTCACGACGCTGTTCCCAATCAGCGCCAACACGAGCCACCACAGGCCAGCATCAACACCGGCCGTGATCGCATAAAACTTCCCGATGAATCCCGCCGTCACTGGAATGCCGGCCAACGACAACAGGCTCAGTGCCAACATGCCCGCGAGCCAAGGACGAGTCCAAAACAAGCCTTGATAGTCCTCGACACGGTCCTTCTCACCTCCCTCACTTGAATAGACTGTGACGACGCCAAAAGCCCCTAACGACATGGCACAATAGACGATCACATAGAAGGTGACTGCTTCCGCAGCGGGAGGACCACCGGCCAGCAAGGCCACGAGCACGTAGCCGAAGTGGGCAATCGACGAATAGGCCAGGAGACGTTTGACATTCTCTTGTAAGAGCGCCAGCACATTCCCTGTGACCATCGAGACAACAGCCAGAAGACTGAACAGGTGCACAACGGGTGGCAATTCCAATATCCCGACCTCAGTGGCGAGGCGGAGTAGCAGTGCCATCACCGCTGCCTTGGAGACCGTCGCGATGTATGTGGTGATGGGAGTCGGTGCTCCCTGATACACATCGGGAATCCACATGTGAAACGGTGCGAGACCGAGCTTCAATGCGATGCCGACCAGGACCAGGATCAATCCTCCCAGCCACAGTGCTGGAACAGTCTGCCACTGTTTCACACTCACGCCAACCTCGTGGAAGGTCATGGCCCCGCTTTCGAAATACAACAAGGCCAGGCCAAACAGGAGGAATGCTGATGCCGTGATAGAGAGCAGGAGGTACTTTACCGCCGCTTCGAGTGGGTTTCGTCGGGTTCGTAAATAACCGATCAGACTGCAGAGAGACAGCCCCAGGAGTTCGAACCCGAGAAAAAATGATACGAAGTGCGAAGCCGTGGTCAGGACCAATCCGCCGAACGTCGCAAGTAGCAGGAGCAGGTAATATTCCTCGACACCGTCTTTCTCATGAAACTGACTGTTCAGATATCGGTACGACAGTGCAATGATGACCATCGTCGCACTCAATATGAGCCCCATATACAACAAGGCATGTCCATCCACGACCAGCAAGGTTGTCACGGCTCGTGGCGCCACCGTGGCTGCCCAGGGTAACGTCGCAAGGGTGAACAGGCACGACATAAACGCACAGACCGCAATCCTTGCATGATTCCGCCTGAAGGCAATCGCCAGCATCGTCACGAGGCAGAAGGCCCCGAGATCCAGAATGGGCGAAAGAGCGATGAAGTCTTGGAGAATCATGGGGTACTCCCCTGCAAGGTCACGATGTGGGACGACAGCAGGGATTCTGATGGCACGTGAGTCGGATTGGCAGACACCAGTGCATGCTGTATCAGTTGTTCCATGATTGGCTTCGTCGTGGTCAACACGGCCTTCGGATAGAGCCCCAGCCAGATCTGCAGGCCTGCGATGAACAGTAAGGTTCCAAATGCGACATTCGACAGGTCTGAGGCTGTACGGGTGTCTTGTTGTCGGCCAAAGAACGTGCGCTGCATCATACCCAGGGAATAGATGGCCGCCATCACCATGCCGAGGGATGCCAGAATGATCATGACCGGTTGAGTCGCATAGGATCCAAATAGCACGAGGAACTCACCGATAAAATTCGCTAGCCCTGGCAACCCCAATGACGCGCAGGCAAAGAACAGCGTCATCGTGGCAAGACGTGGCGTCACGCTCCAGAGTCCTCCCATCTGACCCATATCCCTCGACTGATACCGCTCCTCAAGTGCGCCGGCCAGCAGGAAGAGGCCAGCAGTACTCAGCCCATGCGCCACAATCTGCATCATCACTCCCTGCAACGCCAGCTCCGTGCCGGCGAAGGCGCCGAGCAGGATGAACCCCATGTGGCTGATGCTGCTGTAGGCCACCAGTCGTTTGATATCTGTTTGGGCACAGGCCAATACCGCTGCATAGAGAATCCCGACCACACCGAGCCCCATGGCGATGGGCGCGACTTCGCTCAGGGCCTCGGGAAACAATGGAAGTGTGAATCGCAACAAACCATAGGCGCCCGTCTTCGCTAAGATCCCGGCGAGGATGATCGTGGCCCCGGTGGGAGCCTCTGCGTAGGTATCCGGTAGCCACGTATGAAAGGGAGGGGCCGGCAGCTTCACGAGAAAACCGATGAGAAATGCCAGCATCAACCATCGAGCCATCTCACTGGTCAGGGTCAGTCCCATCAGGTCGGCATAGTCGAAACTCGGTTGCCCAGTGGCCTGTTGATGCAGAAGCGCGAGCGCCACAATCGCAACGAGCAGCACCAAGCTCCCGGCCTGCGTAAAGAGAAAGAACTTGAACGAGGCATGCCGGCGGGCTGCATGGCCCCAGATGACGATCAGGAGATACATGGGGATGAGCATGAGCTCCCAAAAGAAGAAAAACAGAAACAGGTCGATGGCCAAGAACACCCCGATGACACCGCCCAGGGCAAGCAGGACGTGACAGTGAAACAATCCGACGCGACTCTGGATTTCTGTCCAGGAGGCAATCGTGGCCACGATCCCGACGAAGACCGTCAATAGAATAAGGACGACGCTCAGTCCATCGAGGCCAAGATGGAGACTGATGCCCCAACGAGGAATCCAACTGGTGTGACTCTCTACAAGCCATGTCCCATGTCCTGAAGCCTGTACTGTGGAATGTCCTCCTCCGAGCAGAAGCACCAGGATGAAATCAATAGCCAACGCTCCGAGTACAACCCAACGAGGCGCGTGACGAGACCATTGCTGTCCCATCCAGGCAAAGGGCGCCGCGAGAATTGGGATGAGTATGAGCAGCCAGAGACCCATAGCCTTCACATCGCAAATAGACCAAGCAACATCAGCGTTCCCACTGCAATGGTGGCGGCATACCACCGGACCTGTCCCGTCTGGGTGTGACTCAACCAGCCATGACAGGACTCGGCGCAGACGGCCAGCCACTCGTACCCGCGATCGACCATATCACTAGAATTTCTGGTTACAGCAAACCAGGGCCGCACGAACAGACGATCATACAATTGATCGAACCCCCACCCTCCTTGCAGCAAGGTCATCGATGGGTGAGTCGTGGATTGATCTGTCCCTCGCGCGCCAAAGAGGGAGCCAGGCAGGAACAGGAGCGCGGCAAGGCCGATCCCGAGCAGCGCCGCGACGGTCACTGCCAGCTGTTCACGGGCTTCGCTCGATTCATCCATCCCAGGAAGCAGCGCTGTCGTTGGGAGCGCATGCGACAGGTAGTGGCTAAACAGAGTGACATTCCCGAGTGTGTGGGGCATCTCGAGAAAACCGACTGTGAGCGCCAAGAACGCCAGCACCACCAGAGGTAGACGCATGGCCAGACCTGACTCGCCGGTCGGTTGTGTACGAACCTCTCCGAAAAAGACCCGAAAGATCAGCCGGAAACTGTAGAGCCCGGTCAGCATGGCCCCGAGTAGCGCACCAAACCAGATCCACCGATGGCTTAGGGGTGAAGACCAGACCGACCATAAGATCCAATCTTTGCTGTAAAACCCGGATGTAATCAGGGGGACGCCGGACATGGCTGCAGCGCCGATTAAGAATGTCCAAAAGGTCCAGGGCAAGTGCCGCCGAAGGCCACCCATCTTGAAGATGTTCTGCTCATGGTGGAGACTGTGAATGACAGATCCAGCCGCAAGGAACAGCAAGGCTTTGAAGCAGGAATGGGTGAGAAAATGAAAGAGCGCAGCAGACCAGGCTCCAACGCCAAGTGCCAAAAACATGTAGCCGATCTGGCTCATCGTCGAATAGGCAAGCACCCGCTTAATGTCCTGCTGAACCAAGGCGCTGGTTGCTGCAAGCAGCAACGTCACGAGGCCGAGCACTGCAATAACCTCTTGCACCATCGGCGCGATCTCAAACAGATGATGCATGCGAGCAATGAGGTAGACCCCTGCTGTTACCATCGTAGCCGCATGGATCAGCGCACTGACTGGAGTGGGGCCTGCCATCGCGTCCGGTAACCACACTTGAAGCGGCAATTGCGCCGACTTTCCAACAGCCCCGATCAAGAAGAGCATGGCCACGATCATGGCCAGGTTCGAACCCACTGGCCAGGCCTCCGTCGCAAGACTCTGGACCTGTTGGATCGATAAGGTTTTGAATTGTGTGAAGAGGATGAAGAGCCCGATGGCAAACGCCGTATCTCCGATGCGAGTCACGATGAAGGCCTTCTGCGCGGCCCTGCCGTACTCGGGTTCGCGATACCAAAACCCGATCAATAGATAGCTGCAGAGTCCTACCCCTTCCCAGCCCAGATAGAGCAGAAGGAGATTATCGGCCAACACCAGCGTCAGCATGGCGGCCACAAAGAGATTCATGTAGGCGAAAAACCTGGCGTAGCCATCATCGTGAGCCATGTACTCAGCGGAGTACAGATGGATCAAGAAACCGATGCCGGTGATCACCGCCACCATCAAGAGTGACAACGCATCCAGATACCAGGAAATGCCGACCGTCATTCCGGACGTGTCGATCCAATTCCATAACGTTTGTTGGTAGGACTCGCGGGCGGGAAAGACGCTGAAAAAATCTGTGGCGACAAGCGCGGTCGTCACGGCGGCTGCCCCAACCGATCCGCACCCAACCCACGCGATGTGCGGTCGACTCAATCGTCCGCCACACAGAGCCAACAGCAGAAAGCCTGCGAGCGGGAGAACGGGAATGAGCCACAGTAGACTAAGCATAGTGTTCAATGATGAATATGCAGTTCTAAGTTGATGTCCCTAACTCGGAATGAATCACTGAACACGCACAAGTTGTGTCACCCTCTCATTTCACAGAATGCATCAGCGTCCAATGTCCGGAACCGATGCGACAGCTGCAGCACGATCCCTAGTGCCACAGACACTTCGGCTGCCGCCAGGGTGAGGATAAATAGAAACATGATCTCCCCATCGACTTGTCCCCAACGAGCCCCTCCGGCAATGAATGCGAGCGCGGCAGCATTCAACATGATTTCGAGCGATAGGAGCATGTACAGGATGTTTCGCCGACTCAATAAGCCGATCAATCCGAGACCAAACAATATGATGGCCAATACAAGTGCAGGCGTACTCAGCATGAACGGGCCTCACTCGATAGACGGCGCCCTAAGTGATAGGCGCCGATCAACCCAGGCAATAACAGCATGGACGCCAATTCCACCCCAATGATATAGGGTCCGTAGAGGGCGATAGAGATCGCTTTCTGCCTAGGTTCTGCGACGGCCATTGTGGGATGGTCTCCGGAAGCAATGAGATATCCCACTTCTCCCAGAAGGACCAGGGCCAGGATACTAGGCCCTACCCATGCACTGAGTGAGAACCACGTCCGTTCCTGTTCAACCGCAAGTGGCCCTAGGAGCATCACGACAAAGATGAAGAGCACCATAATGGCACCGCCATAAATGATGATCTCAAGCGCGGCGGCAAACTGTGCACCGAACAAATAGAAAATCAGTGACAACGCGATCAGTGCGACGACCAGATAGAGCAGCGCGTGGACCGCATGCACATGCGTGATGACGCGTAGCGTCGCCAAGACAGTCACTGCGGCAGCGATATAGAATAGGATTTCCATTATCATTCTCTCAGTGCTGAGTCCTGAGTGGTGAATGTCAGGACTCGTCTACGTGCTACTCAGCACGTCATTACGGCATCAAACTTTTCACATCCACCGGTGGAAGTTCGTGCTCGCCTTGTCCCTTGTCTTTGTCGCGAGTCCTTACGCCGGCCATTCGATAAAAATTATAATCGTGATATTTACCGGTCCCGCTGATGAGGAGGTCTTCTTTCTCATAGACCAGATTCCGACGCGCATATTCACTCTGTTCGAAGTCTGGAATTAGCTGGATCGCATTGGTCGGACAGGCTTCCTCGCACATGCCACAGTAAATGCAGCGCGAAAAGTTGATCCGGAAGAACGCCGGATAGCGGCGCTCGTGAGCCTCTGGATTGTCCGCAGCCTGAAGCGAAATGCAATCGACAGGACAGGCTGCAGAGCAGAGGTAACAAGCCACACAGCGCTCTTCTCCGTCGGGATCTCTGGTGAGGACGATGCGTCCACGCCAACGTGGCGGTAAATAGGGTTGCTCTTCCGGATACTGAACCGTAACCGGTTTCGTGAAGGTCCGTTTAAAGACGATCCATAACCCCACGACGAGATTCCGGGCGTATATCCACGTGTTCATCATACGTACAGCTGTTCTACAGGGATGATTCCCCTTTGCATGACATCCGATCCAAGCTCACTGCCACAGAGCGAATCCCTGCTATCCTGCTCTCCACAACACCACCCCGCCCGTCACCAACAGATTGATCAACGCGAGTGGCATGACGACCTTCCAACCGAATGACAGGAGCTGATCAAAACGGTATCGGGGCCAGGCCGCGCGAATCAGGATGATCAAGGCGATGAAGCCGAACATCTTCAAGCCAAACCACACCACCGGCGGCAGCCAGGGTCCGTGCCACCCACCAAAGAAAAGAATGACGGTCATTGCTGATAGGAGGAGGATGCTCAGGTATTCGCCGACAAAGAACATCCCAAATTTCATCCCACTGTACTCGGAGTGGTAGCCGGCAACGAGTTCTGCTTCCGCCTCAGGCATATCGAACGGGGTGCGGTGCGCTTCAGCCAGTCCTGCCATGAAAAACCCAAGAAACCCCAAGAACTGAGGGATTACGAACCATTGATGCTGTTGCGCGTTCACAATATCGCTTAGTTTGAACGAGCCTGCCAAAATTACAGCTCCCATCAGCGAGACCCCCATGAAGACTTCGTAGCTCAACAATTGCGCGATCGCCCGAAGGCTGCCGAGAAACGCGAATTTGTTGTTGGAAGCCCATCCTCCAATGATGACACTGTAGGCGGCAAGGCTCGACATGGCCAAAAAGAAGAGGACGCCCACATTGAGATCGGCGACCACGAAGTTGGGCGCGATCGGTATCACCGCGAACGACATGAGTGCAGTGATCACGACGATGGCCGGCGTAATGACGAACACTGCCTTATCAGCGAAGGGCGGGATCCAGTCTTCTTTCGTAAAGATCTTGATCATATCCGCCAGTGATTGCAGGCACCCGCCTGGCCCCAGTCGGTTGGGGCCGTATCGTTCTTGCCACATTCCGAGCAGTCGACGTTCGACCCAGATCAGCATCCCGGCCAAGGTCAGGCAGCTGCCAAGAATGACGGCGATGGTGAGTGCGGTGTGGCTCCAATCAATCATGCAGCCCTCCGCGTTTGTTCAGTTTGGATTGCCTTCAACAGATCAACCCAAGCCGGCACTCTGACGCCAGATACCTCAGGCACAAGGGAGAGACCTGCCGTCCCCACTGGCGTAGAAGGATCGAGGTGCACAACAAGGCGGTAAGTCGTCCCCTGCAAGACCAGATCAATCGTGCTGTGGTCCTCAAGAGTCAACCGCGCTCCATCTGATGGATGCAAGGATAGGAACGGCTTGCCAATCCGTTCGGCAATTGCCGGAGATTGGTTGCTGAGTTCGTCGCTTCCAAACACGGCAGATAGAGCAAGCAGCAACCATTGATGAGTGGGTGGTTGATACGCACGTGGAATGGTGGTGAACCAACCGGCTGCCTTCGTGGCAACTGGTTCGATGAGCCGGACTCCTGGCATTTCATCGCGCAATGGCCCACCGACTTCGTCTTGATACGTATTCACAGCCTGGATAGAATTCCAGCCAGGAGCCCAGAATTGGGAGATTAGCGGTGAAGGAAGTGGTCCTCGATATCCTTCCATCGTAAATCCAAGCGGCGAATCATGATCAACGGGAGGAGGCGGTTCGTGCATGGTCAGATGAGAGATCAGTGACGTACGCCCACTGCATCGCTCAGACTGCCTGGGAACTTTTTGACCCACCAAACGAAAACTCGCTGACGGTGCGACCTCTCCGATGCGTGCCAGCATAGGAGCTGCTATTGCCGTTGCGGAGACCGCATCATCGAAGTTGCGCCAGGTCGCCACTCCGGATTCACTCCCACCCTCCTGTGAAGTTGCACGGCCAAGGTCACTCAGCCACCGCCAGCTCTCTTTGACGTCACCGTCCGGGACAAACACTTGGTAGAACCGCTGGGCTCGGCCTTCTTGATTGACAAATGTCCCATCGGATTCCGGACCTGTGGCAGCCGGAAGCAGCACATCGGCATGCGCCGTCGTACCATTCTCAACCGAATCGATGACAACAACTGTTTGCGCCGTCTCAAAGAAGGCATCGACGTTCGCCTGTTCCGCGCGACGATACAAGTCATTCTCTAGCACAATCACGGTATCGGCCTTTCCCCGACGGATCGCATCGAACGCGTCATTCAAGCTTCCGCCACCGAGCAAGGCGAGGCCTACGCTATTGCACTCTGGAAGGACAAAGCTGAGTCGTGGCTGCTTCCCTTGTTGATGCAGAGCCCAGGCTACATTGGCTGCTGCCTCTATCGTCGCCTGGGACCCGCTTTCCGTTCCGGCAATGATGAGTGGGCGTTGGGCATGGGTCAGGGCCTCAGCAATACGCTGTGTGAGGTCCCTGACCTCGGTACTGAGATCCGGAACGGAGGGTGCCCCTTGACCGATCGATCCAGCCACGGCAAATCCCAACCTGGCGATATCGTCCGGTGCGGCGAAGTAGGTGTCAGTGGCATACTCATGAAACCACGTACGCTGATACCCGGTGAGGAACAGAGGGCCTCGTCGGTTTTGCACCGCATTGCGCACAGCCGCTTCATCCCATCGAGGAATCTTCAATTCATCGACCTGTTCCATCGGCTGTTGCCGAATAGACTGGAGAAGAGCCAGCGCCAAGCGTGGCGCCTCGTTCAAGAGATCTGCTCCAAGAACGAAGACGGCATCTGACTGTTCGGCATCGTGAATCGACGCCGACGGCACCGGTCCGGTCTGAAGGACCTTGAGTATCGTGGAAAGAAGTTGGCCTTCCTGCTCATCAATACCCTGATAAAAGTGCTGCGGGCCGACCAAAGATTGCAGGGCCACATTGGCCTCGAGCGACGCGCGAGGCGACCCAATGCCTACAATCCCGCGAGCCTGTCGTACACAGTCCGCTGTGAACTCGAGGGGTTGCGGCACTCCTTCCGTCGTTCCCAACTGGGATGGGTGACGTTTCTGCCTCATCACTGCCCGCTTGATGCGATGCGGGCTATTGACATACTCATACCCAAACCGTCCCCGATCGCATAAAAAGTAGCCGTTCACCTGACTGTTAAACCGATTGGTGATCCGACGCAGAGTCCCAGATCGTTCAGCGGCGGTGGTATTGCACCCAAGGCTACAATGTGGGCAGATCGATTGGGCTGCTTGCAGATCCCATTTCCTCGTGTAGTGATGAAAGAAGGTTTTGTCCGTGAAGACTCCGGTCGGACAGACCTCCACCAGATTTCCGCTGAATTCGTTCTCCAGCGTGCCATCCTGTTCCCGGCCGAAGTAGACGGCGTCATGCGAGCCAAACACGTTGAGGTCATGTCCACCCGCATAGTCTCGGTAGTATCGTACGCAGCGGTAACATTGAATACACCGATTCATCTCATGCCGAATGAATGGGCCGAGAGACTGATTGCGATGGGTTCGTTTTTGATAGCGGTAGCGCCGGTAGACATGCCCGGTCATGACCGTCATGTCTTGTAAATGGCACTCCCCTCCTTCATCACAGACTGGGCAGTCGTGGGGATGGTTCACCATCAACCATTCAATGACTGATGCGCGAAAGGCCTTGGCCTCTGGATCATCGATCGAGATCCGAGTGCCATTCGTCGCTGGTGTCATGCAGGACATCACCAGTCGACCAGACTGATCTCGATCGTCTTTGAACTGTTTGACCGCACACTGGCGGCAGGCTCCGACCGATCCCATAGCCGGATGCCAGCAGAAATAGGGCACGTTCAGCCCATGTCCTAGACAGGCGGCGAGCAAATTCTGTTGCTCATTCACAGTATATGACTTGTTATCGACGATAATGGTTGCCATGGACCTAGACCAACACCCTCTGTTGTGACGACTTCTTGCTCCAGGGACATCCTTCCGTCGAGATGTGTCGCTCGAAGTCATCGTGAAAGTATTTCAAGGCGGATTGCAACGGGGCCATTGCACCTGGTGCGAGACCGCAGAAGGTGTGTCCTGGCGCCAGCCACTTGGCATGCATCTTCAGAAGCGACAAATCCTCGCTGGTCGCACGTCCCTCCTCGAAGGACATCAAAATTCTCGCGACCCACGGCAACCCTTCCCGACAAGGCGTACACCACCCGCAAGATTCTCGGGCAAAGAACTTTTCGAGATTCAACACGAACCTCACGGGACAGGTGTGATCGTCCAGCACAATCATGGTGGCAGTACCCAGACGACCAACCTCGGGTGGGATCGAAGAGAAATCTAAAGGGAGATCCAAGTGTTCTTCAGTCATAAATGCTGTGGAGATACCGCCTGGCAACAAGCCCCGAAAGCGAACGCCATCAGCCATCCCTCCGGCATATCGTTCCAAGACCTCCCGCGCAGTGGTGCCGAGCGGCAATTCCCACCATCCAGGATTGGCGACACGACCACTGATACCGTAGATCTTCGTGCCACCGTCTTGAGTCCGACTCAATCGGTGATACCAGTCAGATCCTTGATTGACGATATGTGGGATGTTGTAGAGGGTCTCGACGTTCTGCACGACCGTCGGTTTCCCCCATAAGCCGACCGTCTGCGGAAAGGGAGGCTTTGCGCGGGGCACTGCTCGCTTGCCTTCCAGTGCATTAATCAACGCAGTTTCTTCGCCACAAATATACCGGCCGGCACTGGCATGCAGATGGAGGTCAAAGCGAAATCCCATTCCAGGAAGAGGCTTACCCAAATACCCGGCTGCATAGGCCTCTGCAATCGCCTCGGTCAGTCGTTGGGCCGACAGATGGTATTCCCCACGCAGAAAAATGTAGCCGATCTCTGCATCGATGGCATAGCCGGCGAGGATCATGCCTTCGACCAGGCCATGAGGATCGCCCTCCATCAGCACACGATCCTTAAATGTGCCTGGTTCCATTTCATCGCCATTGGCCACGATATACTTGGGTTTCTGCGCGTCGGCACCCATCGGCACGAAGCTCCACTTCGTACCGGTCAGAAACCCACCCCCGCCCCTGCCGCGCAATCCGGCATCGGTCACCAGCCGCTGCAGGTCCTTGGGGGCCAGCCCGCTGGAGAGCCGTTGCAAGCTGCGATACCCACCTGTTTTGACGTACTCACGCAATGTGCGCGTCGTACCATCCGGATGAATATGTTGAGTGAGTGGTCGTTCCATGTTAAGTCGATGACGGATATCTTGGACTATTTGTATTTCTCCACGATCTGTTCAATCTTTTCAGGCGTGACGTCGCCGTATACATCCTGATCGATCATCAGGGCCGGTGCCCGTTCGCATTGCCCTAAGCAGGCAATCGGCAAGACAGTCAGACGTCCGTCTGGTGATGTCTGTCCGAGATCCGCGTTATAGAGTGTTTTGATCTGCTCCTGAACTTGTTCACACCCCTTGATCCAACAGCTGATACTGTCGCACACGAAAGCGACATGTCGACCGACCGGTTTACGAAAGACGAGGTTGTAGAACGTGGCAATGCTATCCACATCCTCGACCGTGATCTCAAGAAATTGGGCAATCTCGAGGAGCGTGTCATCCGAGATCCAGCCACGTCGTCGTTGGATGGTCAGCAGTGCATCGATGGTAGCCCCCCGTTTGTCAGGGTAATGCTTCACTGCGTCTTCTAGTTCTCGTCGTTCGATTTCGCTCAGCATAAAATTGGTCTATCTGGTCTATTTAGTCTGTCTCGTTTATCTCGTCTGTCTGGTCTATCTTGTGCTTCGGACGAGGCAGACCAGACGACCGGACAGACAAGAGAGACACTTTCACCGATCCACATCCGAGAGCACATAATCCACACTCCCCAGCACGGCCAGGAGATCCGAGAGCAATTCGCCACGTGCCATCAGCGGCACCATCTGAATGTGTGCAAACGAGGGAGTGCGGATCCTCGTCCGGTACGAGAGCTCGGACCCATCACTCGTCAAGTAATAACTGGTCTGGCCTTTCGACGATTCGATGGGAACTTCCGCTTCACCGGGAGGAAGCACCGGGCCCCAACTCACTCCGACGAAATGATTGATGAGCGTTTCAATGTCATGCATCGTGTGTGTTTTCAGCGGAGGAGTCGCAAGAGCATCGAGTGACGTATAGGGACCAGATGGCATGGAATCGAGACATTGGCGAATAATCCGCAGCGACTGACGCAACTCCAAGACATGCACCAGCGCTCGGTCATAACAATCGCCGTTTGAAGCAACCGGGACATCAAAGTCGAACTGCTCATAGCCGGAGTACGGACGGACCTTGCGCAAATCCCACGGTAAGCCGCAGGCACGCAGCATCGGACCAGTGGCACCCCACGCGATGGCGTCATCGAGAGACAAGACCCCGATCCCGACGGTCCGCTGCTTGAGAATCGGATTGTCCATCACCAGTTGCTCATAATCATCGAGTCGGCTGGGAAACCAATCGATGAACTGGCGAACCAGCTTGTCCCATCCAATCGGAAGATCTTGTGCAACTCCACCGATCCGGAGCCAATTCGGATGCATACGGCCACCACAAATGGCTTCGGTGATCGAGAGGATGCGTTCTCGATCGTTGAACATGTAAAAGACCGGTGACAAGGCACCAATGTCGGCTGCAAAGGTCCCGTACCAGACAAGATGACTGGCGATCCGATAGAATTCAGACATCATGACTCGAATGACTTGTGCCCGTGGTGGCACAGTGATGCCAGCCAATCGTTCGACCGAGAGACAATACGGCATCTCGTTCAACACACCCTGGAGGTAGTCCACACGATCGGTATACGGAATGAAAGAATGCCAGGTTTGCCGCTCGGCGATCTTTTCCTGAGAACGATGGTGGAAGCCAATATCCGGGACGATATTGATAATTTCCTCACCCGCGAGTTGCGCCACGAGACGGAGCACCCCGTGCGTACCAGTATGGGCTGGGCCAAGGTTGATGAACATATAGTCGAAATCTGAATCCTGATCGTGGTGGGTGCGGGCTAACCCCCACTCCTCAGGCTTGAATTGCAGCGCGTCCTGTGCCATGACCAGCTTCTCTGGCGGCATTTGGAACTGCCCGACTTCTGTCGCACGCGAGGGATGATCCTTCCGAAGCGGATATCCCTCCCACCACGAAGGCATGAGAAGGCGGCGGAGAAAGGGATGTCCATCAAAACGAATCCCGAACATGTCGAAAATTTCTCGTTCATACCAATCGGCATTTGGCCACAAGTCTCTGCTCGATGGCAGCGAGAGTGCCTCATCATCAAGCGCCACCTTGATGCGGAGTGATTGGTTCCGATCGAACGAGAAGAGGTGATAGAATACGGTAAAGGTTCCGATCGGTAATCCGTCATGATGGCGGCGAAGCCGTTCGTCGGTCGCACTCAGGTCAAACAGCATAGGAAACGGGCGAGGAAGCTCAGATTTGACATAGCGCAGAATTTCATGAAGTCGAAGTTTCTCAACCCAGATGGTTGGAATCTCATCCTTGGTGGATTGCACAGCGGTCAGATATCCGTCAGAGCCAAAGCGGGCCGTCAGCTCCACCACCAGTCCAGTCTGTTCCCCGATTGAGGAATCTCCTACAGCCGAAAGTCGTGGAGTCATGACTTGCCTTTCGGTCGACCGTCCGGCTGCCCTGCAAAATGAGGCGAGAGAAGATCAGTCCGCGGAAGCACATCGATACCGGGATATTCACGTTGACTCATCCGCTCGGCTCGTTTCGCATCACGCAGCGAGGGCATAATGGGTGTCTGAACCTCCTGTGGACCGAAGTGCCAACTCAAGGGACGGCGTTCTGACCCAACCATGTTCTGGAGGAGCAGCAAACATTCCATAAAGGCATGGGGTGGCGGTGGGCATCCTGGCATATACACATCCACGGGAATGAATTTGTCGACGCCTTGTACGACTGAATAGGCGTCGAACATCCCGCCGGAGTTTGAGCAGGACCCCATCGAAATCACCCAACGCGGCTCCAGCATCTGCTCGTAGAGCTGCTTGATGACAGGCGCCACTTTCAGAAACACCGTCCCGGATACGACCAACACGTCGGCCTGCCGTGGTGAACCACGGACGACTTCTGCACCAAATCGAGAGACGTCATAGACACTGGTCAAACTTGTCGCCATTTCGACGAAACAGCATGACAAGCCAAAATTCAATGGCCACAATGAATTCTTCCGTCCCCATGCTAAGAGATCTTGGAGCTTCGCGAAGAGAACTGAGTCGCCAACAACAGAGGTCAACGAACCATCGCCACCATCGATAATCCGTACCCCCTCCAGTCGTCCGTTACGCCACTCGGTCATCGTAGAGCTCCTTTGACTCCTGCATGGTTGGGTTCTGGCGGTGACGGACCTTCGGACGTTGAGACTGTGCATGCCAGTCCAGCGCTCCGGTGAGCCATAAATACGCAAGGGATGCCAACAGAATGGTCACAAAGATCGTTACTTCAATAAAACCAAGCCAGCCTGTCTCGGGTACCGCGACGGCCCAGGCATACAGATACGCTGCTTCCACATCGAAAATAACGAAGAACATGGCGATCAAATAGTATTGCACCGGTGGGCGGACTTGGGCATTGCCAGTTGGCCGAATCCCACATTCATAGGGAACGCCGGTTGCACTTTCCGATCGACGTTCAGGCTTTTTCCAGTGACGCTCGCCAAGCAAAGGTGGAAGTCCCAGCATGACGGCAATCACCACGCCGACACACAACCCATAGATACAGATCTGCCAAATCGCGTCATCTACCATGACAATAACTAACCATCTGCAATAACTATCTATCGGCACTAACTAGCTATTTATTTAGGGCAATGAGGGTCTTCCCAACTCTTGGATATCATGCTGAGTGGGGCGTGGCTTTAAAAAAGCATAATTTTACGATTGTTTACGGGGAGAACTGCTGCGAGCGGTGGGGTGAGAGAATAATTATGGGGAGACTATTCTGAGGGGTGCGCTACGATTTCTGTAGGTCAGCCACTGAGGCTGTTGAACAGATGATCCTATGCGTGGCGTCCCATCCGTATTTGCGTGTTTCCCATCCTTCACACACCTCCCTTGGGGTCTTGAACCAGCTGATGAAGGAACTGCCGTTCCTCTGCCTCAGTCTCTGCTTCGCCGTTCAGACGTGCGGCTAGCAATCGGTCGAGGATTTTCTTGAACTGCGGGCCCGGTTTCAACCCCATGGCTTTCAGGTCAGTACCCGTCAGAATTGGCTTCACATGTTGATAGGTCGTAAGGAATGCTGAGACCTGGCGCTTGACTGTTTCCCCTTTGCTCTTCGCCATGAGGATCAAGAGTGTTTCATCGGATAGTCCCGACAAGAGATGGTACACGTCGGCCGGAGTGAGCGGTCGCTTCGACGCGAGTCGGCGAATCACGTTGTGACAGCCCACGCGAGCCATTTTGAGCCTGGTGGCTTCCTGTTCGGATAAGGGAAAGCGCTTGAGCAGGTCTTTTACAGCACGCTCGGGCAAGACCTCGAGCAGTGCCATCATGTAGACCACCCAGACGTCCATCTTCCGATCTAAGTAGAGGAGACGGTACCAATCGACGGCTTCTTCCAGCGCGGCCAGGAGTTGATCCAACCGGTTGGACCAACTCAGCTTCGGATGGATGAACTTCAAAAGATTGAGCTCCGCCAATCGTTTGATCGCCTGTTTCGATTCCCGCTCGCCTAACAGTAGTTTCAGTTCTTCCAGCAGACGGTGGCCGGATAATCGGTGAAACAGGTTCATCTTGACAGCGCCGGCGATCAACGCCGCCGTGTCCTTGCCCAAATGAAATCCGAACCGGGATTCAAATCGGATCGCCCGAAACACGCGGGTCGGATCTTCAACGAAACTTAGCCCGTGCAAGACTCGGATCACCTTGTCATTGAGATCTCGCTGCCCACCATAGAAGTCCAGCACATCGCCAAAGCCCTTCCCGTTCAAGCGAACCGCCAAGGCATTGATCGTAAAGTCACGTCGATACAGGTCTTTCTTGATGGAACCCTGTTCGACCGTCGGTAACGCGGTGGGATACTCGTAATACTCCGTCCGTGCAGTGGCCACATCCAGCTTGAAACCATCCGGCAACATCAGAATTGCCGTGCCGAATCGCTCATGCACCTTGACCCTCGCCTGCAGCATGTCACCCAGCTTGCGAGCGAAGGCGATGCCGTCGCCTTCGACCACGAGATCCAAATCCAGATTCTTGATGCCCAGTAACAGGTCTCGTACGCAACCGCCGACGACAAAGAGCGAAACCTCGCAGCGATCAGCCAAGTGACCCGCGTCTTCCAGCAATGTCACCAGGCGATGTGGCAAGCGGCTCTGCAAGAGTCCCTTCACGTTGCGGCGCGGCCCTCCGATCTCAACGTGAGCTTCGCCTGGACGCATCGTCCGCATTCGGGCAGCCTTCAATACATCGTCGTGCAGGGTCCGCAGCAGATCCGTCCTCGTAATGACGCCGACGATCTTCGCGTCTGTGATAATCGGCACAAAGCGTTGGTTTCGCTCGATCATGGCCGTTTCGATCTCATGAAATGGCGTGTCTGGCTGCGCGAGATAGGCATCGGTCTGCATGATGTCACGCACAGCCATCTTGCCCAGCCGATGAAACAAGGCTTTCTGAATCGACTCCCGGCTGACGATCCCGGTGTACCGATCTTTTTCATCCAAGATTGGAAACACATTCAGCCCATAGGCCGTCATCCGCTGTCCTGCTTCGGTCACGCTGGTCTCGACCTCGATCGCTTTGACCGGGGTAGTCATAACATCCTGAGCCAGCAGAGTCGGGCGATATTGTGTGGTCAGCAGCTGAACGACCTTCTCCTTGACTGCAGCAAGAGTTTGCCCTTTGACGGTGGCGGCTGCTGCCACGGCGTGGCCTCCTCCTCCAAATTCCCGTGCGATCCAGCCGACATCGATTTCAGGCCTGCGGCTTCTTCCGATCACTTCCACTCGGTCTGCCATCATCACTGCTACGACGACGGCATCGACACCCTGTAATTCGGCGAGTCTATGCACAACGCCGGCTGCCTCTCCGCGGCAGCGGTCGATCGTGCTCGTGGCCACCAGGACCTTGCGGCCTTCCAGGTAATGCACGTCGCTGTGCTCTAAAAAGTCGTTCAGCAGGGCGACGGCATCTGCATCGAGAGGACGGAGCAACGTATCCGCCACCAGATTCAGGTCCGCGCCGGCAGCGGCGAGAAACGCGCCGGCCTCAAAATCACGGCTGGTTGTAGAGGCGAAGACGAACGATCCGGTTTCTTCATAGAGGCCCATGGCCATCACGGTCGCCTCAAACGGCGTCACGGGAATATGCCGCCGCCGAAGTTGTTCTATGAGAAGCGTCGTCGTGGCCCCAACCGATTCAATCACAGACTGCTTCGAACGGCCGGCGAGGGATGAGTCTGGTTCGGGGTGGTGATCAAACACCACAACTTCGACCGTCGGATTCTCGATGCACGATTTGAGCGTTCCGATCCTGTCGGGCTCTTGGGTATCGACAAGCACGAGCCTAGTGATTTGAGAGAGCTCGATGTCCTTGAGTTTGCTGATATCGAGGTCGTGTACGGCGAGAAAATTACGGACGGCCTCCTGGCCTCCAGCCGGCAAGACCAGCTTCGCTTCTGGAAAGAGTTTGCGTGCGGCAACCATGGAGGCCAGGCCATCGAAATCCGCGTTGCTGTGTGTGGCGATGACGTCCATGCGCCCATTCTAGCAGGGTCCTGATACACACGAAATACTGAACCCAATCTGAGACAGAACAAGATCGCGCTGGAAAAGGACGGGGCGCTTACGATCAATATCGTAAGCGCCCCGGTTGTTTCTACACGACTGTTGGGTGATCAACGATGCCGAGCACCTTGGCGATCGTGCTTTTCACGCGCAATGTGGCGTGAAGCACGATTCTGCGCTGCGCCGATCCGTGCCCGTTCTTTTCCTGTCACAACATCGTCGGAGTTCGCTCTATTCTCCATGCGATCGATCCGATCCTGTTGCCTGTCGAGTCGACGGGCCTCTCGTCGATTGAGCTGCCCACTGGAAATTCCTTGGTCGATACGTTGTTCTTGATTCATCTGTCGCTGGTCAATCACCGGAGTTTCCGTTTGAGCATAGACGAAACCGTTCATCAGTAATGTCATCCCACTAACTGCGATGAGTATTCTCTTCATTGATCCCTCCTCGAGTGGAAAAGCCTCCAAGAGCTTCAGGGCGCCTGTGATTGGGCAGAGCTATACCTCGCCTGGTCTATCAGGCAAGGCCTGAAACGTCCACTTTTTAGAGGTTTAGTGAATGCTGTCCGTGTAGTTACAAATCAACGATCTCGCCCGCTTCCGGAATGATCCGGACGTTCGGAACGGTCAAACTTGTCAGGACGTTCAACACGGTCTGGCCGATCACCTCTATGTCCAGATCGATCCTGCCTGTCCGATCGATCGAACCGCTCGCGTTCTGAGTCGTCTCGCCCACCTCGGTCTCCCCGGTTCTCTCGATCTCCACGGCCGCCTCGGTCTCCGCCTCTCCCTGACCTACTGCGATCGTCGTCCTTGAAGAGACGATCACTCCGTTCTCCCCGACTCACTTGCTCGCGAAGCGCTTTAAGACTTGCACGGCCTTCTTCAAAGTCGGATCCGCGTCGTTTCACTTCTCGACTGAGATCCAAGAGTTCAGACGGACGATAACCCTGCTTGATTCCCTCGCCGACCAAGGCTGTTCCGTCTTTCGACGGAATTCTTCCTTCTTTCATCACCGCCAGACTTTTTGCGCCGGCTGCGAGCTCTTCCTGCGCGAGGCAAGGCCTTCATCTCGCCCGAGATCATGATCGGTCAACGTCCGGCGGAGGCCGCCGATCGTGCCATGCCGGGCCACTGGGAAGGGGACCTC
>LNDU01000035.1 GCA_001464735.1 Nitrospira sp. Ga0074138
CTCTTCGCTGGAGGTGACGCGTCTGTCCCACTCTATCGTACAGCCCTACCCAAATCCCCTCGTCGCTGCCGGTGTTGCACTTGTAATTAGAATTCACCCAAACTCACACAGGCATTTCATGACTATAACCATGCATCGCTTAGCAACTGGATGCTACATCGTACAAGCCAGCGCCCAGTTTTACCTTCGGGCCGTTGAGGACCCCCTTCCCTACCAACAGTTCTTCCGTGCCCTGGAGCAAGCGATCTTCCTGGAAGGTCGCTTGGTTGAATAGGTTGTCAGACTCGGCAGAGACACCGAGCCGAGTATGAAGACTATGCCGACCGATTGACGGTCCCCGCTCTCTTTTTTTCACTGCATGCACGATCGTTCACTCCTTTCCTCCACAATGTTGCACCCTTAAGCTTAGTCGGCTTCTGACCGATAGAGCTGCTGACCCACAACCAGGAACTCCCTTATGACTTCCTCAAGCACGGCCATGGAATCGGCCTTCATCGATTCAATTCGCCCTCGTCTCCATCAAAAACTCAGGCCGCTCTTGGACGAATCCAGCCGCTGTCTTCCCATCTTGCAGTCGACCTGTCAGCAAATCCTGAACCACATGGGTCCTCAGTCCAACGCCGTCAATCTTGCCCTGGTGATCAGCCGAGACCATGGGTTGACGTGCAAAGTTCTGCAGGTGGCGAACAGCATCGCCTACAGCCCGCAGCAAACGATTGTGTCGGTCCCTCATGCCGTCAGTTGGCTCGGGCTCGACACCGTCCGATCCCTTGTGGCCGCGGCCCATCTCGTCGAACAGCTGCAACATTGGCCGGTTCGCCAACAGGAGTTTCGAACTCTGATCGCACGGTCTCTCATCGCCGCGACCTTTGCCAGCGAACTGGGCATGACGATCGGCTACCCACAGCCTGGGCAATTGTTTACCAGCGCCCTTCTCCATTCGATCGGAGACTTGGCCATCGCCTACCAGGATCCTGACCTCTTTCTCGCGCTCCAGGCCATTTCCAAGACAACCAAGCGCCCGTCGGAATGCGTGCTTCAAGAGACACGCCTCATCGGTGTGCCACGATTGACCTTGGCCCAAGCATTGGCCCACATGTGGAAGCTGCCGGATGATCTGATTGAGCTCTTCCGTCATCCGGAGGAACAGCCGATGGAGCATTGGCAAAGCGAACTCCACACCTACCGAGGTATCGTCGTCGGCTCCATTCGCCTGGTCGAGGTGCTGACCGGCCCCGCCCCGCAGACCGCCATTGAGGAAGCCAAGAAGACGCTCCAGCTCGGAAGTGGACTCTCTTCTGGCTCATTCACGGATTTGATGATTCGAGCTATGGATCGGGGGCACCAACTCATCCGTTCAATGGGACTGGCAATCACCTCGCCCGATGAAGCCACGTCACTATCAAAGGAGCAGGACCTCACCGAATCGATCCCACACTCGCCCGCCATCACACCGCCAGCCGTCACAAACCAGGCTGCACCCATTCGAACCAAACCACTGGAAACACTCCAAGCCTTTCACGACTTGCTGCAAGCCGCAAGAGATCTCAATGGCCTCCTCGGAACATTCGTACAATCCCTCCATCGAGATGCCGGATTTGACCGTGTCGGCCTGGCACTGCTCAACCAAAATGATAGTGACCTGCTTGTCGGAAGGCTGGTGCTTGGCGTGACTCCTCCCGCGCCCCACCTCCGATCCTTGTCGGGCTCACTCAGTCGGGAACACCGGTTTTTTCTCACGATCCTCAAACGAGTCGATCCACTCTTGGTTCCCAACTTTTCAGACCAGATGGCCGGGACTTTGAAACAGGACTTCCTCGTAGTCTGGAAACCGGGATCGGCGATCATCGCGCCGTTGCGGGTGGGAGCAAAACCGATTGGGCTCATCTACTGCGATCGAGCGACAAGTAACCAGCCGGTGCTCCCCCAAGACTACCAGGCATTCCAGCTGTTTTTTGCCCAGGCGACGCTAGGCCTGAACCGATTGGCCGGCATCCTGTAGGCTGAAGACACGGCAAAATCCATCCAGCGTCGTTCTCGCCGCCGGCGGACAGTGTCAACAACCTTTTAGGCAGCCATGGCGTGGGGCTGGATCAACGCCAGGGTATCGTGAAGCTGGGCGCTGGCATCCGCGAGCAGTGCCGGGAGGTTGGCCGGCACAAACCGTGTGCCGGTAACAGCATGGGGGATGAACGACAATGCCGCTGGCCGCCGGTTCGGCTCGAGCTCTTCGTAGTCGACGACGACACCGGCCAGATGAACGACGGACGCATGGATGATAAATTCACCGGCATCGTTTGGGCTCAGTTGACAGCGAATGGCCTGCTCGATCTGCACAGGCATCCCCCAGGACCGGATGAGTTCAGCTCCCACTTCTACGAAGTCGCACCCGATGCTGGACTGTTCCACCTCGGCCAGGGAGGTTTCAAGGTAGCCGGCTTCGATAAGCGCGGACTGAGCTCGCCGTGGGACGGTCTGGTAGAGCACGAGGTGGCCGATGTCGCGCAACAACCCTGCGATAAAAAACCGCTCGCTATCTTCAAGACCGCAGGATTTGGCAATTTTCCCGGCGAGCAAGGCGCACAGCACGCTTTTCCGCCAGAACATAGAGACGTCCATGAGTTGAATCGGCATGCCGGAGAAGGTCCGTCCGATGGTCGTTGCGGTGACGAGGTCGCTGATGGCCTGTGTGCCGAGAAGATTGACGGCGCGTGTGACGGTGTCGATCTGTTTGGGAAACCCATAGAGCGGGCTGTTAACAATGCGGAGAAGCCTGGCCGAGATGGCCGGATCCAGCTTCAGGACTTCGGCAAGGTCGTCCATGGTCGAATTGGGGTCGTCTACGACATCCCGCACACGGAAGTAAATCTCCGGTAACGTGAAGACCGAGGTGCAGGACTGGACCAGTTCGTTGGCCGATGGCATGGTAGATGCTCCTCCCGCTTGTCTGTGGATACAGACTGGCTCTCCACCTGCTTTATCGGTGACGAATGAGTAAAACTGTAATGGGATAGACACTCTAGAGCCAAGCAACCAAATGGCTGAAGTACCGTCTCTAATCAAGCATTTACTGAGTGCTACTGATCGTTTGGGCGCGCTTCTCATCGAGCTCGGCCCAGCGGGCGTAGAGGCGTTCGACGTCGGCCTGTGCGGCGTGAAGTGCGGCGTAGCGATCCTGCAAATCAGCAGCGGAGGACGCAATGGACGGATCATTCACTGCGGCTTGGGAGGCGGCAACACGTGCTTCAGATTCGAGGATTCTCGCCTCGATCTGGTCCCACTCCCCTTGCTCTTTATACGACAACCCTTTCCGCTTGGACCGCCCCCCTGGGGTGGCGCGCTCCGTTGAAGTGTGAGACCGTCTGTCTTCTGTCGCGTTTTTCCCCTGCGCCGCCTCCCATTGGGGACAGTCAGCAAACCAGTCGGCGCGGCCCGTCCCATCTAGCGCGAGCAGCCTGGTAGACACACGATCCAGCAGCCATCGATCGTGCGTCACGAGTACGAGCGCCCCGGTGAATTCCAATAGGCTGTCTTCCAACACATCGAGCGTGGAGATATCTAAATCGTTCGTCGGCTCGTCGAGGATCAACACATCCGCCGGCTGAAGCATCAACCGGGCAATGAGTAACCGAGCCTGCTCTCCACCGGACAAACGAGAGACCGGCAGATCCAGCTGCTCCGGCTTAAAGAGGAAACGCTTCGCCCATGAGACGAGGTGCACGGACCGCTCCTGATAGACAACCGCATCGCCGCCGGCTGGAGCCAGAGCCTGCCGTAACGTGGCTTGCTGGTCCAAGGATTCTCGATGTTGCTCGAAGGTCACCACGCGCAACCGATCGGCGCGGGTGATGGTTCCGGCATCGGGCGTCAACGTACCAGCCAGCAGCTTGAGCAGTGTCGACTTGCCACTCCCGTTCGGGCCGAGCAGCCCGATCCGCTCACCAGGCCCCAACTGCAGATCCAGACTGCCCACGATCGGTTGTGCCCCCAGCGACTTCCTGAGACCGATCACCTCGATCAGTTTCTTGGAACGTCGTCCTGAGGCGGTAAAGTCGATCCCAGCCGGCCCCTTCGGCTGCCGAGACTCCATATCATTCAGTTCGTCAATGAGCCGGCCGGCCGAATCGATCCGCGCCTTGGCCTTAGTTGTCCTGGCTTTGGGGCCTCTCCTGAGCCATTCCACTTCCCGCCGGACTCGATTCGCTAACGAAGACTGATAGTCGGCCTGCGCCTGCAGGGCTGCGTCGCGCTGCTCCAGAAACTCGCTGTACCGCCCCTTGGCCTCAAAGAGACCATTGGGGTATCGGCGGTTCAACTCCCAGATCCGCGTGGTCACCGCTTCCAAGAATCGGCGGTCGTGACTGATGACGATGAAGGCATGGGGCTCAGCCTTCAACAGTCCTTCGAGCCAGAGGATACCCTCAACATCCAGATGGTTGGTTGGCTCGTCTAAAAGCAGCACGTCCGGTTCCAGCATCAACGACCGTGCGATCGCGAGCCGTTTCTTCCATCCGCCGGACAGTGTGGACACCGCCTGGTCGGCGCGGACAAACCCGCCGAGGCTGAGGGCTCTGGCAATGCGCCCACCCTGCTCATGGGGATCCAGCCCGTCATCGAGCAGCACTTGGGCCAGCGCGTCTTCAACCGAATGACCCTCCACAAACGAGGGCTCTTGCGGCACATAGCCGATCCGGAGCTGCCGTCGAACAGACCTGGTACCACGATCCGGATCCTCAATCCCGGCCAGAATCTTGAGCAAGGTAGATTTCCCAGACCCATTGGGGCCGATCAGCCCAACATGATCGCCGTCGCAGAGCCCAAGCGACAGGTCGGTGAACAAGGGCTTCACCCCGTAGCTCTTTCCAAGCGATTCACAACTGAGCAACATAGCCGGTGGCATAATTGGTGAGCAGTGTAGCCGATCGTGGGGGGCAAACGGGGATTTTTGTTTACGTCCCAATGAGACGAGTCAGGTCGTGATGAGGCCCATCGACCAATGGGGTTGGCATGTTCAGGGGGGTGAACTACCGCAGGTCCACCGTCTCACAACATCGTGCCGACCACCATGGGCGCTGACGATAAGGAGTCGGCGGGAGGGTCGCAGGTCGGGGCGTGGTACGCCCCGGCCACGGTCAGGATCGGTTCCAGGACTTACTGATAGCGGTTCGTCCAGATGTTCGTGCGCGTGCCGTCGGACTGATACCACAACGCCAGGGCGTTCCCGCTCGCATCCGTTTCGGATCAACGCCGCCGTGCTCGAGGCCTTGGCCGCGCCACTGCTGCCGTGGCTTTCGGGACAGGCGGGAGGATCAGGTTGAGCAACAGCAGCAGGATCTCCTGAATGCAGCGCACCAGATATCGAGACATCATGTTCTCCCTCCATCATCATGAATGATTGGCTCTCCACGAGCCTCTTCTCTCTATCGGAAAACCCTGTCACGTACTGAAGGGGAGAGACTCCGCTGTCGGAGACGCAGAGAACCTCTTCCTGTGATCGACAGGACGGTCTGTAAGGGAAGGCTACTGAAATTGAGCACCGAGGTCGACGATGTCGCCAGCAAAGGCCGGATTGTAGTTCGCCACGCCGGCCGGTGTGCGGTCAGGATGCGCGCTTCTCCTGTCAGCGTATCCTTCCGCTTGGACTGTCCGATTCGGCGTAGATTCCGACTGCTTCATCAGATGACAACGAACGGCTGATTCCAGATCTGTCAGGATGTCTGCACGTTTCCACAGGCCAACCTGCCCATTGCCCTGTCTGATCCAGGACAGTCAACATATGCGGAGGCAGTGCTCGGCCGCGAGTACACACCCCATTCACCAATGCCCCCCACCAATCGCGAATCCGTAAATAGAGTCTGCCTTTCCCCGAGCTCACATACTTAATCCGTTGTGCCACATCGCGAAATCCTGGATCTCCTTTGCTGATCCAGCCATACACCTCAAGGCTTTCCACCCAACGGCCTAAGGATTCCAACATACACCCCAGGTGGTAGAGGATGTGGCGCTGTTCGACGGGTGAGACCATAGGCGATGTAATAGCTCGTCGCAATGCCGCAACCGCTTCGTCATGTCGGCCAAGGGCTCTCAAACACAGGGCCATGGGCACATACGCTTTCTCCGCATATCGGGCGTCTGTGGCAGCTGTTTGAAAGTCATCGATCGCTGGATGGAACATGCGCAACTCCATGAGCACAAACCCTCGTTCATAGAGGTCGGCTGAAGACATCTGTTGAGGCATGCGGGCTCCTCCCTGCGTTGTAGTGCACCACAGCAACTACGTAGACGTTAGAGCCAGAATGAGCAAGAACGGCGCCTTGGTTGATTCCATCGCATGCTCATGAATTCAATACCTCACCGCCCACAACACAAAGAAGGTGTAGGAAATTTGCAACAGAGTGGAGTGATCCTCATACACTGGCTCCCGATCCATTTGTAAAACGAACGAGGCCTCCACGGAGGTTGGTTCCGCCGGAAGAATGAAGATCTGGCAGAATCACAGAGACACGCAGCAGTCTGTCGCTGCCCATTCGTCATGCGCAGCGCAGAATAGCTGTTACGTAGATCTCTGATCTTCGAAGGCGCGAAGGAGATCGGACACGGAGAGCACTCCGATGATTGTCGCGTCGGCCGTGACGGGCAGGTGACGAATACCCTGCTTCTTCATCAGCGACATGGCGTCAGCCAAGGACTCGTCTTCCTCGATCGTGATGAGCGACCGGCTCATGCAGCTGGCGACCGTGGCGGTATTGGGATCGAGGCCTTTAGCGACGGCGCGGCGGGTGAGATCGGAATCGGTGATGATCCCGATATAGCGGGACCCGTCATCGACGATGAGCGAGCCGACTTTATGCTTGAGCAAGAGTTGTCCCGCTTGCTTGATCGTGGCGCCCCGATGGATGCTCCGGACATCATGCGACATATAGTCTTTGACGAGTGCCGTCTCGATCCCCTTCCCAGCCCTCGTCGCCTGTAACCGACGACGCAATTCGAGATCGGCCAAGCAGCTTTCCAGTACCTGCCGTCGCTGGTGGAGACTCTCTCGCTCAATATTATGGGTTCCGTTTTCTTGGGCTTCTTCTGGCAGGATGGCCGATTCCCCTGTTTTCGCATAGAAATACGACTCGGATTCATCCGAGGCTGCGCCGAATACCTGGCCGATCAATTCTTCCGCCGCTTCGTCGAAATCTTCAAGCGACGCCGACCCTCGCTTACGTGAGAGAAAGGGTTGAAATTTGACGAGCTGCTGTTTGAACCGCTCGACATACCGATCGAGAATATCACTCCGTGTCAACCCGGTACGAACTCGTTTTGGCATTGAATCCCTCCTCGGCTGTGAACAGGAGAATACCTTATACGAGGAAGATGCTCAACAGAGAGCGAGCAAGATGCGGCCCCTGTCACCCGTGGTTGATCATACCGGGATCATTCCTCACCGATGTTGCACTTGGTTTTTAGCGGCTAGTCGGTATGCCTTCAACTTCGGATGATGACACGGTTCCTTCTGCTAACGATTTTCCTACTGCACTATGGCCCGGTCTACGCGGGATGGCTAGCCGTGGAGAAACAGTACCAACCGATCGGCCTCGAGACCCTGTATTTTGACCCAGAAACGATTCACCGAAACGGGATTCGCGTGACACTCTGGCAACTCACCGATCTCAAATGGAACAACACCACACGGTTCTTGTCCACCAAAACCCACAAGGAAGTTGACTGCGAGGACCCACGCGTACGCGTGCTACAAGTGATGGAATTCTCTCGTCAGATGGGTACTGGATGGTCGAAGCCTTACTAGATTGAAACCGGGAGCTGGCAGCCTGTCGAAGAACGCACTGTCAACCACGCCTTCTGGAAAGCAGCTTGCCGGAATCCCTACTCGACCACCAAGGCCTCTTGCGGCCCCGTTCCGCGCTCGCTCCGACTTAGACGTCGTAGTAGAGAAAAAACTCGTACGGATGCGGTCGCAAACGCATCGGATCGATCTCTTTGCTTCGCTTGTAGCCGATCCAGGCCTCGATCAGATCCTCGGTAAACACCTCTCCCTTGAGCAGGAATTGGTGGTCCTTCTCCAAGCTGTTGAGCGCCTCGTCGAGACTCCCGGGCATGGTCGGAATGCTCGCGGCCTCCTTCGGATCGAGATCATAGAGGTCTTTTTCAGCCGGCTCGCCGGGATTGATCTTATTCTGAATGCCGTCGAGCCCCGCCATGAGCATCGCGGAGAAGGCCAAATAGGGATTGCAGGAGGGATCGGGAAACCGCACTTCAATCCGCTTGGCCTTCGGGCTCGGGGAGTACATGGGAATGCGGATGCCGGCCGATCGGTTCCGGCTGGAATACGCCAGTAACACCGGGGCTTCGAACCCTGGCGTGATGCGCTTATAGGAATTCGTCGTCGGATTCGTAAAGGCCGCCAGCGCCGGCGCATGTTTCAGAATGCCGCCGATATAATACAAACAGAGCTGCGAGATCCCGGCATAGTCCTTCCCGGCGAAGAGGGGTTTCCCTTCCTTCCAGATGCTCTGGTGCGTGTGCATCCCGGATCCCGCATCGCTGAACAGCGGCTTGGGCATGAACGTCACCGTCTTCCCATGTCGACGCGCTACGTTTTTGACGATGTACTTGTACAGCATCATCTTGTCCGCGGTTCGCACAAGGGAATCAAATCGGATATCGATTTCGGCCTGGCCGGCCGACGCCGTCTCGTGGTGGTGCTTCTCCACTTCGATGCCGACTTTCTCCATCTCCAGCACCATTTCACTGCGGATGTCTTGTTGGGTATCGGCCGGGGCCACCGGGAAGTACCCTTGCTTATGGCGGATCTTTCCGCCCAGGTTGACCCCCTCTTGCCCCATGTTCCAAGCGCCTTCTTCCGAGTCCAGATAATAGAAACCGCTGTGGCTGCTTTGATCGTACCGGGCATGATCGAAGATGAAAAATTCGGCTTCCGGCCCCCAGAATGAGTTGTCGCCGATCTTGGTGCTTTGGAGATACTTCTCTGCCTTTTGGGCAATGAACCTGGGGTCGCGCTCGTAATTTTCGCGAGAAATTGGATCCACGACATTGCCGGTTAAGCTGAGTGTCGGGACCGCAGTAAACGGATCCAAACAGGCGGTTGCCGGATCAGGCACCATCAACAAGTCACTATTGTTGATGGCCTTCCAGCCGCGGATCGACGATCCATCGAGGCCGGACCCATCCTTGAACAAATTCTCCGTCAGTTCGCTCACCGGGATGGTCATATGCTGCCAGACGCCCGGCAAATCGACGAATTTCAGATCCACCATCCGGACCTTGTTTCTTTTTGCAAACTCCAATACCTCGCGCACGTTCATGCCCTTCCTCCTTCGAGAGATCCTCCGCGATGATGTTCTACCGCTTGGACCTTCCCGTCACAGCGCAGTTTCCCCGGTTTCCCCCGTCCGAATGCGCACGACATCAGTCAATTCTCGCACGAAAATTTTCCCATCTCCGATACTACCAGTTTTTGCCGCGCCGGTGATGGCCTCGATCACCCGAGACACCTGGGCATCCGTCACCGCGACCTCGATTTTCACCTTGGGGACAAATTCGATCGTATACTCTTGGCCTCGATATGTTTCCTTATGGCCTTTCTGACGCCCAAACCCTTTGACCTCCGATACCGTCATCCCCTGGACACCGATTTCCAGGAGGGCATTCTTGATCTCTTCGAGTTTGAACGGTTTGACGATGGCCTCAACCAGCTTCATGTCAATGCCTCCCCTTGCCCGGCCAGCTCAGCAACCTCCGACGGCTCTCCGATGAGGCTCCATTGAGAAGCGGTGCCCAGCCAACCGGGGGGCCATCATAGCCCATCCTTTCCTATCACTCAACGTGGAAATCGTGCAATTTCCACGAAATGGCTCGACCTCTTGCCGGCCTCCACTCGGCGCATCCCGTGGAGACGGCAGGATGCCTCAGGAACGAGGCAGCCCAGGCGCTTCGCTCCTATCCGGAATCATTGGATACGGGCTTGCGTGGCATCTGATGATTAGGAAAAAGAACCAGTGGGGTCTAATCCGGCGTGATTCGATAGCCGTTCGTAACCGGCATTCGTCGGTCCTTGCCCAAGGCGCGGTGCGTGATCTTGACACCTAGAGGTGCCTGACGTCGCTTGAACTCGCTGGCATCCACCATCCTGACCACGCGCAAGACCATCGCGCGATCGAACCCTGCCTCGACGATGTCGGCGAGCGAGCGGTCTTCTTCGACATACGCCCGAAGAATGGGATCGAGCACCGTGTACGGGGGAAGGGAATCTTCATCCTTTTGATTCGGCCTCAACTCTGCGGTCGGCGGTCGGTCCAGGATGCGCGCAGGAATCACCGGCGACGGACCACGTGCATTGCAGAGCCTCGCCAGGCCATAGACCATCGTCTTCGGCACATCCTTAATGACAGCGAACCCGCCGGCCATATCGCCGTACAACGTCGAGTACCCCACGCTCATCTCACTCTTGTTCCCCGTGGTCAATACCAGATGCCCGAACTTATTGGATACCGCCATGAGCAGATTCCCGCGAATGCGAGCCTGGAGGTTTTCTTCGGTTGTATCTGCAGGGCGGTCGGCAAATGTGGGTGCCAGTGCTTGTCGATAGGCCTCACATGTCGGCGCAATCGGTATGGTCTGCACGTCGATGCGGAGACACCGCGCCAGTTCCACGACATCCTCTTCGCTTTCCCGTGAGGTGTACGGAGACGGCATGAAGAGGCCGAGCACGTGTTCGGCGCCAAGCGCATCCACCGCGATGGCCGCGGTCACTGCTGAATCTACACCGCCGCTCACCCCAATCACCACTTGGGTAAATCCATTCTTGTGGACATAGTCTTTCACGGCCAGTACCAGGGCGCAGTACACCGATTCGATCTCCTCCAATGGCTCTGCTATCCCTGACACGATTCGAGTCCGCTTCTTTTTATGGGTCGCCGCCCCCTTCACCACGACACGATCGACGGCCGACATAGCTTTTCTAGTCCATGCTGCTTTTCGTCCATACGTCATACGCCTATGCGACACGGCGTCCACATTCACATCGGCTACCAGCAGCTCTTCCCGGAACGCGTGGCCGCGGGCAATCACCGTGCCGGATTGATCTAGAATCACACTGTTCCCGTCGAAGACCAGCTCGTCTTGACCGCCGACCATGTTCGTATATGCAACCACGACTCCGTGTTCCCTTGCGCTCGTCGCCAACATCTGCTCCCTCAAACGACTATTGCCGACATGAAAGGGAGCGGCATCGATCGTGACGATCACCTCGGCACCAGCCGCTGCCTGGACAGGGGTGGGCCCTTCCGGCGACCACATATCTTCGCAGATAGTCACCCCGATGGTCGTTCCGTTGACGAGAAGCATCGGGAGTCTCCCTCCAGGGAGAAAATACCGGCTTTCATCGTATACCCCATAGTTGGACAAATACCATTTACTGTAACTCCCAACTACCTTGCGATCTGCAATCAATGCTGCGGCGTTGTAGAGCGTACGCCGAACGGCTGAGCGAATCGACGGCCGGAAGGAATGTGGATCGCGTTGGTCTCCTCGTCTCACGTACCCTACCACCGCAACTAACCCGCGGCAGGCCTGGGCGATCTCGTTCAGAACCCGTACGTTCTCTCTGACAAACTGCGCCTTGAGCAGGAGGTCTTCGGGAGGAGACCCGGTAATGGCCAGTTCAGGGAATACGACGAGATCAGCCTTGACCTTTTTCGCGTCTCGGATCCAAGTCGTGATACGGTGTAGGTTCCCGGTCAGATCCCCGACGGTCGGGTTCATCTGTGCCATCGCGATGCGCAACGTCCGCATAGAACTCCGGTGAAACTGGCCTATCTCCGCTATCCGATCGCGCGCGACACAGAAGAGAGGTTCATCTCGACTCTGCTCGGTTGGCAAGAGATCCGTACTTAGGCATGACGCTGCGGAGACGCTCGTGAAACGGCATACCACTGCTCAAACATCTGTTTATCAATCGGCCCTATCCGCACCTGTCCAATACGTTCGGGCCACACCCCAATGACGCGCCCTCCTGACACCTTCTTATCATGTAGCATGGCCTTCCATATGCTCGTCGAGGTCCACGGCGGCATACGGTCACTCAACCCCGCCTCCCTTACAAGGCGGCGAATCGTTTCCACCACAGCACGAGAACAGATCTCCTGAAAGCAGGCCAGTTCAGCTTCCTGTACCAATCCAATCCCTACCGCTTCTCCATGGACAAGCGACTGATATCCCCCCAACGATTCAAGCGCATGTCCGATGGTATGCCCATAGTTGAGGATTCGCCTGCGATCGGATTCTCGCTCATCCGCAGCCACCACCTCGGCCTTGATCTCACAGGATCGCTTTACCACGGTCGCGACGATACCAGGTGCTTGCCTCCGCAACGCCGACATGTGCCGCTTTAGATAAGCGAAGAAGGACTCGTCCGCAATGATTCCGTATTTAATGACCTCGGCCAGTCCGGCGACGACTTCCCGAGCGGGCAACGTATGCAGCGTCAACGGATCGATCCAGACGGCGCGCGGTTGATAAAACGACCCGATCAGGTTCTTCCCGAGGCGATGGTCGACACCCGTCTTTCCTCCGACGCTGGAATCGACCTGTGCCACAAGCGTTGTCGGCACCTGAATATAGGGAATACCACGTTGGTAGATCGAAGCCGCAAACCCGGCCATGTCGCCCACGACACCTCCGCCGAGCGCCACGAGCATCGACGACCGCTCAAACCGATGACGCGCCAACACGTCGAGGATCCGCTCCACCGTCTTCAGCGTTTTCGACCGCTCTCCGGGAGTCAGCATGATCGGAATCGGTTCAATCCCGCATCGCTTGATCGCCTCCAGACTACTCTTGAGATAGTGCCGAGCGACGTGCCGATCCGTCACAATGCCAACTTTCCCTCCTACACCTAGCTCCTTCAATCTCCTACCAAGCCTCGCCAACAGTCCGGTCTGAATCACAATCTCGTAACTTCTGTCAGATAAGGAAACAGGAACAGTGAAGATGGCAGTCATTTCGTAGCCCTGGAGAATCGGACGGAGCGGCACGGCATATCAGTTCATGCCACGACCGCACACGGAACATTCACGGGATGGCCATCGTATCACAGCCTGGCAAGACTAAAAAGGGAGTTACGTTCCGAACCGAACGCTCAAACCTTGGATGGGCTTGCCTTAATCTCTTCGTAATAAAAAGCAAGAGCCTGATGATGCTGAATCGCACCACCAGGCTCTTGGTGATCACGGAGGTGGAACAGCCCTTAGCTCTTGATAATGGTCGGCGTGAGGAAGATCAGCAATTCTTGTTTCGAGACTGCCTCGGACTTGTTCTTGAACAACCACCCCAGCACCGGCATGCGAGACAGATAGGGAACGCCTTGGACATTGTTGTTTTGAGTATCGACAAAGACTCCACCGATCACCATGGTTTCGCCGTCTCGGACGACCACCTGTGTGGTCGCTTCTCGTCGATCGATGCTCGGCCCGGCCGGATTGCTCCGTGCCCCGACAGCATTTCGAGTTGCACGCACACGAAGCATAATTCTCTTCCCATCCTCCTTTGGATCGCGAGAGGTGATCTGGGGTGTGACATTCAGCTCCAAGTTTGCATCGACAAACGTCGTTTGCGTTCCCTGTAAGGATGTTGTCTGAAAGGGAATCGATTCGCCCTGAGAGATCTTCGCTTCACGCTTATCCATTGTGGTGATCTTTGGGGATGCGATCACCTTGCTTAACCCGAGCAGCTCTCCGGCTGAGAGCCGCATATCCAAGGCAAAGTCGCCGCCGAGTTTCCCAAAGGTCCAGCCGATCGACGGGACAGCAGGCAACCCACCGACCTGAGCCGGCAGGTTAACCAAAAAGCTTCGATCGATCGTACTACCCCCTGTCCCGGCTATCTGCCCAAATGGGCCGGTAATATTCGAGAGGGCAAAGAAATCCGTGGGTGTGCGATTGCCGGCTTGGAAACCCCACTGAATCCCCAAACCTCTCGCATACACGGTATCGGCTTGGACGATGCGCGCCTCAATCTGAACCTGAGGAACCTCTAGATCAAGTCCCTCAACCAGCTGCTTCATGACAGCCAATTTGGATTCCGTATCTCGCACAACCAACGCGTTACTTCCCGCATTGAACATCATGACGCCACGCGTGCTCAAGTTCTGCCGTAGTGTCATCATGAGCTCCTGAGCCACGATGTGCCTGATATAAAAGACGCGGTCGACGAGTTCTTCTGCCTTGGTCTTGGCTTCTCTGGCACGGGCTTCTTCATCCTGCTGCTTGGCAATATTGGCCAGGGAATCGATCCATACAATACTCCCTTGGCGAATCATGCCGAGCCCATTCATCTTCAGCAGCATATCCAGGGCCTGGTCCCACGGCACACTGACCAGCTTCATGGTCACTTTCGACTTGACCCCTTCCCCAACGACCATGTTGAAGCCAGAGACCTCGGCAATCAGTCGAAGAATGTTGGTGATGTCGGCCTGCTGAAAGTCGAGCGAGATACGCCGACCAACAAATCGTGTTTGCCCTACAATGATATCGTCGGATCGGTCGTCCTTTTCAGCGGGAGCACTTTCTCCAGCCATCTGGACGCGCTGCACCTTGAATTGAGCCTGCGCAGGGCCGATGATTCGCGTCGCCCTTTTGACGATACGATTCCCCGGCTCGAACAGCGCTTTACGAGCTTGGGGACGAACTGAGCCGACCTCTCCCCCGTCAACGTGCGCAGCGACAACAGCGGGTGCTTTCCGCTCGCTCGGCTTCAGGGTGATCAATACCTTATTATCCTCCCGGGTCAGAGAAAACATCGGGCGTTCGGACACATCGAACACCAGCCTGACCTTATCAGCATGGTGGCCTATTCTGATTTTTTTGAGCAAGTAGTGGTCGGCCCGTACTACCGATCGCCTTAGGGTGGACGATACGGCAGGAATATCGACGATGAGCCGGGATTCATCCAAAAAATTGGCCTCGGGAAAGAGTTGGCCATCCCCGGCCACCACGACGGTCACCACATCCATTTCTGGACGCACGTCGATGGTGGTCACGGCCTGTGCCAGCAATCGCGTCGTGGCCAGTTCGGGCCGCGTGACATCACTCTGTTGTATCCTGCCGATCTCTTCGGCAACGGCGGCCTCCTGGGCACATATGGTCAGAGCAGTGAGCGACACCCCCAAGGCTCCGATGAAACATCCAGCAGTCAGGACATTATCTGCGCGAAATAGTGGTTTCATTCTGAGCCCTCTTTGGGATGTAGAAGCTTGACATGTTCTCGTTCCTGCTTCTTGCCATACACATCAGTGAACCGTTCCTGGACAATGATGCCGCGCTCGGTCACGGCGCTGACCACTCCGTTGTTTTGCCCGACCCTCGTGCCCCGTCGAACGATGTACCCATAGCCATCCGGGGTCTGAACCATCCCGGTATAGCCGTATGCCCCCCATACAATGGCAATAAGGTTGAGCTCTGTCAGGGTCACGCGTTGCAAAGGTGGAAGGGTTGTATCCGTCTTCCCCGGCTGAAGCTCCTCGATGATCGGTGCAAATGGGTCTCGACGACCAGAAGGGTCATACCCACTCCCGACCACACCGTCTGGTGCGGACAGCTGAGAAGGCACCGGGGTGTTCTCCCCAGACGATGGCGCGTCCATAGTTTGTGGTGCCGTTCTCGGGATTTCCGGCACAGCAGGCGCCCTGAGCGCATCTTGCCTCATCGGAGCGATCATCCCAGGAACGGGGGAAGACTCGGCCTGTGCACCGGTGCTTCCTGAAAGGATGACACACACGCACATTACGCTGGCTCCAATGGACAGAGTATATTGCCTAGGCTTCTTCTTCATGACTATTTTCCAACTTGGGCTACTTTGGGAGCATTCGCCGAAGGAGATGCTCCGGAAACCGGCTTTTCTTGAGGCGCAGCGTATGCCACCAGGTCAAATGCTGTTTGCGAGACAATTCGTCCTTGGTCAACCTTCGGCGATCCCATCTTTAGACCCGATACTGTAACGATCCGAGGGAGTCGATTGATTCGATCGAAGAACAGGGCGGCCGTGTGATAAGCCCCGGCTACTTCCACGCTGACCGGCATCTTGATGAAAAGCTTCGACGCATCTTCCGTCTGGGCGCCTGGTTTCCACAGTCTGATATCGAGGCCCAATCGTACGCCGAGGTCAGATACCTGCTTCAGCAGCATGATCGCTTCTTCTTCCGGAGGGAGACGTTCCTTTTTCTTTGCCAATTCAATTTCGAGCTGCTTATTTGCGGCAACCAACTCATCGAGATGTTTCACTTTAATTGTAAGTGTTTGAATTTCACTCTCCAGCTTGCCGTTTTCAGCGTCGAGCGCCGTGATCATTGCAGACTTCGGTTCTGCAATATAGAAATAGAAGCCCACAATCATGCCACCCACGAGCAGGAATAAGAGCGCGGCCTTTTGCGAGGCTGGCACATTGCGAAGCGCATCAAGATTGAGCTGTGGCAAAGCCATCATGATCCCTTCAGACGAAATGCCAAACGAAATTGATACACATTAATCTTGCTTTCAACCGCAGCCTTACTCTCCTGCAGATTGATTCCGGTGAAATAATCCGTCCGTCGCAAGTTATTCACGAATTCCACCACATCGTCATTTGTTAAGGCCTTCCCCTCCAACTCAACGGTGTCGGATGCCACGCCCAGCCTTGTGAGCCATACCTTAAGCGGCTCTAAACTCTGACTCACATGGTCGAGAACCTTGACTGGGCCCATTCTGGACTGCTCAAGGTGATCGATAATTCGGTTCTTGTCCTCAAGAAGCTTTTTCCTTTGCTCAAAGTCCTGCACCTGCTTGACCTGTTCTTTCAACTGAGCAACTTGCTTCTCCTTAGCTTGCTTTTCCTCCTGCCGAGCTTCAAGCTCGCTGTCCAACGAGGCCGAATACCACCAACACCCAGCCAGCGTGACCAGGATCAGTCCAACCCCGAGCAGCGCCTGTGCGCGCGTGTCATACTGAGGTTTGGCCGGCCTTCCCTTGGGCCCACCCGGGAGGAGGTTAATCCGAATCATCTATCCCCCACCGCTCTCAAGGCCAGTCCGACACTGACGGCGGCCGATGGAGCCAAATCTGCGAGTAGGTTAGGGTCCATATCACAGCCAGTCACATCGATTTCAGCGAATGGATCAGCCATTTCGACAGGCAGTTGCATCCTATCGCCGAGCTGCTGAATTAGTCCTTTTGCCCTAGCCACACCACCACAGACGAGCACACGACTGAGCTCAGCATTGGTGGTCGATGTCTTGAAGTAGTCCACCGTCCGAGCGATCTCGGACGATACTTCCGCATTCACGCTATCCATGACACTCGTGAATGACCCTCCGCTAGAGTCGCCCGCATGATCATTTCTCTTACTCTCTTCAGCCTCTTCAAATGAGAGCCCTATCTCACGCTGAATCGCCTCAGTATACCGATTCCCCCCTAACGGAATATCGCGCGTAAATAACGACGACCCGGCACGGATGATGTTCACGTTCATCACGCTCGCGCCGAGATTCACCAACGCCGTCGTTTCTTCCTGTGCCATCGGATAATTAATCGCATGCATGTTTTCAACCGCAAACGCATCGACATCCATGACCATTGGGACAAGTCCGGCAGCCTTGACCAACTCGGTCAGCTCATTAATCTTGTCTTTCTTCGCGGCAACAAGAATCACCGACATATCCCCTTGCTGATCTTCTGACGCATCCATAGACAAGACATGAAAATCGATATTCACTTCGTTGATGTCGAAGGGAATGTACTGCTCCGCCGCCAATTTCACCTGCCCCTCCAACTCTTCGTCCGGCATCGGAGGCAGGCTAATCTTCTTCACAATAACGGCGTGCCCGGAAATCGAGATGGCGACATGCTTGTTCTTGACGTTGACTTCCGCAAACAATTCTTGAATCGCCGAGACTACACGTCCTTCATCCATGACCGTCCCATCGACAATCACTTCCGGCTCAAGGGGTTTCACGCCGAACTTTTGGAGAATATACCGTCCCTTACTTTCCTTGAGCTGAGCAATTTTAATCGCACTAGATCCGATATCTAGCCCCACTAACTGTCGGCGAGGGGTCAGCATCCCAACAATGTCGGTTTCGAAGAGCTTTTTGAATGAAGTCAACATGCGATACCTGCCACCTTACACCACAGCCTTTCTGGCGCGAATAATTTTCTCGATTTCATCCACATTCTTTCTCGTATACAGTCGCCAGTTTCTCCAATCTCGAGCGGGTTCGGTAATGACACCCTCTCGTTCCCATCGAAAGAGCGTTGCCTTGGAAATGTCAAATAATTCACATACTTGATAGGCCTTAAACCCCACAGCATTCAATGTATATTTAGGTTTTGCCACGTCAGTATTTATACTAGTTTTGATACCTTTCATTACTCACAAGGCTAAGTATAGTCAATATGCTCTACCTGTCAAGAAAGCGCTAAGATAAGTGAGAGTGACGGCAGGAAAATGGTGGCTGTTATTCCAACAACAGGCTACGATTTGTCGATATCTCGGTGTTTGAGGCCAACCTCGTACCCCAGGGCGGCAAGGCGTTCTCGAAGACGCCCGGCAACCGCAACCGAGCGATGACGCCCGCCGGTACACCCGATACCAATAGTCAGATAACTACGCCGCTCTCGCTGGAATAACGGCAAGAGAAACTTCAGAAATCCTTCGAGGTGCTGCAAAAGTGATATGGCATCAGAGTCTGTGAGCACGAAGGTCCGGACCTGCGGATCGTCTCCAGAAATAGGCTTGAGTTCAGGCACAAAAAATGGGTTCCTGAGAAATCGCACATCAAACAACAGATCGATATCGTACGGCACCCCGAATTTAAATCCAAAGGTTATGAGTGAGATTGTCAGTCGTCGATCCGATGACTCTCGTTGAAACTGCTTCGCAAGCAACTCACCGAGCTCATGGACTGTCAGATCGGACGTATCGATGATTCGATCAGCCTGGCATCGGAGTTCGGCTACACGCTCCTTTTCGAATCGGATTCCATCCAAGACGGGAAGATGTGGCAAAAGTGGGTGCGGGCGCCTGGACTCTGAAAATCGCCTGATCAATACTTCTTCACGAGCCTCAAGAAAAAGCACCTGAATAGCATGGCCGAGCGCTTTCACTCTCTCCAAAATATCAACGAAATCCGAAAAGAACGCACGCTCTCTAATATCAATCCCAAGAGCAACGTTAGCAATTTCGCTCTGCTGCTGGTTACAGAGATCGACAAAAGTCGGAAGCAAGGCCGGAGGAAGGTTATCGATGCAGAAATATCCAGCATCCTCAAAGGCTTTGAGGGCGTAGGTTTTACCAGAGCCGGACAACCCACTAATAATGACGAGATTCAGCCGGGCCATGGGATCGCATATTGTCTCGGGTGATATAGCTGAGATATTCCCATTTGGGATTCGCTGCCAGCTTCACGCATAATCCAAAGACGCGGAGCGCTCTGAGCCGCTCAGACGCATGGCATGCGCCAAGGAACAAGGCCGCATGATCTTACAAGAGACTCGCCTAGAACATGCGATCACGCTCTTTTCGGCTGAACCGGCTTATGATTGACAAGGCGATCTTTCCATTTTCGAAACTGCGCATCTACACGGTCAACTAGGGCATCAATGGTGGCATACATCTCAGGCGTTGCTGTCTTAGCTTGCACTCGTTTGCCACTGACCGCACCAGTCACTTCGGCCTTATGCTGAAGCTTCTCGACTCCCAATACTACTTGCAGGGATCCGACCTTCAACCCGTATCGATCAAGGCGAGCAAATCGGGTTTCCACATAGCTTCTAAGCGCTGGCGTGATGTCCATGTGACGCCCTGTAATTCTCAGCTTCATGCCCACCTCCAATTGTGATCCAGCTGGATGCGAAGCCACAGATATCAAAAAAAGCGCTTGCGTTGACTAGCGGACGAGATATTCAATTCGGCCCGATATTTCGCCACAGTCCTCCGCGCAATAATTACTCCCTGCTTGCGAAGCTCGGCTGCAATTTCCTCATCTTTCAAAGGACGTTTTGCATTCTCTTCAGCCACCATGGTCTTGATCATATCCCTGACGGAAACGGAGGAATGCATCCCTGATGGCTCATCAACATGTTGAAGCCCTGCATTGAAGAAAAACTTGAGTTCCAGCATGCCCTGCGGGCAATACATATATTTATTGGCCGTCACACGGCTAATCGTGGATTCATGCATCCCAATATCCTCGGCCACCTGCTTGAGAACCAAGGGCTTGAGATATTGGACGCCATGGTCAAAAAATTGCTCCTGGAACTTGACGATACTGGAAACCACTTTCACGATGGTCCGATTGCGCTGCTCAATGCTTCGAATAATCCACTGAGCGGCCCGCAACTTTTCATCCATATATGCTTTAGTTTCAGATGTTCCGCTCTGTCCAGAAGAAATAAGCTGCTTGTAATACGGACTGATCCTCATGCGTGGAAGCCCATCGTCGTTCAACAGGACAACCCACTCTCCCTCATTCTTAACCACAAACACATCAGGCACAATAACGTAGTTCTGGGTATTGGAAAACGGCCTCCCGGGCTTTGGCTCAAGTTCTCCAATGACTTTCGTCGCTTGAAAGACCTCTTCGACCGTAACGTTCAACGCCTTCGCGACCTTGCCATACTGTTTTTTTTCTAAGTCTTTCAAATGGTGCAACACGATGTTTTCAATAACAGATCCTTTCAATGCACCGGGAGGCGACCCAAGTGATCCAAACAGATTCCGACCTAGATGCCCAAGTTGGAGTAGAAGGCATTCGGGAAGATCCCTTGCACCAACCCCAGTCGGATCGAACGTTTGAATGTCTTTGAGCACAGATTCGACTTCGGACTCAGCAAAATCAGTCCCGGCCACAACCTCAGCCAAAGGAATGCGAAGATAGCCATCGTCATCCAAATTGCCGATGATCAAGCGAGCAAGTTCTTTTTCTCGATCACGGAGCCCGGACAAGGACAATTGCCAGAGGAGATGCTCCTCGAGAGACGTCGCTTTTGCCAGCGTTTGCTCGTACGAGGGAAACTCATCTTGTGCCGAGGAATATTCGGACGCGCCGCTTCGGTGATCTCTGCCGAAATACTCTTCCCACCCGGAAGCGGAAAACTCCTCCGCTGACCCTTGTTCTTCGCGTGTCTCAACTGCTGCGTCCGACCGATCCTGGCCTTCCAATGCAGCGGGATCTTCGACCTTTTCCTCATTGACCAAGGACTCGCCTTCCTCGACATCGGACTGCATCTCATCCAGCAAAGGGTTTTCCAGGAGATGCTGCGTAAGGCTCTGCTGCAGCTCCAGCCGAGACAACTGCAGCAGCTTAATCGCCTGCTGCAGTTGAGGCGTCATGATGAGCTTTTGCGAAAGCTGTGGAACCAGACGGAGTTTCATCGATACCCCTACTACTACTCTTCTACAACTTGAACTGTTCCCCAAGATAGACGGCCCGAGCCATTGGACTCTGCACTATAGCTTCAGGAGACCCCGCCTCTAAGATCAATCCTTCATTGATGATGTAGGCACGATCGACGATCGAAAGCGTTTCCTGTACATTGTGATCGGTAATTAATATGCCGATCCCTTTTTCTTTTAAGCGGGTGATGATCTGCTGAATATCGGCCACGGCGATCGGATCGATCCCTGCAAACGGTTCATCCAACAGCATGAAGGACGGTGTAGCCGCCAGCGCACGCGTGATTTCCAAGCGCCGACGCTCTCCCCCTGAGAGGGCATAGGCCATGCTCTTTCGTATATGGATAAGATCTAGCTCCTTAAGCAAGGCATCCACGCGCTGACTTCGCTCTTTACGAGCATACCCTAGCATTTCAAGAATCGCCAAGACATTATGTTCAACCGAGAGTCGTCGAAACACAGACGATTCCTGAGGCAGGTAACCGATTCCCCGCCGTGCGCGTTTATACATGGGCAAGTTGGTCACGGATTCTCCGATGAAGGTGATCTCCCCTTCATCGGGCTGACACAACCCAACCATCATGTCGAAGATTGTGGTCTTGCCTGCTCCATTCGGACCGAGAAGTCCGACCACCTCACCGGCATATACTTCGACCGCGACGCCCTTGACGACTTTGCGTCCACGGAAACTTTTCACCAGGCCAGTGGCGCGCAGACAATGCTCCCGCCGTACCGCAATCGGGTCGACGAGAGCGTCAGACTCTGCATGAACACCCTGGGTCATGGTTGAATCGGCCCCTCATCTTCGATGCGAACATGTGAACCCCCTTCCACCACGCTTCGCTCTTCCGCCCTAAAAATCGTAATTTGCTTACCGCTGACACGGGTTCCCCGTTCCCAAGCTATGGGATCGCCGGTCAACACAATCTTCTCCTTGTCAACGAAATACACGGCTTTTTGGCACGTCGCGTTGCCGTTCTCGTACTTAATCTTGACACGATGGGCATCGCCGGTCGCTTCGATACGTTGGACGGAACGATTCGACATCGGCGACACGGCGCTGTGCTCCTTTCGAGCCGAGGAATTCTGACCGGATTCATGGCGGTCCGTTCCCCCTTCCGATGGCAGCGAGGAATCGTGATTTCGTAAAGCAAACAACACCACCATCTTGTCCGAATGAACGATAAGCGATCCGCGGGTTAGCACAACCGTCTCTTCAAAAATAGCCTGGCTGTCTTGATTTCGGACTGTCATTCTCTTTGAGGTAATTGTGGTTGGGACACCGGACGCCTCCACACCCCTCTTCAGATTCACAGATTCCGCTGAAGGAGCTGCCGAGGTGGATCCGACACAAAAGGCGCTAAGAAGCAGAAGCCAGATCCACATGCACATCCTGTAAAACCTCAAATTCTTCGGATTCCATTCGCCCAAGCAGCCCTTGCCCCCTCACCTCCAATCCATGCCCCACCATGCGGACAGGATCCTCGGTCCGAATTTCTCGTGCTTCGTCCGTCCAGACCAAGTGGTTGGTATAAATCGTATACCCGCTCCTCGTTTCCACAACAATGGGTGTTTGGCGATTTGCCAACTTGAAATTCTTGGTCGCCGTATCCAGCGTTCCCTCTTCCCCGTGCACAGTCACCTCATCTCCTCCAGCGCCGTAGAAGGTGAGGGCGACGTCACGCAGCACGGCACGCTTATCTTGCTCAAATAGTCGAGCCTGCTTAGCCTGCACCTGCCACTGGACTACATCTCCTTTTGATTGAGTAAAGATAAACTCCAAGATCTTGGCATCTGCTTGTTCAATCGACTCCGGAGCGATGGGGCGGCTACTCTGAGTTGAGTCGGCGTTTCTGAAGAGAAGATAGCCGAGAAATGTAGCCAACAGCACACTCAAGGTGAGAAGAGCCCGTCTTGTTATAAGCTGCCACATGCTCTAGGAATTTCCACGAGATAGATTCACAGCGACACCTGGCACGATCGTAGCATGCATAATCTTTCAAGTAAACGTCCTCCAGGGAAGTGGAAACAAAAAGACTTCCATGTGTTGTCACATGGAAGTCTCCAGACGGGCAGCTAAATGCGTGCTTTAAAAGTTATGCTGAAGGTGCAGCGTCAGTGGGTGCTGGCGGAGCAGCGCCAGCTTTGGTTTTATTCTTGGTAGCTAATTCCTGACGAGAAACCAATTCTATGGCCACCATTTCAGCGGCATCGCCAATGCGGCGACGAGTTTTGATGATTCTGGTGTATCCTCCTGGCCGATCCTTGAATCGTGTCGCCACATCGCTAAACAGCTTAGACACAACGGCCTTGCTGCGGATAAAGGCTAATGCTCGACGACGTGCAGGGAGCGTACCTTCCTTGCCAAGCGTGATCATGCGGTCGGTAAATCCTCGTATCTCCTTAGCCTTAGCCCCCGTGGTTTCAATACGCTCTTGGTCTAACAGCGAGGTCACTAAGTTCCGAAACAACGCCCATCGATGTTTCGTCTGCCGTCCAAGTTGTCGTCCCTTTTTTCTATGTCGCACGATAGTCCTCTTGATTGGAAAGCATCATTCAGGTTTCGGGCTTCCATTGTATGGGGAAGCCTCAACTTTTGTTCCTAACGAAAGCCCCATCTCAGAAAGAATTTCCTTAATCTCGTTGAGGGACTTTTTCCCAAAGTTCTTTGTCCTGAGCATCTCCCCTTCAGACTTTTGGACGAGATCAGCGATCGTTTTGATATTCGCGTTCTTCAGGCAATTGGCCGCGCGAACGGACAACTCCAACTCATTCACGCTACGAGAGAGATTCTTGTTTACTTCTCGATGAGATTCCTCGTAACCCGCTTCGCTCTTTCCTTCGCTTCGCTCTTCGGGATTGATAAAAATATCCAGATGCTCGCGCAAAATCCCGGCCCCCGTAGATAGCGCGTCCCGCGGGCTGATGGTACCGTCGGTCCAGATCTCCATCGTCAGTTTGTCATAGTCGGTCATACGACCAACCCGAGCATTTTCAACATGGAAATTGACTCGCCTGATCGGAGAGAAGATAGAATCGATGGCAATCACCCCGATCGGCAGTCCCTCTTCCTTGTTACGTTCGGCTGGCACATAACCACGGCCATGCTTCACAGTCATCTCAATGTCCAGAGTCGCATCCTTATCGAGGGTGGCAATATGCAAATCTGGGGTCAAAATTGTTACATCGCCATCGTGAAGAATATCCGCCCCCTTGGCTTCTCCAGGCCCCTTCTTTTTCAACCGTATCGTCTTCGGTTTATCCGTGTGGAGCGCCAGCCGCAGGCTTTTAATATTCAGAATGATTGCCGTGACGTCTTCTGTCACGCCTGAAATCGTCGAAAACTCGTGCACGACCCCTTCAATCTTCACGGTGGTCACCGCAGCTCCCGTGAGCGACGATAGCAAAATGCGACGGAGGGCATTACCAATCGTCGTGCCAAACCCTCGTTCAAACGCTTCTGTGGTGAACCGCCCAAATATGGGAGAATGTGCATCCTTGTCGACTTCCACCCGCATTGGGATCTGAAAGTCTTTCATCGCTTTGATCATGACCCACCCTCCATACCATCGAGTGACCAAGACGTTGGCGGAAAACGCCCACGTCGAAAGAGCGCACCTCAGACCGGCAAACTATCGCGAATACAATTCCACCACCATCTGTTCATTGACTGGCAATGCGATCTGCTCCTTGGCCGGCAATGTGCGCACCGTCCCTTTAAACGCCCCTTTGTCAAGCTCCAGCCAATCGGGAATACCTCGACTATCAACTGATTCCAAGGCCGCTTGGAATGCGACCAAGTCTCGACTCCGTTCGCGAATCTGGATCACATCTCCAGGCTTCACCAGCGCCCCAGCCACCGTGATCTTCTTACCGTTGATCGTGAAATGACCATGGCTCACCATCTGGCGGGCTTGCTTGCGCGAAGCACCGAACCCTAAGCGATACGCGACATTGTCCAGGCGGCACTCCAGCAACCGCAATAGGGCATCGCCCGTGACGCCAGTCTGTCGTTCAGCGCGTTCGAAGACGCCACGGAATTGACATTCCTGAAGTCCATAGATACGACGCAGTTTCTGTTTTTCGCGCAACTGGAGACTATAGTCAGAGGTTCGCTGTCGCCCCTGCCCATGTTGACCGGGCGGATAACTCCTGCGTTCGATCGCGCACTTTTCCGTCATACAGCGCGTGCCCTTGAGAAAAAGCTTCTCCCCTTCTCGCCGACACAACCGACAGACTGGACCACGATACTTTGCCACTGCTTCCTCCTCGCAAAAGAACTTACTGACTCACTAACAATAGGCCTTGCGTTTTCGCCCAGCGACTCTGAGCATCCATCGAAATAATTACACTCGTCGCCGTTTGGGAGGGCGACACCCATTATGCGGAATTGGGGTGACATCGCGAATTAGATTAATTCGTAAGCCCGCTCCTTGAAGAGAACGGATCGCGGATTCTCGACCAGAACCGGGCCCATTCACATAGACATCGATTTGCCGCATCCCACTTTCCATAGCTTTTCTCGCTGCAGCCTCTCCGGCACGCTGAGCAGCAAAGGGGGTGCTCTTCCGTGATCCCTTGAATCCTTGATTGCCGGCACTTGCCCAGACCACCGTGTTTCCGCTCATGTCGGTGATCGTCACAATCGTATTGTTGAATGACGCCTGGACATGGGCCACGCCACTCTGAACAATCCGTCGTTCTTTCTTTTTACCTTTTTTGATGCTCATGCGAACTCCTCCGGCTGTTTCTGCAGACTAGGTACTTGAGGCCCCTTTGGTCATCGTCGATCTCGGCTTGCTACTGACGCCTGCGCGCCGTCCCTTACGCGTCCGAGCATTGGTCTTGGTTCGCTGTCCGCGGACAGGCAGGCCTTTGCGATGACGCAACCCTCGATAAGTCCCCGTGTCAATCAGCCGCTTGATATTCAGCGACACTTCTTTGCGGAGATCTCCCTCAACCCGGTAATCACGCTCAATGATTTCACGTAACTTGACGATCTTATCTTCACTCAGGTCATTAATCCTGACCGCGCCATCGATCCCCGCTTCATTGAGAATCTTCTGAGCCGACATACGTCCAATTCCATAGATGTAGCTCAGCCCGATATCCGTTCGCTTATTTCGTGGCAAATCGATGCCAGCAATGCGTGCCATTCTCCCTCCCGATATAAGTACTGAGCACTAGAGCCTCAACCCCTTCACTGTTTGAGCCTGCCATGCCAGCTCTGCACCTAACAGTGACCGTCCGAAACTCCCCATTCCTTCTACTACTATCCCTGTCGTTGCTTATGACGTGGATTTTTGCATAAAATCCGCACCACCCCACAACGACGCACAACCTTGCATTTGGCACATATGGGCTTCACTGATGATTTGACCTTCATAACAATTCGCCACTCCCGTTACTTAAAGCGATAGGTAATTCGGCCCCTGGTCAAATCGTATGGTGACATTTCCACCGTGACCTTATCGCCGGGAAGGATGCGGATAAAATGCATCCGCATTTTCCCTGAGATGTGAGCCAATATGACATGGCCATTATCCAGTTTAACCCGAAACATGGCGTTAGGAAGCGTTTCTGTTACCGAGCCCTGGACTTCAATAATATCTTCTTTTGCCACGTCCTTCTATATTCTTTCCTGTGTAACCTAACCTAGGTCTTCTCCAATTGACTTAAAACGCGAGGCGGCCCACTGGGTTGGATGGCAATCGTATGTTCAAAGTGGGCAGATAGGCTTCCATCCACCGTGACTGCGGTCCACCTATCCTCAAGAACACGAACGGCACTTCGCCCCATGTTCACCATAGGCTCGATCGCCAGGACCATACCTGGTTGCAATCGAGGCCCCTGACCAGGCTTCCCGTAGTTCGGAACTTGAGGCTCCTCATGCAGCTGCCGACCAATCCCATGGCCCACAAACTCGGTAACCACTGAGAAACCAGAAGACTCAATATGTTGCTGCACAGCATTCGAGATGTCTGTCAGACGGTTGCCAGCCACAGCCTGCTTGATCCCGAGATAGAGCGCCTCTTCCGTCACTTGAACCAATTTTGCCGTCGCCTCCGGAATCCGACCAACCGCCACTGTGACCGCTGAATCCCCGTAGAATCCGCCCACAATAGCACCGAGATCAAGTCCAATGATATCCCCCTCCTTGAGCTTTCTCTTCGAAGGGATACCGTGAACGACCTGCTCGTTCACAGATGCACAGAGGGTTTTGGGAAAGTTCCGGTAGCCTTTGAAGGCCGGAATCGCCCCCCTCCCCCGTATTGCCTCCTCGGCAATTCGGTCAAGCTCTTCCGTGCTGATGCCCAAACAGACCGCTTTCCTCACAATCGCCAGCGCCTCAGCCACCACCCTAGACGCCTCTGCCATCACCGCAATTTCGGCGGGCGTTTTCAGAATGATCATGCCGTCTGAGAAGTCTCGAGTGCTTTCAGGAGGTTGTGGTATACCGTGTCAACGGCCTCGGCACCGTTAAGATGCGACAATACCTGCCGCTTCTCATAAAAGTCTATTAATGGCGCTGTCTGCTCTTCGTATACACGGAGACGCATCTCAATCGCCTCCCGCTGATCGTCACTTCGCTGAGCCAACGCTTCTCCGCAACGCTCACAGAGGTTGCCGCGCTTCGATGGAGCAAACTCGAGGTGATAGGTCGCCTGACATTTTGGACAGCTCCGACGCCCACTCAGCCGCTTCACGATTTCTTCTCGAGAAACCCTAAAGTTAATCACTCGATCCAGGGGAAGACTCCGTTCAACGAGCACCTTCCCAAGCGCATCCGCCTGAGGAACCGTCCGTGGAAACCCATCGAGAATAAAACCATTTTCGCATGAGGGATCTGCCAACCTCTCCTGCACCAGGCCTATGACGACTGAATCCGGGACCAATCTTCCCTGATCCATATGTTCCTTCGCTTCACGGCCTAGGGATGACTGATTCCGAACCGCCTCTCGAAGCACATCCCCGGTCGAAATCTTTCGGATACGATAGTGAACAGCGGCCTTATCAGCCTGCGTGCCTTTCCCAACCCCCGGGGCACCGAGAAATACAAGCCGCATGATTTTAGCCGCTTCTCCCGCGTAACGGAGCCATGCCCTTACCCAAGAACCCTTCATAATTCCGCATCAACATATGCGATTCAATCTGCTGGGCCGTATCTAGACCCACGCCAATCACGATCAATAGGGAGGTGCCGCCAAAATAAAATGGAACATTCAGCTTGTAAATCAACAGTTCAGGAATCACACAGACGATGGCCAGATAGATGGCGCCGGCAAATGTAATCTTGGTTAAAACGTTGTAGATATAGTCTGAAGTTCGTTGCCCAGGCCGAATACCAGGAATAAAACCGCCGTACTTTTTCATGTTGTCGGCCATATCAACGGGGTTCAGGACGACCGCCGTGTAGAAGAAACAGAAAAAGAGAATTAATCCCACATACATCAATGTGTACAGCAGCGAGCCAGGAGCCAGCTGATCACCAATTGATTTCACCCATGGTGTTTCAAAAAACCCGGCAATGGTTGCAGGAAACGCGATGATCGAGGAGGCGAATATAGGAGGAATGACGCCAGCCGTATTAATTTTTAAAGGAATGTGCGTACTCTGCCCTCCATAGACCCGTCGGCCAATCACCCGCTTTGCATACTGCACGGAAATTTTTCGGCGGCCACTTTCTAAAAAAACAATCGCAGCGACAACGCCGATCATTAAGAGCGCCAAGGCAATCAATAAAAACGCATTAAGCTGGCCAATCTCATATAAATTATAGGTCTGCGCCACGGCCGCAGGAAGCCTGGCGACAATACCAGCAAAAATGATTAACGAGATACCATTGCCAATTCCTCGCTCGGTGATCTGTTCACCGAGCCACATTAAGAAACCCGTGCCAGCCGTCAGGGTAATGACCGTCATCAGACGGAATCCCCATCCGGCGTGTAGCACGAACGCGCCCTGATTCATTTGTTCTAACCCAACTGCGATCCCAAACCCCTGAATCAGAGCGATGCCGATCGTCCCGAACCGGGTATACTGAATAATTTTCTTGCGTCCGCGCTCCCCCTCCTTGGCTAATTTGGTCAAATGAGGGACGACGACCGTCAATAATTGAAGGATGATCGATGCGCTGATGTAGGGCATGATGCCCAGCGCAAAGATCGTCAGGCGGGACAAGGATCCGCCTGAAAAAATATCGAGGAATCCGAGCAAAGCCCCCCCCTGTTTCTGTAAAAACTCGGAAAGGGCTTCACCGTTGATACCAGGAGTCGGGATGTGAGACCCGATTCGATACACCACGAGCATTCCAAGCGTAAAAAGAACACGAGTACGCAGCTCGGGGATCTTAAAGATATTCTGAAAACTTGTCAGGAGCCGTTCAAGCACCGCCGATGACCTCGACTCGCCCTCCGGCCGCTTGGATTTTTGCTTCAGCCGATTTACTGAACTTATGTGCCTGAACAACGAGTGATTTTTTCAACTCACCATTGCCAAGAATTTTAATCGGTCGTTTTTTTCGCTTCACTAATCCAGCGTCAACCATGGCTTGTGGAGTGACCGTCTCATTTCCAACCCATCGTTCAAAACTCTTAATGTTGACGATGGAATATTCTGTCCTGGATGGGTTGGTAAATCCAAACTTTGGTAGCCGACGCACCAACGGCATCTGTCCGCCCTCAAACCCTGGGCGTTTACCGCCACCAGATCGAGCCAAAAGTCCCTTATGACCTTTGGTGGCCGTCTTCCCGTGACCAGACCCAGGTCCACGTCCTATACGCTTCCTTCGCTTCTTTGCCCCTTTTGCAGGAGCCAACTCATGAAGTTTCATGGCTTTCCAACCTCAAGCAGGTAGCCTACCTTTTGAATCAGTCCTCGTACCTGAGGCGTGTCAGGACGGACAACCGTCTGTCGAATATGTCGAAGACCTAGACCACGCAATACAAGGCGATGCCGTTCAGGTGTTCCAATGGGACTGCGTCTCAATGTCACACGCACACTTTGAGTAGCCTGATCTGCAGCTTTTGATGTCTTTGAGGAGCTCATAAAACCGCAGACCTTTCTCGGCCGTCTGGGAACGCTTGCCGACGGAAGCGAAGAACATCGTCCAAATTACGCAATTGGGTGAGCCCGTCTAGTGTTGCACGAACAGTATTGAAGGGGTTTCCACGGCCCAATGTTTTTGCGATGACATTATGCGCACCGACCAGCTCCACGACAGCACGAACCGCGCCCCCGGCGATGATTCCAGTACCGTCGACGGCTGGTTTCAGCAGCACATGTTCTCCACCAAACAGACCATGCACCTCATGCGGAATGGTTCCGCCCCTCAGTGGAACATGAACAAGGTGTTTCTTGGCTTGTTCGACGGCCTTTGAAATCGCAACCGGGACTTCAGCAGCTTTTCCCTTGCCGATCCCTACCCACCCATGACCGTCGCCGACAACAACGAGTGCACAAAAGTTGAAACGTTTTCCACCTTTCACGACTTTTGCCACACGATTGATAAATACGACTTTATCTTTTAGGCTTAATTCATCGGGATTGACTCGCACGCTCTCACCCCTCAGTCCTAAGTTCAGTAACAGTTCGCCAAGAAATCACACGCTTTCCTTGCTCGCCTCGCATCCCGTACCAGCCTAAAATTGCAAGCCCCCTTCACGCGACGCATCTGCAAGCGCCTTAATTCTGCCATGATACATCCGCCCCCCTCGATCAAAAACTACGGTAGTCACCTTGGCAGCCTTGGCCCGATCGGCAATCAATTTCCCTACCGCCTTAGCTGCCTCAATATTACCAGTCGACTTCAGGGACTTGCGTAGCGACTTGTCGAGCGATGAGGCAGCCGCCAGAGTAGCACCTTGAATATCGTCAATAATCTGGGCATAAATATGGGCCGCGCTTCGAAATACATTCAGACGCGGCCGGCCGGTCGTTCCAAGAATCACACGCCTCACTCGACGGCGCCGTCGATCAAGTTGTCGAACTTTGTCTGCAGCATTCATGGCTAGTTCCTATTTCCCAGTCTTGCCTTCTTTTTTACGCAATGTCTCACCCGCGTAGCGAATACCCTTTTGCTTATAGACATCCGGTGGCTTAATAGCTCGCAGATCAGCTGCCACCTGCCCTACTAACCGCTTATCAACTCCTTTGACGTTAATGAGCGTCTGCTTGTCAACTTTTACATCGATGCCCGTTGGCACCTCATAGATCACTGGATTGATATACCCCACGTTAAAGCTGAGTGTCCGCCCCTGTACTTGAGTCTTGTAACCTACTCCGGTAATCTCAAGCGAGCGTTCATACCCTTTAGTTACACCCTGAACCATATTGCTCAATTCTGCACGAGTCAGCCCATGCAAAGCTCTCAGCTTACGATCGTCACTCGAACGGCCGACAACGACTTGGCCATTACTGATGGCAACGTCGACCCCCTGCTCAAGGGACCAATCCAGCCTGCCCAATGGGCCTTTAACTGACACAGTTGATCCAGTAACTTTGACTTCCACTCCACTCGGAATTGCGATCGGTTTTTTTCCAATGCGGGACATGGTCTGTTACACCCTTCACTCGAGATCGAAATAACTCATCCGCCTACCACACGGAACAAAGAAGCTCACCCCCAAGACGATTCTTACGGGATTCCTGGTCAGTCATGATTCCTTTGGACGTAGAAAGGATGGACACGCCGATCCCATTGCGAACCTTCTTAATTTCCTGACTACCAACATAAACCCGTCGTCCTGGCTTACTGACGCGCTCCATCCCAGTGATCATAGGCTGTCCCTCACCGACATATCGAAGACGCACCGTAAGAATGGGATGCCCCTCATGAGCTCCATCCTCGATGGCATCAACATAACCTTCCCTCATCAAAATCGTCAAAATAGCACGCTTCAACTTTGAAGTGGGAACTGTGACTGTCTCATGACGACGCTGAGCGCCATTCTTTAAGCGAACAAGAAGATCGCCGATTGGATCGGTAACCATGCTATATCCTTCTATCCTCCATTGGCAATCACCGGTGTGAGAACACCCGTTACCAGCTAGATTTTCGGACTCCAGGAATCTCTCCGCGCAGAGACATCAGTCGAAAGCAAATGCGGCACATTCGAAAGCGACGGAGATATCCGTGAACTCGACCACAAACTCCACACCGATGGTAGTTACGCGTGGAGAACTTCTGCTGCGTTGCTGCCTTATTTCTCAGCGCTAATCTCGACACACGCACTCCTTCCGTTCAAACAAACACTATTGATCCACGTCGTGCTCACGTACGGAACGGCATACCGAGGTGCTTCAGAAGCGCCTTCCCCTCGTCGTTCGTCCTAGCCGTAGTGACAACCGTAATATCCATCCCATGAATCGAGGCAACCTCATCGTACTTAATTTCAGGGAAAATGAGCTGCTCTTTTAAACCAAGAGTATAGTTCCCTCGACCATCAAAAGCCTTTGGAGAAACACCACGGAAATCTCGAATACGAGGAAGTGCCAACGTTACCAGGCGATCAAAAAACTCATACATCCTTCGGCTACGAAGCGTCACTTTGGTACCGATGGGCAACCCCTGCCGAAGTTTGAATCCGGCGATGGCTTTTTTAGCTCGAGTGACGACCGGCTTTTGACCGGTGATCAGCCCCAGCTCGGCTACCGCACCTTCCAAGAGTTTCACATTCTGAATCGCCTCACCCATTCCAACGTTCAACACCACACGTTCAAGCCGTGGAACCTGCATCACATTTTTGTATCCGAACTCCTTCATGAGGGCAGGGACAACCTGTTGCTCGTACATGTCACGAAGTCGCGGTCTAAACTTGGACTCCTCGCTACCCTGGTCCAAGGACACGACTGATTCCTTCTTCGATGATTTTGATTTTCGCTCGGACGGTTTACTCGATCGGTTTTTTGGTTCCTTGGTCATCACGTAGCCTATTCCACAGTCTCGTTTGATTTCTTACTGAAGCGCACTCGTCGCCCATCTGCTAAAACCCGAATCCCTATCCGCGTAGGCTTCTGTGTGACCGGACAGAAAAACATGACATTGGAAATCTGCAGAGGTGCCTCTCGCTCGAGAATACCTCCCTGCTTAGCCTTCTGATTGGGTTTAGTGTGTCGCTTGATGATATTTAACTTCTCTACAACCACCTTCCCGGCTTGCAGATCAACAGACAGAACTTTCCCCGTCTTGCCTCGCTCACGACCAGAGACCACGACAACCGTATCCCCTTTTCGAATTCTGCTTTTTCGGACTACTTCCACGATGCTCCTCGTTCGTTCTGCCCTACAAAACTTCAGGCGCTAAAGAAATGATCTTCATAAATTTCTTCCAGCGGAGCTCGCGGGCAACAGGACCGAATATTCGCGTTCCAATTGGTTCGCCATCTTTGTTGATCAACACGCATGCGTTCCGATCAAACTTAATATAAGACCCATCTTCTCGGCGGACTTCCTTTGTGGTTCGGACGATGACAGCCCGGCTCACATCCCCCTTCTTCACACTGGCCTGTGGGATCGCCTCCTTGACAGCCACCACCACGATATCACCGAGCGACGCATAGCGCCGCCTCGTCCCCCCGAACACATGAAAACACATGGCCTGCTTGGCTCCGGAATTATCGGCCACATCCATATATGTATAGTTCTGAATCATCGCTATATTCCTACGCGCGGCAACAAACCGAAGACCATACGAAATACCGCTTCTTACTTTTCAGGTTGACCTTTTTCCATGACTTGAACGACACGCCAGTTCTTTTCTTTGCTCAGCGGCCTGGTTTGCACGAGCTTGACGCGATCTCCCACTTTGCACACTCCACTCTCATCGTGGGCCTTTAGTCTCGTCATCCGTCTGAGAACTTTCTTATAGACCGGATGAATGACCGACCTTGAAACCACGACAACGACCGTCTTTTGCATTTTGTTACTGACGACGTCGCCATACCAATGACGGCGCTTTACCACCTCAGCCATAGCATCCTTTACTTTTTAGAGCCCTCTGTTCGGGCCTTCACTTGCTCGAGAATAGTTTTCACCCGCGCAATATCCCGTTTCGTTTTCCGAATTTGCATGGGATTCTCGAGACGCCCAGAGCCAAACTGAAAACGTAGATTGAACAGCTCTTGTACAAGTTGCTTTTCTTTATCTACAAGCTCACCCGCCCCTAACTGCTGGAGCTCCTTGACGTCCAATGCCATATCCCCTGCTCCTCTTTATCCCCTCAAGGACCTTTACCCAAACTCGCCGCGAACGACCAACTTCGTAGCAACCGGTAACTTGTGCGACGCGAGACGAAACGCCTCTCGAGCAACCTCGTGGGTCACGCCGTCCATCTCGTAAAGAATCCTACCAGGCTTGACAACAGCAACCCAATACTCAGGATTACCCTTACCCTTACCCATTCGAGTTTCAGCCGGCTTTTTCGTGATCGGTTTATCAGGGAAAATGCGTGTCCACACTTGCCCTCCGCGCTTCACGTATCGGGTAATCGCGATACGCGCGGCCTCAATTTGTCGGCTAGTCACCCATCCTGGTTCCAATGCCTTTAGACCAAACTCTCCCAGAGTAATCTGGCCACCACGATAGGCCTTGCCAGTCATCCGGCCTTTTTGCATCTTTCTAAATTTGACTTTCTTAGGCGCTAACACAGCTCGATCTCCTCACCCAAACCGTCGTTCTAAAGATGATTCGGCCTTAATGGGTTGCATAGGAAGAAGCTCTCCCTTATAGATCCAGGTCTTCACCCCGATCTGCCCCATCGTCGTGTGCGCTTCGGCGAATCCATAATCTATTTCAGCGCGGAGCGTATGTAGTGGTACACGCCCCTCTCGATACCATTCCGTACGCGCAATTTCAGCGCCACCCAGTCGACCAGCCACCATGATCTTGATACCTTGAGCACCAAGCCTCAACGCAGACTGAACACTGCGCTTCATCGCTCTCCGAAAAGCTACCCGCTTCTCAAGCTGAGTAGCAACATTTTCACTCACCAGCTGAGCGTCAAGTTCCGGCTTCTTGATTTCCTTGACTGTAATATAAACCTGCCCCCCATACTGCTTTTCAAGATCAGCCTTCAGCTTATCGACTTCAGCCCCCTTGCGCCCGATGATGATGCCAGGGCGAGCGGTATGGATGATCACCCTAGCCTGATCGCCAGAACGCTCAATTTCAACCTTCGATACGCCAGCATGATACAGTCTCGCCTTGACCATCTTTCGGATCTTGACATCCTGATGGAGCAGTTTGGCGTAATCTTTACCCGCATACCAGCGAGAGCTCCACGTATAGTTGTAGCCCAGCCGATAACCTATTGGATGTGTTTTCTGACCCATGCGTTGTATGCCTCAATAGAGAGAAATGAGCTATTTTCTCTTACCCTGAATTTCAGGCGCCGTCACGACGACGGTAATGTGACTCGTACGTTTTTGAATTGCATTGGCCCGCCCCATCGACCTCGCACGTACACGCTTATACGTTGGACCACCATTAACAAAGGCTTTGGAGATGACCATTGATTCGCTATCGCCCATCTCCTTCAGTTCTGCATTTGCCACAGCGGAGCGAACGATTTTTTCAACGACCCTCGCAGCATGGCGTGGCGTGTGCTTCAAGATGGCCAACGCCATCGGCACTTGCCTCCCACGAATCAAATCAATCACTGGTCTAGCCTTCCGAGGCGCGACACGAGCAAACTTTAGAACCGCATGTGCTTCAGTCATCTTCTAAACCCTGTTACCGAATCGGATCCCAGCAATCAATGAATCACGCAATACGCCAGACATTGAAGGATGAGCCAACCGATCAACCTTTCTACTTAAGTGCGACAGCTTTTTCAGTCCTGGCCTGGCCATGCCCCTTGAAAAACCTTGTTGGAGCGAACTCGCCAAGCTTATGACCAACCATGTTCTCAGTCACAAAGACCGGAATAAACTTCTTCCCATTATGAACCGCGAACGTATGGCCGATCATGTCCGGAATGACCGTTGACCGTCTCGACCATGTCTTGATTAACTTACGGTCCTTCGTCTCATTCATGCGCTCGACTTTTTCGAGAAGGTGACCGTCAACAAACGCGCCTTTACTTACCGATCTAGGCATTGCGAACTCCTGATTTCCGTCGAGCAATAATGAACTTGTCTGTTTTCTTATTCTGCCTGGTCTTGTACCCTTTGGTCGGAAGACCCCATGGAGAGACCGGGTGAGGATTCCCCTGCCCAGACTTTCCTTCACCACCTCCGTGCGGATGATCGACAGGGTTCATCACCACCCCTCGAACGTGTGGCTTCTTCCCTTTCCAACGATTCCGACCGGCCTTTCCAACACTGACATTTTCATGATCGACGTTCCCAACTTGTCCAACCGTCGCCATGCAGGCCCCCAGGATTCTCCGCATTTCACCGGACTTCAGCCGCACCTGCACATACTCACCATCACGCCCCATGACCTGCGCAAACCCGCCAGCACTTCGAATCAACTGACCTCCCTTTCCAACCTTCAATTCAATATTATGGATGGTCGTACCAAGAGGCATATTCATCAAAGGGAGCGCATTCCCAGGTCTGATCTCCGCCTGCGGGCCGGATTGTATTTCATCATTTATACCCAATCCGACAGGAGACAGGATATACCGCTTCTCTCCGTCCCGATATTTCAGGAGTGCAATTCTAGCTGACCTATTCGGATCGTACTCAATGGCCTCAACCCGGGCCGAAACCCCAACTTTATCACGCAAGAAATCAATCGTGCGATAGAGCCGCTTGTGCCCTCCCCCACGAAACCTAACAGTTGTCCGACCATCGTTGTTGCGCCCTCCGCTCCGGATATGAAAAGCAGTCAACGATTTCTCAGGCTTCTTGTTGGTTAACTCCTCGGTCACCACAGCTGTCATCCCACGACGACCTGGAGACGTTGGACGATACGACTTCAGACCCATAATAATAATGCCCCCACCTTTCACACTTCACGAACAAGGCAACGACGAGACGCTGCTAGGCACTCTCGTACATCTCTAACTTTTCGCCTTGCTTGAGAGTCACTAACGCCTTCTTCCAATCGGAACGTCTACCTGAAAACCGACCGAGCCGCTTGACTTTCCCCCGAACATTCATAATGTTGACCTTGTCAACCTTGACTTTCAACAGTGCCTCGACGGCGAGCCTGATCTGAATGCGGTTGGCATCAGGATGAACCACAAAACCCACCGTATTCGTTGCTTCCCGAAGTCCGGTAATCTTCTCCGTTAATAATGGCCGAATCAAGATCCTGTGGCTGTCAACTTTCATGACCACACCTCGTTCACAGGACCAAGCTCTCGCTCGGCGATCATGATCACTTGGGCGCGAACCACATCATAGACGTTCAATTGATCAGCACTAAGCACCTTCACAGCAGCGAGATTCCCTGCAGCCTTCAAGATGTCAGACTGATCTTTACCCACGATCACCAATGCATGATCACCCCCAGTGAATTGCTTTAAGGCTTGCGCTAACAACTTCGTTCTGGGCTGCTGGAGGGAAAGATCAGACACAACAAACAATTTACTCTCCACCACCTTAGCCGACAACGCGCTCTGGAGTGCAATACGATACTTCTTCTTGGGCATAGAATAGGCGTAACTTCTTGGCTTTGGCCCAAAAACACTTCCGCCATGGCGCCAGACAGGAGAGCGAAGAGACCCAGCCCTGGCACGTCCCGTATGCTTTTGTTTCCACGGCTTCTTACCAGATCCGCTTACTTCACCGCGCCGCAACGTGGAGGCCGTCCCTCTACGCTCACAGGCACGCTGCATGATGACCGCTTCATGAACCAAAGCGGCGCGAGGCTCACAGCCGAATACCTGCGGAGATAAATCAACCGTTCCCACCTTCTTTTTTTGCAAATCAACTAGATCGATAGTAGGCATACTAGCTCTTTTTTGACTTTTGTACGACAACGAGGCCGCTGATGGCCCCAGGAATGGCTCCGCGGACGAAGAGAAGATTTTCCTCAGATCGCGACTCAACGACTTTCAATCTCTGAACCGTGACCCGCTCAGATCCCATATGACCAGGCAAGGTCTTTCCCTTCCACACCCGGGAAGGAAACGAACTCGCTCCGATAGAACCTGGCGCCCGATGAAACATAGACCCATGAGACTCAGGGCCACCCGCATAGTGATGACGCTTCACAACACCCTGAAACCCCTTACCTTTAGATACTCCGATGACATCCACCCAATCACCCTTCTGAAACATGCCAACTGTTACCATCTGTCCAACAGCTGGATTCCCCTCTTTCTTAAACTCACGCAACACTCGACTAGGTGCCGCTTCGCTTTTCTTGAGGTGCCCCAACTCAGGCTTCGACAACTTTCGCTCCTTGACTTCCCCGAAAGAAAGCTGGACCGCTTCATATTGATCTCGCTCTATCGTCCTTAGCGCTACCACTCGACACGGACCCGCCTCGATTATTGTCACTGGAGTCAACCGACTCTCATCGAAGACTTGGGTCATCCCCAACTTTTTTCCAATCAGTCCATTCGTCATTGGCTCACCACATAATTAAGAGGACAACCAAGACCATACCCAACCTTAATTTCATGCGCCATCATAGCTTTATCTCTACATCTACTCCGGCCGCCAAATTCAGCTTCATCAAGGAATCCATCGTCTCAGGCGTTGGCTCCATAATATCGAGCAATCGTTTGTGTGTACGCATCTCAAATTGCTCACGGGACTTCTTATCGGCGTGCGTCGACCGTTGGACGGTAATCTTTTCAATCCGCGTAGGAAGCGGAATTGGACCCACTACCCTAGCTCCACTGCGCCGAACAGTCTCAACAATTTCCGTAACCGACTGATCCAGCACTCGGTAGTCAAAACCCCTCAATCTGATCCTGATCCGCTGATCGACTTTCACGTCATTCACTCCTAACCTGTCAAGCGAACAGTTCCCTCTTACGCCAGAATTTCCGTCACGACCCCGGAGCCCACGGTCTTGCCGCCCTCACGCACAGCAAACCGCAACCCCTGATCCATCGCGATCGGACTGATCAACTCCGCCGTCACACTGACATTGTCGCCCGGCATCACCATCTCCACCCCCGGATTCAA
>LNDU01000036.1 GCA_001464735.1 Nitrospira sp. Ga0074138
GAGATTTCCTTATCGACCGAACAATCCTTTGAGCAGCTCTTTCCCCTCTTTCTGGAGGTCCTCAGGCTTTGTCGTCCCTTTGAGTAGCCCACCGACGGCTTCTTCGACCTTCTTCTTGACCTGCTCCTGCACTTTCCCGCTGAGACCCTTGACATCAACTCCATACGATGGAGCTTGAGCCGTTCCAGTAATCGTGAGCGGGAGACTCAATCGGCCATCTTTCAAGGCGATTTTGACGACGGGCGAGGCCGCCGCAATCTTGTGGCTCACCTCCTGAGAGAGGTTGAGATTCACGGCAAGATTCAGTCGCTGATCAAACCCAATCGTGCCTCCGCCGGTCGCTTGAAAATCATGGCTATCCATCAAGAGCCGCTGCACATTGATCACCCCTTGCTTGATGGCGAGATCCGTCTCGATCGTCGAAAAGGCCGTTGCTTTTGTATCGTCAAGAGAAATTCCGGCCACCTTGAGAGCCGAGGCCACTTCCTGGAGAATATTCACCCCTTCAATCTTCCCATCTTTCACCGCCAAATGACCGCTTCCCTCCAATGCCTTTGTCAGGTCCGGCATGGAAAACCCCTTGCCTTGCAGAGAAAGATCGGCACCCGCTGTGCCACTGATGGAGATCGGCGTTTCAGCGACGGCATTGAGCGCCGGGCCGAGCTGTAATCCTTGAATCGTCCCAGCTCCCTTGAATGGAGGCATGTCTGATCCGGCGATCAGTTTGCCTTGCCCCTTCACCTCGCCGTCGAACAGACGGAACACCAGAGATTTTAGCTTGGCCTCTTGCCCCATGACTTCCGCTGCAATCTGCAGATCCTTGATCTCAACCGGTGTCTTCAGGGGAAGCGCAACCGGTAAGTTCGCGGTATTGATCACCGGCGAGCTGATATTGATTATGGCATCATTCCCGGCGGCCTTTCCTGTAATGGCAAAGTCCGTCTTTCCCAGGCCTAACTGGAAATTGATCGCATCAATGTCCATTGTCTCTCGCAGTGGGCCAAAGGTGCCATCGAGTTTCACCGGCAGATTGAATGGTTGCACCAGTGAGCCGACATGCACACTTGGCGTCTGCCCAAGCCGCACTGATTGCAGGAGCACCTCCAAATCTTGTAATACATATTCCGTCGGCTTGCCGGCAGATAGGTCACGGTAGGTCAATTTCCCACCCTCGATCGACACACGGTCCACGGCCAGCAGCGCCAGAATCTTGAGCGGCCCCTCCGTTGAAGGAATCGGGGCGCGCGAAGGTTTCTCGGGCACTGACACACCTTTGCGGCCGATAGTTGAAATGTTCAGCACTCCCTTCTGGTTCTTGATCACCGTAATCACCGGTTGGCGAAGCGTGATTTCCTCCACTTCGACCTTGCCGCTCAGCAACGGCATCAACTTCACACCCACTTCCAACGACGATAGAGATGCAACGGGACCGGTCCCAAAGGCCGGATCGTCCAGCACTGAGAAACCCTCCACCCGCGCGCCGATCCTCGGCCAGATCGTCAAGCGAATATCTTGTAGTTGAACCTTGCGATTGAGAGCATCTTCGATGAGTGGCTTGTATTGATCTTGATATTTATTGAGGTCGATCAGAAAAGGCAGCGCCAGCACCACGCCGACGAGGAGAACCACTAAGACGAGCAAGCCCATCGCGATTTTCATCGGTGATCGCCTCCAGTTTAAAAAGTAAGTATATAAATGGATTCATCACGAGTCAAACGAGCGGCGGCGCATACAGCATCGCGTGCGACGCCAGAAGCAGGTCGCGCGAGTCACTTTCACCTGACGCCAGTCATCATTCAGGGCGTTTGAGCTCACTCTTGCGTACAGACAGGTGTCGACTGAGTCGTCATTTGGCATGCCATTTGACGACAGAGTCGTCACTTGTTACCATGCTTTATGAGTTCGACACCGGCTATCAATCGATCGCTGTATTTAGCGGGCCTCATGGAGAAGAAGTCCCACTTCCTCTTGGGGCCGCGCCAGACCGGGAAGAGCTTCCTGATCACCCAGAGCTTCCATAGTGCCCGCGTCTACGACCTCCTGGACACATCCGTCTATCTGAAACTCAGTCAACGTCCACAGCGATTGGCCGAAGAACTCACCCCCAAGGATCGAGTGGTGGTCATCGACGAGATTCAACGACTCCCGGGACTGCTGAACGAAGTACACCGACTCATTGAGCAACGAGGGATTCGCTTTTTGCTCACGGGTTCAAGTGCTCGCAAGCTTAGACAGGGCGGGGTCAATCTTTTGGGGGGCCGGGCGAGAACGAAATACCTGCACCCACTCACTCAGAGAGAATTGGGAGCACACTTCGACCTCAATAAGTATATTATCCGTGGAGGGCTCCCCTCCCTCTATTTTTCAGACGATCCTCGCGCAGATCTCGACGCCTACACCGGTTCTTATCTGCAACAGGAGATCGTGGCGGAAGGAGCGACGAGGAATGTTTCGGCCTTCAGCCGTTTCCTGAGGGTAGCGGCCTACTGCAATGCGACCATCGTCAATTTCACCAACGTGGCCACCGACGCCCAAGTCCCACGCACCACTGTCTACGAGTACTTTGAGATCTTGAAAGACACCCTCATCCTCCACGAACTGCCGGCCTGGCGTGAAACCAGACAGCGCAAACCATTGGCGTCCTCGAAATATTACTTTTTCGATATCGGCGTCGTGGCCGCCCTCCAAGAACGGCAATACCGTCGAGGTACGCCGGAGTACGGGCAAGCAGTGGAAACCTATCTCTTTCACGAACTCAAAAGTTATGTGGATTATGTGTCTGGAGAGCCTCTCGCCTTTTGGAAATCAAAGTCGGGCTTTGAAGTAGACTTTATCTTGGGCGATCACACGGCAATTGAACTCAAAGCGAGTGAAAACGTCGGTCCCAACGATCTGAAATCGTTGAAGGCGCTGGCGGAGGAGCGGAAACTCAAACGCTATCTTTGCGTCAGCCTGGAAGCGCGACGGCGAAAAGTCGGCGAGGTTACGATCCTTCCCATACATGAGTTTTTGAACAATCTCTGGGAGGAATCGTATTTGTAGCGCCATACCTACCAAGACAATTCGCGATAGCTACCGGAGTTGGCCAGGATGATATGGCATGCACGAAGCAAGACCAGACCCCCACTCGATTTTTATTGCTCCACAATTCCTCTGCAAAGTCCTCAGCAAAAAAACATTAACCACTTGGCTGTTGAGCTTCTGCGTGGAAATATGCACACGAAGGTGGAGCATCTCTAATGGAGCGCACGTCATATCTGGAGGTGGGGGATCGTGAAAACATTTATGCTTGCGATGATGTACGTATGCATTGCTGCCTGCGTCGGACCGTTAGTTCCTGTGGTGAAGGTTGATGGGTTAACCCCTGAAGAACGACAAGCCACTCTTTCCTTACCGATCTATAACGAAAGTCAGCTTGCAGGAACACACTACAGCATCATCAATGTCGTTGAAGGGATATCATGCAAAAATAAGATATGGGATCCGGCGGCCACAAAAACCGACGCAATTAGCCAAACGAAGTACTGGGCGAGACAACAGGGCGCTGATGGGCTTGTCAACATACAATGCGAAGTGCCTCGCGGAACTACAAAAACCTATAACTGTTGGGAAAGTATCACTTGTACAGCACAGGCAATTAAACTGGCTCGCTAAGAAGCTAGACAAAAATGGGAGCCCTGCACAACCGATTAGAAGTTGCTTATTCCTTTTTTTGTGATTCGAGGGATTATTTATGGAGGTATGAACTAACGTGGGAACACTTCTCGCCGATTAAGTCTAGCAGATACAAACTGTTCATTGATTTGAGAAGCGCCTACGAGTGTATTTTAAAGGCGCACTTGGCATACTCCGCCGACGATTCGGCTAGCCGCAAGTGCATCATCCAGAAGCTTGAAGCCTATAATCACAACATTGACAGGCTGTTTAGAGATCTCGTCTCGTTCTTACCGAAAGACATCGAGAAGAATGGGGAGCACTTCAATGTGAAGATTGTGTCGCTACCAATATCGCTTCGCTACTACCTAGACGGGCGTGATTTTCTTGATGCGAAAGAGGATCTCTACTATTCGACCATTGGACAGGATTCATGGATGGGACAGTTTGCAGAGTTCGTGACAGCGTTAGTGAGGCAGCTTGATGACAAACTCCAGGCCCATTCAAAAATCGTGAGCTCAGAAGAGGCGTGGGAAATCCTTAATAGTAGAGACGTCTACAATAAGTATACGCCAAAGAGGGACAAGCCTCAGTGAGTGTGGCTGGTCCCATTCCTTGCCAAACCAGATATTTCCAGAATAATGACTCTCGCGCACTTTACTGGACTCGGCGCAGAGTGCTCAACAGCTAGAATTTTGACCTGCTCATTACAAAGATGATGCTCAAGGTTCTTACAGTCTATCGTTATAAGAATTCCGGGAAGCTAATCGCCTCCGGCCTAGGAAATGGACATGTCTTGCCATTGAACAGTGACCTAAGCTTCTCGGAACAAACGCCTCACAGGGTACGCCGAGATACCGACCTCACCGTTACACCTTATCGGCTCGAGGTGGAAGTTGGGTCAAAAGCCAATCTGAATACTTATCGGATCGTCCGAAAATGGAACGAAGAGCACCTCACACGAAAATCAACTAATCCGAGTGCACCTCTTGAACATCGTATCGATATCAGCCCATCCGAACAATTCACTGAATCGGAAAAGCAATATATAGGACAGTCGGACGGTCACTCGCTTGGATATGGACTCATGGTCAGCCCTTTCTTTCTTCTATGGTTAGTTGGCGTCTGGGGTTGGTGGCCCCCAATCATTGCATTCCTGGCTGGTGCATTCATTGTTTGGCTCACAAGAACTCCTGGAGATGCTTCTAAGATCATCGAAGTGCAGGCAGCAAAAGAACGAACACGAAAGAGTGTTGAACGACAACTTCAAGAAGCCATGTAAGATGTGCGTGTTTGGGCTGCACTTGATGGAGTAGGCTTTGAGCAAGGCGTAGCACAAATCTACCGGGAGAAGGGCTTCGACGTCGAGTTCACCCCACGGACAAAGGATCAGGGAGTCGATCTTATCTTGAGACAAAATGGTACGATCGCCATAGTCCAGTGCAAAGCGTACAAGAAGAACGTTGGTGTCAGCGCGGTTAGGGAACTTGCCGGAGTGCGTGCGGCGTGGCCCCATGCAGACGAGGCGATTCTTGCAGCTCTATTTGATTTTTCTGTTGAAGCAAAAAGCTTTGCCACACAACACAACATTAAGCTATTTTCTGTTACGAGAGACTATCACAAAGCGGACTATAGGCCAGGCAGGTAAGCAGAAATTAAAGGTGCTTAACACCCCTTTAGGCCCATCATCGTGCACACCAATGCTGCTCGCTGAGAGATGCTTGAGGGGCTTGCACGAAGCAAGCCCCTCAAGCATCTCAACGCTTCTTTCGGTTAGCCAGGTTGCCCGACCGCACCTGGCAGGCCAGGACATCGCAGATGACCCGCGTGGCCATGAGGCTGGTGATCTCTGCGGCATCGTAGGGCGGTGAACATTCCACGATTTCCATTCCCGCCAGCGGCTTCGTGTCGGCGATGATTTGGAGGAACTTCAGCACTTCACGCGGCAAGAACCCGCCCGGTTCCGGCCAACCGGTGCCCGGCACAAATGCGGCATCCAAGCAATCCACGTCGAAGCTCAACCACACGGCATCCACCCCATCAAACGCCACTTCAAGCGCCTGCTTCGCCGCATTCTCGATGCCCATTTCCACGCAGTCGGTCACGGTCATGATGCTGGTCTGGCGTTCACGGCCCGACTTCACACCGGGCCTGGGCGCTTGCCACCCGCCGATGCCGATCTGCACCAGATTTTTGGCCGGCACATTGGGAATATTCGTCGCGTGAAACCAGGGCGTGGTGTGCATGCGTTCATCGAGATCGGTCTCCTGCGTGTCCACATGCCGGTCGAAGTGCAGGATACCGAGCTTCTTGCCGCCCATATTCTGCGCCACGCCCCGTACGGTCGCGAAGCCCAGGGAATGGTCTCCGCCGAGCACGACCGGAAACGCGCCACTGGCATAGACATGCCCGACGCCCTTGGTGACCTGATCGAAGGTCTTTTCGATGTTGCCGGGAATCGTAAAGACGTCGCCGAGATCGCAGATGGATATAGATTCCCGCAGATCTACGCCGAGTTCGAAACTGTACGTCCCATATAACGCCGAAATCTTGCGAATGCCCTGAGGCCCGAACCTGGTGCCGGCGCGATAGGTCGTCCCGCCATCGAACGGTGCGCCAAGAATCGCGA
>LNDU01000037.1 GCA_001464735.1 Nitrospira sp. Ga0074138
GTCTCCGTATACGATCGTCGGGTCTTCGTGTTCATGTTGTCCTCCGATTTCAGCATTCTCCCACTTAGGGAGGTGTCTGTGAAATCGGGGGAAGGTCATTTCTGACAAGACCATTTGCAACTCCTTGCTCCTAGGAGTAGTGCAGAATTGGACTAAGATCTTGATTGAGAACGGAACATTTTGGGGCATGCCTAGCTAAGAGTATGACCAGTCCACAAGTCTCTGTTGTAATGAGTGTTTTTAACGGCGAGCGCTTTTTGCGTGATGCTGTTGAAAGTATACTAGACCAAAGTCTCACTGACTTTGAGTTCATCATCGTTGATGATGGCTCAACTGACGGTTCTGCTTCGCTGCTTGAGTTTTACAAAAACAATGATCCGCGCGTACGGGTGTATAGCCATGAGAATAGGGGCCTGGTGGAATCTCTTAACATTGGTTGCGGGCTTGCACGAGGCAAGTACATCGCACGGATGGATGCTGACGACATCGCGCTTAGAGACCGCCTTGCACTGCAGGTGAATGTCTTGGAAAAACATCACGAGCTTGGCTGCTTGGGCGGTGCGGTAGAGTTCATCAAAGCGAGTGGAGTGAGGATTGGAACTCGTTACTTCCCGACAAAAGATCACGAGATTAGATCAGACCTGGCTCGTGGCGACTGCCCAATTTTCCATCCTACCGTTGTCATGCGAACAAGTGCCTTTATCTCGGTTGGCGGCTATCGGAAGGTTGTCGTAGACGCGGAAGACTACGATCTATGGTTGCGAATTGCGGATAGTTTTCGATTGGCTAATCTAGATACTGTGGTGCTGAAGTACCGGCTGCATCTGCAGCAGGTCTCCGTGCGGAAATTCAGGCAGCAAGTGCTCAGCGCCCTAGCAGCGAAAACGGCGTCCCTATCAAGAAGTAATGGTAACCCGGATCCGTTGGAATCGATACCAGAGGTAACGCCAGCGGTGTTAACGGCGCTCGGAGTCAGTCACGATAAGCAGCATGCGCACATAAATCGTGGATTTTTAACTTGCATCCGTAGCATGTCTGACGCGGGTGAAGCGACGGCCACCCGCGAGACTATCGAGGCGATGCTGGCCTCGCCCGAATGGAGAAGTGCGGATCTTTGTTTGGTGGCGGACTTCGGCCTGTTGTCGGCACGAATATATTGGCGTCAACAGAGATACATGAGGAGCATCGCCACTGCAATTCATGCGTTCGTCATACGCCCGGTGATGATTGGCCGCCCGCTGAAGCCACTCCTGCGACGGCTGCGGCTCGCGAGACCTGCTCTGTAGCAACTCGGTGGCGATTGTGGTAGTCAACATTCTTAACCGTCGCTAATAATCCTAGAACCGCGCGCGATTCAATCTTAGCAGCCCGCAAGCTCGCCGCACGCCGATCGAAAACTGACCGGTAACGGCCTGCACCACTTACTCGGTTGCGTATGGGCGTCAGGATGTTTTTGCGAAGACCTCTTGGAAGCTGACCTTGTCCACCGTCAGATCCGCCATAAACTCCTTGAGCTTGCGATTCTGCTGTTCGAACGCAATCCCCAGATCTTGGCCAGGCCGATCTAGCGGTACCGTTTTCCCCAGACATAGTACATGACTTTTTGCTCTCGATCTCACGTGCCACTTCTGGCACCGGGGCCTAAGCGTCCAATTGCCACAAGGCAGTCGGCATCTGTTTCTCGCAATCCCCCTGGTTGGTGGGCTGCAGGGTAGCCCATTTATCCTATTGAGGCTGGTCTAACAAAGGTCCTGCAGAGACCTGTCGGAGCGATAATGGCTAATTTGGATGGTGTCACGATACTACGCTACGCTCATATCTTCCGGCATCGGACTTCCGGAGGCGTGGAACAGTACCTTCATCAGCTTAACGACGCTTTGCTAGCGAACAGTCGACTAACAATCCTGCAGATGCATCTCGTGCCCACTAACTCAGGCGACAGCACAATACAAATTGAGATTGAAAAGCGTGGCCAAGGACAAATCGTTTGGATTCCAGTTTGCGTTCATGCCGAGGATCGTTCCATTGGTTCGCTACCAGGGAGGTTGCGAGTATTAGCATCGTCAAGCGCCTCCCGACGTTCAGCAGGGGCACTTTCAAGGTTTGCCGTCCTCGGTCGTGCGCTTCGGAATACAGGCGGTCATTTATGGTACCCCAGCATGATTCTGAGCGAGATACTGCATGAAGTCCTCGACGCGTACAAAGTGGACCTCATTGTCCTCCATCGGCTGAGTTACGACGTCGGCAGTCTAATTTCCTTGGCAGTGCAGCGCCGCATCCCATATGCCATTGTCCATCATTTCGACAACGGCGGGTTGGAGGAGCGGAGAATCCGTCGATGGCTGGCAAGGGCAGCAGCGGTTGGAGGAGTGTCGACACCGAAAGTGCCTCTCGAGTTGCAGGACGCATATGTCAACTTGTCAGACGCCGTCAACTGCGATTTCTTCTCTCCAGCACGAGCCTTACCTGTTACGCGCCCGAATGGTTTTGTAGTCTTTTTGCCAGGTCGGATCACGGAGGGGAAAGGCCATCTGGATTTGCTCCTTGCTGCGGAAGGTCTTGTGCATGCAGGGGTAGCGGTCTCGCTTGTTTTTGCCGGTGCTATTGACTCGGAGCCCCTCATGGCTCTCTTGAAGATGCGAGCGTCTGAAGGGGGGGGCGCAGACCGTGTGATATTTCTTGGTGAACTGACATCCCAGAAACTTCGGGATTGGTATGCTGCGTGTGATGTGGTGGTCCTGCCCAGTAGCTCAGAAGGACTGCCCAGGGTACTCCTCGAAGCCCAGGCCATGAAAAAGCCAGTGCTCGCCTACGAGTCTGGTGGCATACCGGATGCCCTCGTTGCCGGCCTGACAGGATATCTCGTGAAAACGGGAGACTATATTGCGATGAGTGAGCGCCTTCTGTACTTGATGAACCATGCCCAAGAGCGCAAGGCCATGGGAGAATCCGGCAGGGCATTCGTGTCACAGCAGTTTTCGCTCGCAACCTTAACTGCAAGGCACCAACGCTTCTACTTAGATGCATTGACATGATCATCTTCATTCAGCACGGTTCTGGACTGAGTATCATCGCGATCAATCTTCAGCTTTTCGATACATCCATACCTGTGGCCGCACAGGATCAAAATAGATCATCGCTGTGGCAGAAAATGCCCACGTAGAGATCTAAAAGGCAAAGGTCGCAGCATGTATTCCATAGTCCAAGGGGGTGAAGCAGTACTTGCGATGCAACAACCGACAGTAGTGAGCCTGCCCCATATTAGCGTATGTGTGTGTACTTTCAAGAGGCCGGTCATGCTACGGCGTTTACTAGAGAAGTTGGTTGAGCAAGACACAAATGGGTTGTTTTCCTTCTCCGTCGTCGTCGTGGATAACGATCGTGCAGAATCGGCCAGAGAGGTAGTGGAGGCATTTGTGGGCACCGTCCAGTTTGGACTGTGCTATTTCGTCGAGCCGCGCCAGAGCTTCGCATTGGCGAGAAATCGGGCTGTCGAGCAGGCAGCAGGGGACTTTGTCGCATTTATCGATGATGATGAATGCGCATCGAGACAGTGGCTGCTTCATCTCTTCAACACCTGCATTGCGTACAATGCTGCTGGTGCCTTGGGCCCGGTGAAGCCGTATTTCCCCCAAACCCCGCCGGACTGGTTAGTCAAAGGAAAATTCGCCGAGCGGGCCGCGTATCGGACGGGGCATATCCTGGATTGGCGCCAATCAAGAACGGGAAATGTCTTATTCAAGAAGGACATTGTCGAGGGAGAGGAAGAGTCGTTCAGGACTAAATTTGGAACCGGAGGCGAAGACGTAGACTTCTTCCAACGGATGATGCGTAAGGGGCATGTATTCGTCTGGTGCAATGAAGCGGAGGTTTTTGAGGAAGTGCCCCCCGAGCGCTGTACTCGCATGTATCATTTGAGAAGAGCACTGCTCCGCGGAAGAAATACATTTGAGCGTGAGGGGATCCGACTTGGCAGTGCAGGAAGGTCCGTACTTGCTATGTCTGTCTATGGTCTCGCATTTCCATTTCTGGCGGTCATGGGACAATATCGCCTCATGAAATATGCTATTAAGTTTTCCGATCACGCGGGCAAGATCTTGGCCCTTGTTGGTATAAACCTGATTAAAGAGCGGTAGAGTGCGCTATAGTTCCCGACCTTCTCGCTTTTGAACTGGCTGCATACATGCCTGGAATCATAGGTCTCCAAACCAGAATGCCTCGCGGATGGGCCGAACAGCATTTGAAGCGGATGGTCGATGCCGTGCAGCATGAACATTTCTATGTCACGGGGACTTGGATCGACGAATCAATGGGGCTTTACGTTGGGTGGGTGGCCCGCAAGAATGCACTGCCTGATGGAATGCCACTTAGAAGTAGCTGTGGCGATCGGACTCTTATCTTTTCCGGCGAAGAGTTTTCAGACGGCGGTATTGGGAGGGATCTCACCGATACGAATCACAGCTGCGGCCTCAGTGCCGCCAGATACCTTGTGGAGCTCTCCGAAACAGGTCCTGTCTTTCCCACCTGCCTGAATGGACGATTTCACGGACTGCTCGCTGACCAGAAGCAGGGCACCATCACGTTGTTCAATGATCGGTACGGAATGCATCGCCTGTATTATCATCAGGCAAAAGATGCGGTGTATTTTGCGGCAGAAGCAAAGGCGATTTTGGCAGTAAGGCCGGAGCTACGAAGAATAGAGCAGCGCGCCCTCGGGGAATACATCACATGCGGATGCGTGTTGGAGAATCGAACGCTGTTCGATGGAATTGAGGTGCTACCCGGCGCATCGGCATGGGTTCTCAAGGACGGTTCAGTCGAGAGGAAGGACTCTTACTTCGACCCACGAGAGTGGGAGGAACAAGAGACGCTGGATCCAGAGCGCTATTACCATCAGCTTCGTGAGGTTTTTACAGGTATACTGCCTCGCTATTTCCGGTCAAAGGAACCAATAGGCATTTCACTAACCGGTGGTCTGGACACGCGCATGATCCTGGCGTGGCACAAGGCTGCGCCTAGGTCGCTCCCCTGCTATACATTCGGTGGGTCCTACAGGGATTGTCAGGATGTCGTCGTAGCACGAAATGTGGCTCACCGCTACGAGCAGACTCATGACGTGATCACGGTCGGTGATGATTTTCTCTCGCGATTCTCTCAATATGCAGAGCGTACAGTGTATCTGACGGACGGATGCGCCAATGTCCGACGGGCGTCTGATCTGTATCTCAATGAACGTGCCAAAGACATTGCCCCTGTGCGTATGACCGGTAACTATGGAAGCGAGGTTCTGCGGGGCGTGCGGGCATTCAAGTCCACAAGCCCGACTCCGAGTCTTTTTCAGAATGACCTTCTTCATGTGTTTCGTCAGGCAGAGGAGACGTACAAGACGATTGCCTCTGCGCATCCAATCTCATTTGCGGTCTTTAGGCAAGCGCCATGGCACCACTACGGCCTCTTAGCGCTCGAAGAAACTCAGGTTTCACTGCGGTCACCCTACCTGGACAATGAACTGGTCCGTACCGTGTTCCAGGCTCCACGCTCAACTTTTGAGAGTAATGACCTCTGCTTGCGCTTGATTGCCGATGGTTCTCCCTCCCTCCGAAGCATTCCAACTGACCGAGGCGTGGGGCCAACGGGACCCATTGGATCGATGCTCCGTAAACGGGAAGAGTTTCTGGTCAAGGCCGAATACGCCTATGACTATGGCATGCCTCACTGGATGGCACGCATCGATCATGCTTTGGCGCTCTTCCATTTAGAACGACTGTTTCTGGGACGGCATAAGTTTAACCATTATCGGCTTTGGTACCGAGATATTCTGGCAGATTACATTCGCGGAATGCTTTTAGACCGGCGGGCTCTTTCCAGGGCCTACATTGACAGGCGACAAGTCGAGAACGTCGTACAAGGACACCTCAGGGGAGATCGGAACTATACCAACGAGATTCATACCCTGTTGACGCTGGAATTACTTCATCGACTGTTTATCGACGCGCACTAAGCTCCTCATACCCGCCTCTAACACGACGGTGCTTACCAAGAATCTATGCAACGCTTTCCTATGATCGGTATAGCAATCAATGAACATGAACTGGATGTCGCGAGCGAGTTTTTTGAGTTGTTTAAGACTCCATGGGAGAGAGCCGTGCCTGGTCGGAGGTACCGCGTTGTCTTGATAACAGACGAGTCTTTCAGTGTCTCCGATGCCGAAGTGGTATTGATCTATGGTTCAGGCAGCCACGACATTGATCGGAAAACAGGGATGGTCACGCGTCGTCTCAGCAGTCCGAGACATCTAACCTGGAAGGACGGTGATCTCCCCATCTACAAGGGAGTAGCGGTATTCGAGTCGACACACCCAGATGGAATCCTCAAATTGAATGGAACACCCGTCACGTATAGGTCCGAGAGAGAGGGACAGGTGGTCTGGCGCATCGGCTACAACCTCTTTAGTGAAATCCGATTCCTTTTGACTGAGGGACAGCCAGTAGAACATGCCCTCACACCTGCCTTGGAGTTCCACATCGCTATTCTGCGACACCTGTTGACCCTGTGCAAAATTTCCTTTGTGGAGATTCCCCCTCGTCCTCACGGGTACGATTTTATTTGTTGTCTGACGCACGATGTGGACTTTTGTGGAATCCGACGACACCTGTTCGACCGCACGATGGCCGGGTTCCTCTATCGGGCCTCTGTCGGTTCGATGATCGATCTCATCCACGGTCGTCGTTCCCTCAAAGAGGCCTGCCAGAACTGGCTGGCCTTTCTATCCTTGCCCTTGGTGTTCCTACGAATACTGTCGGATTTTTGGCGCCCTTTCGAGGACTATGCCAAGGTAGAAAGGCGAAATAGATCGACCTTCTTCCTGGTCCCGTTCAAGGGAAAGGCCGGATTAGCTCCGGATGGATCAACCAACGAGTGGCGAGCAACGCCCTACGGTATCGACGATGTTCAGGAGGACCTGGTAGTAGCTGCGGCGTGCGGCAGCGAGCTCGCGGTGCATGGAATCGATGCCTGGCATGATGCTGAGGCCGGCCGTGAGGAATTGAAGAAATTAGTATCCTGCACCGGACAGAAGACGACGGGCATCAGGATGCACTGGTTATATTTCGATAGGGAGTCCCCAGGAAAACTTGAGAAGGCAGGCTTTGAGTATGATTCGACGTGTGGGTTTAACGAAGCCATTGGATACCGAGCTGGAACATTGCAAGTGTTTCGTCCTTTGGGTTGTTCAACGTTGATGGAGCTACCAATGACCATCATGGACTCGGCACTGTTTTCTTCCGGGCGGATGGGACTAACGTCGGCAGAAGCATTGCGGCTGATCTGTGGAATAATAACGCAAGCGAAGCATTTTGGTGGTGTTCTTGTGATTAATTGGCATGAGCGAAGTCTGGCGCCGGAACGACTATTGGGTCGAGTGTATGGAGCTCTGCTGGACCTTGTCGAAGACGGAAATCACGTTTGGTTTGCTAAGGCGAATGAGGCTGTACAGTGGTTTCAGTGGAGACGCTCGATTTGTTTCTTTACGGGGGACTCTTCTAGTGGCGGTGTCCAAGTCTCTGCGCCATATGGAATGGCTACAGGCGGAGAAATTTGTATTCACCGGCCGGATCAGGCTGAGAACGACATCCGCTTCTGGGATGGGACGACACCTATTGAGCTTTGTGTGTAACCGAAGTTTCTGGAGTGATTCAGCGAGGATTATTCGATAGTGAGCGTCATTCGCGAAATTAGTATCAAGGGCAGAAAGCAGCAAGTGCCTGCTTTTTCCCTCGACGGTGTCACCATCGTTACCAACGGCAGGTTTCTCACCATTGCCAAGATATTCGATGAGTATTGGCTGCCCCTAGAATCCCTGCCCAATCCCAGCAGAGTGATCGATCATTTGAAAACTGTTGGTCCAAAGCCGGATCTTTTCACGTTCGCACAACGTGCGCCCGACGGGCAGCCCAAGTTCTCCTACTATATGGAATGGGACAATGTAGCGGCCATACCGGTGTCGTCCTATGACCACTGGTTCCACAAGCAGATTTCGTCGGCTGCAAGGCGAAATATCCGGACTAGTGAAAAAAAAGACGTACTTGTCAGGGTGGAACCATACGATGAGCGCTATGTACACGGAATCATGTCGATATTCAATGAGTCGCGCATTCGAGCGGGGCGAAAATATTGGCATTACGGAAAAACATTTGAGACTGTCCAGACGGAAAACGGCACGTATCGTGATCGAAGCACATTTCTCGCGGCTTACGTCAAGGATCAAATGATTGGCTATATGAAGATTGTGTGGGACGTTGAAAGCGCTGCCATCATGCAAATTCTTTCGAAAATGGCGTTTCGTGACAAACGACCGAACAACGCACTTCTTTCTCAAGCTGTCAAGCTTTGCGAACAGAGAGGCGTCAAGTACCTTCTCTATGAACGATTTGTATACGGTAATAAGGGAGAGGATTCGTTGACAAGATTCAAACAGGCTAATGGATTTGTAAGGATGAATTTGCCTCGTTACTATGTCCCTTTGACGTCCAAGGGAAGGGTTGCCTTAAGTCTGGGATTGCACCGAGACGTCAAGGATCTTGTTCCACAATGGATGCGTCGGATGTACCTCGATATGCGAGACAAGTGGTATGCAGGTCAGATGGAGAAGGAGGGTTAATGCTCTTTCCTGTCTATTCGCGAGGAACGCTGGAATGGTTTTGCAATGAAGGTAAGACGAACAATCTAAGCAACTCTTATCTTGCCACTTTCGGTTTCGATCGGCATTGCCTTGTGTAAGGCACCGGCTTAAGGCTGGTGCTTGGCCTATCTGTCAGCGAGCCCCAGTAATGATGATGTGCAGAGCATCACGGTTGCGCCGCTGAGGATTCAGAAACGAAGCTCTGCTGGCGACTGCTGATGTTGTGGCAAGTGGAGACTCGCATACGTTCGGCAATACCGCCGTCATTGTAGACGCTTGGCCATCCGTCGTTGCGCGGGAGACTCAGCTCCGGGCTGTGGCTGAGTACTCTCCACACAGGTTTCCGCTGGTGATGTGAATGGAAGTCAAAACTCTGAACGTCGAGCAACTGCGCAATGAGAGAGTCCACTGAGTCGAGAGTTGAATGCAGTCTGTCGCGGGCGATCTCTTGGGTGATTCGCCATCAGTATCGTGGCTACGAGCCCGCGGACGGGAACCTCTCACCACTGTTTGTGTTGACAGGAGCGCAAATTTGGCCCATGCGGATCCTGCAGCAAGTCGTACTACGCGCGCCCTTCAATATCCGTCCATTGCTTGGCATCGCATCCCATGAATCAGCCATTGGTCGCGGGTATATGGCCTGGGGTTATCTCCTCGTGTATCGAGTGAATGGGAACGAAGACTTGCGCAGAGGCGCGATTGATTCTTTGGAATGGCTGATGGCAAATCATGCCGCTCATTTTACCGAATTTTGCTGGGGTGATCCCTATGAATATGCTACTAGAAGCGGACGACGTCCTTATGGGGAGCCCTTGCTGATTTGGAGCTCACTGATCGGCCTCGCCTTTCTTGATGCTTACGAAACCTTGCACGAGGAGCGATTTCTCAACATTGCGGGAAGTATTGGTCGTTGGATACTCCGCCTACCACGGGAACAGACTGCAACAGGCAGTTGTCTGAGCTACGTCGCCGATCGGCAGTCGTACATCCACAATTCGAATGTGATGGGTGGGGCTTTTCTCGCACGGCTGGCCTCCTTTAGCCTGAATAAGGAATTTCTACGCGTGGCACGAGCTGCCATGACGTATACCTGCGAACGGCAGCGGGCAGACGGTTCTTGGTACTACGCGGAAGAGTCAAAATATCACTGGATCGACAACTTTCACACTGGCTACAACCTTTCTGCGTTACAAGTATATCGAACTGCGGCCAAGGATGAATCGTTTGACGACTGTATTGAGAAGGGCTTGAGGTTCTACAAAGACCACTTCTTTGAAGCAGATGGACGTCCCAAATACCTTCATGACAAGACCTATCCGGTTGATATCCAGTGTGCGGCCCAAGCGATCGAAACCCTTGCGAGCTTTGGCGAGTACGACTCGGACTGTTTGACTTTAGCCATGAAGGTTGCCACTTGGACCATCGACAATATGCAAGATGAAGATGGTCATTTCTACTATCGCGATATCGGGTGGAAGAAGGTCAAGACGCCTATGTTGCATTGGGGACAGGGGACTATGATTAAGGCGTTGGCCATTCTTCTCCAAAAACTCGTACCGACATCCGCCTAACAGTTGCCTCCAGAGCCATGCCAGCACGACCCGTACGTCTGAAATACGCGCTTATCACACCTGCCTGGAACGAAGAAAGGCATCTCGCGCAGATGGTGCATTCTGTCACCGCTCAGACTTTTCTTCCCGTTCGCTGGATCATTGTTAGTGATGGATCCACGGATCGGACTGACGAGATCGTCAAGGCTTCTGCCAGGCAGTTTCCATGGATCGAACTCTTGAGACTCGAGCGGGATCCCGATCGTCATTTTGCCGGTAAGGCCCAGGCAGTCAATGCTGGCTATGCGTCACTTAAAGACGTCACATTCGACCTGGTAGGGAATTTGGATGCCGACATGACGTTGCCGCCAGATTTCTACGAATTTCTCCTCACTCGGTTTGAGGCGATTCCCAACCTGGGCGTAGCAGGAACTCCCTTCGTCGAAGACAGCGGAAATCCTGGATCACATAGTCACGCCTTCTCAAATCTGGAACACGTATCAGGCGCCTGCCAATTATTCAGGAGAGGCTGTTTTGAGCAGATTGGAGGATACCGTCCTATTAAAGGCGGAGGTATCGATTGGGTGGCAGTGACGACAGCTCGGATGCTCGGATGGACAACACGGACGTTCGTAGAAAGAACCTGCGTTCATCATCGCACTATGGGAACTGCAGACCGTAGTCCGGTGAAGGCCCGCTTTCGCCATGGCCAGGAAGACTATTATGTCGGGAATCATCCATTGTGGGAAATAGGACGCAGCCTGTTCCAAATGAAACATCAGCCACTAATCCTGGGAGGGCTGTCTCTGCTCTCCGGCTATACCTGTGCATGGCTTTCCGGCAAGCCGAATCCAATTCCTACTGAATTACGGTCGTTTCACCGACGTGAGCAAATGGACCGAATGCGCAAGTTGTTGCCGTTTGTTGGGAGAACACCGGCGTGAACGGCTGGTGATAAGTGACATGAATTTAACCGGGCAATCCGTCAGCTCACATCTCACTTCTCATCGAACGCCACAAAGGTCTGAGACAGTTCTGATGATCGCCTACACTTACTATGAGAGTGACCCTCGTGTGATTCGTATGGCCGAGGCGGCAGTGGATGCAGGGTTTGGCGTCGATGTGATTGCGCTCAGACGTCCTGGGCAGCTTCTACGCGAAGCGATTCGCGGCGTTCACGTGTACCGCATTCAAGCCCGATATCGAGGGGGCTCTCTCCTAAGGTACATGTGGGAGTATGTGCAGTTTTTTACCTTGTGCACGCTGTTGTCGGCTTGGTTATGTATATCGAGGCATTATACGGTCGTACATGTTCACAATATGCCAGATGCACTTGTGTTTTCGTCCATTGTCCCCAAGCTATTCGGAGCTCGGATTATCCTGGATATCCATGATCCGATGGCGGAAACGTACGGCTCAAAATTTCGGATTTCGGCAGATAGTGTGGTGAGCCGGTTGCTTCTTGTTCAGGAAAGGCTGAGTGTCGCCTTTGCAAATAAGACGATTACCGTGAGCGAGCCAGTTAAGAGCGGCATCCTTGTTAAGCGTGGATATGCTCCGGAAGACATTGGCGTGGTTGCGAACTTCGCTGATGATAAGATTTTTACGCCAATAGAATATCCATCGATTGACGGTGTGATACGGTTCGTATTTCATGGAACGATCCTGGAGAGAAATGGGCTGCGAACGCTCGTCGAGGCCGCAGCACAGATTCGAAATTCAGAGAGAATTCGAATCAGAATTATTGGGGAAGGCGATTTCAGTGCAACGTTACATGAGCTGATTCGAGATCGTGGAGCGAATCACATCATCGAATTTATCAATCGAACCTATCCATTGTATGAGATGCCCAGAATGTTATCCGACTGCCATGTCGGACTTGTTCCATTAGATATTGGAATGTCCACGGTCGCCAATTTGGCATTGCCGCTGAAGTTAGTCGAGTACGCCTGTTTAGGGCTCCCGTCGATCTGCGTCAGGAATGCCGCGATCGAATACTACTTCAAGTCAAACGAATGCATGTTTTTCAATTCGGGAGATACGGCTGCATTGGCTCGGCTCCTTGATCAAAGTGCGGAGAGGCCTGAGTGTCTAATCGAGTATCGAAAGAGATTGCAGGAGGTTCGTGACCGGCTTTTATGGAGCAAGGAGAAGGAACGGTATACTGCTCTGCTCAGGAATTTGTCGAGCCACTCAGTGAGGCGGTAAGTTCATGTGAGTTGATGGGGATCGCTAACGAGGTTGACCGTTCACGCATGCTATCGATGCCTAACTGGGATAAAGCATATTTAAGTGGCGTATACGATGGTTGGGGAGAAGCGGAGTCTTCTCCACGCTTTGCCCTGATTGGAGGTTTTTGCACCCAATCGGGTGCAACCAATATCTTGGATGTTGGGTGCGGCACGGGGATGCTTCGCGTCTCGCTCTGTCAGTATCGTGGCCGCTATACGGGGCTTGATTGTTCATCTGTGATGATCCGACGCCTGCAAGAAAAAGGGGGCGGAGATTTCATCTGTGCCGATGCCGAGCAGTGGACTCCCACAAACCAGTATGATGCGATCATTCTCAATGAAGTCCTGTATTACTTTAAGGATCCTCTCTCGGCGCTCATCAAGTATTATGCTGTACTCTCTCCCGATGGCGTTTTCATTATCTCAATCTTCAAACGACGGAGTAGCTTCTGGCAACCCAATCCTAATCGACGTGCTATCGAGGTTGTGGAGGATTTTCTGCCTTCTGCCTCTCGGTGTCATGTTTCTGAGGGCAACAGAACTTGGGAGGTTTTCGTTTGTAAAAAAGTGAATGGCCAAACATCGAAGATAGGTGAGTTTAGAAGTAATGAGGAGTGGGGAGGCAATGCCAGGCTCGCTGATTAAGAGGTTCCAGGGTAAGTATCGCAGGACATTGTCGACAGCTCTAGCTCGTCGGCTCGTCAAGATGCAAAACGCGATGCCGTTGATCTCTTTCACTTTTGATGATTTTCCACAGTCTGCGCTGGAAACTGGAGGTCGGATCCTTTGCTCGTATGGCGTGAGGGGTACGTACTATGTATCCTTGGGGCTGCTTGATCGAGACGAGCCAAGTGGCCATATTTGCTCCTCTACCGACCTGGCTGAAGTAATAGCACAAGGGCACGAATTGGGATGCCATACGTTCGGCCATTGTGATGCATGGGAGACTGATCCAGGCTCCTTCGAAGAATCGATAGTGGCCAATAGGCTCAGATTAAGAGAGATCTTACCAAGCACAAATTTCGCAACAATGTCCTATCCGATCAATACCCCACGACCCGATACAAAGAGAAGGAGTGGCCGGCATTTTGCTGGTTGCCGTGGAGGAGGGCAGTCTTTCAATGTGAGGGAAATGGATCTGAACTACATGCAGGCGTTCTTTCTAGAACAATCTCGAGATACCCCTTCCATTGTTTGGGAATTGATCGAACAAAATCGGCAACAGATGGGGTGGCTGATTTTTGCTACGCATGATGTGGCGGTAAGGCCGACTCGGTTTGGTTGCACGCCTGCATTTTTTGAGGAAGTAGTCATGCGGGCTGTAAAGTCAGGGGTACAGATTCTCCCCGTAGCTCAAGCGCTGTCGGCTCTCTCACCACGCGGAATCCAGGTCGAAAAGAAAATTTGAGTCAGTTGCCTGACGGAAGTTTCTGGTTATGAATGGATTGATAGCTCTGTTTGCTTTGAGTCTGTGGATCATTTGGCTACTTTCTCTTGAAAGGAAAGAACGACCGTCTGTTTCCTCGGCCATATGGATTGTGCTCATTTGGGTCATTATTCATTCAACCCGTACAACATCTGCGTGGTTAGGCCTACAGGGTTCGCAATCAAGAGACGAGGGGAGTCCAATTGATGCTGCGATAGAATTAGTGTTGCTACTCCTAGCGACGGCGGTGCTTCTACAAAGAAACATAAACTGGTCGCGAGTGATAAGTGGGAATATATGGGTGTTCGTGTTCTACGTCTTTTGGTTCGCCAGTGTTACATGGTCTGATTACCCCTTCATTACTTTGAAGCGCGTGTTCAAAGACTTCGGCAATGTCATCATGGTCTTGATTGTGCTCACCGAAAGCAATTCGTGGGAGAGTTTCAAGGCGGTCCTGGTAAGGATGGCCTATTTATGCATCCCTCTGTCGATTGTACTTATCCGGTATTATCCAGAGTGGGGTAGAACCACGGTTGGCTATCATCTGGACGCCACCTTCTATAACGGCGTGGCATCCCATAAGAATGTGCTTGGAATTGTTGTTCTTGCTTCAACATTGGGGCTTCTGTGGAATCTCCTGGATAATACGTGGAAGAACCGCAATTTCGTTCGCAAATGCGTCTATGTTTCACAGGTGCTGATATTGTGTATGTGTTGGTATCTTTTTGTGATCATCGATAGCGCATCGTCCTTGATCGCAACCATCTTGGGCGTTGCTGCCACCCTCACATTCCAATTACGCGTATTCAAACGAAGACCAGTTTACGTAGAAATCTTTGCGGTGATTGCTCTCGGCTTTGCTCTTGTCCTAGACCTTCTGTTTAACCTTAAGGAAGCCATCGTAGTGGGGGCCCTTGGCCGGGATATGACCCTCACCAGTCGAACCGATATGTGGCAAATCCTGGAGACTTATGTAGAGAATCCGATTGTAGGAGCGGGATTTAATACTTTTTGGACTGGAGATCGGCTTCTCCTTCTTCCGGAACATCTGCAGGGGAATGTTCAGGCGCACAATGGTTATCTTGAGCTGTACCTGAACGGCGGCATCATAGGCGTTGGCTTGTTAGCGGTACTCATCTTTACAGGATATCTACACATTAGGAAGAGGCTCATATTGAGCAGACCGGAGGACATGGCCCGATTGGTCGTACTCGTTTCCGTCATTATACATAACTACACGGAAGCGTCGTTTACGAAGATAGGAGTCCTTTGGTTTGCGACGATATTTGCTTTCATGGAATATGGCAAGCAACAATTTTCACCGAAGGTAAGGAGAGTCGAGATCCATGCGCCCTCCCTACCATCAGGGTGGAAATCTGGGTCTGATTTATCCACCAGTAACGCGTAGCTCACGAAACTTGATGCCCCAATATCTTTGCCGCCATAGGGGGTCCACAGTCTATTGAACAGTCAGATTCGCTGGGGCAGGTGGTGGAGATATTGCACCACCACCAGTTCCTCCCGCTACCAATGGATGCGGGTAGGTATAAGGCGTGTAGTGAGTCACCCACGTGTTCGCAGCCGAGCAGCGATACAAGGTCCCTCGTGCCCCCTGATCGGTGGCAAAATAGCCTACACCACCTCCGGTTTCTGAGCCGGTTGTACAAGTAGCTGGTCTATTTGCCAGAGTGCCAAAGCCGACACCGATCGTGCCGTTGAAGGGGCTGGCAGGCGAGGTTTGCGCACTCGCACTGACGGCGTTGTAATAGTCGCGGTTTTCTACGACGTGAGCGGTGCAGGTAAATGAAGCGTAGTTCTGGCAGTCAAGCGTCACGATCCCCCCTGTGTTGTTCCAACGATTCTGCCATGCGTACATGGGGCTGAGTGTCCGGTCCATGTCGCGACCAGGGCCACGGTAGCAAGGATAGCCATAATAGATATTGCTAGGGGAGCGGTTCCCGTCAATCGAGGCAGTCCCATTGCAGATCGTATCGTTTCCTCGTGAGTATTGACTGCCAGAATGCTGAACGACAACAGGGCCGCCAGTTTGTCCCGCCGTAGCACGGAAGGCGTTGTCAAAAATCATATACGTACCGGACCCTTGATGGTGAACGAGCCTGTTCCCATACTGCACATAACCATCACTCGCGTTGTTAATTTCGACATAGTTCTTGTAGACCTCCGTGTTAATTGGTCCCCACGCATGCGCACTGCCGTGGACAATTATACGGTTGTTATACACTTTGTTATACCGAAAAACCTGGCTGCACCCGCCCCACGTATCTGTGAGCCCTACACCGTTGTTTGTCATTGCCGAAATGTTGAAGGTGTTATCTTCGTAGAAGAAGTTCTTATCGGACCCCAAGGTGCCAACTGGCGGATTGTTATTATCTCCGTTCAAGCACTGTGAAAAATTTATGCTTCCGGAGCTGTTGACCGTATTGTGATCTGCAACCCCATAAATGAAATTATCGACTGAAGAGTTCTCACCGAAGTACATCAAGGTTGAGCCGCTAGGAGGGCTGGTGAACGTATTATGGTCAATTCTCACGTTCGAGAGTTTACAAGCAGAAGGGCCATAGAACCACAGCGATGTGCCACGTCCTGAGAACACAAAGCCTGAGACGCGATAGAGCTTAGTGCTAGTGCCCGAACAGCTGCCATTCATGCCAATGAGGCCACTGCCTGTTACCGTGCATCCCCCAGCTGATGCGCAAACTAGAGTTACACCTTTGCTCATGGAGAAATTGATGCCGCTTGTCCACGAATAGGAACCCGCTGCAAAGGTCAGAGTGGCACCATCGGACGCGCTAGACAGAGTCGAACTCACATCCGTGGCCGTCGTTCCGGCAGTACAGTTCCATGTCGTCCCGCTGCCGCTGCAGGCGGCTTCGGCAGAGGAATTTACGGTTAGTAACACCGCGATACACAGTCCCAGTAGAAGAGATAATAATCGCATGGGGGTCCTCCATTTTTACACATCGCACTAGGCGTAATTAAAGTTGAGCAAATAACATGCCGAATTCTTTGCCGTCGTAATTTAAGAACGCCGAATGCGACTACTTCAAGTCATTGAAATATAAAACACAATTTATGGGCACATTTATTCTAAGAAAATCATTCTTGCCAGGCTGCTCTAATTGGTCCTTAGATATGTAGTGCCTGTACGCTGTTGCATCGTCCGTTCATCACCAAGGCATACCAGTACGGAGACTTATAACACGGGGGTATCCCCCGTCCGATGAATCATAGACAGTTCACAGGGAGAACCTCTCCTGGCAAAGTACCCACCCTGAATCAGGAGGTTCTGATGCGGCATTCCCCTTCACTTATGAAACAGGTTACTGCACGCTCCCGGATGTTCTGCTGGTGAGTCATCGGATCGTTTTACTGACATCGTGAGAAGGGACCGCTCTATTATCGCTGCTGATAAGCAGGTTCTGGTTGATTGATCGGCGCACTCCTACTCTCTACAGAACGCTTTTCCACCACCTAATTGAAGACGTTGAACCAGTGAGGAACAACAATAAGTATGCCGTGTGGTTCCAGACGCGGTGTTGCTTCGTAAGTAGTATGGATCTTAAGCAAAAAAAATGCCAGAATGAAAATTGCCACTCCTTGCCAATTCCTTCGGAGTTTTGAGTGCATTTCTAAATGAGGGACCCGGAAAGTTGTTCTTGTGCGCATCAAAGTGTACGTGTTTCCCTTCAGTAGGTACTGTCACCTTGTAATCAAGCCGTCTAGCAGGACGCTTAGAAAAAGTCTCCCAGCCGACTCTCACGGTGCGACAAATCATGGAGGGGGCGGTCTGTACGGTGAGCTTTCCCTGCCTCGACGAAGCGCTTCGCGCAGGCAGGGAACATCGCTCACAGGCTCAACGTACCGAAGCGTACGCTCGCTTATTCGCTCGCTGTGGATTGCTGGACAGCCTTTTTGAGCATCCTGAAGTTATTCTGGTGTCAACACAGTACGGAAACTTCCAGCCATATTGTGACCATCAACCGAGTTTGTCTGCAGCCTTCCGTGCTCAGCACCTGAGGCAGCCGATTCTCTCTCCCACTGCTTCCAGTCCTGACTGATTCGGTACACTTCCGCAAACGGTGCGAAGGAGTGTCACGAATTCCATTTGAAACTCTAGAAGGTATCGCGCCATGTGATAAAGGAGGTGAGGTAGGGAGTAAGACCCGTACCACGCATGACGAAGCTATATTATTTTCTGAAGCCGGCTATCCCGTGGCCAATCAGAATACGAGTACGACGACTGAGCGCAAATCGTTTACGGAGGCAGTGCAGTGATTCATGGCCTATTTTTCCGTCTGCAGCTCGGCTGCCGGAGGGCTGGCCAGGGTGGCCGAACGGGAAGAGATTTGCCTTTGTGGTGACGCACGATGTAGAAGGCGCGCGCGGGTTAGCGCGTTGCCGCAAGCTGGCCGACCTAGACAAAGCGTTGGGCATTCGTTCAGCGTTCAACTTCGTGCCGGAAGGGGAGTACCGCGTGTCCGATACCTTCCGAGCAGACCTTAGTCGGGAGGGGTTTGAAGTCGGTGTCCATGATCTGCATCACGATGGATCGCTCTATCGTTCAGCACAGCACTTCTCAAAGCAAACTCCGAGAATCAATCTGTATCTCAAAATGTGGGAGGCCTCGGGCTTCCGATCTGGCTACATGTTCCATAACCTTGATTGGCCTCACGGACTCAACATACTCTATGATTCTTCCACCTTCGATACCGATCCGTTCGAGCCGCAACCGGATGGAGTCGGGACAATCTTCCCGTTCTGGGTTCAGCGCAACGACTCGAAGGGTTACGTGGAACTTCCCTATACGCTTCCGCAGGACTCCACGTTGTTCGTGCTTTTCAAGGAAAGGACGATCGATCTGTGGACACAAAAGCTTGATTGGGTGGCTTCGCACGGTGGCATGGCCTTGGCAATCGTCCATCCCGACTACATTTCTTTTGATGGAAGACCGAATTCCTCTGAGTATCCAGCCGATCTGTATGAACGTCTTCTCAAGCACGTCATCACTCGCTACGGGGATACCTGTTGGTATGCCCTTCCACGTGAGGTAGCGGCCTTCGCCGCGGAGATCAAACCTGGACTCGTTCGCGGCGCACCCACTTCAGATTGCCGGTTCGACGACGAGAGGCAAGCGTAATGTCTCCGCCGAGAGTCCCATATCAGATATTGCTGATCCTGCGACCAGTACACCAACGCTCCCTCTCGTTCATTGTCCGATGAGCCAGCCGTCGCCCCCTCGTGTAATCGCTTAGACGCTAGACAACTCAAAGATCCTAACTCTAGGGCGGGATCATCTTTCCCGTTTCACAATCTGCTCATGCGCTCAGCAACTCTTTGGCGAGACAAACTCTCTCTTTTGCTTGGCCTGATGAAGGGCAACAAGTCGTCCTCTCCTGCAGACATCTATTTCGAAACGGACTATCGCGACCTCGTCCGCCGAGAGTTGAAGCGTTCCGAGCGATCGGGTCATCTTTGCCGGATTCTGTTGGTCTATTGGCCGAACATACAAGGGCTTGCCGTGCCTCTGGGCTCCGAGCTTGCCAGCAAGATGATCGCGATATTGTCTGGGAGTATTCGTGACACTGATTACGTTGGGTGGTATCGGCAACGCCGGATCGTGGGCGTATTGTTTACGGCGTTACGGTCAGATTCTGCCGGAGGGGAGTGCGACAGCCTGAAGTCCCGTTTGATGGACAGTTTACATAGCGTCCCAGGGGTGACGGGTCATTGCTCCCTGCAAATACGTGTACTCGAGCCATGTGAGCTCACAGCATTCAGCGCATCCGACGATACTGCTCTATTTCCTGCTGATCCCAAAGGCTAGGTTTCTTAACCTCTTTCAAGGAGTGCAACTATGTTACGACTCGGTGTGATCGGGTATGGGTATTGGGGGCCGAACGTGGTGCGGAATTTCATCGGGCATCACGACTGTAAAGTCATCACGATCTGCGACAAGTCTTCCGCGGCGTTGACTCGTGTACTGGCGACGCATCCTGGTGTTGGCGTGACGACCGACCCGGATGCCGTGCTTCTCGCCACAGACATCGACGCAGTGGCGATTGTGACGCCTGTGTCGTACCACTATGAATTAGCCAAAAGGGCGCTTGAGAATGGGAAGCACGTGTTCGTCGAGAAACCCTTCACCGCAACTTCTGCTGAAGCCGAGGACCTGATCGAACTGGCGGATCGCTGTGGGCTGCAGATCATGGTCGACCATACCTTTCTCTTTACCGGGGCGGTGCGCAAGATTAAACAAGTTATCGATGATGGGACATTAGGCCGGCTTTACTACTATGATTCGACGCGCGTGAATTTGGGGTTGTTTCAGCATGACGTGAACGTGCTCTGGGATCTCGCGCCGCATGATCTGGCGATTATGGATTACTTGATCGGGGTCGAGCCTGAGTTGGTTGTGGCTACCGGCGGAGCCCACGTGAATAGTCTGGAGAACATCGCTTATCTCACGGTGTATTTCCCCGACAATGTTCTCGCACACATTAACGTTAATTGGCTTTCTCCGGTGAAAGTACGGACCACGTTGGTCGGCGGCCAAAAGCGAATGCTGGTCTGGAATGACCTCGATCTGGCGGAGAAAGTCCGCATCTACGACAAGGGTGCGGACATCAAGAGTGAATCGGGGGTGCATTCAGCCTTAGTCAGTTACAGAACCGGCGATATGTATGCACCGAAAATCGAAGAGGCCGAAGCGCTGAAGGTGGAAACCCGCTATTTCCTGGACTGTGTCATGAATGGGACGAAGCCGATCAACGATGGGCTGGCTGGGCTGCGGGTCGTGCGCATTCTCGAGGCAGCAGAACAGTCGCTCAATCAGCACAAGGAAATTGTGTTGGCCTAGCTGATCGAAGGAGAGGCGACATGATTGTTACACGTACGGAAGAAGATATGGCGGTGACAGTCCTAACCATCCTCGATGAGACACGTTTCAAACAGATGATCACCAAGGAGCGCAAGCGGACTGAGCGTTCCGGAATGGCGATGGCGTTGTTATTGATCGGTCTTCCAAACAGGTCCGGTGAGCAGATGACGGCTGACGGCACTGTCGTGGCGAATGCTTTGTCGACGGTCACGTCGGACCATGACATTCCGGGTTGGTTTGAACCGGCCCGTGTCATCGGTCTGATCGTGACCGAGATCGACCCGGCCGACCTAACCAGCAGGTGCAATCGGCTCGAGAGCGAGGTTCGGAACGCAGTCGCGTTTCATGGTGATGAGGAGATTGCGCAACAGGTCTCGATCAGAGTGCTGAAGTATCCGGAGCCTACCACCTCGAACGAAGAACAGCTGGCACCTATGGACCCACTGTTTTATCCGGAGCTCTCGGAGAATCAGCCGGCCATCTCAAACATTCGGGGCCTTAAACGAGGCATGGACGTGGTGCTCAGTGCCCTGCTGTTAATCCTATTGTTGCCGCTGTTCGCCCTTATCGCCGTTCTTGTCAAGCTGTCGTCGCCCGGGCCTGTTTTCTTTACGCAGACACGGGTGGGGCATCTGATGAAGCCCTTCACGATGTATAAGTTCAGAACGATGTACGCGGATGCCGACCCAGGAGTTCATTATCACTATGTGAGTTGGTTCATTACCTCCAGCGACAACGCAGAGGCAAATGATAAGGCCTCTTTCTACAAGCTGACGGACGACAACCGGATCACACCGATCGGACGCCTGCTCCGAAGAACGAGTCTCGACGAACTGCCCCAGTTCTGGAATGTATTGATAGGGGACATGTCGCTGGTGGGACCACGGCCGCCGCTCCCCTACGAACTGCAACAATACAAGCCGTGGCACTGCGGCCGGCTAAATGAGGCAATACCGGGCATAACCGGCCTCTGGCAAGTGGTCGGTCGGAGTCGGACCACCTTCGACGAGATGGTACGCCTCGACCTACAGTATGCAAGGACCATATCCTTGTGGTCAGACATCAAGATTTTGTTGGCGACACCGGCGGCGGTGGTTACTGGCAAGGGGGCCTGTTGATAGAGGGTTCTGTTTCGTCAAGGTTTGCTGACTGGTAGGAATGGCATAATGCAAGAGCGCTCAAAGTCGAAAACGATCATATTCTATGTAATCACGATCGGCCTATCAATTGTCTTCAGTCTTGCGATCCTTGAATTTGGCTTGGCGAAATTCTACGCCGAAATTGAAGAGAGTGGGCCTGACATGTCGTTTGATCCCACTCTTGGTTGGAGACCAGTTCCGGGCGTTCGATGGACCAAGCCGGCTCACACCCTTAGCGCCCATACAGTCTCTATCAATCAAATAGGACTCCGAAACAGGGAGATCACGCGCGAGATACAGCCTGAGCTAAGACGGGTTATTCTCCTTGGTGATTCCTTTACTTTTGCGAAAGCCGTTCGAAGCGAAGACATTTTCCCTTCACTCCTAGAATCACAGTTGAATCAAATAGGTCGATTCGAGGTAATCAATGCTGGTGTGCCAGGGTATGGCACGGCTCAAGAGCTCTTGCTGATGCAGGATTTGAGCAAAAAGCAGGTTGTCGGAGATGTCTATGTACTGATGTTCTTCCTGAATGATATTCTTGATAACTTGCGCTTGGATTACAGTAATCTCGAGGAAACGCCTGCTCGTCCTGGTTTTGCCATCTTAAAGGATGGCGAGCTTACACAGGTGGCCATCCCCCGAAAGGCATACTCAGAAAGTCTTGTGCCTGCTCCAACAGGACCACCCCATTTTGTAACAGTCGAGGTTGTCAAGAGACAGGTGGCGAGTTTCGTTCAGTCGAGGCCCTGGCTCGCCGATCTGATCACCAAGGTGGGGTTTGAGCAAAAGGTGCCAAGAATGCCGGGAGTCGTCAACGGGTGGTACCGTCAGGACGTACTCAAGGCTGGTATTCCTCTAACTAGAGCGTTAATCAGGGCAATTCAGGTTGAGGCGAGAAAGAAAGGCGCCAACCTTCTTGTCAGCATCATTCCCTCACCCTTTGAGGTATATCCAGAAACTTACCACCCGATTCTAAAAAACACCTTCCCAGATAATAAGTACATTGAGGACTACTTGAGTGACCAGACCAGACCTCAAAGAATCCTAGGTGACATATGCCAAGAGCTGCAGATTCCGTTTCTTGATCTTCTTCCCATCTTGCTCTCCTCGAACAGCAAAGAGTTGTATATTCCACTTGAAGGACATCTTACGGCGGAAGGGCACGCGGTAGTTGCCCGTCAATTAGCAGAGTTTATCGAGAAGCATCTCTGAGTCGAGATGGGGTTTGGATTAGGCCGACTAAATGATCAATTTGAGTGCTGGCCAATACCTCCTGGAGAGTAAGTCGTTGTTTGCCTGTTTTTCTGTTGGCTCTCTATGTCTACGCATTCGGTTAGGACCGTGGAGGACCCTCGGAACAAGCGGCAGACCCTACTGTTGCCTTCGGAGGATGTAGTGGTGGCGGTCAGACCAGGATCTGTTCGGCAGGAAGTACCTCAGCCGATGTTCAGGAGACGGTCGACAATGCGGATGACGGTGCGATAATCACCGGGAAGGGGGCTTGTTCACACGTGCGGACTTACGCACGTTCTCCTTCTACCATTGCGGAGCACTGTCTGGTATAGAGTGTCGAAATTGTCGTTCCACGTCAGCAAGATTGGTGTATGAAACGGAAGTAGGGGCCCGGTATTCCTAACCATGCCTTTCGTTACTGACTTGCCTTGAGCTGGTGTTGCGCTCAAGGAGTGCGGTTCGGATCTTGTCTTTCAAGGCACTGACCAAGATGACGTTTCTTGAGCCGGTTTTCTTGCTGCACCGCCTACTACCGAATCCTGGATTACTTATCGGTCGGAACTGTTTGATTGTCTTGGGCCTGCTCTTGCTGTCTCTTACGGGCTGCGGAGTCGATGACGAACAAGGACCGACGATCTGTGCAAACTCAACCCCTGCCTGTGCGACAGTCAGGTTGATCTGGAACCCCGTGGATGATTCAAGCGTCAGTGGCTATTACATCCATTATGGAAAGCAATCTACCAACCAGCCAGGCTCCTGCGAGTACGCTCAAGAGCTATTCGTTTCGTCTCCCAAAGGAACTGTTACCGGCTTAGACCTAGGATCGATCTACTACTTTGCCGTGAGCGCCTTTAATGGAGTTGAGAGCACCTGTTCAAATGAGGTCTTCGCCCATACTTGAACACCGAGAGTCAGAGATTCGTGTCCATACTTGCTTCTTTGCATTTTGGATTTCATCTTGCCTTTAGCCACATCATCCGCCTCCAGTGGGAATACGTGGATGGTGCTTGTTCAGGAAACTATGCATCCACGAACGGTTGAGAATCCATGGATCCGGTTACCATGGCTCATGCATTTCCAGCGAAGGGATATTTGTTTTCTTCTTCTTGTTGTTGTAAATATTCTTTGGTTCCATGATCCTTTGACCCTTGTCCTCGCCAGTTCTCTAGATGACGAGTATGCCCAGCATTATTCCCATATCATCTTGATCCCGCTTCTCTCTGTGTACCTGCTGTACCTTCGGCGACCCACGATCTTTGCCACGGTGGAATGGAGCCCCTTCCTCGGGTCAATCCTGATCGCAGTTGGAGGCGCCGTATCGTTAGGAACGGAAGTGCCTGCACGTGAGGTGCTCGACAGTTTCTCTCCCACGATGCTCTCCTTCGTGGTGGTGTGCTGGGGGGCCTTTCTGTTCTGCTATGGGATACAAGCCTTTCGTGCCGCATCCTTCGGATTGGGTCTTATGGCCTTCATGGTCCCATTTCCTTCTCTTGTCCTCGACGCCATTGTCGGTTTCCTGCAGCGCAGTTCGGCTGACGCGGTGGATGTCCTTTTCTCTACCCTTGGCACTCCTGTCGTTCGCGAGGGATTCATCTTCAAGCTGTCGAATTTCACGATCTTTGTTGCGGAGGAATGCAGCGGCATCCGTTCCTTTCTTGCGCTGGTCATCACCAGTCTCGTCGCCGGTCACTGGTTTTTAATATCAGGGTGGGCTAGGACCGCATTAGTCGTGGTTGTCGTTCCACTGGCCATCATCAAAAATGCCTTCCGCATCGTCGGTTTGACGCTTCTGGCGAACTATGTCGATCCGACCTATCTCACGGATAGCGCGCTACATCGGACCGGCGGAATCCCGATGTTTCTGCTCTCGCTGATCGTACTCACCGGTGTCGTGTGGCTCCTTCGGCGATGGGAGTCCCGACCGGCCTCCAGGATGGTTCAGTGAGAGAAGGGCATGGGGGTGGTCACGTCCCATACGGTCCGCGTCCTTGATCCGTTAACAGATCCTCGGTGGTCTGGATTGGTTGAGCGACATCCGGCTGCTTCCGTTTTTCATTCGCGTGGGTGGTTGCGCGCCTTGCAGAAGACCTATGGCTATGAACCACTGGCTATCACCACGTCGACGCCGATCGAACCGTTGACGAGCGCTCTGCTTTTTTGTGTGGTGCGCAGTTGGGTGACTGGTAATCGGGTGGTCTCCCTGCCATTCACGGACCACTGCGAACCGCTTGTCGAAAACATCGAACAACTCCGAGCGCTCCGTACACACCTCGAAACGCTCCGAAGAATCCAGCGATGGAAGTATGCCGAAATGCGAACCAGCGGCGCCTTCCTCGATGCCGAAGAAGGCCTTCGGGAGTGCGAAGTCTATCGATGGCATCGGCTCGACCTTCGGCCAAGCCTTGATGCGCTATACAAGGGATTCCATAAGAGTTGCATTAGACGGAGAATTCATCACGCAGAACGCCAAGGACTGAGGTATGAGGAGGGCCGGAACGAATCTCTGGTGCGATCATTTTATGCTCTCATCGTGCTGACCAGGTCGCGTCAGCATCTTCCACCTCAACCGTTCGAGTGGTTTCAGAGTCTCGTTTCCTGCATGGGAAAGGCTGTCTGTATTCGGATGGCTTTCAAGGGGGACCGGCCTGTCGCGGGAATCCTGACCATGAATCATGGGAAAAAGATGTACTACAAGTACGGCGCCTCCGATGCACGGCTGAACAATCTGGGGGCGACCCCGATGCTGTTCTGGCAGGCTATCCAAGCTGCGAAATCAGACGGGATGGAAGAGCTCGATTTGGGTCGGTCGGAGCTCGAGAATTGGGGACTGATCAGGTTCAAGGAACATTGGGGGGCACACAGTACGCGGCTCACTCTGTGGCGTAGTCCTGCCGATGAGGTGTCTCCTTCCTTGGAACGTCTAAAGGTGCGCCTGGCAAAAACCGCTTGTGCCTGTGTTCCGAACAGGATGTTGGTTTTGGCGGGCCGGCTCATGTATCGGCATGTCGGTTGAAGTAGTATGGCTCGGCGCGGAATTTGAGGATGGGGTGTTCCCAAGCGTAAGCGGGGAGCCAGAGGAAACTATGCCTCATCCAACCATGTCATTGCCTGTGTAACATTAGGGAAACTCTAAGCCATGACAACACGGCCTGCGTTGCTCCTGGTCGGCGATGATGCCGTTATTCGCAACCAGATGAAATGGGCCTTTACCTTGGCCTACGACCTCCTGGAGGCATCAGATCGTGCGGCTGCCCTTTCGGTGATTCGACAGGCGATGCCGCCCCTGGTGCTGCTGGATTTGGGACTGCTCCCCGATGTCAAAGGGGCGTCCGAAGGATTGGCGATATTGCGAGAGACTGTCCGCCTAGATCCAACGGTTAAGGTGATTGCTATTACGGGCAACAGTGATCGAGCGATTGCCATCGCCGCTCTTGAAAGTGGAGCGTACGACATTCTTGAAAAGCCGGTGCAGCTCGATGTTTTGAAGGTGGTGTTGCAGCGGGCGACGTATCTCTCCGACTTGGAGCGAGAGGGGCGCGCCGTTCGGGAGCAGGCTGGTGCGACTGAATTGGAAGGTCTTCTGGGAAACAGCAAGCCTATGCAAGACCTGTTTGGCATGATTCGCCGTGTCGGGCCATCTGACGTGCCGGTTCTCATCACAGGGGAAAGCGGCACTGGGAAGGAACTCGTGGCTCGGGCGATCCACCGACTGAGCGGGCGCAAGGAGGCGCCCTTTGTTGCCATCAACTGTGGCGCGATTCCGGAAACTCTGCTGGAGAGCGAGCTGTTCGGGTATGAGAAGGGAGCATTTACCGGGGCTATCCAGCAACGAAAAGGCCGGATCGAATCCGCGCAAGGCGGCACGCTTTTCCTGGACGAAATCGGTGATATTCCGTTCAGCCTGCAAGTGAAGTTGCTGCGGTTTTTGCAAGATCATGAAGTTCATCGGTTGGGGGGGAAGAACGCGGTCTCGGTCAATGTCCGGGTTCTTGCTGCGACGAACGTTGATCTGCAAGAGGCTATCAAGAGTGATCGATTCAGGGAAGATTTGTTTTATCGGCTTTGCGTGGTGACCATCCCTGTCCCTAGTCTGAAGGCGCGGGGATCGGATATCACCCTCCTTGCACGAACGTTCCTAACGAAGTTTGCAGAAGCGTACAAAAAATCATTGAAAGGGTTTACCCCACAAGCAATCGATGCGTTGTTGGCGCACGATTGGTCTGGAAATGTCCGAGAATTGGAAAATAGAGTTATGCGGGCGGTTGTGATGGCGGAAGGAAGATACGTCAACCCTTCGAATTTGGAATTGAAAGACCTTTCCTACATTGATAGGGATTCTACGTCGCTTCGAGTTGCACGTGAACTTCGCGAGAAGGAACTGGTGAGGGTGGTGCTGGAAAAAGCCGATGGCAATGTGTCCAAGGCGGCGGTTGAATTAGGAATCAGCCGTCCCACCCTGTACCAGTTGCTCTCTCGGTATGGGATAAGGATACCCAGATTTACCGAGTAAATGAGAGAAAGGAGGAGTGTAAAGAAGTTGTCGGTGTGCTAAATGATTTTACAGTCTAAGAGTTTTGTGACCTATTGAAAACGTTCAAATAAACATTAACTTCAATACTCTGTTAGTAAGTGATTGTAATAAAGTTTTACAGTTCGCATTCATTTGAATGAAAACTCATACATAAAACATTAATACTTTGAATTGATTACACTAATTCACACAACTGGCACGAGATATGCTGTTGACACTGTTGGCGATACTGCGATGATTGAGAGTACTGTGACAAGGAAAATGAAAATGAAGAGGCAGGGCAGGTTTATTGGCACTATTCTTCTAGGATTGGCCATCATGAGTCCAGGGCTCTCAGGGAATCTGGCGATGGCTCAGACAACTACCACCCTGACTTATGAAAGCACTAGCATTGATAGTTTTGCACGCAAGCCCAAGCCCAAGCCCAAGCCCAAGCCCAAGCCCGTATCCGTTCCCGAGCCATCATCCATGATCCTACTAGGGGCCGGGTTGGCCGGGCTTGGGATATTGAAGCGAACTTCACGCAAAGACTAACCTAACTTTTCCCATAAAGAGTAGAGTAAAAGGGCCATCCTCCAATCGGGAGGATGGCCCTTTTTTTTACAAAGAATCACATTAGCGTCATTGGATCGTCTTGCTGACCTCGTTGGAGGTGGGGCTTGTGCCAGCACTATTGTACGCTGCGACGGCAAAATAGTACGTCCGGCCAACAGTCAAACTGTTCACGGTCGAAGTTGTGACGGTGCCTACCGTAATCGTTCGTGTATACAGTTTAGGAGCTTCGCCGACGTAGATTTTATAGCCGCTGAGGGGGCCGGTGACCGCGTTCCACGCGAGGGTTGCCGAGGACGTCGTCCCGCCCCCTCCGCCACTCGGAGGCGAGATGATCAATGTCACAGGGATGGTTTTCGTGAACCAGGTGCCCTCCTTGACGGTGATGGTTGCTTTGTAGGTTCCAGCTGTACGCCCGCTGATGTTGACAGCAACCGTGATGGTCCCACGCGTGGTCACAGATTGGCTGGTGGGCGACACTGTCAGCCACGTAGCATTGTCTGAGGCCGTGAGTGTAGCCTTGGTAGTCGGAACCTTAGTGAAGGTGAGTGTCTTCTTCGGTGGGTTTGTCGCACCCTGCACAGCATAAAATGTCAGCGAAGTTGGGCTAACAGCGTGGGATGCCAAGCCTTCAGAAACGAGCCCCAGCCAGATGCACATCGTGATCATAAGAACCTGCAAGAACAAAGGTGTGCACGAAGTCATACGGTGAGACGGAGCCGCTTGCTTGGTGTGTGCCATTAAGAAGTGTCGCATCAGTGTCATGGCCTTTCCTTAATGAGAGGGTATTGCGCTTGTGCGCTAAGGAGTTCCTCTCTTACTCTCAAGATTCAGCCGGCGGCGTTACCGCCATGACCTCATTTGAACAGAGGCCCTCCGACTCGTTCTCGTTGAATGCGTGAATAGCAAAAACGTATTGTGTGTCGGGTTCGAGTCCAACAATTGTTGCGGATGGACCCTCAACGGTTTGGCTTTGCCCGGAAGAACATGAACTTGGTTCTTCTGAGCCGGACTCTTCTGAAGCAGACTCTTCTGAACTGAACTCTTCTGAACCGGACTCTTCTGAACTTGGTTCTGCTGATGGTTGCTTTCGATAATAAACGTTGTAACCAGCCACGTTCATAACTGGGGGACGATCCCAGGTTACATGCGCAGTAACTCCCGTTGGCGTAGACGTCATGGTAATGACCGGGTCTTCTTCTCCATCGGAATCTGTTGCCTCGGATTGGGGGACTTGATCTGAGTCCAATCCTGCCGTAGCGTCCGTGGGCGTAGAAAGGCTCGAAATTGTCGGGCCTCCTGCTCCATCGTTTGTGCAACCAGCCAGTGCTATCAATGGCAGAATCAAAAGGGCCGAATAGGCCGTTGAGATAATGGATTTCCTGGAGAACAAGCTAACCAAAGTCTCAAGCGTCATCATGAAGACACTCCTCTAGGGTGAATTGGTATGGAGCTATGATGGTATTTTCGCCCCGCGGTGATCAGTGCTACGCAGAGAGAATCACCACAAGTATCGTCTTCCTAGGAGAAGAGGCTCAGCAAAAATGATGCCGAGAGAAACGTGATCGAAGAGGTTGATTTTTAAATGCGTTGGGATTGCGTCGATTACGTAGTCGAAACTTGAAAGTGTAGAATGTGAATGGTCCAGCCTTCAAAAAGCTCGGGACGGAACAAGAAATACCCAATGGCATTCCAGGTGGCTTCTTGCGCGTTTCACAGAGATGAGGAAATTGAGGAAACGGAAAACTATAGGGGTCTTTGGGGAGTGGAGCGGTCTTGAATAAATCGGAACAACGGATCCCTGTTCACCCAGATGATGAACAACAAGATGAGGTAGTTGTTACTGTAGAGACGAGATTGCGCTACAACCCCGAAGTAGATGTGTACTCGCGGATATCACTCTAGCATGCTACAAAATTATTTTAGTATTTCACCCAAAGTCGCTGATGAAGGATCTCGGATGCCACCCAAACATCCCACAGGATGTTCAAAAAGGCTGTCCAGCAGGGCCGCTGCGAGGTCTGCGAGGCGACGAATAAAGAGCCTCACGTTTGCGGACGGGGGCGAGTTGGTGAGGGCCCAGTGTCTTAGAGGCGAGGCATTCTCTGTTCCGTATGTTGAGCCTCTGAGTGATGCAAGAACAAAGCTGTCGGACTTTTTCAACATCCTGCTGGTGATCAATAGATGCTCTTACTGACTTCGTTGGAGGGCGAGCTCTCGCCGGCACTGTTATAAGCGGTGACGGAGAAATAGTAGGTCGTACGAGTCGTCAAACTGTCAACAGCATAGGATGTGAGGTTGCCGACAGTGATTATTCTTGTATAGAGGCCTGAGGTGGTCCCTACGTAAACCTTATAGCCGTCCAAGGTTGGGTCGGTGACAGGGTTCCACGCGAGGGTGGCCGTCGCGGCCGATGGTGGGGACGACAGGGTCATTGTCACAGGAACCGTTTTCGTTGCTTTTCCCACCTTGATCGTGATGGTTGCGTTGTAGGTGCCGGCTGCGAGCCCACTTGTATTGACAGCCACCGTGAGTTGAGCCGTTGTGGTCATGGAGGTCGTTGCTGGCGAAACGGTCAACCATGAAGCGTTGTCGGAAGTCGTGACCGTCCTCTGGTTTGTACGACTTCGGGAGACGGATAACGTCTGGTCGGGAGGGGTCTTCCCATCTTGAGCAGCGTTAAACGTCAGTGCTTTCGGGCTCACAGTGAAGGCTAAGCATTCAGCAGCTGGCCCAATGCCAATGAAGCCAGTGACCGCAAGAATCAGCCAGAACGACTGTGTGGCTGAATAGCTGTTCTTACCACGAGACCCTGTTGTTTGGTGGGTGTATTCCATGAGAAGTGCCTCACTCAGTAGGTTTACATTTCCTTCGCGCTGGGCGTCCTAACGCCATGGTGCACATTGCTTGCGCATGGCTGAAACCACGAAGGCAAAACAAATGCCTGGCCTGAAATTGTGCCCTATTCGTTAATTCCTGAGGGGTTCTGAGTGCTTTTCAGGCACGAAGGGCTCAGCGATTGTTCTTGTACGTATCATGCGTATCAAATGTGTACGTGGGGTTTGTCAGTCTGTAGTGCGCCGCTGGAATTAAGCCCTCTGAGTTGAGTGTTGCGAATGGAATCAAATCGGGCTTTGATCCCCGATCGTAGAAGGTGGCCACTCGTGGTTGTGTTCCGATACCCGGCCCTGTAATGATCTGGTACGTCTCCGCAGTACACCTCGCCTGTAATGAATTAAAAAAACCCTACCCATACGGTATCGTCTCCCGTAAGATTCATCAGATGGTTGCGGCAACAATTTGTTTCCGTATGTAAATATAAAAAGGTGGGAGATCGAGCATGCCGGCCGTTCGGATCGTGACACAAGAGGACGTATCTCTTGAACCTGCCACAACCGTAAAGACCTCCGCGACGAGTGTCTGGACCTATCTTGGAGTGACTCTGATACTGCTTGCCGTGATTGGGACGTGGCTTGTCTGGTTCTCGGCGTTTGTCCAGAAGAGTCTTCAAGAAGACGATATTCGAGCTGCTTGCCGACGAGCGATGCCGGACACGGCGGAACGATGCTTCGATACGGTGGTGATCCAGCGGGGTGGGGTACGGCGATGATTGTAATACGTCGAGCACAACCTTGGGTGTGCTCAGCAGGGGCATTGCTGATTTTTCTCACTTTGGGCGCTCCCAGCTGGGGACAAGATTCTGATGCTCAAGTACAGCCGCGAGTGGAACTGTCTCTCAGGTCATGGTTGTTCACTGCCGGCGAAACCCAATGGAGCCATGATGCATCTGGGCTCAATCCGGTTTTGGGGGACCCCACATCCAAGTTGAAGTATAAGGACAACGATACCCATCTGGTCGGTCTTGGAGCGAAAGTGCATCTGGATCGGCGGTTGTTTTTAGACGCAGAGTTTGGGTTTTCCGTCGATTTTGATCGAGGGAATTTGATTGATGATGATTACTTGGCTGGACAACGATTGTTCTCGCGTACAAGCAGTGACGTAACCGGAAAAGGGACATGGTATTTCAATGGAAACGTCGGATATCGCGCAGCCGAGCTTCCAAATGAACGCGGTCATCTCGATCTGCTGGGCGGCTTTCAATATTGGAGAACGACGTACGAGGCCAAGGGTTTCGTCTGCGATTCGTCTGTTCTTACGTGCGATCCATCAACTCTCCCAGCGGTCAAGAACACGACTCATTGGATAACGCCCCTCCAGATCGGCGGACAGCTCGAATATCGAATCGTGCGCAGGGTGAGCGCAAATGTGAAGATGCTCTTCTCGCCGGCTAGTATCGTCTACAACGAGGATATCCATTTTCAACGGAGTGATTTAGAACAGGATCCGAGCTTCTCGATGTGGGGGGTAGGATTAAGTGCGACCGTCGAGCCGACCATAAAAATCATGCTGACTCGTCATCTCGCACTCGTGGGAGGGTATCGAGTCATGTGGAGCCGGACGTACTACGGTCGATGGGAAGTGCATGGTCTTGGCACCGGTTCAGAGACGGCTCCTCTCACTGAATTTCAAACCCTCCGTCACGGCGCAACCGTCGCGCTGATTGCGTCATTTTAACTGCGTGAGCTCAGGAGCAACTTATCGTCTCTGCCGTCCGGACGGGAGGGTTTCGTCTTCATATTCTAGGAAGAGGCGCTTAGCTTCCGGATGGAGCTGGTTGGGGTGTCCGTAGGGGATTCCAACCGTTCTAAATAGGGGCGTCAATTTGCCGTTTGGATGCAGATACCCGGCTCTGAGAGGCACGGTGCGCTTGCTGTGGCGTACGAGCCGGCAGGCAGTGGAACGGATGGAAGTCAACCAATCGGCGATATCTTGGGGGTTGCCGATCGAGGCGGAGAGCAACAGCAGTTTGGCTTGCGAAGGACAAAAGATGATGGTCTCTTCCCACACGACACCCCGTTCGGGATCAGCAATGTATTGAGACTCATCGAGAATCACAAGTCCTAATGTGTCTAGTCGGATATCGATTTCCCCGCTGGCCGCATCATAGAGCAGGTTTCGGAGAATCTCGGTGGTCATGATGAGTAACGGGGCTTGCCCATTTTCCTGGCGATCACCGGTCAGAATACCCACTTTGTCCGGTCCAAAGGTCTTCGAAAACTCAGTGTACTTGGTGTTGGATAATGCCTTGAGCGGCGATGTGTAGATCACGGTGCGATTGTCTTCCATGGCTCGACGGGCTGCCTCCACGGCCACGTAGGTTTTGCCGCTTCCAGTTGGGACACTGATCACCACGTCGGTCTCACTCACGGCGGACAAGGCTTCGGTTTGCCAAGGGTCCGGTATAAACGGCTGGGGAGCAGGCACGCCGATTCCTTCCAGCCAAGCTGAGAGGGAAACGGCGGTTTCAGTAGATTCCGGTTCTGCTCTATGTGGCGATGCTTTCTTATGAGCGATCGCTGGAGGACGATGGATGTGGGGGGATCCGGATTCTGATGGAGCGTGCCTTTCTCCGATCAAGGTCTGTAGATCGGATTCAAGCCCGGCACGGTTATGGCCCGAGTGTTGTAGTAGTAGCTCGATCAACCGTCTCTTGCCGGCACGAAACTGCCGATGGACGCGTCCGCGCGCCAGGCGATGCAACAACGCGACAGGTTGTTGGGCAAGCAGTTGTTCCAGTTCCTCGGTGGTCATGCTTTGAAGTGCTGAGGACTGAGTGCTGAGGACTGCGTCACAGGATAGCTCAGTCCTGAAGCCTCGGCCCTCAGTCCTACACTGTTCATGGTAATTCCTCCAATACTCCACGTCGGATCAAGGTGATCGCGCGCGAAGCGGATTCAGCGAGGCTGGGATGCATAGACTTTAATGCCTGCACTTGTGACAGAAACTCCAAGGTTCTGGCTAGGAGTCGGTAGATATCGCCTTCTGCCATCGTGGTCAGCCGACAGAGCCCAATCCACGTGAGGGTGGGGTCGGCGACCCAGCGCTCAACCAAAGCTGCCACATCGGCGCGTAGGAGGGGCGGATCCTCATAGGGAGATAAACTCTCCGCCAACTTGCGAACCTGCCCGAGCAGGGAGCTCAGCCCTGCACTGATACGCGGAAACGCGCCGGGACGGTCGTCATCGTGGGCCAGACTGGCCAAGATGCCGGCGAGGAGAGAGAGGTCTCCTCCCGTAAAGGCTTCCGCGCGGATCAGTTCGGTAATGAGCAGCGAATGGTCGATCCGGATCAGCCGTGCCCATTCGCCTTCGATCGTCAATTGTGTCGCCAGCGTGAGATACCCGAATTTCTGCAGTACGTTCACACGCTCTTGAAAGCGATGCCACAAACTGGCCCGCAGTGCTTGTATGGATTTCGCATGACGCTGTTGTTCCTGGCGAAGTCGCGACGCGGTTATGAAGTCTTTCTGGCAGGCTGGTCGCGAAGGGCATGTGGGGCAGGGGAAGTCTCCCATCGATTGGACGATGGCATCGGGCAGTGGCTCGTGACTGGTGGAGGTCAGGATAGGAAGCACGGGCAAACGCGACGGGAGTTCTTCTAATTGATGACTGAGTCGATCGAACGTGTCGGTGGAACACCACGGATAGGTCGGCGTCTCCACGAAGTCGCATGTGCGGTCGTAGACTTCTTTTACGCTCGTGACCGGACATTCAGTGACGGCGCCGTCTGGTCGTAAGATGGTGAGCATGGAAGTCTTTTGGCCTTTACTCCGGTATTGCCGGAGCACAATCCCGCGGCCTCTGCTGAGCCCTACCACACGCCCAGGGCTTAGGAACGGCAACCGAGCTGAAATTTCAGGCGATTCTGACCGGTGCGTCTGATGCCGGGTGTGGCGGTGCCTTCGCGCATGGTCGAAGGTTTGCCATTGGGTGATCCAGTCCGTACAGACGCGAGGGCCGAACGGTTCCATTTGTACATGGAGAGCATCGAGTTTGTGCTCGAGGAGTTCAGCGCGCTGGTTGAGTTGGAATTGCGCGAAACTCTTGGCCAAGATTCCTTGGATCTGCTCATGGGGATGGGCTTTTAAGAGATTCAAGACCATCGGGTAACTGATTGTAAACTGGCTATCGATGGCTTCCGGTTGCCCGGTCAACCCTTTGGTCAGAACCGCCAGATCGATATACGGAGATGGGGTGATGACTGCAAATCCGACATGATCTTTCCCGCGGCGGCCGGCTCGACCGGCGACCTGCTGGACTTCGCCGATGGTTAGGTCGGTGAAGTCGCGGGATTTGCGGATGCTGGATTGAGTGATCACGACCGTGCGGGCTGGAAAATCGACACCCGCCGCCAGGGTCGTCGTGGCGAAGACCGCATCGAGATGGCCTTGTCGCATCAGCTCTTCGATCGCAATTTTCCATGAAGGCAGATGTCCAGCATGGTGGGCGGCGACGCCGATTCGTTGCACGATGGGAATGAGGGGATGCTCGGTAATGCTCGGATACTGCGCGATGACCCGTTCGAGCGCCGTCCCGATCGCCTCTTGTCGCACCGGAGGAAGCACGAGATCGGCGTGATCGAATGCTTCCATCGCTTCGTCACAGGCTCGCCGTGAGGTGAGAAACACAATAGCTGGCGTGAGATGTCGTTGGCGAAGCGCCGCGATGAGATCAACCGGATGGATCGACGGCGGCATGCAGCTTCATTCCTTTTGAGATGACCACGAGGCCTGATTCGGTCACCGTAAATCGTTGCGCGTCGGCCTCTCGATCGTACCCGATTTCCGTATGTGGCGGGATCGTCACATCCTTGTCGATGATGGCACGTCTGATGCGGCTCTGCGCGCCGATCGTCACGTTCTCCATGAGAATGGATTCCCTGACATCTGCGTGGTCTTGTACGCGGACGTTCGGGGACACAATCGAATTTTGGACCCGTCCCCCCGACACGATGCAGCCGCCGCAGACGATCGAATCAAGCGCGACCCCCATCCGGCCTCCCTGAAAATCCTGCGCGAAGACGAACTTGGCCGGTGGAAACTGCCCCTGATAGGTTCGGATCGGCCAGGCTGGGTCGTACAGATTGAATTGAGGATCGACGGCGACCAAATCCATGTTCGCTTCCCAGTATGCGTCGAGCGTTCCAATGTCGCGCCAGTACTTGACGGCTTTGTTGTTGGCATCTTGAAATTTGAAGGCATACACTCGCCCTTGTTCAATCATTCGGGGAATAATGTTTTTCCCGAAGTCGTGCGCGCTGCCTTCCCGAGCGTCCGCAATCAGGTGTTCGCGGATGGCCTTGGTTCGGAACAGGTAGATGCCCATCGACGCGAAGGCATGGGCGGAATCGTTGGGGAGTGGAATGGGATGCGCCGGCTTTTCATCGAAGCGAGTAATCCGGTAGTCCTTGTCGACTGCGATGACGCCGAAGCGAGTCGCTTCCTGGACGGGTATGTCGATGGCCCCGACGACCGCATCTGCGCTCTTGGCGATAAGCCAGTGGTACATCTCTGCATAGTTCATCTTGTAGACGTGATCGCCGGCGAGGATCAGCAGGAACTCCGGGTTTTCCCCGTCGATCAAGAACATATTCTGATACACGGCATCGGCGGTGCCACGGTACCAGTCTTCGCTGATGCGCTGTTGAGGAGGGATCGAGGCGATATATTCACCAAGTTCCGCGTTGAGAATATTCCAGCCGACCCGGATATGGCGATCAAGCGAGTGTGATTTGTATTGGATGAGAACCGCGATCTTGCGAAGCCCGGAATTCAGACAATTGCTGAGGGTAAAATCGATAATGCGATACTTCCCGCCGAAGGGAACCGCCGGCTTTGCACGTTGGTCCGTCAGCGGGAACAGTCGCTCCCCTTTACCGCCAGCCAATACCATTGTGAAAATATTCTTCATCGGCTGGATTCTAGCAGGACCTCCATGAAATAGAAAGGAAGTGGAATCGTTGACTTCCCGTTCCATGCGGATAATACTAGCTACCAGAACACCGGAGTGAGCAGCTCGGGATCGGTTGACGATGAACAAAGGAGTGAGCATGAAGCGAGACGTTGTTGTCGCGGCTCTCCCACGAGTCGATTCCAGGCGTGTGACGAAGCTGACAGTGAGATCTTCAGATCCAGCACGCAACATGGCCAGGCGCCTGGAAAAGCTCGAGGAGCAGATTCAAAAGCTGTCCGAACTGGTTCGAGACCATGCCGAAGATATGGATCGGTTGGTTCGGATTGTCGCAGAGAACCAGGATGTGGTTCGTCTGCAGCTGCTTCGGAAACATCATGAGAAGGTTCGAGTAAGAAAGCATCTCCGGGAAGCCAATTCAGGAGTGGACTAAGGCCGGCGACCGTTGGGTCGTGTGGGCCCATCGCGTCAGCGGAAACGAACCCGTGTCAATTTTCCCTTCCCACATGTGTCACTGATGATCTGCAAGAACAGAAGCACACGCGTAGCGATGACCTCTACATGCATAGCCGCGGGTATTCTTGCCAGCCTCGTGCAAGTGCAGACGCTCTATGCTGTCTCCGATCAGCCCGTGCGGATATGGCCGATCCAAATTCCCTATGAAGCGCCACCGAAGAATCAAGATGTGCCGGATGTCTCGATTCCCCCCAATAAGGATCCGCTTGGCCCTGAAGAGGTCAAGCGCGCGGAAGCCTTGCTGCCGTTGCTGGAAGGGAAACAGGAATTCTGGGCCATGGGAGAATTCGTGCATTTGGGAGAGCCGGCCGTTCCCGTCCTCGTTCAGGCATTGACCATGTCGAGCCCGCGGATTCGGTACAACGCGATTGAAACCTTGCTGATGATGAAGGGAGTCGCTGGGGTCCCCGCCCTGATCTCCACGGCAAAGGAGTCCGGCGAAATTCCTCGGGTACGGGAACATGCTCTGCGCGTTGCCGTTCGTCTGGATTCGACGAAAGCGTCTGAGGCGATTGACGTCATGGCAAAGGACTCCAATCCATCCGTCAGAAAAGCTGCGGCGTTCGAAGCGCGGTATGTCCGGCAGAAGGCCGTGATCTCTATCTTGATTCCGATGGTGAGCGACGACGAGCGTTTCGTGGCACTGTCGGCATTGCAATCACTCTGGATTCTGACTCGCCATGAGACCGAGTTTCATGATTGGGACACCTCGACCAAGCAGGATCGCGCCGCATGGTCGAGTGAATGGACCGAGTGGTGGGACTCCAATAAAGACGTCTTTGAGATTCCCGAACCGCGCCGGTCAAAACGGAGTTCCTAGCAACCAGCCGAGAGGTTGCGGGCCGAGAGATTCCTATGCTACGAATGTAAGGACATGAAGCTCAAGAGCGGAGCGATGCTCAAGATTGCCAAATTAGGCAACCCTATTCTTCGCAAAGTTGCTGCGCCGATCGATCCTCGAGAGATTAAATCGTCCGAGATTCAGCGGTTGATCGACGACATGTTTGAAGCGATGTACGACGAACCGGGTATCGGGTTGGCTGCGCCACAAGTGTCACGTTCGATTCAACTGGTTGTGATGGGCTGCAAAGGTGAGGGTGGATTTCCAGAAACGGTCCTCATCAACCCCTCGATTGTGTATTACGGGCCTGAACAAGTGGAAAACTGGGAAGGCTGTCTGAGTGTTGATGGATTGCGGGGCAAGGTGCTCCGACCCTCACTGGTGCGGGTCAAGGGGCTTGACCGGAAGGGCAAAGCTCTGGATTTCGAGGCGACGGATTTGTACGCGGTCTGTATTCAGCACGAACTCGATCACTTGATCGGTAAAGTCTTTCTGGATCGCATGACCGATATGTCCACCCTCACTCAGCTGAACGAATTTTCGCAGTATTGGCAAAAAGAACCCACGAATGTAATTTGATGCCTCTCTTGTTGAACCGCTCGTGAAGTCCCTTCTTCGTGTCCTGCTGTATCTTCGGCCTCACCGCGCCCTCGCGATCACAACACTCGTCTGCGCCGCCTGTGCGACGGCGATGGAGCTGGTGCCTCCCTGGGTCATCAAGATCATCATCGACGATGTAATTCAGGCGAAGCAGACGTCGTTGCTGCCATGGGTGATTGGTCTGCTGGTGGGCGCCCATGTGCTCAAGAACGTGTTTGCCTCACTCAGAATCCGGCTGAATAATCAGCTTGAGCAGACGGTGGTTCACGATCTTCGTCGGCATATTTTCTCCGCCCTTCAACATCTGTCCATCACCTATTTTGAGAATCGCTCGACGGGGGAGATCATGTCCCGGGTGACCAACGACACGGAGCATGTCGAGCGCATCTTCATTGATGGACTTGAAGGAATGCTGACGGCGTCGCTGACTCTTCTTGGAATCACAGGACTCTTGTTCATGCTCAATTGGAAGCTGGCGGTGCTCTCGCTGTTGCCGATCCCATTGCTGGCCTTGTCTGCAAGTTGGTTTACGTCGAGGGTTCATGGGTATTATCGGGAGACCCGCCAGAGCGCCGCTGAACTGAACGGCTACCTACAAGATGCTTTGTCCGGGATCAGGGAGACCATGGGGTTTGGCCGTCAGGGGCACGAACAAGCACGTTTCGACCGGCTGAGCCAGGCGTATAGTGACAAGAATCTCCAGGCGATGGTCTTGTGGTCGATCTATTCGCCAGGAATGATTCTGGTGGCTGCTCTCGGAACCGTCTTGATCCTCTGGTACGGTGCGGGAGAGGTTATGGAGGGGCATCTCACCCTGGGCGAGCTGGTCTTGTTCCTCTCCTACCTGGCGATGTTCTACGTCCCCATCAATCAGATTCATTCGGTCAATCATATGTTGCAGCATGCGTTGGCGGCGAGCGAGCGGGTCTTTGAGGTGCTGGATACGATTCCGGACGTCGCCGATCGACCTCATGTAGCGGCTCCTGTCCATCGGGCTCATGGAGCCGTTCGATTCGACCAGGTCCAGTTCCACTATCGACCTGACGTGCCGGTACTGAGAGGGGTTTCAGTGGCTGTGCCGGCAGGGGAGCGTGTGGCGCTGGTTGGGATGAGTGGGGCGGGGAAGAGTACCCTCCTGAAGCTATTGATGCGGTTTTACGACGTTACAGACGGGGCGATCGTTATCGATGGGAAGGATATCCGTGATCTGCCGATTGCGTATCTGCGGCAGCAGATTGGGTTTGTACAACAGGAGCCGTTCTTGTTCAACGGGACGGTGAAAGATAATCTGCTGTACGGCGATTTGAATGCCGATCAGAATCGGCTCGAATCGGCGGCGCGCGCCGCACGGGCGCATGAGTTCATCGCGGCGTTACCCGAAGGGTATGACACCTGGATTGGTGAGCGGGGTGTCAAGTTGTCGGTTGGACAAAAACAGCGGGTCTCGATTGCGCGGGTGTTGTTAAAAGATCCCCCCATCGTCATTTTTGACGAGGCCACATCCAATATTGATACGGAGACCGAGGTGAAGATCCGCGAAGCGTTGAACGAGCTGACGACAGGGCGAACCACGTTCATTATTGCCCACCGATTATCCACACTTCACGATGTTGACCGAATTATCGTACTCGATAACGGTCGACTCGTGGAGGATGGCCGCCATGATGAGCTGGTGCGCCGAGGAGGAGTCTACGCTGGTCTCTATGAGGCTCAATTTCAGGTGTAGGGCCTGAGACAGTGGTCGCTTGCAACCTCAGCACCGGTCGCCTTCAGTAGTTGCGGGTCCGAAGAGGAGCTCGGTATACTCGCGTGGAGCAAACAAGGGGACATGGCTGATCAATGGTGCTGGTATACGAGAGCGATCCGCTGGATGATGAACATGCGCGAGGGCGGTTCTACCACGTCTGCCGTGGGCGCATTGATCGAACTCCATTGAATGTCCCAGAGCCAGATCGCCCATATGAATGCCAGCACTGCGGAATTGATCTCGAAGCCGAAGATTTCTTCGTAGCCCTTCAGAAAGGATCGGTGTAGAACGAATGGCTGGAAGTACCGGGAGAAAAACAGTAGGAGTTTCGCGAGGGCTGATGATGCTGTGCGAGACCTGTTATACCCAGGTCATGAATGAAAAGCTTCCTGACGAGAAAAACTTCGTCGCGGATTCCGAAGCACTCTTCGATACAATCTGCGTCGGCTGCACCGACATCAACCGCCCCCTCATCGACGACATGGCCGGCAGTGGGGAATAGTATTCTGCCGCTTTGTCTGCCAGCAGGTTGCTGCGCTCTCTAGTGTCAACGTATCGGCTAGCGAGTGTCCTGGCAGGTTTAAACAGGTTGAAGCGAGGAGCTAGCAGAATGCTGAAAAAGTCCTCCAGCGGCGTTCTCGCATGACTCAGAGGCTCAACGTACCGAAACGTATGCCTCGCCCATTCGCTCGCTGCAACCTTGCTGGACGGCCTTTTTGAGCATTCTGGGGTGGAGAGTGTCCCAGTGCTTTCTGTCATCGTGCAACGGTGCGCGAAGCAGAAACCGAGTTTTTCAGCAGACTGCTAGAGCTGTTCATCTCGTGCTTATTTGCACTCCTTCCCATTGAAATGCATGCAGGTCGATTCTCCGGATTTAACCTTCCAGGTTTTGATCAGCGGGCGTTTATCCTCTCCTCTCATTTCCACCACAAAATCTACGAGACCGGAAATCGGAAGTTTCTCGATATGGGGCTTCGCCGCATCTGGTACTTCAATATAGAACACGCTGGCACTTGTCGAGATCAGGATCTGATTCTGCTCCTTGTCGATATGAATCACCGGGCTGTAAAAGCTGCGATCTTCGGCAAAGACCAGCTTTGGTATCAAAGTGGATACGGACAGCGCGAGAATGAGGCAATAGCTGAATAATCGTCGTCGAGAAGGCATGTGTCATGCTCCTGATTCAAGCTACGGGGGAACATTAGTATATTTCGGGGCTGATGTGAACCGGAAAAATTAAGATCAGCGAATCAGGACGTCGGCTGGAGTCACGCTACCGGATTTGATCCAATAGGTCTTCACCTCCGGTTCAGAATTCATGAGGGAGACGAGGAGGTAGGCAGGGATGGGCAAGTTGATCTTGGGCCAGATCTCTTCATAGTCGGTAGCGATTTTGATGTCGGTCACAGACGGACGCGCGGGATCGTGGGGGTGCGAGTGATAGACGACTTGAAGATCAAGTCCGTTGTTGCGCATATCCTTCTTGGCGGATGAGAAGTCCTGCATGTCCATGACAAACGCAATTTCCGCTCGTTCAGCCGAAGAGAGGCGTTCGAGATGCGCGGCTTTTGCCGAGTCGAAAGACGACAGGTTTTGTGCCCCCTCCATCGCGACGATGTTCTTGGTGCGATACAGATGGCTGACCACTCCATTGGTTCCAGCCAGCAGCCCACAACATTCGTAAGGAGTCAGTTCCTTCGCATGGGTGATGATGTCGTCGAGAATCTGTCGGGGGATGATGAGGTCGGCCACGTTAAATCGTGCAGGTGACGGTGTAGTCTAGACTCAGATCTTTGATCTTCGGGTTAGGTCCGCAGAGAGGGCAAGCTGGGTCTTTGGGCCTGCCGACTTTTCTGAACTTCATATCGAGCGCATCGTAGATCAATAACTTGTCGGCGATGGTTTCTCCGATGCCGAGAATTTCTTTGATCGCTTCCGAGGCCTGGAGAACTCCCATCGTACCGGCCAAAACGCCAAGCACACCGGCCTCCTGGCAATTGGGGACCAGCCCAGTCGGTGGGGGCTCGGGATAGAGGCATCGGTAGCAGGGATAGCCTTGGTGCGGCTTGATGGTCGTCAGTTGCCCTTCAAACCGAAACATGCTGGCAGAGATCAGCGTTTTCTTGGCAAAGAAACAGGCGTCGTTCACCAAGAAGCGTGTCGTAAAATTATCCGAGCCATCAAGCACGATATCGTATTGCGAGATAAGCGGGATGATATTGTCGGCATCAACCAATTGGTGATACGCGTTGATGGTAATCTCTGGATTGATGGCCGAGAGCGTTTGCTTGCCGGACTCGACTTTTGGTTTTCCAATCGTGGCAGTCGTGTGCATGATCTGCCGTTGAAGATTCGAAAGATCGACGACATCCCCATCGACCAAGCCGATTGTCCCGATACCGGCGGCAGCGAGATAGAGCCCGGCTGGAGATCCGAGGCCACCTGCCCCAATCAACAAGACCTTCGCCCGTTTGAGCTTCAGTTGGCCCTTGCCACCCACATCCTGAAGAATAATGTGTCGGCTGTAGCGTTGAATTTCTGGTTCAGTGAGTTCCATAACTTGCCTCAGCTATCAGCTCTTAGCCATCAGCTTTCAGCTTCGGATTGGACTCAGAACCTGTGGGCTGACAGCTGAATGCTGAGCGCTGTTCATTCATTCCACTACATTCAATTCAATGGGATCGACGTTGCAGCCTTTTTTGCGCAGGCCTTCAAGTGCGCGCTCGATTTCCGCTACGTCACCTGAAAATTCGACGTCCGCCCAGCCCGTCGTGTCGCGCACATCGGCTCGTCTGACGTCGGTGACGACATTATACTCGCGGCCAATCTGATAGATGATCGGCTGCCGAATCCCCTCTTCAGGAAAGCGAATATGAAATCGCAAATGAGCCATGATTACCCTCCCGCGATCGCCGGTACGATCGAGACTTCGTCGCCGGTTTTCAAGGCGGTATCTTTGCCCTTGAGAAAACGAATGTCTTCCTCGTTGACGTAGATGTTGACGAACCGGCGCAGTTCTCCGCTGTCGTCGCAGAGGCGGGACTTAATGCCGGGATAGGAGGCCTCAAGCGTGTTGACCAGATCGGTGATTGAACCGGCTGCGACGTCGACTTCTCCCTGGTTCTTGGTCAACGGTCTCAGCGGAGTTGGAATACGGACTTTAATCATGAATCACCACCACCATTTTTACCGAGTTTGAAGTTTTTCTCGAAGGCGACGAGACTGGGTTGAATGCGGGTCGGCCGACCAACGGCATCGATCACCGCTTCCTGCGTCTTTAACCCATTCCCCGTAATGTAAGCGACCGTCACCTCGTTTTTCTTGATGATCCCTTGCTTGACGAGCTTCTTAAGCACGCCGATCGTGACGCCGCCGGCTGTTTCCGCGAAGATGCCCTCGGTTTGGGCCAGTAGTTGGATGCCCTCTACCACTTCTTCATCCGTCACCATATCCATCGATCCGTGACTCTCAGCAGTCGCCTTAAGCGCATAGTACCCATCGGCGGGGTTGCCGATGGCAAGGGACTTGGCAATCGTCTGTGGTTTCACTGGCTTGAAGAAGTCTCGTCCCGCCTTGAATGCGGTCGAGATCGGTGAGCAGCCTTCCGCTTGGGCGCCGTTGACCTTTGTACGAACGTTGTCGATCAGGCCCAAAGCCTTCATCTCATGCAGACCCTTCCAAATCTTGGTCAGGAGCGAGCCCGACGCCATGGGAATGACGACTTGATCCGGTGTTTTCCATCCCAGTTGTTCCACGGTCTCAAAGGCAAGGGTTTTGGAGCCTTCGGCATAGTAGGGGCGAATGTTGATGTTCACGAACGCCCAGCCATGTTCGCCCGCAATCTCGCTGCAGAGCCGGTTGACATCGTCGTAATTACCTTCAATCTCAACCACGTGGGGCTTATAGATCAGGTTGCCAAGCACTTTCGCAGCCTCAAGGTCGCCGGGGATGAAGACGTAACAGTGGAGATTGGCGGATGCCGCGTGCGCGGCGACGGAGTTCGCCAAGTTGCCGGTCGACGCGCAGGCCACCGTTTCGAAACCGAGTTCGCGCGCGCGCGTGAGGGCCACGGCGACGACGCGATCTTTGAAGGATAGGGTGGGGTGATTCACCGTATCGTTCTTGATGTAGAGCTCGTCGAGACCAAGATACGCGCCAAGGTTTTTCGCCCGTACGAGCGGGGTGAACCCGGCATGCGGTCCGACGAAGTTCGTTCCTTCGACCGGCAGCAGGTCGAGATAGCGCCACATGCTATGTGGCCCATCCTCGATCTTCTTGCGCGAAATCGTCTTCTTGATCTCCTCGTAGTTGTACTTCACCTCAAGGGGACCGAAGCACATTTCGCAAACGTGGATGGCCTTCGTTGGATATTCTTTACCGCACTCACGGCACACCAGCGCTTTCATTTTGCTCATCGTCGCACCACCTTATCAAACTCTATGCAGATGGACGCATGGCGCATCCAGCATAGGGATCCCCATCGTCGAACAGCTCGGTAATCGTCGGATGTTCCCCGCAGAGGGCACAATTTTGGTTCCGGCGGACTTTGATTTCTCGAAATTGGGTTTTGCGCGCATCGAAGTCGAGCAGGCGGTCGGTCAGTGGCCGTCCGATTCCGAGGACAAGCTTCAATGCTTCTGTGGCTTGAATTGTCCCGATAATGCCGGCCAAGACCCCGATCACTCCGGCCTCCTGGCAGGAGGCCACCAACCCAGGTGGAGGCGGGGCCTTGAACACGCAACGATAGCACGCCGATTTCTTCGGGATGATGGTCGTGACACGTCCCTCGAATCGCAGAATGCCGCCGTGGACCAGCGGCTTGCCGGCAAAGAAACAGGCATCGTTGATGAGGAACTTGGCCGGGAAATTATCGACTCCATCGATCACGACATCATAGTCGCCAAAGATCTTGAGCGCATTGCCGGCCGTGAGCCGTTCCTCGTACATCGAGACCGAGACGTCGGGGTTCAACGCCTGGATCTTTTCTTTGCCGGAGAGGACCTTGGGGCGACCCACGTCGGGAGTATGGTGAAGAACTTGGCGCTGCAGATTGGTGAGATCCACCACATCGCTGTCGATCAGCCCAATCGTGCCGACTCCTGCCGCGGCCAGATACAATGCGGCAGGGGAGCCAAGACCACCGGCACCGACGAGCAGAATCCTGGACTTGGCGATCTTCTTCTGGCCCTTGCCGCCGACCTCAGGCAAGAGGATATGTCGGCTGTAGCGGTTGATCTGTTCTTCGGTAAATTCCATTTTTCCAGATACCAGCCATTGGCTTTCAGCCATCAGCTCAGAGCTGACAGCTGAAAGCTGGCTGCTGTCGGCTCATATATTGAAATATTTCTCAATACTGATATAGCGCTCGCCGGTGTCACAGAGAATGGTCACGACATTCTTGCCGGGGCCCAGTTCATCAGCGATTTTTTGGGCTGCGAACACATTCGCGCCGGCTGAAATCCCGACCAGCAGACCTTCCTTCTTCGAGAGCTGTTTTGCGGTCTGATAGGCCTCGTCGTCCGTCACGGTGATGACGCGGTCGAGAATTTTTCTGTTGAGCACCTTAGGAATAAAGCCTGCCCCGATCCCTTGAATCTTATGGGGGCCAGGGTCTCCTCCGGACAACACGGGCGAGCCTGCCGGTTCGACGGCGATGACTTGTACCTGCGGATTTCGTTCCTTAAAGACTTCACCACATCCTGTGATGGTGCCACCAGTTCCGACGGCAGCCACAAAAGCATCGATTCTTCCGTCGAGTGCGTCCCAGATTTCCAGTGCCGTCGTCATCTTATGCATCGCAGGGTTGGCCGGGTTCGAGAATTGATCAGGCATAAAGTACGACGGATTTTGAGCCAAGATACTTTCCGCCTCCTTAATGGACCCCTTCATACCTTCCCACGCCGGGGTTAGCACGAGTTGTGCGCCATACGACGATAGCAAGCTGGCCCGTTCCATGCTCATGCTTTCCGGCATCACGAGGATCAGCTTGTACCCACGCACGGCTGCGACCAAGGCCAGTCCGATACCTGTGTTTCCGCTGGTCGGCTCAACGATGGTTCCGCCAGGCTTGAGTGTTCCTTGACGTTCCGCCTCATTGATCATGTTGAGGCAGATTCGATCCTTGACACTGCCGCCGGGGTTAAAAAACTCAACCTTCCCGTAAATCGTCGCAGAACCGGACTTTGACAGGCGGTTCAACCGGACAAGCGGGGTCTTGCCGATCAGCTCGGTAATGTCTTTATGCAACGTGGTGCTCACCGACCCCCTCCCATATAAAAGAGGAACTCCACGTGATCTCCTTCGTTGAGGTGGGTCGTGGCAAGGTGGTCACGATCCAACACCTTGTCGTTGACCTCGACGGCGACCATCTGCGGCTCGATGTTTTTTGTCTTGAGCAAATCGAGGACGGTTCCGTTCTGGACCTCCTCAGGCTTTCCATTGATCTTGACCTGCACGGATTCTCCCAAGTTGGCTTAGAGATTAAAGAATTTTGAAGCTAGCAAAGGCATGCGCTGCTTGTCAAGGCTACGTCATCCACCTTGAGAGACACGAATGCTGAATAGGATTCATGTTCAACTTTATTTGGTGAGAAGGGGAGAGATTCTCGGAAGGGGGTTGCTTGACTTTGATCCGACTCGTCGCCACTATGCCGCCTGCAAGTTATGTGGAAAAAGAACTTCCTCTTTCGCGCGGCTGAATCGACTCCGCTCACCGAGTCCGAAAATGAGCTCTTCCATGATACTGAGCCGGCACTGGACAGTGCAGGTCTGGTTCTGGACAAGTTTCTCTCGGTGTGGGTACAGGGCGAAGGGACGGAAGAGAAGCCGTCGATCTTTACGAGTCTGTATGTCCGCACCGCGATGTTGGATGTGAAGAAGCGCGTCAGTCTCCTTCAGCCGCTTCAAGGGCGGACTCATCAGATCAAGCAACTACTCACACGGGAGCAGAAACAGTTTCTCCGACAGTGGCTTCAGGTGCATGCTCCGCAGGCCTGGGAGTCGTCAGACGACCAATTCCGCGACCTCTTCGAACTGGAATGATCCGGCCTTCACCGTTCCACTCATCCATGCGGTGCTGCCGAGGAGGCATCCTCTGGCTGCTTGCCGCAGTTCTGCTTGGACCAAGCTGGGCGGCCTCAGCCGCATCGATCGAAGTCTGGTATGGCCCGGAGGATAGGCCGCTCGAACACCTCGTACGGATCTATGACCGTGCCGAACGATACATTTTTGTGGCCGTGTATGGCGTCACGTCGCCGCTCACGGTGAAAGCGCTGGTTGAGGCGAAAAGGCGTGGTGTAGATGTTCGTCTCCTCACCGATCGGGAACGTCTCAACGATCCGAAGCAACGAACAGCGCTCTCGGCGTTGCGCGAAGCAGGGATTCCGATCAAGATTAATCAACATGACGGCCTCATGCATTTGAAACAGGCGGTGATCGACGACGAGATCAATACCACGGGGTCCATGAATCAGACGACCAGTGGAAATCGCTACAATGATGAGCGGTTGGATATCATCAGGGACCATGCGATTACGGTCAAAGCACGGGAAAAGTTTCTTTCGCTCTGGAAAGATCACGAGCGATTCCAGGAGTGGAAATAGGAGGAATGTTGAGGGTAAGGTGGTCATGCATCTCCATGGGTGAGAATAGCTGAGGAATAATGGTCGAAGAAACCGACATTGCCGTCGTTGGGGCCGGTGGAGGCGGGGCTGTGCTGGCCCTTGCACTGGCCCAGAAGGGGATCAACACGATCGTCTTCGAGCAGGCACCGGGACCACCGCAGGGACTGCGCGGAGAGATCCTGCAGCCGAACGGACAGCAAGTACTTGATCGGTTGGGGCTTCTAAGTCAGTTGCCGGTCAAGTCTACCCGTACGGTGCATAAGTTTCATTTTTGCCGTGTTGGCGGCGAGCGGCTGTGCACGGTGGACTATGGCGAACTGCCTCCCCCGTACAATCAAGCCGTGGTCACACTGCCGAATGTGGCGCACCATGCGATTCTGAGTGCGATCGAGGGCGAATCCTCCGTCTCGTTGCGCTATCGATCAGCCTTCACGGGTTTGCTTCGAGAGAACGGTCGAGTTGTGGGGCTGACGGCCAAGCAAGGAGAAGACCACGTGACGGTGAAGGCCAAGGTGGTCGTCGGGGCCGATGGAGCATTTTCAAAAGTTCGAGAGGCCTTGCAGATTCCGGCCGATCTTCATCTATATCCGCAAGGATATTTGATCGCCCTGTTGGATGCGGCGATTCCTCTGGGAGAGGCGAAGTACTTTGTCGGCAAGCGAACGATCCTTGGTATGTTTCCCGCCGCTGGGGATAAGGTGTATGCGTTCTACATGATCAAGGCTGGTTCATATGAGAGCGTGAAAGAACGAGGCATCGCGGCGCTACAAGAAGCCTGGATCGCGATTGATCCGTCCAGTAAGCTGATATTTCGAACGTTGACTGATTGGAAGCAAACCGCCTTTATGCCGACCGGGCGTGTCCGCACGCCGACGTGGGTGGCCGACGGAGCGGTGCTGCTCGGGGATGCGGCGCATGCGATGAACCCGCATGCCTCTCAAGGCCGTATGCAGGCGATGGTGGATGCCATGACACTGGCTGACCTTCTGCCTGAGTGTCTGGCGACGAATGAGTACTCTGCTGAAAAGCTGAGGACCTACGAAACCGCGCGCCGACCTCAGGTCACCATGTTGCAGAAGTTGGCTGATGAACAGGTGCTGTTCTGGAATACAGCGAATCCGATCATTGGCTTTCTCCGAGACCGCGTTTTCAGTACATTGGACCGCAATGCACGACTCCGTTATCGTGTCTTGTCGACAACAGCTGGACTCCGCAAGGAACCTCCATTTGGCATGATGGATCGCCTGATGGCAGCGGGATTGGTGCCGGATCCTTGGGCTCGTGACATGTCAGCGGAAGGCGTTCGATAACATCATGTCTCCGATAGGCTGGACGATCGACGGCTTGCCGGAGGAGACACACACACTCCTCAAGGCCTATGTGAAGGATGTGGAGAAAGCCTATGGAGGTGAGTTGGGAGGAATTCTGCTATACGGCAGTGCCGTGCGAGGAGAATTCTTGCCGGGCCGCTCCAATCTTAATCTGCTGTTGGTGCTGTCGTCCTATGACCTCTCGGTACTGAAAAAGTATGACAGTCTTCACAAGCGCTGGAGCAAGGAGCAGGTCGTCGTCCCTCTCTTTCTCACAGTCGACGACCTACAAGCCGCTTCATTCGCCTTTCCGCTCGAATACCAAGACATCCACGAATGCCATCGACTGCTGTGGGGGCAAGATCCCTTCGTTGGCCTAAAAATCGACTCTCGCTACTTGGCCGTTGAAGTGTTGCAGGGCTTACGAGGAAATCTTCTCCGTCTTCGCCAGCGTCTGGTGGAAGGACGAAGTACCGAAGAAGCGATGACCATCCTCTTGTCGCTTTCTATTACCGGACTCCTGCCGGTACTGCGCGGTCTCCAGCGATTGCTGAAGCGTCCTGTACTTTCGCACGGGGAGCCACTGTTGCAGGACCTCGAATCTCATCTTCAGGTTGATCTCACCGGCCTTCGCGATGCGCTTTTACTTAAGCGAGGGCAGATTTCTCCCGGACAGAAAGAGATTCCGCGGCTCATGCATCGATATCTCGGGAGCCTGACTCGGCTTGTCACGACCGCAGAAGCACGGATCACGTGATCGCAGATCGACTGAATCAGCGCTGGATCGGGATAGGTTGGCTGAGCCTGCTGCTCGTACTGTCGGCGGTTGATGCCCAAGCCTCGTTGTATGATCGGCCCAAAGAACGTGTGCCTCTTCCTAGCCCAATCGGGTATGTCAGCGACCATGCACACGTGATGGAGCCGGAGTGGAAGGACCGCATCCGGTCTGTCTGTATCGATCTTGAGAAAAAAAGCGGCGTGGAAATGGTGATTGTGACGGTGCCCAGCATCAAACCCTATCCGTCGGCCAAGCACTATGCGGATGCGCTGTATGAAAAGTGGCAAATCGGCTCGACGCAGCAGGAACATGGGCTGATGGTGTTGGTGGCCGTGCAAGAGCGGCAGGCGGCGATGGCGTTGGGCCGCCAAATGTTTCCGGTCATCACCTCGGACGTGAGGAACGAGGTCAGTCGTCTGTATTTGCAACCTGCGATCGAACGAGGACATTTCGGGGAAGGGCTGTATCGCACAGCGGTTGCGCTGGCGACTCCGGCGCAAGAGGTGAGGTCCACTCCTCCATCCAGGCCTCGGATTAAGGGGCTCGGGGTCTGGATTACGCTTGGCACCACTGCGGCGATCGTTTCGTTTTTCTGGTGGATGAGTCGGCCGGACTTACGGCACCCCTATCGGCGTATCCAAAAAGGGGAATATTGGGGAACCGGCCAAGGCGGGTTCGGGGGCAACTGGGGTGGATTTGGCGGCGGCACGAGCGGAGAGGGGTATCGATAACATCCACATCATCGCCGGGTTCCAATTCTCCAAACCAGTAACTGTAATAGGAGACCCACTCATGAATAGTCCACACATCCAGAGTTTCTTTCCGTTTTTGCTCAGTGTGCTTGGTGCCGTTACTCTCCTAGCGACCGGTTGTGCAACCACGGTTAAGGAGACCAAGGGCGCGTTGGCCCTGCCTCAGGACCTCACCGATGCAACGATTGAACGCTACCTTCGTGCCCATCCGGAAGTGATCGAACAATCGTTGCAGGGATTGCTCGCCAAACGCGAAGCGGAACTGCGAGACCATCAAAAAACAGCCCTTGTGACGAAGCAGCAGGAACTGGTGCACGATCCTGCATCACCGGTCAGCGGCAATCTAAAAGGCGAGATCACCCTGGTGGAGTTCTATGACTACCGCTGCGGCTTCTGTAAGAAGGCAGCTTCTGCCGTCACGGAACTCCAGAAAGAAGATCGGCGAGTTCGAGTGGTCTACAAGGACTTGCCCATTCTGGGCGAACCCTCTGAGCTTGCGGCTAAGGCGGCGCTCGCGTCTCAGGTGCAGGGCAAGCACCAGGCGTTCCACGAGGCGCTGCTCGCCTCCCACGCCGATATGAGCAAGGAGTCAATCTTCAAGATCGCCGTGAAAGTGGGCCTTGATGCGAAGCGACTGGAAGCCGACATGGCCAATCCTAAGTGGCAGACCGTCATTGACAAGAATCGGGCCCTCGCCCACGAGCTCGGCATCTCGGGGACGCCTGGCTTCATCGTAGGTAACGAGCTGGTGCCTGGGTGGTTGGATTTGAATGGGTTAAAAGAACTGATTGCGCGGGCGGGACATGGAAAATGACGGATCCTAGAATTGTACTGGTATCGTGAGAGATCATGAAATATGTGACGCGGTATAGGTAGTGGTGTCATCAAGTGGCGGGCAAAAGCTGACTGAGGAATGTGGTGAAGCGTCATCTACAGAATCGACAACACCTGACGACTCGGTAAAAGTAAGCGGAGACGGCCAATAGGGTCAGCGAAAGGAGAGAAAAAAAGTCTCACCGAGTCAGTAGCCTATCACCATTCATTTTTTCAGCATTCCAACCTGGTTTCCCCATATTGCGCCTCGGTACGGTGATGCGTATGATCACACGGCTCCCTTCTTGAGGAGGTGCTATGGCGAAGATTACCGAGATCGCTCCGGACTTATTCCGGATTACCACCTTCGTTGAACCGTTCAATATTCAGTTCAGTCAATTTTTGATGCGCGACGATCAACCGCTGCTATTCCATACCGGCCCGCGCTCTCTGTTTCAGGAGGTCAAAGCCGCCGTGACGTCGCTGATCGATCTGCAGACGTTGCGCTGGATTGGGTTCAGCCATTTCGAGTCTGATGAATGTGCAACGGTGCCGGAGTGGCAGCAGCTGGCTCCGCATTCGGAAGTGGTCTGCAGCCTGGTGGGCAAGATGGTGAGCGTCGATGATTGTCTGGCGCTTCGTCCGGCCAAAGGGATGGTCGACGGCGAGGTGCTTGAGACCGGGAAGTACCGCTTTCGCTTTCTGGCGACGCCGCATGTGCCGCATTGCTGGGAAGCGGGACTACTGTTCGAGGAGAAGGAACGGACGCTCCTGTGCTCGGATCTCTTCCATCAAGACGGGGACGTCGAGCCGATGACGGAATCGGATGTGATCGACCGCTGTCGGGAGACGCTAGTTGGATATCAGCAAGGCCCGTTGGCGAATTACGTCCCCTACTGTTCGTTGACGGATGCGACGCTGCACCGATTGGCGATGTTGCAGCCCAAGCGGCTGGCCACCATGCACGGCTCGGTCTATGTCGGCGACGGAAGTCAAGCACTCCACGACCTCGCCGCTGTGTGGCGGGAGGTTCTCAGTCCACAGTTATGATCTGGAACGACTGAGGAGTGGGGATCTAGCGGCGCTTGACCGGAGCCTACAAAGAGGCTGAGAATGCGTTTGAGTGAAGATTTGCAATTCAGGTCGGTCGAGCTAGGCATTGTTTGGTTTTGACACAAGAACACGGGGAACATGAAAATCTCCATTATCGGAGCCTCGGCTGGTATTGGGCTTCAGGTCACGCGTCTTGCATTACAGCATGGGCATGAGGTTGCCACCTTATCGCGCCGGGTTGTTCCGCTTCCAGATCACCAAAAGCTGCGAAGGGTGCAGGGCAGTGCGACAAACCCAAACGATGTCAGAGCGGCAGTCGAGGGAGCCGATGCCATCCTGGTGACGATCGGCACAAAGAGTCCTCTGGCTACCACCATGTTCTCTGATTCTGCACGCATCCTGTTGCAAACGATTCGAGAGATGGGCTCCTCTCCAACACTCATCGTGCTCACTGGTTTCGGCGCCGGCGACAGCTGGGGCTACAACTCGATCCCCATGAAGGTTCTCTTCACGTTGTTTCTCAAGAGAGCCTATGTGGACAAAAGTGAGCAGGAGCGGCTGATCGCCAGCGGATATTCGCGCTGGGCAATGGTGCGCCCGGGTCGCTTAACTAACGGCGCAATGACTGGCCACTATCGCGTATTGGACAACCTTGAGGAAGGCATGCGGGTGGGGGCTATTTCCCGCGCTGATGTGGCACACTTCATGGTGGCGCAGGCGGAGCATCCCACGTATCTCGGCAAATACCCGGCGCTTACTTACTGAAACTGATGTGCCGGCTCTCGTCTCGGCACGACCCGCTCTTCTTCTAGGTCTTGCAAATCCGACCAGGCGGTGAGGTCGGTGCGTGAGGGATCGATGGCGGCCAGGTATTTTTTGAACCGGGCCGCACTTTCAGGAGAACTCGGTCCGCGTGCCAACAGCTGCTGATTCCATTCTTCCAACTCGGCAGGTTGGTGCGGTTGTGCCGTTTGCTTAAGCCACTTGACGACTCCCTCATCGGTTGCATTGGCCTTCACCGAGGCAGTGAATTGCTCGCTGGTAATTCCCGCGAATTCCATCAGCCGTTCGTCCATGGGACAAGGGTAAATATATTCCCCCTCTGTCCCGGCAAGCACCGCCCGACATTTGTCGATCATGCGCGCAAGATGGGCATAGCCTGCCAGTTTGAATTTCATGCTGCGCGGAAAGTTCGTCCTCAAGTCCATGGCTAGAGCAGTTTGTGATTTGTGAAGGTCAGGTTCTTCACGATGACCTGGCCATCTTCGTAGGTGATGATCCGTCTGGTCGCTGGAAGGTCTGAGGAGCCGACGCGGAGGTGGGTGTCGGTGAAGCTTTCTACGTTGGTCAGTTTTCCGTCGGTCGGCGAATAGTAATAGACCGTGTACTTGGTCGTGAGGTTCTTCTGGTCCTGTGTGGTAGCGCTCTCCTCAACGTTGATCGTAAAGGTGAAGGGGTTCATGCCAGGATGAGCCATCTTGCGGTTGATCTGGGTGATGCGGTTGTCCTTGATCCGGTAGAAGGAATTGGAGCCATGGATGTTCAGTTTGGTACCGAATGGGTGACCGTCTTCCTCCATCGTGAGCGAGTATTTCCCATCAGACTCCTCAAAGCTCCGTGGTCCACGATGGACTGCGATCATGCCCAGTTGCTCTTGCACCCACTTTTGGATTTCGCCATCGCCTAGTTGAACGGATACTTCGCGGGGGCCCTTGACAATGACGGGGCCGCTGGTTTCTTTCCCGTTTACATTCACGGTGAGGTCAGCCGTAAACCCCGTAAAGTCTTTTGGCCACCGTGCGGTCCTTTCGAATGCTCGGCGTAAGAGATCGCGCGCTTGAGGGTCATCGGCGACGGTCGAAGATGCTGGTGTATGTTCCATCATGGATCTCCTCTTAGAAAAAAACTGACACTTCCATACTTATACCGGTGCCTGTGATGCCACTCAAGGGTGAAATCCATGAGCCAACGACCTCTTTCTGTTCCAAAGCGGGGGATGATGACAAATATGGCAGCGCAATATTCAATATTCCAAAAATCATCATAATTCTGATATACTTCGCTAATTTTTAGGCTGGCTGGGGTATTTGACCACAGCAGTCCCGATCAGTCGGTCAGCCTGTGTTGAGGAAGGATGGGCATGGAACGACGAGCTGCTTCGCATACCGAAGAAGAAGAGATGAATCAACGCCGCAAGCTCTTGAATGCGGCGAGACGAGGCGACACGAAAGCCATCAGCAAGCTGTTCGAGCTGTATCAAGTCCGCGTGCTCAGCGGAGACCAATTGGTGAAGGTCAACCGCACCTCAGCGTACATGACTCCCGTGAAGCATTCGCAGAGCAGCAAGTCCAGGGCTTCGGAGAAAAAGGACAAATCAAGCACGTCAAAGACCGTGAAGAAATCGGGCGAGGCTTCCAAGCCGATTGTCAAGAAGGAGCCGACAAGCCCAATCAAAAAATCGACCGAGAGGATCTCCAAGCATAAGTAAGAGAAGGTTGGATTACTGCACAGCCACTCTGAGCCCACCCCCTGCAAGTTTTGCTGCAATATCATCAGCCTGTTCCGTCGATCCGGTGAAGACGATGGCTTCTCCTTCATGATCGATCCGATAGGCCAATTCAAACGCCTTGGTCGAGCTCATCGCGGGAATAAACCGGCAAAATAGCTCGATCACTTGTTGGTAGGTGTGACAGTCGCAGTTGTAGACGACGACACGAGACTCAAATCCGGTTCCCGAACCGACTTGTACGTCTTCGGTGATGTCGGGAATCGTCTGTGGCATGGCTGGTGTCGGCATGGAGCGGAGCTTCTAGTAGGGCTGGCGGATACGGTTCAACTCTGGGTCGCTGGGCGTCGTGCAGGGGCTTAGGCTTTATCCATATCAATCACTTCGGTTGCATCCCATAAGTTTTTCAGCTCAGCATCAGCCAAATCCTTTTCCCGATCCGCTTCTGTTTCTTCTCCAAAACTTTTTCGCGGAGGTGTCGCTGTGGCGCCCGTGAGCCTGTCCTCAGCCACCGAGGCGGTGGTTGTCTGGGGGCGACGCCGTTTCTTCGACGGATCCATATTCACCGGCATGAGATTCCCCCGAATAGCTCCAGTAGTCTTCTCCAATTGCAACTGTCTTGTCAATCAGGGATAGAGACTCAATAGCTGGAAAGAGGGTGAGCATCACTGCTGTGCAGTATGTTCGATGTACCTGTTCCCACGGCCCACTTAGAACAGCTGCTCGGCTACTGTATCAGCGTAGCGCCGTCCTAAGGAAGTCAGTCGTACTCGATCGCGATCGGCATCGAGCAGGCCTTTCGCGACAAGTTCGTCGATCTGATAGTCTCGTTCCGCAGCCCAGATGGTCTTTCGAGGGACACCACGAAGAAGGCGCAGGCCGAACACGAGGGCATCTCGCTGGCGCTCGGATGCCGAGAGGATTGTCCGGTCGGTCATCGGCAGATGGTTGTCGTTCAAGCATGCCGCATAGGCTTCGAGATCCGCAATATTTCCAAACCGGATTCCATGGAGATAGGACTGCGCGCTTGGGCCGAGTCCAAGATACTCGCCACCGGTCCAGTAGAGAAGGTTATGGCAACAAGCGTAGTCGGGTCTGGCATAGTTGGAAATTTCGTAGCGGGAAAATCCTGCTTCGGCAAGGAAATGCTCTGCTGCGGACTCCATGTCGAGCTGAAGCAGGTCGTCAGGTGGCAGGACAAGATTCCGAGCGATGTCCTGGGCAAGCCTGGTTCCTTCCTCAATAGTGAGGGCATAACAGGAGATATGCGATGGAGCAAGCGTCATGAGCGATTCCAAGGTGTGTATCCAATCTTGTAGTAATTGGCCAGGGAGCCCATACATCAGATCGAGGTTGATATTCTTGAATCCAGCGCGGTGCGCAGCCTGAACCGCGGCCGCCGTATCCTGCACTTGTCCGAAACGACCAATGGAGGCAAAATCCTTGTCCGTCATGGATTCCGCCCCAAAGCTGATCCGATTGAATCCGGCATCAGCCAAGACTGTGAGATCTCTTTCTGTGACGGAAGAGGGGTGTGCCTCCACCGTGATTTCTGTCGTGGGGCTGGTCGGCCAGGTCGCTCGAATCAGCGTCAGAAGCGCGGCCAGCTGATCGGCGGGGAGGGACGTCGGTGTTCCGCCACCTAAGTAGATGCTCCGCAAGGGGCGGCCTTCCAGGGACTCTTGCCGACGATGGAGTGCAATTTCTTGGATGAGGGCGGAGTGAAACCGCGCCATTCGATTGGGTTGAGCGATTTCGAGATAGAAGGCGCAAAAGTGGCAACGGCGGCGACAAAATGGGATATGAACGTAGAGACCGACGTTTTGATCCGGAGCGCTCATCGTTTCAGCGAGAAGGGAGGAGGTTGTGAGAAATCCCTGGCCAATACGATTTCAATTTCATCGGTCGGCGAGGCGCCTCGATTGCGGATGTGCGACGCCCACCCGTCATGCCTGCGAAGCGACTCAAAGACGGATTTGAGCAGGTGCGGTTTGATCCGGGCTTCCCACTCCTGCAGCCACTGCCGTTCATCCTCGTCTCCGGTATAGTCGTCAGGAAACGAGGCTTCCAGCGTGAAGCGAAGAGTAAACGTTTTGTCTTCCTGGTACATACGTTCCCTGTCGTTGCGATTCAGCCGGGGTGATTTTATAATGGTCTCAGTAAACGAAGGAGCCCTCAACTATGCCTATCTTCGAATATGTGTGCCGCGAATGCAATCACCGTTTTGAGCTGCTGATCCAGGGATCGGCAGAGGCCGCTTGTCCTCAATGCAAGACGAGCAAGATCGATAAACAGTTTTCTGCCTTTGGAGTCGGGGCCACGACCAACTGGGCGTCCTCAGCCGGCCCCGGCGCGTGCGGCAGCTGCGGCGATCCCCGCGGGCCTGGCGCTTGCTCGATGAATTGAAGAATTGATGGCCACGCCGGATGAACAGGCGGTGCAACGCGCGATCTCGAGCATCGCTCAATCCGATCCGCTGATCAAGCTGCTGCAGCAAGTGCGATTAGGCCGCATGAAGCCAACGGATGCGGGCTTGCGCGCCGTGACGGAATCTTGGCTCGGTACCTATGAAAAGGCTTTGACCACGGATGGTCTGACTCCTTCCGATTTGCGCCGGCTCAACCCAACTCCTCGGATGGCGGTCCTGATCGATGCTGGAGTACTCACCGACGACCATCAGGGCGTGACCTCTTTGAAGGCCTCGTTTAATCGACTGCTGAGTCATGCTGATAGTGAGTAGCCCTTTCACCCGTCTGCTGGCTTGTTTCCTCCTCTCAGGTCTACTTCTTGTGCCATCTCCAATCCGATCGGAAGATGCAACCGGACTTCGCCAGCTGAGAACCATTCCACTGACCAAGCTCGATTCTCTTCTTCCCCCTGGGACACATGTTCTGATTGAGCGGAGCGCCATCGAAGCGTTTCTTGTGGCGCTGGAAGGGGCGCCTCCCGATTGGGCTACAGTCTATGGCCACGGTCACCATGATTCGGGACATGATGAGCGGCTCTTCAACCTGAACCGCGAGCGGGATGTCGCACGCGAGGGGAATCCTGCTCTGAATTGGCATATGGCATTCATCTGGCCTGGAGAATTGTCGCAATTCGATCCCGACACCAAGAGCTATACGGTGGCGATCGGGCCAGCGTTCAATACAACAGGTTGGGGTATGGTCCGATTCAAGCCTGAGGAGTTCCCAAGTAATCTGCGCGTGAGGCCGAACAAGAAACTTGCCGGTCTAATCAGTCGAAGTCTCGCCAAACGTGAAAAAGCGGAAGTAGTCGTTGTGATGGCTGGTGCGCTGATTCCCACCGAGTCGATCATCTATGATTTCTCGCACGAGGAGGAAGGGGTTGGCCTCATCATGCCTGTGGTGAGGGTTGAACAGGTGGAGGTTGTCCTCAAACCGCACGCTCGCTGATTTCTCTGAACTGTGAATTCACAGCTCCTAGGTGTGAGCGATATGAATTGACGGAGGTACGAGAGGACAGCCTGCTAATACGCGTCTTTTGCGCAACGAAAGCCAGTGCCGCTGGGACGGCTATCCATCGTACCCCAATCGCGATCGCTGGTGCGGAGGCTAGTAGCCGGTTTGAGCCATGACCCTCCCCGCATGGCTTTGATGGCCCCTTGAATCGGACCAGTAGGGTCTGTGAGCGGGGCGTTTTGATAATAATTCGGGTCGTACCAGTCCTGTACCCATTCCGAGGCATTGCCGGCCATGCCGAATAGGCCGTATGGGCTTACTGCGTGCGGAAAACTGTCGACTGGCATGGTCAGGACTTCTCCCTGTATTCCTTTTTCCTTGGCCAGACGAGCTCCTTCACCGCTGACCCAGAAGGCATCCCAATCCGCTCCGCTCTGGAACGCGATCGTCCGTTGCGCCCAGTAGCTGGCACTGTTGGCTCTGGAAAAGTCCCACTCATTTCCCCAGGGATAGCGTCGGCCGTCGGTCCCTCGTGCGGCCTTTTCCCATTCCGCTTCGGTCGGGAGGCGTTTCCCGGACCAGCGGCAGTAGTCGTCCGCATCCTCCCAGCTCACATTGACGATGGGATGGTGTTCGATGCCCGGGATGGGACGATTGTTTGTCCAGAGCGTTGCGGCTTGGGTGGCGTTCGCTGGTGCGCGATGACCCGTTGCTTGCACGAAGGCGGCGTAGGCTTCGTTGGTCACTTCGAATCGGTCAAGGAAATATCCACTGAGGAAAACCCGTCGTTCCGGACGTTCATCAGGGAAGCCATCGCTTCCCTCAGGGGTTCCCATTGTAAACTCTCCCGGAGGTATCAAGGCCATGTCTGTGGGAATGTCAGCGCCGGTAACTGGCAGGTGATGGCTGGTGGCAAGGAAGAACACACACCAGGAGAGGAAGGCTCGAGTCATGAGAGTTGCTTGATGCCACAGGCCCGAGCGACCGCATCGCGGTAGTTCAGCCACAGAGACAAGCTCTTTTTGACGCATGTCAGCACTGATTGCCGAAGCGCAGGCGGTGTGTAATTGAGGACCATATCGTAGGCATCGTGCCGATGGCCTGCTTCAACCATCTGGTGGGCTCGGATCAGGTCCATTCGGCTTGGCGAAACTCCATGATGCCTGACCAAGGGATGAAGGCTGATGATAGATTCGATATCTTCCGGATGTCTGTTCTCAGGAGGCGCAAGAATCTCCCTGCGATCCTTCACGCTGCCTTCAACGAATATGGTCAAGGTCGCAGCGGCAATCACCCACTGGCGATGGCTCGACATGTGCTCTAGCCAGGTACGATAGGTTCGGGCTGCGGGCAGCAGGCGGGCGTGTTCAAAATCCCGTCGGCGGAATCCCAATCCCTCCATCATCGTCAGGAAAAGCTCAGGATGAGATTGCCCCAGCGAGAGCCCTCCGGTTTCTTCCTCGTAGATGTTCTCCGCCAACATATGGCGGACTGACAGCGGGGGATTCGTTCCAAGGATTCGTGATAAGAAGACGGGAAAGTCTCGAACATAGACGGCGTACTCATGCTGAAAGTGAATTTTGAGCTGAGCTGTGCTGAGTCGGCCGGAAGAAAAGTGTTCCCAGGCCCAGTGATGCTTGTCGTCCATGATCCGGAGGAGCGCTTCAAGAAACGCGGATTTCTTCATGTGAACGGGCACGATGTCTTGCCTTCTTGGGTAGAGCGTCGTTACAATTCGGATTACAGAGTAACAGCTGATGAATCCAATAACGATTCAGAATCCTGACGAAATCCTCACGGTGTTGGCCGATGTGACCCTTCGTGGGACTGGCTTTACGACCGAATCGCTACTCGACTACGTGTTAGAAGAGGGGTTTACCGAACCAATCTTCCTCAATGCCAGTGGCGTGGATCCTACTGCGTTTTTCAAGGGCCAACCGAATGCCTGGGCCATTTACCAGATCCGTGAGTGGAAGCGCGTGCTGACTGTCTCGGGTGGTCCGGGGCAGGAACGGCGCGCGCGAATTACAGAAACTCCGTAACTCGTGTTCGAGTGTAAAGCGAGAGACGGCAAAGTGCAACCAATGGGCACGTTTTACGCATGAACGACCGATCGGCGGGCGGCTCGTGCGGATGATTCATCTCACTAATGCGCAAGACGTCGGCGAGCTGGCGATGATCAAGAGCTTGCTCGACGGCAACCGCATCGCCTACGTCGTCCACGGTGAACATGTCAGTAGCCTCTATCCGGGTGTGCCATTCTTTGTCAGTCGGGTCATGGTCGATGCATCTGACCAGGCGCGTGCCGAAGTCCTTCTGAGCCGGCTCCGACTGTCTATCCGGGAGACGTCAGCCTAACTGCAGCTGAATCAGGCACAGTTGTCGTTCTTGAAGCCCGCTTCGCCCACGGCCCAGCGAGGCCCTCGGCTTCGCCGCGAGGCGAGCGCAAGCACAAATGTGGCAGATGGGCTCATGACGGCGAGAGAGGAACGCCGACACACGAGGTAGCCTGCCAGTTGGAGGGCTACGGCTGAATTTTTGGGTGCGGTTTTTCTGCGGGGAAATCGCGGGAGCGGCGTTCGCGGGAACCTTCGTACCATCCTCCCATCAGGGTTCCTTCCTCGAAGTAGAGATAGCGGTGACGGACAATCGCCGAGCTTTCCCAATCTTCAAAAATCCATTCTTCTTGCCGTATTCCATCCTTGGTGAAGGTCGTATTGATGGTCTGTGGTCCGCCCCAGGATTGTAGTACTTGTTCTTTGGTCATTCCAACCAGGACGCGGTGTTGTTCGATGTGCTTCTGAAAGTCCGGATCGCTAAGTTGAACGACCAGTGGCCAGATCACGACCATGAGGACAAATAGCGCAAGTCCGGCATAGATGATGATTCGGACCGGGCGGCGGCGAATGAACGACGGTTCCTCAGTGTTGGGATCAAGGGCAAGGGGTTGAGATTCAGTAGTCATGGGGACAAAAAATGGAATGCTAACAGCGGGGTTCCTCACGAGTCAAGGAACGGCCAGTAATCTTCAGTAAAATCATAGTGGTAGGTGATACGCTATACTTAATCAAGAGATTTCTGAGTGCTCCTACAATATATGGTTACACGCAACAGCGAGATGGTCGCAAAGCTTCAAGATCTGATCTTATTGATGTGTCTGTGCATCATGCTCGGTCAGGGGGGTTATGGTGAGGCTTGGGCTACGACTATTTATTCCTATATTGATGATCGCGGGAATCTTGTCTACACCGATTCCGCGGAAACAATTCCTGAAAAGTACCGCGCGAAAGTGAAGACGCATGAGCAGCCTGATTCTGCTTCCAAAACTCCTACCATGATGCAGTCGATGCAACAAAAGGTCAGAGAGCAAGTCAAGAATTATGGGTGGAGCATGCCGTCGTTTCACTTCGCGATGGAAGGTCTGACTCCGGCTCAATCCAAGATTGTGACCTATGCCGGCGCCGCCGCGGTGGTATTGTTGCTGATGATGTATCTCAGCAAGAGCCAGCTCATGCGGATGTTAGGATTGTGCCTACTCATGGTGATTGGAATTGGAGCCCCGGTGCTGATCTATGTGAGTGATAGTGGTCCTATGGATGTCATGAAAAAGAAAGCCGTGTCGTCTGGACAAGCGCAGCAAGATCGACTTCAGCAAGTCCCGCGGTAAGCCCCTCTCTTCCGGTATCTCTTTCAATGCTACTCCGCATACTTAGGAACTGGTATTGATGTGGCCGATGGCTTGAGGGGAGGAAATGGCTTGTCGAATTGGTGGGCGTATGGATTCGGAATCCGTTCATGGGTGTGCCGCTGTTGGAGGGTCACCAACTGCAGGCTCTGAGTGCTGATCTCCACACGGTCTATTAACGCCTCGGTTGGTAAGCGATCGGGAAGCCCTTGCATCGAGAATAGTTGATAGCAGAGCGTCCAATCGAGCTGCTCCTTCCCTGGCTCTCTCACGATAAAACGGGCATCAGACGAAGGGGGGCCTTTGAACAACAGCACCCAAATGTTGGATCGAAAAGCGGGATTGGTCGGATCGGTCGAAGGATGAAACTCCGGAATCAAACCTGGGAGTCGACTGATCGGCACGGCCGGGGAAAATTCGATGTCTACCAGCCGTACGGTCAGCAGTCGGTTCTCACTGTGATCATTCGGGTCAACCGCATAGCTGAAGGAATAGCGGACATCGATACCCTCACGCGAGAAGGTGTATACATCTTCGCCGTTTTCGGGCGACACGAGTTTGCTGAAGTACGACGACCAATCGGTAATCGGATAATATGTGAAAACGCGCAGCGCAGATTTTCGGTCCCGCACGGCCTGCGGCCTGCCGAGTTGTTCATGCAACTCCTTCTGAGAAAGTCCTAAGAAGCCGTCCTCAAAATAGGGGGCGGCAGTGGCTGACGAGGGGAGGATTGTAAGGAAGACAACGCCGAGAAGGAAGGGCAAGACTACGGCACGGAGGTTGGTGTACACGCACATGAGGTGGCATCGTAGCCAGGTCGTTGAATTCATGTCAAGGAACCGGTGTGCTTGCTCGTTCCGAAGAGGTTCCAGTATGATCGCGCACAGCCAATAGGGAAATATCCTGGGTGACTATGTCGATATCGCACGAGAGTTCTATTGCAGCGCTCTTGCAGGAGCGCATCCTTATCCTCGACGGAGCGATGGGGACCATGATCCAGCAACGTAAGCTGGATGAGGCCGCCTTTCGTGGCGAGCGCTTCAAGGATTGGAAAAAAGATCTGAAGGGACACAACGATCTGTTGAACCTTACGCAGCCCACCATCATCGAAGAGATTCATCGACAGTACTTGGAAGCTGGTGCGGATATCGTTGAAACCAATACATTTAATTCCCAGACGATCTCCTTGGCGGATTATGGGATGGACACCCTTGGCTATGAATTGTCCAAAGCTGGCGCAGAGTGTGCCAAGCGGGCAGTCGCGGCGGTGCAGCGAGCGCAACCTGGACGGCGGTGTTTCGTCGCTGGAGCCATCGGACCGACGACCAAGACCTCCTCGATTTCCACCGATGTCAACAATCCGGCAGCTCGAGGGGCCATCTATGAAGAGTTGGTGGGTGCCTATGGCGAACAAGTTAGGGGCTTGCTCGAAGGCGGTGCGGATCTTCTGCTCGTGGAGACGATCTTTGACACGCTGAATGCGAAGGCCGCATTCTTTGCGATCCAACAGGCGTTTGCATCCGGCGCGCGCCGGGTTCCAATTATGGCATCAGTGACGTTCATCCAGGCCGGCAGCAATCGTGGGGTGACCGGACAGACCGTCGAAGCCTTCTGGAATTCGATCTCCCATGTGCCATTGTTGAGCGTCGGGATGAATTGTGCACTCGGCCCAAAAGAGATGCGTCCGTTGATCGAAGAATTATCACAGATCGCGCCGATCTATATCAGCGCCCATCCCAACGCTGGCCTGCCGAATCCGTTGTTGCCGACAGGCTTTCCCGAAACGCCGGAAACCTTGGCGCCTCAACTGCGCGAATGGGCTGAAAATGGGTGGCTGAATATCGTCGGCGGCTGTTGCGGCACCACGCCGTCTCATATCAAGCGCATTGCCGAAGCCGTGCGCGGGGTGAAGCCGCATGCGCTCTCAACAGTCGAGCCCTATACGAGATTGAGCGGCCTTGAAGCCGTCACGATCAGGCCCGATTCGAACTTCGTGAATATCGGTGAACGAACGAATGTGACCGGTTCGCCGGCCTTTGCGAAGTTGATTCTGGCCGATGATTATGAGGCAGCGCTGTCGGTGGCGCGTCAGCAAGTCGAAGGCGGAGCCCAGATTGTTGACATCAATATGGATGAAGGCATGCTCGATTCCAAGGCTGCCATGGAAAAGTTTCTTCGTCTGGTCGCGTCGGAGCCCGACATCTGCAAAGTGCCGATTATGGTCGACAGCTCCAAGTGGGAGGTGTTGGAGACCGGCCTGAAAAATATCCAAGGCAAAGCGGTCGTGAACAGTGTCAGTTTGAAGGAAGGCGAACAGAAATTCATCGACCAGGCGACTCTCATCCATCGCTATGGTGCGGCCGTCGTCGTCATGGCGTTCGATGAAAAGGGCCAGGCCGATACGTTGGAGCGGAAGCAGGAGATCTGTGCGCGCTCGTACAAGATCCTCACGGAACAAGTCGGCTTTCCTCCGCAAGACATTATCTTCGATCCGAACATCTTGACTGTCGCAACGGGGATTGACGAGCACAACAACTACGCGATCAATTTCATCGAGGCGACGCGCTGGATCAAACAGCATTTACCGGGTGCGAAGGTCAGCGGGGGGATCAGTAACATCTCCTTTTCCTTCCGTGGCAACAATGTGGTGCGGGAAGCGATGCATGCAGCCTTTCTCTATCATGCGATCAAGGCCGGGTTGGATATGGGCATCGTCAACGCTGGCCAGTTGGCGGTGTATGAGGAGATTCCGAAGGACTTGCTCGAACTTGTCGAGGACGTGTTGTTTAATCGACGACCCGATGCGACCGAACGACTGGTGAATTTTGCCGAGACGGTGAAGGCGAAGGGGAAAGCGGCTGTCAAGGACGATGAGTGGCGCCAGGGCACGGTTGAGGAGCGGCTCTCCCATGCGCTGGTCAAGGGCATCACCGACTACATCGATCAGGATACGGAAGAGGCGCGTCAGAAATACCCAAAGCCTCTGGAAGTGATCGAAGGCCCGCTGATGGCCGGGATGAATATCGTCGGCGACCTATTCGGATCAGGCAAGATGTTCTTGCCGCAGGTCGTCAAGAGCGCGCGCGTCATGAAGAAGGCCGTGGCCTATCTCATGCCGTATATGGAAGAAGAGAAGAAGCGGTCCGGCAATTTTCGGGCGCAGGGGAAGGTCTTGCTTGCGACCGTGAAGGGAGACGTGCACGACATCGGAAAAAACATTGTCGGAGTCGTCCTTGGTTGTAACAACTACGAAGTGATCGATCTTGGCGTGATGGTATCCTGCGAAAAAATTCTCGCCGCAGCACGAGACAACAAAGCCGACATCATCGGCCTGAGCGGCCTCATCACGCCCTCGCTCGACGAGATGGTCCATGTGGCGAAGGAAATGACGCGCGAGGGGTTCGATGTGCCGCTCTTAATCGGCGGCGCCACGACCAGCAAGGCCCACACGGCAGTCAAGATCGCCCCCTCCTATGAACCCGGCGTGGTTCACGTGCTGGATGCCTCTCGTGCGGTGGGTGTCGTGGGAAGTTTGGTGAGCCAAACGCAGAAAGAAGGTTTCGTCCGGCAAGTACGGGACGACTATGCGCGGATGAGGCAAGCGCATCAGGATCGAGGAGCCAAGACGCTTCTTTCGATCGCCCAGGCGCGCGCCAATCGGTTCATGTCAGACTGGGCGGGCGTCGATATTCCCGTGCCGACGGCGTTGGGCGTCCGGACGATTGCCGATCAACCGTTGGTCGAACTGATTCCCTACATCGATTGGTCGCCCTTCTTCCATACGTGGGAACTCAGAGGTCGGTATCCGACGATCTTTGACGAACCAACCGTCGGCCCTAGGGCTAAGGAATTGTATGAGGATGCGAGACGTCTCTTGGATGAGATTGTTCATAAAAAACAGCTCAAAGCCAGGGGAGTCTATGGAGTCTTCCCCGCATCGAGTGTGGGGGATGATATTGAGCTCTATCAGGATACGTATCGGAAGACGGTGCTCACCACGATCCATCATCTGCGACAGCAATCGGAGAAGCCTGCCGGCCAGCCCAATCTCGCACTGGCTGATTATGTTGCACCGAAGGAATGCGGTCGGCAGGATTACATCGGAGCGTTTGCCGTAACGACCGGCATCGAACTGGATGAACTCTGTCGGGGGTTTGATAACGACCATGATGATTACAATTCGATCATGGCCAAGGCTCTTGCGGATCGACTGGCCGAAGCCTTTGCCGAATGTCTCCATAAGCGAGTCAGAGAAGAGTGGGGATATGGGAAGCATGAACAGCTGACGAGTGACGATCTGATCCGTGAGAAATACCGCGGCATCCGGCCGGCACCGGGATATCCGGCTTGTCCGGACCATACGGAAAAGCAACTGCTGTTTGACCTCTTGTCGGCAGAACAGAACAGTGGCATCACTCTGACCGAAAGCTATGCCATGTTGCCAACCGCGTCAGTCAGCGGGTTCTATTTTGCCCATCCTGAGGCGAAATATTTCGCGGTGGGGAAAATCGGAAAAGATCAGGTCGAAGACTATGCCCGCCGCAAGGGCATGGATCTGCGCACCGTCGAGCGTTGGCTCTCGCCGAATCTGAATTACGAGCCTGAATGATGTGTGGTTGAGCCCAGTAGCCAGGGCACTTTCTCTTCAACTATATCTATTCTCTACAATAGCGCCTCAGGAATGGAAACCAGGAGCGTCTGATGCAGGCTCGTATTCTCATTGTCGACGACGACCAGGATATCCTCACTGCGCTCAAGAAGCGGTTGATCTGGATGGGGCATGAGGTGCTCACGGCTGAGGACGGCGAGCAGGGGCTGAAGCTGGCGGCAGAGGAGCAACCAGATCTGATGCTGCTGGATATCGAACTGCCGGGACTCAGCGGACTCGATGTGCTCAAACAGCTCCGTGAAAAACGTTCCGGCACTCCGCCGCAGACTGTCCCGGAAGTGATCGTTATCACGGCATTCGGGACGATTGATCGAGCCGTGGAGGCGATACGGCTCGGGGCCTGCGATTTCCTGACAAAGCCGTTTGAACCCGACCACCTCTCCGTTGTGATTGAGAAGGCCATGGCGCAGATGGCCCTCACGCGTCAAATAGGTCTCCTGCAAGCAGAAGTGGGAGGACGGTATGAGCATGTGGTTGGCCAGAGTTCGCGCATGGTTGAGCTTTTGGACACGGCGCGGCGCGCCGCCAGTTCGTCCGCCACGGTGCTCTTATTGGGTGAAACAGGGACAGGCAAGGAAGTGATGGCACGCGCGCTGCATCGGTGGAGCCCGCGTGCCTCGAAACCGTTTGTCGTTGTGAACTGCGCGGCGTTCCCCGAAAGCTTGCTGGAAAATGAGTTGTTTGGACACGAGAAGGGGGCCTACACCGGAGCGGTGAAGCGTGAACCCGGCAAAATCGAATCGGCGGAGGGCGGGACCGTCTTTCTCGATGAGATCGGCGATATGCCGACGGGACTGCAGACGCGTCTGCTCCGCTTGCTGCAGGATCAGGAGTTCTACCGCGTGGGTGGGGCGCAGCCGATTCGCACGGATGTGCGTTTTGTGGCTGCGACGAACAAGGATCTGAAAGAAGCCATTCAGGAGGGACTGTTCCGCGAGGATTTATTTTACCGCCTCAACATTATCTCGCTCACCCTACCGCCCTTACGTCAACGAGTCGATGATCTCCCCCTCTTGGTAGAGCATTTTGTCCGCCGACATGAGGCGACGATGGGTCGACGTTCGTTCGTCGTGAGTCAGGATGCGCTGGACGTGATTTGTGAATATCACTGGCCAGGGAATGTTCGCGAGTTGGAAAACGTCCTGATCCGGGCCGTCACCCTGTGCGAAGGGGACTGCATCGAGCCTCACCATCTCGGGATTTCGATTCGAAGGAAGTTGCCGGTTGAAACAAACTTATCGGAGGAAAACAACCTGAACTACCATGCGGTGATGGAACTCTACAGCCGGAAAGTGATCGAAGAAGCCTTGCGACGAACAGGGGGGCACCAAACGAAAGCGGCGGAGCTGCTTGGCTTGCAACGGACCTATCTGACCAGGCTCATGAAACAGCGAGGTGTTAACATGAAGCCACCCTCCACCTGATCTTCTTTTCAGGAACTCCTCACACTCCATGCGTGTCGGCGATCGGAACATATTGAAGCGACGGTAGTTCCTGTTTCGAGAGAGCCGGCTGTAGCACGAAGTAAAAACAGCTCCCTTCACCGGGAGTTGTCTCAACCTGGAGCCGGCTGTGATGGAGTTCGACTAGTAGCTTGGCGATCGTCAACCCAAGCCCTGCGCCCTTTGCCTGTTTTGGGGTAGCGGCAGCCCGATAGAACGGTTGAAAGACTTTCTCGATCTCCTCCGGAGCGAGACCCGGACCGACATCCCGCACGGAGATTTGGATCTCGCGGTTCCGTAGCGAAGTGATCTTGATGTCGACCGTTGAGCATGGCGGGCTGAACTTGATGGCATTATGAAGAAGATTGAGGATGATCTGGTGCAACTTGTTGGGATCGGCGGACACGGAAGGAAGGTCGGATGGGAGGGAGATAACGATTCTCGCTCGGCGTTCGGACGCAAGCGGGTGAAGGTCCTCGACCGCCTTGGCGATCACGTACCCCAGAGCCACCGGTTCCAGACGCAAAGACGATTGGCCCATCTCGATGGTGGACAGATCCAGCAGTTCATCGATCAATCCCTGGAGACGCGAGAGGTTGGCCTCCACACGGGCCAGCGAGCGCCGCTGATCGTCGGTGACGGCTCCGTCGATCCCGTCCCGCACATTCGCCAAGTGGACCTTCATGGATGTCAGCGGTGTGCGGAGCTCGTGGGATGCCGTGGAGACGAAAAAGGATTTGCGTCGGTCAAGTTCTTGGAGCTTCGCATTCGCGGCGACAAGCTCCTGTGTGCGCGCCTCAATGCGGTCCTCCAACGTGTGGGTCAGTTCACGCAACTCGTGCTCGCGTGCTTGCAACGTCATGGCCATGGCGTTAAAAACTTCCGTGAGGGTCCCGATTTCATCGCCTGTGTTCCCCGCGACAAGCGGCACGGTTTCTCCGGCAGCGAGCTGGGTTGCCGCTTGCGTCAGCTCTCGCAACGGTGTGGTCATGCGCCGGGCCAACAGCAGCGTGATCAGCAGTCCGGTGGCCATGATGTTGATGGTGATTGCAGTCGCCTGCCATAATAATTGGCGCAAGACGTGCTGAAGGCGTGAGGTCGACAGCCCAATTTGCACAAGAGCCGGAGCGATAGTTCTCTGGATTTCCCCCGCGTACAGTTCGTCCACTCGTTCATCCAGTGTCAGACCTAGGGCAGGATCTCGAGTCGTCATGAACGGACGTTGTGGGATGGGAACAATGATGTCGTACACGATGGGGAGTTCGGATCCGCCCGCGATGCTCATCAGTTCTTGCAGCGAAAATTCAATGTTGTGGCGGAGCAGGGGCCGATTGCCCTTGAGTTGGACGGCGCTGATGTGTGGAGCCTCGGGATCAGAGTGCAGCCGAGGAGGCGACGTCACGTTCGTCAAAGAAAACCGGCGCTGGCCGCTTGGCTGAACGGAGAACTGCTCCGCCCAGGTGCCCTTGCCAAACCCCGCCTGAAGTTCCCCATCAGAAGAAATGACGGCTGCGTAGGCAACCGGATCGACAGCGAGAATTTCTTGAACCAGATAACTCAGCCGATGTGTGTCGCCGGCCACGACGCTAAATCGACCCATCTGCGCTAGATGTTGCGCGAGGAGCGTTCCGCTTTGCCTCAGGCCCTCAGCAGTCGATCGTACTTGCTGCTGAATAAACAGCCAGCCTAAGAGGAGACAGGCGACAACCAGAATGACGGCCGTACTGAGAACGAGCTTCGTTCTGAGGGTGAGAGAAAACGGAAATCGATTCAGAGTCAGAAGCTTAACCATGGCAGCTCGCCTGGAAACCGTTACAAGCGGTCGGTGTCCCTTCGATGTGCGCTAGGGAATCAAATCCGACGACGGGCCAGGCTTCCTGGCTATCGCCCCCGAGCCACCAAAACGCTGATGTGCGAGGCGCATGGTCTCAGGAGACAACGGCAGACCCAAATATTCGGCGGAGCTCACGTTTACGGCTAATTGTGGCTGTGCGGGCGCCTGAATGGCACTCATCGCGGTGTCGGGTTCCTTGAGCCGTGACTGTGCGATCCGCGCTGCTTGCTGCCCCACCGTCCAGGCATCGACCACCAGTGCACCCAGCGCTCCTTGTTGGACCAGTGTGGACGAGAAGGTAAAGATCGGCACTTTCGCATCAAGCGCCGACTCCAGGTAAAACGGTATGGCCGATTCGAAGATGACGGTCTGATCCTGAATCAGCCAGAGTGCGTCGATCGTGGGGAGCAACCTTTGAACCGCTTGAGGAATGTCGTCTTGTCCACGGATCGCAACGGCCACGAGCTCGAGTCCCTGTTGTTTCGCGGCACGATGCGCGTCACGGATAAAGGTTTCGCTGTGTTCCTCGTCGTAGAGGACACCGATCCGACGGCGATGGGGGATGACTGAACGCAGCGCGGTCAGTTGAGCCTCCGGTGGGGTGCGGACCGCAATGCCGGTCATGTTCGAGGCAGGGAGCCCATGCGCATCAGGGTTGAGCACCAGGCAGAACACCACCGGCTGGTCGAAAATTTCCAATTTCGCGGCGATGGCTGCCTTGAGTCCAACGGCCAGGATCAGATCAGGAGGCGAGGCGCGTAAGGACTTACCGATTTCCCGTCCTCGTGTCAGCTGGCCGCTGAGGTTGTACTCCCGCATTTTGGTTGTAGCTGGGATGGCTGCTTTGAAGCTTTGAACGGCTTGTTCGTAGTAGGGCAACTCCGAAGATTGGAGGATGACAATTTCTGTGGCATCCACGATACCTGGTAGGCTCGTGAGCCAGAGGAGGAAGAGAAGAGAAAAGACGGGCAGCATGAGGTCACCGCGCTTTATCGGCCAACTGTTCATCATAACGCATTCTCTCAGAGGACTGCCAACAGCCCCGAGCTCGAAAGGGGTGAGAGTGTGATGAATGATTATTAAGCAACTCTTGGGCCACGGAATCTGCAGGCGAGGAATGGTTCACAGCTTCACCGTGAGCCACCCCATCACCCGAGTGCCAAGAAGGTCGCCGAGTGGCTGTTCACGATGATTGTCATTGAGGGCGTTGAATACAGACAGCGCAAGCTCAGCCTCCCGCACGTCATCACCGGACTGCTGTCGCCAAATGAGGTATCCAAGACGGAGATTCAGTAAGTTATAAGCGGGAACATGCTCTTGGGGAATGATAGTCCCGGCGGGAAAAAATGGAGCGAGATTCGTAAAGGCATCAGCCAGGGGATAGGATGCGGCACCGACGTGGTGGTAGAGCACTTCACCTCTGAAGGAGCTCCAGTTGATGCGGAGCCCGGCATTCACCTTGTGGTGGGGAAACGCACGGCGGCTAAATCCGTTGGAGGTTTGTCCGATTTCTTGGTACGCATAGTTGGCGAACCCAGAGAGCCAGGAGGTCAGCAGAAACTCCACGCCCACTTCCCCACCGTAGATATCAGCCACACCGCCGTTCAGAGGACGAACGGTGTTCAATGGGATGTTCGACACGGTTCGGAATGCAATGAGGTCTGAAATATGGTTGAAAAACCAGGTGACTCGCGTCCTCAAGCGGTGCTTCCACCACCAGCCTTGATAGCCGATTTCATAAGACACGATCTGTTCGGGCTTGACGTCGGTCCATCCCAATATGGAAGAAGGTATGGATGGAAATCCAGGGAGCGTCACTGAGTTCAGCATGTTGATGCCGACCTCGATGGCAGTTGGGGGGCGATAGGCGACTGAGGCAGACAGCCGAAAGGCATGATTTGGATTCACATGGTAGACCAAAGCACCACGAGGAGACATGGTGGGCGTTATAAAGGTATCGAGGTCGTAGCGTAGTCCGGCACTCAGCTCCAGGGACGGGAGGACCAGCCAGTCCCCTTGCGCATAGAGTCCAAGACGATTCTCGGCCATCCGGTTGCTGAGAATATTGGATGAATGAACAATGTGGCGAAAGTTGGCCCCGATGTTCAACGTAAGTGTCTCGAACGGACTGAATCGGTATCGTGTTTCAGTATCATAGGTGTTCAAGGAGTGATCCGCATCTGTTCGGCCAGCTCTATCGGTGAGTATGAGCAGTGGGATCAGCTGAGGAAACAAGCGAGAGTTTGTTTCAGAGAACAAGCCGTTCCACCAACCACGGATCAACAGCCCATGCTGTTCGTAGCTAACAAGCGCATAGGTCTGGGAAAAGTGATTCTCACCAGTGGCGGTTTGATTGACGATATCGTTGTAAGGGTTCGAACGTGTGAGCCCAGCCTCGGCCCTGACCTTTCCATCGCCTGAGAGGCGATATTCGGTGACTCCCCCAATCCGTTGGCCATTGAGTGCCGGAGCATCACGGTTAGACCAACGCTGTGTCTGCTCGTGTCCGCCTGAGATGCGATAGCTCCAGTTGCCTATCGTGCCGGCGTGGACTGCATTGGTGAGCAGAGTGCCGATCTCACCTCCTGCCACTTGCAGCGTGGTTCCTTTCATCTCTTCAGGGGATTTCGTGATGATGCTCACCACCCCGTCGAAGGCATTGAACCCGTACACGGCTGATGCGGGCCCCTTCAGCACCTCGATTCGCTTGATCTCCATCAACGAAATCGGCAGCTGTTTCCAGAAGACGGTGCCGGATTGATCGATATAGATGGAGCGGCCATCGACCAAGACGAGGAGCTTATTGGCCGCTAACTGATTATTTCCGCGTACGCTGACATTGAAATCGACCGCGTTCATTTGCATGACTTCCATGCCCGGGACTTGTCGCAGCAAAGTGGGAATGTCGGTGGCTCCCGAGTTGCGGATGTCTTCATCGGTAATCACGTAGACATCAGAAGGGGCGCGAGAGATCGGCTGTTCATAGCGACTTGCAATGTTGACGGTCTCTTCCTTCAAGTAGAGCGTTTCGTCCTGGATTTGCTGCTCAGTTGCTGAAGATGAACGAGGGATTGAGAACAAAGGCTCAGCCCAGCTGTCGAGCGGACCACTCCACCAACAGACGGCAATCAGGATAGTTCGTAACCATTTCATACGCATGCAGAGTAGCGGCTTGACTTGTAGTAGGTGCTGACGCCTTTCCTTCGGTTAAGCAGAGATTTTGATCAAAAGATTCGCAAAAGTCCGGGAACGGGCTTCGGGAATTTACAGGAATTCGAGAGAGGTTGCCACGGTTAGGAATAGATAGCGTTTGACTACAGAAGTTCCCGGGTTGTCCCGCAACCGTCCTCACAGGAACTCGATCAGGAAAATGAACCTTTCTTCCAAGTGAATCGAATCAGATACCGAATCTATTTGGATACATTTCCTCGAGGAAGCGCTTCTTTTGCCCTGTAATGAGATTTATCTTCCGGCCGGGAAACGTCTGTCGATCTCTCTTTTTGCGTTCGTGAGCGCGTTGTCGGCGGTTCGAGCAATCAGAAAATATCGTGATGATTTGTAATAAGAGTGTTTCTGGAATGAAACTGGCATAACAGTTTCGCCTGTTGTGAGGGCGATGAAAACAGCATTGGCGACGCTCGTGAGACTGAGTCCAGGAGAACGCCGATGCGCGATGCCTTGTTTTCAGCACGCTGTTAAATGCGGCTTTTCCTTCCAGCCGAATTACTCGGTCCAGAGTCCAGGGACTTCTTCGGCTTCGCGTATGACTGCAGCACGGCGCAGAAACGATATTGCGGGAGAGAGCCATAACTCCATTTCTGATCCGTTCACCCGAGTGGAATGCAAGTCAAACAAGAGTCAGGCCCTGTTGTCCGAGTTATGAATAGGAGGGAGAAAGCCATGACGTTGCTCATAAGGATGGGTTGTGCGCTTCTGTTTGCCGCATTAGTGACCGCCTGGGACGGAATCGGGGCGGCATCCGTTGCGACTCCGACTGCTGCAACACCCACGAGACAGGCCATCACCGCCACAATGCTGGGGATGCCGCTCCAGTTTGAAATCAATCAGGGCCAGGTCGATGCCCAGGTCAAGTTTCTCGCGAGAGGCAGCGGTTACACTCTGTTCCTGACGCCGACGGAATCGGTGATGGTGCTCACTGGGCGTGAAGCGTCAAGCGTGAAGCGTGAAGCGGAGTCTGACCCGACAGATGTCATGGGCCATGAGTCGCAGGAGTACAAGCACAGCGTGGTGCGGATGAAGCTCGAAGGAGCGAATCCCTCGCCGGCTATCGATGGGCTGGAACAGCTTCCCGGCATGGTGAACTATTTCATCGGCAACGATCCGGCGAAGTGGCGCACGAAGATCTCGACCTATGCCAAGGTGCAGTATCAAGAAGTCTATCCCGGCATCGACCTGGCGTACTACGGAAATCAAGGCAAGTTGGAATACGACTTCATTGTCGAGCCGGGAGCCGATCCAAGCCGGATCAAACTGGCCTTCGAGGGAACGTCCGACATCACGGTCGCCGAGAGCGGCGATCTGCTCCTGACCACAGCGCTGGGCGATGTGCGTCTTCAGAAGCCGATCGTCTATCAGCTCGGGCAGAACGGGCACAAGACCTTGGTGGCGGGGAATTATGTCGTTGTCGCGCCATCGCATCACTCATCAATGGCTTCCCACTCTTCACCGACAGAGACTGTCGGTATTCATCTCGCGGCCTACGATCACAGCAAACCGGTGGTGATCGACCCAGTCATTGTCTACAGTACCTACCTGGGGGGTAGCTCCGCTGAGAGTGGACGTGGCATTGCGGTGGATGGTGCCGGGTCAGCTTACATCACGGGGGACACAATCTCTCCAAATTTTCCTGTGCTGTCAGCGAGCCAAGGGGGACTTGCCGGCGTTACTGACGCCTTTGTGACCAAACTCGATGCCACGGGGACTCGGGTCTACAGCACGTATCTGGGTGGCAGCGGTTCCGATCTTGGATATGGCATCGCGGTGGATAGCGCCGGATCGGCCTACATTACGGGACAGACAGCTTCCCCCAACTTTCCCGTGTTGTCCGCGAGCCAAGGCGTGTTCGCAGGAGGAAGTTTTGACGCCTTTGTCACGAAGCTCGATGCCACGGGGGTTCGGGTCTACAGCTCGTATCTGGGTGGCAGCAATACCGATGAGGGACGTGGCATCGCGGTGGATGGCACCGGGTCAGCCTACGTTACGGGTGAGACACAGTCTTCAAATTTCCCCGTGCTGTCCGCGAGCCAAGGAATCTTCGCAGGAGGCGCTGACGTTTTTGTGACCAAGTTTAACGCGGTGGGTGCTCGGGGCTACAGCACGTTCTTGGGTGGTAGCAGTGTGGATTTTGGGTTGGGCATCGCGGTGGATAGCGCCGGGGCGGCCTACGTCACGGGGTACACCATCTCCCCGAATTTTCCCGTGCTGTCCGCGAGCCAGGGGGCACTGGCAGGAAGTGTTGATGCCTTTGTCACCAAGCTCGATGCTGCGGGATCTCGCGTTTACAGCACCTATCTTGGTGGCATCCATACTGATGAGGGGCATGGCATCGCGGTGGATGGTGCGGGGGCGGCCTACGTCACGGGGCGAACGGACTCCCCGAATTTTCCCGTGCTATCCGCGAGCCAAGGGGTGATCGCAGGACATATTGATGCCTTTGTTACTAAGCTTAATGCTGTTGGAGCTCGGGTGTATAGCACTTACCTGGGTGGCGACAATCAGGATGAGGCCCGTGGCATCGCGGTGGACGGTGCCGGGGCGGCCTACGTCACGGGGCGGACTGCTTCCTCGAACTTTCCCGTGCTGTCCGCGAGCCAAGGGGTATACGGAGGACTTACCGATGCGTTTGTCACCAAGTTCGATACTGCAGGGGTTCGCATCTACAGCACCTTCCTGGGTGGAAGCGGGTCCGATCTTGGATACGGCATCGCGGTGGATGGTGCTGGGGCTGCCTACGTCACGGGGCAGACAGGTTCCCTAAACTTTCCCGTGCTGTCCGCGAGTCAAGGGGGACACGCAGGATCTGGTGATGCCTTTGTCACCAAGCTCGTAGACAAGCCCATTGCGAATGCCGGTTCCGATCAAAGCGCCCCTGAAGGCACATTGGTGACGCTGGATGGCTCCGGCAGCACGGCGACAAACCTCACTTACCAGTGGACGCAAATCAGTGGCCCCCCGGTTTTTCTGGCCAATCACGGTTCCTCGAACCCGACGTTCACAGCCCCCCACGTTTCGCCGGCTGGGGACATGCTGACCTTCGAACTGCGTGTGTGCGAAGGGACCAGTACGACGAACTGCAGCGATCCCGATTCTGTGAACGTTCGAGTGACCAACGTCAATCAACCGCCGGTCTCCGATGCCGGACTAGACCGGACAGTGCAGGAAGGCAGCCCGGTCATGTTGGACGGCAGCGGGAGCTTCGACCCGGACCTTGAAACGTTGACCTATCACTGGGTGCAGACTGGAGGACCGGCTGTGGCGCTCAGTGACACCCATGCCGTGCTGCCGAGCTTTGTGGCGCCCAACGTTGGTCCGGCCGAGGCAACGCTCGTCTTCAACCTCACCGTGACCGATCCCCACGCCCTCACCGGCTCAAAGTCCGTCTCGATTCACATCTCCAACGTGAATCAAATCCCGACGGCCCACGCCGGGCCTGATCAGACAGTGAATGAGCAGACCGGCGTGACCTTGAATGGGTCGTTGAGTGCCGATCCAGACCTCGATCCCCTTCACTTTACCTGGAACCAAACCGGCGGTCCCCCGGTTTCCTTAACCGGAGCCAACACCGCGACTCCGACGTTTACGTCTCCACCTGTGGGTGTGGGCGGAGTCAACCTGACCTTCCAACTCGTCGTCTCCGACGGTCAGGCCCTCAGTGCGGCTGATACTGCGGTCGTGCATGTTCAGGATACGAACGATCCCCCGGTCTGTACTTTGGCCCATCCCAGTGTAGCGAGTCTCTGGCCGCCCAATCATACGATGGTGCCGGTGGGGATCATGGGCATTAGCGAGCCGAATGATCAGGCCATTACCATCACCTTCTCGGTAGTCACGCAAGATGAACCGGTGAACGGCTTGGGCGGCGGGGACACGGGCCCGGACGCCGCCATTTCCGGGAACCATATCTTGTTGCGGGCCGAGCGGGCTGGCTCGGGCAACGGACGGGTGTACGTCGTGCGCTTTACCGCGACCGATGAACATGGCGCTGGTTGTAACGGCACAGTCAAGATCGGCGTGCCGCGCGCCAAGCAGGACGACGCTGTCGAAGGAGCACAGCTCTACAACTCCTTCGTGCCGTAGCAGATACTGAAGCGGGAGTTATCACGTATGGCTCCCGCTTCAAGTAAGGGACATAGGAGATGAAGGTGGTCTGCCGTGTGAATCGGATTGGATTCAGTGAATCTGTTTCGATTCAGCCGATTTGTGCAATGAGTAGAAGACAGCCAGGCGTGACTCACTTGAATTCATCTGAAATGGCGGCAATTTCTACGTATGAATTGCCGGATGAGTGAATCAAGACTCAGGAGGCCGGCGAGAGCACGAAATTTGCTGAGGCTTGGACAACATACCCCAGGCCGGGGTCAGACTGGATTCGCCCTATCCAGCCGCCCATCTCCTTGTGAGGTTCCGGCCTGGGCCGGCGAGTCCGGCGGTGATCTCCCAGATCACCGCCGGGTGTCGTCTGATACGTGGGCGAGGAAACGCATGCCGGAAAGAGGATGAACTGAGACGCATCGTGGAATATACGCAGGGCATCAGGAAAGGAGCGGTTCCTTGGCCATCACGATAGTGCCGTTGACAAACTGAAAAAAGGGGATGAGGTCGCATGAATGTGAAAGGGTTCATCATGGAAGACGATCACGGAAAGGAATTCGTCGTGGTATGCGAGAGGCCGTATAGGCAGCCGGAAAAAGTCTTCGCGCTTAGAGGCTGGCAACGACGGCGGATGATTCCGCTGCACTGTACAGGGCAAGAGCTTCGCCAAATCACCGGCGGAGTGCTGAGCACACTCGATGATTTGTGTCAAAGCCTCCGGAGGGGGTGAGGATTCACAAGGTAGAACCCTGCATCATTCTGGCTTAGTAAGGGGGGCTCGCGCAGGAGGCGCGGGTGACTGTTGTGCCGGTAAAGTGCTTGCATCGTTCATCATTCATTAACCAAATGGATATCTAGTGGTGGAGCGATCGATTCAACTACAAGAACGAGCTCGTGTGGTTTTGATCGACGAGTCGAGTTTCGTGCTTGAAGGGCTACAGGTGGCCCTGTCAAAGAGCAGTCGTATTCTTGTCGCCGGCACCGCGCGCACCGAACAGGAGGCTGCCGCTCTGGTGCGGACCTGTCAGCCGGATGTGGCGGTGTTGGATGTTCGGGTAGGGCCAACGAGTGGCATCACTCTCTGCAGGGTCTTCCGCGAAGCGTATCCGAACACCGCCGTTCTCTTCTTCACCAGTGATGACGACAGGCACACCCTGAAGTCTGCCATTCTTGCCGGCGCCCAGGGCTACGTGCTGAAGGATGCGTCGGAGGAAGCCATTGTAAAGGGTATTGAAATCGTCGCAGCCGGCCAAGCAATCATGGACGAGCGATTGACACCGCAGCTTCTTGCATGGGTTCGGGAGGGAAAGCGGACTGCACCACGCGAGCGAGTGGAAGATTGCTCAAGCGCTGATCGTCGAATCCTCTCGTTTATTGCAGCAGGAAAAAGCAACAAAGAGATTGCACGGGAACTGAACGTCACGCCGGGTGCTGTGACGGCTCGCCTTCGGGCAGTCTACAAGCGCTTGAAGATTTCGAGGAGATCGGAAGCGGTGAGGTACTTTGTACAGTGGGAAAAAGGACTGTGTGGGCATACGAACCATTCTCATTCAACGGCTCATCTATAGCCCAAGCCAATTACCATACTGACTGATTGCATTTCTCCGCGATCGCCGTCCGCTAAAGCCTTGCGGGAACACAAAAGAGTCGCTCCAATGCGTGTTACCACCTTCTCCACAGCCTCCTGTCCCGATGAGATGAATCCAATTGGATACTGAATCTGTTTAGATACATTTTCTGGATCGGGTGTTTCTCCACTGTCATTCGAACGATGTTTCGATTGACTGCTCGATGTCTTGCAGATCTATTTCTACCGCGTCGTATGTTCGCTATTTGCAATTCGAGCGTTAAGGGAAGGCACTCCCAGTTCAAGTGAGGCATTCCTGGTATGAAACTGGCATTACATCTGGGCTAATGACTCCAGGATAGAATCAGCCAACAAGCCCACCCTTCTGGCCATCATTTCAAGCAACAGGATTTTTGAATGATCGTTACGCTGACTCATAGCGCTGTGCGGATTCAGGCCATCGTTCTGGTGATGCTGTGCGGAGGATGCGGATCGTCTGCCCCTGACGAATCTGCGCGTCCACAGTCACCGCCGATAGTAAGCACAAGCCTCGACCAGAAGGCAGGTGCTCCTCATTCGCTGCCGGTGGGCGATACGGCCATGGTTGAGAAGAAGACCGAATGGAATGTCAGCGGCGCTGCGCCCGTGAACCAATCAGAACGACGAACTCCGGTATCAATTTCCCCCATTCCGCTTTCCGTGGCCAAGGATCTGCAATCCCCCGAAGGCCGTGACCGCTATCGAGCGTTGGATTACTGGGAAGCCAAGGATAGTAAGGCCCCGCTCGATCCTGTGTTCGAAGCCATGGAAGATGATGATCCCGCGGTGCGGGCCAAAGCTACGGCGATTGTCGAACAATACTGGGCTGCGGAGCAGGAGAAGACAGTGAGGTGAAGAGGCGCGAGCCACACGTGGCTCGGGTATTGCCGGCAATGGTCAGTGAAATGGCCGGAGGAAGGGGGGCGGTAACCGAGGAAAGAGAGTTCGTCGAGTTTTGTTTGTGTCGTAATGAAAGAAGAGGGTGCTGTTAGTTCAAAATTGGAGGAGGCAAGATGAAGTCAATTCGAATATTACTCACGGCAGTTGGATTACTGTATGGCGCGAGTGATTGGGCCGCTGCCGCGGAGGTCAACTTTAAGGTGACCGATATACCAGGGCATTTCTTTGATCTTGATGGCATGGACAACCCGTATAAGGCGACCCGCTCCCTGGCCATTGTTCCTCCTGGCACCAAAATTAATTTTTGGCAAGATATTGGCGGCGTGAAAGTTGCCGAAAGCAAGCATACTGTGACGAGCCTGCTCTGGCCGTCGACTGCGCTGCCGGGCGAAAGGATCGACCAGGTCTCAGCGAATCAGGATAATCATGACGTGACTCTGACGACTCCGGGCTTGTATGTCTATCTATGCAAGCTCCATCCCTACATGCTCGGTGCAGTCATCGTTGACAACCCGGCAACGACGACAATAAACAGCCAGGGGAAAACGGTACCGGCATACGACATCGGTGACCAGCTCACGTTGTTGGTTAAGCGCGAGGTGACGGATACAAACCTGACCTTTGACAGCAATTCCAATCTGGGGTTGCGGGCCTTGCGCGCGTTTTTCATTGTGACTACCCCATCCAATTGGAAAGACTATACCAAGGTGGGACAACCCTATAAGCCGGCCTATCCGGCCGTGCCGGTGGTCGTGACCGGCGGCGCTGTCGTCCCCGATCTCAATGCGGCGCTCCAAGCGACATTCGACGGCGACACGATTGCAGCCCAGAAGAAGCCTGCTATCAATGGGATTGGAGAGATCTGGGTCGACACCCAGTTTGAGCTGAGTGAGAAGAAAGGGCCGAACTTCCCTGGAACGATGACCGTGGTGTCAGCTACGAGTTGGAATGTGAAGCGCAAAATCGCATTACCTGAGCAGAAGATGAATCACGGACATAACTTCTGGCCAAGCCACGATCAAAAGGAGATCTATCAAACCGAGTGGCAGGGCAATAGCCTCTATGTGATCAATCGGAGTAACGGGAAGCTCATTCAGGAGCTCGATCTCATCAACGGATCTGAAGTCGGGAGCAAAGGGATCAAGTGCCATGATCCCGCCCACGTGATGACGCGGGTTGATACGCAGCAAGTGCATACGGGGTGCAACGGGGATGATGGGGTGCTGGAACTGAACCGGCTGCCGAACGGCATGTTGCAGGTTAATCGGCTAATCTCGATGCAAGATCCTGCTCATCCCACCAAGCAAACCCAGCCTCATGCCCATTGGATGGGGTTCGACGGCCATCACATGGTCACTCCCAACTCCAATTCGGCGGACTCGACGCTGTACGAGTTCACTGGTCTGACGACGGGCCAGGTCCTGTCGAAACATGAGACCGGAGCGGTGTCCATTGCGAGCGGCATGATGCCGGATTCGAGCAAATACTACGTCACGAACTACCTGGGCCACTCAATCTCCGTAATGAATGGCCCGCATGTGTTAACTAACTATACCGGCACTGGTGGCCTCAAAGGCGCTGGCCCATATCAACCAGGAGAAAAGATCAAGGACATTAACCTGCTCCAGGGCTATGACCCGAAAACCGGATGCACGGCGGCTTGCGTGGACGGCCTGATCGGCGGGTTCCCGGTGCAGATTCCCGTCAGCCCGGATGGGAAATTTGCCATCACAGGGAATACCCTGGGGGGCACGATTTCTATTGTGGATACGGCCACTGATACCCTGGTGCGGCTCATTCCCTGCGATCCGGGCTGCCACGGAGTGAACTTTGGGGCGAAAAAAGGCGGCGGGTACTATGCCTATGTCACCCCAAAATTTGCCAACCGGCTGATCGTGCTTGATTACGATCCAGGCAATCTTGGCACTGTGGAAAATGTGAAGGCGAATGCCCAAATCGTCGGGGCGGTGGTGCTGGAGAACGATAATGTCCCGAAGGATGATCAGATCATCGGCAACAAGGGCCAGGGCTCCCAGGGCGTCATGCCGATCCCCAATGTCTATAACGGCTGGGTGCAGAAGTTGCCCGGATCCTATAAGGCCCAGTTGACAAAGGAACAGCGGAATCCGATCGGCAAGAAAGGCCATAAGCATCACGGGGATGATGACGACCACGATGAATAAGGCTGAGTAAGGGACAAGCTGCTTAGCCCACCAATGTAACAACCCCCGGTGGCGACGGGTTCATGTCGTCGGCACCGGGGACCTCTCTTCTTACTCCTTCCTATAGCTGGCCCCGCAGAACTGTCCTTGCCCGGGGGATGTATTGTTACGAAATAGGTGAGAAGCGGTGTCCCACCGACATGCCCCCCCGTGGTCAGTCTGGGTCAGTGACGGTGGGGAGGGCCTGACAGTTGTCGTGCGAGTGAGGTGTTGATGCAGCCTACATGGCTGATTTCAACAGATCATCCTCGAACTCCGTCATCTTACTGCGCAGCGCATTCACGAGTCGTCGGTACCGCTCTTCGGCCCAGGCATTCAAGGACGCGGCGTCCGGGAAGACGAGGTCCCAGGCCTTGGTTGCTTCCAGCATCAAGAGCTGCTGCGGCTTGTTGTGTCCGGGGAACAAGACGATGAGTACGGCGGAGTTCCCGATGAGACTGATGTCGGTGAAGATGTGCACCACGGAGTCGGAGGGGAGCATAATTTCTCGCGAGGCGGCTTCAACGATCGGTTGATAGAGTCGATGCAGTAATTGCGTGGTGACCTCGTGTGGGTTGGCGGGGGTCAGCAGGCGAGGGTTGGGCTTTTCCCCGAATAAGTTCTCGGTCAGATAGGTAGCTGCTTCCCAGGTCGGCATGGTGCCTGAAGCCACAAGGGATTCACAGAGGTAGGCGATCCAGTTTCGGTTCCGGGGACGTTTGCGAATGGCCGTCAACTTTTTCGCCAAACTCGGCAATCCCTTCCGCCTCTGGTCCCTATGGTTGGGGGCACATTAGGTTATTCGGTAGGTTTAATTAGGTTTAAAAAGTATAGCGGTGGCGCCACAGTCGGTCAACGAATTGCCGACAATCGAGCAATGTGTCGGGTCAGCTGAGGAGAGGCTTATGGTTGGCGGAACGTATTGGAGTGCACTCGGTCTGCGTATTGATCGTGGATGCGCACCAGTTCCTCGGTAGATGCGACAAAGACATCGAGCAATTCCGGGTCAAAATGTTCGCTCCGGTGCTTGAGCATGAGCTCAATCGCATGACTGACTTCAAAGGCCGGCTTGTAGACCCGCTGCGTGGTCAGGGCATCAAATGCGTCGGCAATTGCGGCAATGCGGCCTTCGATGGGAATGGCCTCACCTTGTAACTTGCGAGGATATCCTGTGCCGTCGAAGCGCTCATGGTGGGTGTAGGCGATGACGGCTGCGACTTTCAACAGCTCTGCCTCCGACCCGCTGAGGATTTTATACCCGATCTCGGCGTGCTGCGCGATCACCCCGAATTCCTCCGGTGTGAACTTACCGGGTTTCAGCAACACATGATCCGGAGTGCCGATTTTTCCGATGTCGTGCATGGGGCTAGCTGTCCGGATCAAGTCGCATCGTTCAGGCGACAGACCGGCTTTGCGCGCAAGCATCTCACAGTAGTGGCTCATGCGTTGAATATGTTGAGCGGTGGCATTGTCCCGGAACTCCGCGGCAATGGCGAGCCGCTGAATGGTTTCCTCGCGAGACAGTCGGAGCTCTTTTTCGCTACGTTCAAGCCAGTCTAACGCTTGCTGTAATGCGAGTGTTCTTGTTCGGACGACATCCTCCAGGTTCTCACGATGGAGGCGGTTTTCCATCTCAAGCCGGCGGCGGCGGAGAGCATTGGCGACATCGATGAGCACTTCATTGGATTCGAATGGCTTGACGATATATCCGAACGCGCCGACGTCGAGCGCTGCGTTGGCCAGGACGGAGCTGTCGAGGCCTGTGACCATGATGGCTGCTGTATGGTTCTGGTCTGACAGAAGACTGCGCACGAGGTCCATGCCGGATTCTCCCGGCATATTGACATCGCATAGCATCAAGGCAAAGGGCTGGTCGATCAGCTTTTGCCGGGCCTCTCGGGCATCGGCGGCGCAGTCGACCGTATACCCATGGGATTGCAGCAAATAGGCGAGGAGGCGCCGGATCGGCTCTTCGTCGTCGACCACCAGAATGTTGCGATTGTCGAGTAAGGCTTGATGAGTGGTTTGGTCTAGCAGGGTCGCCATGAGTCGGGTGTTCTTTGGATTGTCTGGGTCGAGGATCGTGTCGTTTCTTCTTTATCGGCTCATTGGCGGTTAACTTGACTACCGTAAAAACTTCGCCAAAGTTTGCACTTTTTATGCCATTGAAGTTCAGTTTCCTTGTCTCGACTGTTCAGGCAGTCTTTATCTCTCAGTTTAGCGAGAGGAACAGTTGGAATCCTTTCATCTGGAGAGGTGTTGCGAGAGGACTGCTACCATCATGATCAGATACTGATGTTGTCTTGCCGGTGGGGCATACGCCTTGGATGTCAGGAATTCACCAAAGGGGATAGCCTGGATTTGTACAAAATAGAGTAGACGTGCGCAAAAGGGGTCTGATCCGTCAATCTATTGGCGCTGCTGGGTCAACCGATCGGTTTGCGCTTTCTTGGGGCCTTCACTATAATTCCGACCGTACTATTGAGGAAGGGGCGTACGAATGAGCGCAATTTCAGGGTTGGTCCGTTTCGATGGGCGTCGCCGAGATCAGGTTCGCCCGGTGAAAGTGACCCGCAACTTTACCAAACATGCCGAGGGTGCTGTTCTGATTGAAATGGGAGACACGAAGGTTATTTGCACGGCGTCCGTTGAAGAAAAGGTACCGCCTTTTCTCAAAGGCAAGGGGACCGGATGGGTGACGGCTGAATATGCGATGTTGCCGCGTGCAACTCATGAGCGATCGCCACGAGAGGCGGTTAAGGGAAAGCAAGGCGGCCGGACTCTGGAGATTCAACGCCTCGTCGGACGGGCGCTGCGGTCGGTAACAGATATGTCGCAACTGGGTGAGCGGTCCATTTGGATCGACTGCGATGTGATCCAAGCTGATGGGGGGACCAGAACTGCGTCCATCACCGGTGCCTTTATCGCCTTGGCTGATGCCTGCGCCGTGCTGAAAAAGAGGGATCTCTTGAAGAGGATTCCCCTGACCGATTACTTGGCCGCCATCAGCGTCGGAAAGGTCGGCGGAGAAGTGATGGTGGATCTGGCCTATACCGAGGATTCCATGGCAGAAGTGGACATGAATCTCGTGATGACGGGGCGTGGCCGGTATGTCGAGGTACAAGGCACTGCCGAACGTACGCCGTTTACGAAACAAGATATGGACGAGTTTCTGAATTTCGGCTGGCAGGCCATTCAACGATTGACCGCCATTCAGAAAGAGCTGATCGGTGCACTCGACTGAGAGCCCGATCAAAGAGATCCTCCTCGCGACCAGAAATTCCGATAAAGTCAGGGAGCTCGCGGCTCTTCTTGGAGATCTTGGAATTCGCATCCGTACCCTAGCCGATTTCCCTACCGCACCCAAGGTCGAAGAAGACGGCGAAACCTGTGAAGCGAACGCACGAAAAAAGGCTAGAGAGATCGCTGCTGCGACAGGCCTCCCGTCGGTCGCGGATGATACGGGACTTGAAGTTGATGCGCTGGGTGGAAGGCCGGGCGTATTTGCGGCCCGATATGCGGGAGAAGGCGCCACCTACGAAGACAACTGTAGGAAGCTGATCATGGAACTGGATGGCGTGCCGCAGGCCAGGCGGACCGCCCGGTTTGTAACAGTCGCCGCCTTGGCGATGCCGGGAGGAGAGACTCGGGTAACCACTGGCACTCTTGCTGGCGTCATTGCTGAAGCGTGCGCAGGCTCGCAAGGATTTGGGTACGATCCCGTGTTCTTTGTCCCGGAGCTCGGTCGTACGTTGGCTGAATTGACGGCTGAAGAAAAGAACCGTATCAGCCATCGGGCCAAGGCATTTCGAGCCATGGCCGACATGCTTCGGCCGTTAGCTGCTGGAACGCTCTGAGCCGCGTGGTGCTGGCACATGGTCCATTTGTAGGCGTTGCCTAGACACCAATCGGAACATTCCTGTATATAAGGATCTGCAGCTCGTGGTGCCTTTGCTCGAAGAGTTGTGAAAGCGAAGAGCATGTCGGGGCGTAGCGCAGCCCGGTAGCGCGCCTGCTTTGGGAGCAGGATGTCGGAGGTTCAAATCCTCTCGCCCCGACCAATTTTTTCAACCACTTCAGTTGTCTTCTCGTTTTCTTCATTCCTCTCAATTCCGGTTCTAGTCACGGTTCCGTTAGAAATAGACGGCACGATGCCGGTTTGATCTTCAAACGGTTTAGACTCCGCTCCGATTCTTTTTCCAAAGCTCGCCACTCCTTCTACTGCCGATTTCAAATGGGAGGGATCTAGGTGCGCGTATCGAGCCACCAGACTAACCCCGCTGTGACGAAGGAGGGCGGCGATCGTGCTGGGGCTTTGGCCGCTCATGGCCAACCGGCTGGCAAACGTATGGCGCAATGTGTGCCAGGTCACCCCTTCAAGACCAGCCTGTTTTACTGCGGGCAGATAGACTCGTCCATAGAAATTATCCACGTTCAGATGGGTCTGTGGATTCTGACTCGGGAATACCCACTTCGAACGTTGCCAAGAATCCAAGTTTCTGAGAATCGCGATGCTTTCTTCAGTCAGGGGAACATACTGAACAGTTCCGCTTTTCGTTTCCCCGAGTGTGAGGAAGCCATGTTCCAGATCGACATCAGTCCACCGCAGACGAAACTGTTCGGACTTTCGCATGCCGGTCAGGATGGCCAATCGAACCCATGGCGCATAGGTCGGGCCTATGGCCTCATATAGCTGTGCTTCTTCCTTTGGCGAGAGGAAACGAGTACGTCCGGCTCGAATTGCTTTGAGCTTCACCTTCTCAAAAGGATTTTGTGGGAGTGCCGATTTTCCGACCGTGGCGTAGAGCACATGTCGCAGGAATTTCATGTAGTGAAGGATGGTTTGTGGCGCATGGCTTTTCTCAGTCAGTTCGCTCTTAATCTGTTCCAACAGATCGGGAGTAAGCTGGTTGACTCGTTTCCCACACAGCCGTTTCGACCACCAAGCCCCATAAAAGCGTTCATCTGTGATCGTGGAAGGTGTTTTGCCGCTACAGGACAATGTAGTCAGATAACGATTCAGCATGTCCTCAACCAGTTCATAACCGCCGCGCTGATACCGTTCCGGAAAAAACCGACCGCTCTTTTGCTCTTGTTTCGCCTTCTCGTAAAAGTCGCGGGCTTGCGTCTTGTTCGGGAAGCTCCCGAACCGCCGTTCTCGTCCCTCGTGATAGAGCCGGACATACCAGACAAGCTTGCCGGTCGAATCCGGCTTACTCAGCAAGCCTCGATCCTTTCTCCCCGCTCGCGCCATCGCTCACCGTCCTTTCCGGCTCACCATCGGAGCCTGCTTGAAATGGTCTTCCAGCAAATGCCGGATAAAGCCGCTGGCCGTTGTACCTTCCTGCCGCAAAGCATCCAATCGGGCCTTGATCGGCTCGGGAACTTGAATCAACAACCGCACCATCTTCATAGCATCACCCCCTTTCCCTCACATAATAAGCTTACTATCATATGATAGTAAGCTGTGTCAACTGACATTTGACGCTATCGGGGGTGGAATGCTACGCTTCCACCGCTATGGCACGAGAAATACCAGAAGGCACCGGGGCCTGGAACTTCCGCGACATCCCCCGCGACCTCATGCGGAAGGTCAAAATGGCTTCGGCTCATGAGGGAAAGAGTGTGAAGGATTTTCTGATTGAACTAGCCGAAGCGCGGATCCAGGAACTGGAACGGAAGGGCATCTTGCCGAGGGGAAAGTGACCAAGCGAGACCAAATGAATTGAGGCGTCTTAGTAGGATCCAGAAAAGAAAAGGGGACAGGAGTCAAGCAATATAGATTGGGGAGAAACGGAGGCGCCATCGGACAGATGCCGTCGGAGGCAACCGGCAGCTATCGACCCTGAGCCGCCGATCGCCTTTCTCCATTTGCGGCGTAGTTCACCGGGAGAAGCCAATGGCGCTATGCACACCGCTGCTTCGTGGACCCTTCACCGCCTGGAGCGACAGCATCCTGGTCGAGGGCTGCCTGCCCGGAGCCACCGTCATCGTGACGGCGCACGGGCCCTCGGTGCGGACAGTCGCGAAGCGGATTGCGGGCGGCGGCTCCGATCGCCTGCCTCTGCTGGCTGGCGAGAAACTGCAGGCGACGGATCGCTTGGTCGTCCTGCAGACGCTTGGCGTCGAGGCAAGCATCGAGACTCCCAGTCATCTCGCGTCGCTAGTCGCGCCGGCGCCGACGAACCACGATGCGCTCGCTCCGCTCGCATTTCGCTCGCACGTCTACCCATGCGGTCGCGCAATCTGGGTCAGCGGCGCCGCGCCAGGCGCCCTCGTCACAGTCAAGACGGCGACGGCCGTCATCGCCAGTGGACGCGCCAACGAAAGCGGCGATGCGCGTCTGACGCTTTCGCCCGGTGCACTGATTCCCATCAACGGCAAGGCGACCGCGTGGCAACAGGCGCCGGCTGGCTTCCCCGCGTTGCTCGGGACGCCGAAAGAGACCACCTACTCAGTGGACAAGCTGCCGGCTCCGCACGGAGCGAAACTGCCTGTACCCGTACTTACGGCGCCGGCCAAGGGATGCGACCGTTCAGTGCATCTTGGCGGAATCATCGATGGCGCGGATGTGACGATCAGCCGCACGTCCGATGGTACGAGCGAAACCGCGATCTTCGATCTCGATCGTCTACGTTTCGATCTGACGAAACCGCTCGCGTCCGCCGGAGACAAGCTGGAGGTCGTGCAGCAGCTCAAGGGTTGCGATCGCTGGGAGGCGTCCGATCCGCTCGTCGTGCACGTGGAGCCGGCCAAGAAACCCGGCACGCCCGCGTTGCTGCCGCCGTGCGACGACGCGGTGGATGTGTTCGCCGCCAATCTCGAGCCAGGGGCGATCGTTACGCTCATCTTCGCGGCCGAACAGTATCGAGCGATGGTCCCTGAAGGCACGACCACTTTCGTCTTTCGCATGACCAAGCTGAATGCAGGCGCGACGATCACCATCGTCCAGGAAAAGTGCGGCCTTAAGAGCGACACAGCGACTATGCAGCCCGTCGCCACGGGCGGCGGGGTCTACTTTCCGCCCGACGTTGAGGAGCCGCTTTACGCCTGCGCCCGTGCAGTGCGTGTCCGGGCGCGTCCCGGAACCTGGGTGCAGATATTCGGCGATGTCGGCGCGGGCGCGGGCCCCATCAGCGATCAGGTGTTCAGCAGGGGCTCGGAGCGCATCTATGTCGCGCCGTACCTCGTGAAGGATCAGAGCGTCTGGGTCATCGCTCTGCGTTGCGGAGCCGACAGGTGGAAGCGCAATCCGAATACACATATCGTACAAGGCGTCCCGGAGCACCTGCTGGCGCCGATCATCGTCGATCCACTCATCGAAGGGGCGCGCTCCGTGCTGGTCGAAGGCGTACCCGGCGCCTTCATCCAGATCTTCTCCCTGTTGCCGAATCCCACGCGGGTCGAGCTGATCGGCGAGGGCGTGATCGATCCCATCGGCAAGCGAGTCTTCCTGTCGCGAGCGTTGACCACCAAGGAGCTCGTGTACGCAGTGCAGATCGTCTGCGGTCAAACGTCGCGTGCGAGCGCGCTGCAGGTGCCAACGGGCGGCGTGCGCTCGTTCGACCTGGCGTTGCCGCTGAAGCGAATGAGCAACCAATCCTCGAGCATGAAGCCGCTCACGTGTCTGTGGGCGAACTTCGTGTGCCGGCACGACGGCAGCTGGAACTACACGGCGGAACTCGAGAATGAGGAGACCGAAGCCGATGTGAGCTTCGACTTGCAGTTCGATCTGGTCGGCGTGTCTTCACCTTTTGGCGCAGTGCTCAAGGGGCAACTCAGCGCCTCCGGCAATGGGGCCATCACCAAGACAGGCCTGCGCGCCATTGGCGTACCGCCCAAAAAGACGTTCTCGGACTCCGCCGCCTTCGCAGGTTTCCAGAATCCGGCGTATTGGGCTGAAGTTTACGCCGCCACAGGCAAGTTCAGTTTTCCGCCGAACGGCGTCGCCTGGAAAAACTACGCCCCGCCCCCCGAGGCGCCCGATGAGGATCCGGACAAGGACGAGAAGAAGCCGGGGTCGGGCAAGTAATGGAATTTATCCCGGCCGGCGCAGCAAGGCGACGAAGCGGCGCCCGGCCGAAGTGCGAGAAGTGTTTGATTGGCGCGACGCGCCATTATCTCTTCGGCGACTGAGCGTCTAGAAAGGCGTTGACCATGGCAACGATGACATCGAATCTGTCGCCAGCGGACGTCCGGACGGACGTTCCGGGTCGGACCTAGCTATGCCTTTGTAATTCGGGCGATTCTGATCGTAATATGCGCGATTCTTAGGCTTAGAGCAATGTTTTTGCCCGCGAAACCGTTGTTATAAGCAGCGCGCCGCGAGCGGCAGGTTCTGGCCGATGACAGTCCTCGACCCAAAGCCGAAGTACACGACCGACCGCTACCAGAAGGAGGTCTTACGCCGATCCGCATAAGAACCCGTGATAAATGGTCCCACCGTCGCTACTCATTGAAGCGACAACGAACATGGCGTATTCTTCACCAACAGTAATGGCGTGTTATACGGACAGAAAATGGCAGATCCGGCTCTTATGCGGATCGGCCTAAGCATAATTGGGCGGCACACGAGGCATAACGATGGCTCCCGTACCTCAAGTAGCAGTCCACTCGTGGAGCGAGCTCACGTCGCTCGCCGACAAGCTGGATGTCGGCGATGGGTTCGGAAGCGTCTACGTTTTCCGGGGCCAAGAAGACGTAGACTGGACTCTCAAGCCCTCCCTCCATCGGGCCGTTACAAACGAGGGACGCGTCGCCTTACCATCGAACGATGACTTACTGCGAGTTGAGAGGGTCCTTACTGAGAAGTTTCAGGCAATCGCGACGAATCATCTTCCAGCCGCCACAGTTGCTGCGACGAATGGGGTTATCGACTGGTGGCCGCTCATGCGCCACTACGGTGTCCCGACACGCCTACTTGACTGGACCGCCTCACTCTATGTGGCGCTGTACTTTGCGGTGGCGAGAGCCCCCGAGAAGGATGGCGCTTTGTACTTAGTCCACACCCACACGCTGCATCAGGCCATGAGAGCTGCTCATGGTGAGGCAGGTGATCTACCGACTTCAATGCCTGCATCCGACCGCGTCCTCCAGCGCGCTGATGCGCCGCCAGTTCTCTACGTTTTCAACCGGAAGATAGCGCTGCTCGATAGAATGATCGCGCAGCAAGGCTTGTTCATGGTCAGCGCCAACGTTGGGACCGACTTCGAAGAAGTCTTGGGGATTGAAATACCGAAAGCTGCCCCGCCGAAGCGCGAAACGCTTCGAAAGGTCCGTATCCCGGCTGCCCAGAAGTCCGCGGTGATGAGGCGCTTGAGAGCAATGAATGTAACGGCGAGTTCTCTGTTTCCGGGCCTGGATGGTATTGGTCGCCAGCTGGACGAACTTGCCAGGCATCGTTGAGTGCCGCCCAACCAATCCATCCAGCGGACCGTTCAACAGCGCCGCTGATGGCCGGCGTTTTGCTACAGGGCTGAGGACCACTTTATGGCGGTGCGATCTTGCCCCTGAACTTCCGCTTGTGGCCGAATGCCTACGGTCGCAAAGTGGAGAGTCAGACGTTCTGTGCAATAACCGGTCAGTCATTGTACACCCCTATGGTGATAAGCAAGGCTCTTGGCAGCCTGCGTACGACAACTCCTCCCTCGGGTCCCTCTTCGGTATGATGGCCGTTCAGGCTAGGAAATCCGTAGCTTGTAACGCATGCCTCTCAGACGTTCATCTGTACGATGGAAAGCCCTGTCCCGCGGGATCGGTTTTAGCCTATGGGATCAGCTTTGTGTCCGGCTTGATGTTCTCTGTCGTCGGACTGACGCCCCACGCTGACCAGACCCTCTATCCGTTTCTCGCCTTTCTCAGTGAGGCAGTAGGGTGCGCCATTGCCTTGCGAATCATGGGCACAGCGGGACTATTCAATCTTGTGGCACTGGTCGTGGTGCATCGCTTCTCGGAGCTCCGGGTTACGCCAATTCACGTCCGGCTGCCTGCGCCTCTCCAGGGTTTTTCCCGGTTCACGATTCGGTGGTTCCATGCGACGATGACAGAAACCAAGGAGGCCATTATGAAAACAGGATTGATCTCGATGCTTGTAGCTGGACTATTAGGCGGTGGAATCGGTGTCACCTACGCAGCGGATGCGATGGCTGAGAAAGAAGCCAGTCCCACCATCAAAGAGCGTCTGACTAAAGATACGATCAAAGGGACATTGATGAGCATTGAGGGAGAGTTCTACTCTATAAAAGATAACGACGGGAAGCAGTATAGGGTCCATGTCGATAAAAGCACCAAGCTGGATAAGGTGGTGGCGGGCGATATGGTCAAAGCCTATGTGACCGACAATGGCCATACGACGACGTTGCAGCGGGATAATTGAGGCGGTCCGATTTGATGAAGGATTGAAGGAGAAAGAGCGTGTGCACGGCACGAACGCGTGTTCACAGCAACTTAACTCCAGGAGGAATCATGGCAGAGAAGAAATGCGCCCATCCTCCGTGTACATGTTCCGCGGAAGCGGGAAAAGAATTCTGCTCTGACGCATGCCGCAGCTCCCGCACCGAGGGAAAGGC
>LNDU01000038.1 GCA_001464735.1 Nitrospira sp. Ga0074138
CATCTGTCTTGACAGAGGGGTCCACTTTAGAGAGCAACGGTCGGATCACCGGTTATACGACGGGAGTCGGATTTGTGGGCCATGGTGTGGGTGAGACGAACGAGGATCTGAAGGCCTTGATCGCATCGGCTGACGGGTTTACGGGGCCGGGCATTCTCATCCCGACCGGCAACGGGGAACTCCTCCGGTGGTGTCTCGAAAACGGGCTCAGAGTCGTGCAGCAGATGACCCTTATGGATACGCAACCTTCGGGTCCGACAAACGGGGTCTATTGGCCTGCTGTCCTGTCCTAAACAGGACATGCCACTGGGTTTCACAGACTAAGGAGATGCAGTGACTGACAAAACCAGGATCACGGAAATCGCCGCCGATCACTATGTGATTTCGATCTATGTCCGGGAGTTCAACCTCCGGTTCAATCACTTCCTGATCAAGGACGAGGAGCCGCTGCTCTTTCACGCCGGTATGAAACAGGTGTTTCCGCTGATGCGAGACGCGGTCGGCCGCATCATCGATCCCGCGACATTGCGATGGATCTCGTTCAGCCACTTCGAAGCGGATGAATGTGGAGCACTGAATGAGTGGCTGGCCATTGCGCCTCAGGCAGCGCCGGTATGCGGCTTGGTCGGGGCGGCCGTCAGCGTCAACGATTTTTCCATGCGTCCGGCTCGCGTCTTGGCACATGACGAAATCCTCAAGATCGGACGCTATCGTCTACGATTCCGCCGGACGCCCCATGTGCCGCATAACTGGGAAGCAAGCCTGCTGTTCGAAGAAGTAACACGCACGTTGCTGTGTTCGGATTTGTTCACACATGAAGGAGATGTCGAGCCCTTAACGGAGTCAGATGTCGTCGATCGCGCCAAGTCTTCTCTGCTCGAAGGTCAAAAGGGACCGTTCGCCAATGCCTATCCCTATACCCCGTTCACAGAACCAATCCTGCAGGGTCTGGCCGATCTTCGGCCGGCACGGTTGGCTCTCATGCACGGGTCGGCATTCGTGGGAGATGGTGCACGGGCCTTGCTCGACATGGCCAAGGTCATGCGTGAGGTGCTTGGGAAACAGGAAGTGACTTCCCTGTAAACCACAGGAGAGTGCCGCCATCTCCCAATGCATCGTTTACGATCGTACCGGTGAGCACAGATCATGATCGATTTCGTTCTTTACGCCTTTCACTTCCTGTTGGCCTTCACGCTCGTCTCCATTCTCGCGGCGCAAAGCGCCCTCATCAGACCGGGGATCACCGCGCCGAGCCTGGGTTTGGCCGCAAACTTAGATCGAGTCTATGGCGCGAGCGCAGTGCTGCTGCTCTGCGTGGGATTCAGTCGCGTCTATTGGGGCGCAAAGGGCTCATCCTTTTATCTGTCGAATCCCCTCTTCTGGACTAAGATCGGTCTCTTTATGACCGTGGCATTCCTCCCGATTCCGCCAACCGTGCAGCTGATCCGATGGAGTAAGCAAGCTCGCTCGCAAACTGCATTTCTGCCATCTGATGAGCAGGTTCGAGGCCTTCAACAGTGGTTGCGCGCGGAAGTGATCGTACTCATGTTCATCCCGTTCCTCGCAGCCGCCATGTCCCGCGGACTCGGGCTCTCGTGACAGCCGGAGACAAGTACCGAAAAGACAAGGTCTTTTTTGAGGGAATCGGAGAGTCGGCATACCTGTCGATTTAGGACCTGCTGATTCGACTAATTAGTACGCAGCTATTTCATCATGAAGGAGTCATCCATCATGCAAAAGCTTACACCCTGTTTGTGGTTCGATGACAAGGCCGAAGAAGCAGCGACGTTTTATGTCTCCATCTTCAAGAACTCGAGACTGGGGTCGATCGCCCGTTATGGTGAAGCCGGCGCACAGGCTTCCGGACGACCAAAGGACTCGGTGATGACCGTGACGTTTGAAATTGAGGGACAGGAGTTCGTGGCCCTCAACGGTGGACCGCTCTTCACATTCTCCGAAGCCGTTTCATTCATGGTGAAGTGCAACTCGCAAGCCGAGATCGACGAGGTGTGGAGCAAACTGTCCGAAGGCGGGGAAGAAGGTCCGTGCGGCTGGCTGAAAGACAAATATGGTCTGTCTTGGCAAATCGTGGTACCGGAATGGGACGAGATGTTGTGGGACAAGGACACGGCGAAATCGGAGCGCGCCATGGCGGCCATCCTCCATATGAGCAAGCCAGATCTACGACGAGTCCAGCTCGCCTTCGAGAATGAAGAAAGTTGAAATCAATAGGCACTCACGACTTCGCCATATCTCAGCGGAAAGGCGACCGCTAAGTTCACGCTCAACAAACCAATTCCTTATCCCTTGATCGCGCGAATCGTGACGTTTAGGGTAAAGAACAAAGCAGTAAGAGCCAAGAGCTAGTCAACCACAAGGAGGCCACTATGCGTATCATAACTTTTGCCATCATCTCGTTGTTGACCGTCTCGCCAGCGCTGGCGAAAGAGAAGAAACACGACAAACACATGGACCCCCAAGCCATGATGGAACTGTGGAAGCAGGCTGCCACACCCGGTGAACCGCACAAGCAATTCGCCGCCCTGGCCGGGAGCTGGACCACTCAGACGAAGGAATGGATGGAGCCAGGGAAGCCGCCGATGGAGTCCGCCGGCACCGCCGAGATGAAGATGCTGTTGGATGGACGGTTTCTCTATCAGGAATTCAACGGCCACATGATGGGGCAGCCGTTCAACGGCATCGGCATCGATGGGTATGACAATATCCGCAAGAAGTACGTCACAGCCTGGATGGATTCGATGGGCACCGGCATCTTCATCATGGAAGGCACGGCCAGCTCAGACGGCAAGACCATCACCTTGCGAGGCTCACACCCTGAGCCAGGGGGCGGAAAGATGTCGCATCGTGCGATCTGGAAGTTGATCGACAACAATACCCAACAGTTCGATATGTATGGTGCGCACCACGGCCAGAAGGAAATGAAGATGATGGAGATCGTGTATACGCGGAAAGAATAGTCATTCTCACAAGGAATCGATGATCCGGCGTCAGCGAGGATGCCCCTTGATTGATGAACATGCTGTCCACCTAACAGGAGGCATCTCGAGCTGACATCGGATCATCGACAGCGCAGACGCAATTGGGAGCGGAGACCAGATTTCATATACGTGTGTTACGCGGCAAGAACACGCACCGACTTCACTTGCCGTTCCGCCTCCAGCCAGTGTTCTAAATCTTTTCCATCCTGGAACCCGCTTCGTTCATACAGGAGATAGGCGAGTTCAGCGATTCGTTGATGCAGAGGCTCACATCCTTCCGCCCAATCCTCCGACCTGCCGTTTGTTGATCCGACGGAAGACGATTCCCGTTGACCAGCTTGGCGGGAGCCGAGCGATCCACCAGACTTGGATCCCGATCCATTAGGCCCAATGGCTTTCAGTTCCCTGTTTTCACTCCTCATGCGACGCGCCATAATCCTCCTCCCCGTGTGACGTCCTCCCACATCCTGCCTTCGCCAAGGGAAGTAGTTCCCTCAACCCGCTATCGTTCGGATTGTACCTAGATCAGCCAGCGATACAACATTCTTCAGAGATTTCAGAATCCGGTCTATTGCACCACATGCCGTAGTCCAACCACTCCTCGTGTTGTGAAGGCTAGGGATATGGTGAGTAGCATCACATGCCCTCATGTGGTAGCGTAAAAAATATCCACACAATTGAGCCTGGAACCGGTCGTCCGTCCTCTCGCATCCGTTTCGCGACCCTTTCCGGTCTATTTACCAATTCACCAACTACTTCTCACAGGAGGTGCCTATGAGACACACATTTTTATTTTCTACATTCTGCGGATGGGGCGCCATTCTGTTCCTGTCTGTGGCCTGTGTCTCAGCAGGAGATACCAAGAAAGGAGCATCCGCGATGACTGTCTCGAACGGGAAACAAGTGTCGCTGGAATACACCCTCAAGCTGGACGATCAGTCGGTCGTCGACTCAAACGTCGGCGGCGAACCGTTGAAGGTCACACAGGGCAAACATGAGCTGGTTCCTGGCCTGGAGAAGGCGCTGGAAGGCATGGCGGCGGGAGAGAAAAAGAACGTCACCGTCGCTCCGCCGGAGGCCTACGGCACGGTGGACCCCAAAGCATTTCAGGAGGTGGACAGGAAAATGGTGCCGTCCAATGCTCAGAAGGTGGGCATGCAATTGGAAGGAACAACCACCGATGGACGGAAGGTCTTTCCCCGGATCTCCGAAGTAAAGAACGAGACCGTCGTGCTCGACTTCAACCATCCGCTGGCCGGCAAGACACTCCACTTTGACGTCAAAGTTTTGGATGTCGCACAGGCAACAACGAAGTGATTCAATCCTTGTGCGGGGCGGGAAACTGCCCCGCACAAGGAAGATCTCACACAAACTGAGAAAAATGCTCCAGCTTCACTTGCTTGGCCACCGCTTGGCCGACTTGCTGTAACTCCTTGATGTAGTCTGTTGAATCCAGCTGCTGGACATGCTCCGGCTCGATGCCAGGCAATTCCAGCTTCGCCAAGTCCTCTTTCGATAGTTCTGCGTTATATCGAACGTAGGTGAAGAGTTTGCTCGGCCCGACCGGCCCCTTCGCCGTCATTAGATCCCCGACCTCGCGATCAAGCATATCGCCGGCTAGACAACGACCGAACACCCGGCAGAGCAGATCCTGCTCATTGAGTGCCGCATACATCAACGCAGACGGGAGGGATGTGGCATTGTAGACCAAGTTCAAGTCGTCCGGTGCCAGATCGGCATTGGCTTTAGGGCTCGTGCCCGTACCAACCGACACCACCAACAGCTGATCCTCCCCAGTCGCCCAACTCATCTTATAGGGCTCGACCGTCGCCATCAGAAAGGCTTGGAAGGCGGGGTTGTTGTACATCGTGATCCCACCGTCGACGAAGATGAACTGATACTCGTTCGGGGTTCCCGGACAAAATGTCACGACTTCCGGCGGAAAGAAGACCGGCGCAGCCGTGCTGGCGCGGATGAGTTGCCACAGTGGAATATCGAGATTGCAGTCCTTTCGGTCACGCTGGTTGTATTTCGCAAAGGGATTATTCGATACGGGCCAGGGTGAATCCGTCGTGGCATTGCGCATCACCATCATCAGCACAGTCTGAAGCTCGTCGCTCCCCAGCGTCGTGTCCTTACCGAACACCGCCTGTAACTTCTCCGCGAGCTTCTCATCCTCATATTTATGGCGAAAGCGCTTGAGCAAGAAGGCCTTATCGAACATCTCCTTTCCACTGCTCTCATAAAATTCACGAATCTCCGACACAGCCATGCCCGATGAGACACAGGCCGCAATGATCGCCCCGGTGCTGGTGCCAGAGACAAAATCAAAGAAATGAGCCAATCGGAACGCAGGCCCCTTCTGCATCTGCTGCCGCAAGCGGCTTTCAATCTCCGCCAGGACCTCAATGGTCATCATTCCCCGAATGCCGCCGCCATCAAGGGCGAGAATCTTTTTTGGTCCCGGTGATTGAATACGTTCTGCCAGCGTCATCTTATCCTCCTGTGCTCGAATGTCTTGCTATTGCTCCGGTGTCCTCGTGTTTCGACTGGATACCCGGATTGGGTGTGTCGGTTAATAGCTTGAGCAAACACCCTGCCAGTCATTCTTGACCAACCTGTTAAAGCACGAGGTCTCCCCTAGGCCAAAATGCGGCAGCGAGATTACACCAGTTGCAGGGATTCCGGTAGAACGATCCACCGGTGGTAGGCATGCTGATTGAGAAAAAGAAGAGGAGAATGAAGATACGAGACTGTATCCGAATAGATTCAGTAGATTCAGCCCGCTAAAAGGTTCGGGTATCGATCCAAGTGACTTGCCCCGTCCGTCGCTTCACTTCCTGATACATATGCGCCGTGCCACCAGGCCCGTCGCCCCCGCCGCCATCCCACAGACAGATGAACTGCACTCGACCAATGCCATAGGACAAGGCTGTCTCGAAGAGCCAAAGGTTGCATCGCTCATAGGGATCGCTCCCTGTGGGTAGTGGGCCGAGATCTTGTGGAGCGGAGCGAACCTCGGTTGTGAGCTTGGCTTTGGCTGCAAGGTACCGCGCGCGCCAGGTTTCACTGTGACATACAACCGACTTCTGAATGAATTCAGACTCATCAAATGGTTGCAGCCACTGCACCTTCACCCCTCGCTGCTGACAGGCCTCGGTAAAGAGCAGATCGCCTCCACAGGCTCCTTGGGTGAGGGCAAAATCCTCCGGGCCGGCGCTGAGTGTCTCTAATGCCTCCGCAATTTTTCGTGCAGCGGCTGGTTCTTTGGCGGCGGGAAAACGCGGCTTCGGCCTGGTCGGCGCATCGATCATGTGCCCACTGAAGAGAAAGACGTGCCTTGGCTGTCCCTGGTTATTAGGCTCATTCGAAACCATGAGGCCCTGAGCTTCCCCCTTGTGAGTTGGACAAGTCAACGATGCCGCATCACGTTGTGGAAGGGATCCGGTCCTCTTCCTTTTTGTCTTTCGCGACCTGCGTCATGTAGCGATCGACCTCTTCACGGCTGAGTTCCTCGACGCGTGTGGCAAAAGCCGGATAGGCCTGACTATGCGTCATGTTAACGTAGGGTCCACTCAACTGAAGAAACTGCCAGCCTTCGCTTTTGAGTGATTCGACGGTGCGTCGATAATGACGCCACCGCTCGCCATAACGAAAGAACTCCTCCACCGCGGCGCTCAACGCCACCACGAGGCTGACAATGAACGTGAGCGCTTTGATCAGGTCATCGCCATCGCCGACGGTCCAGCTCACCAGCGCTGGGACTATGACACCACCAATGATCGTCGCCAAGCGCAGCACACGATGCCACCACAGAGCATCCAGTGCCTTCTCCTCCATCCACATGATTTGTTCCAACCATCGTGCCCGGAGAAACTGCTTATTCAGCTCTGGTAGTTCAATCGCAGTGATCAGTTGATCCATCTCAGCTCGCTTGAGCCCATGATCAGTCATCTTATTCATATGCACCTCCACAGAATCGTTCACGACAAGAGAAAGGTCACGTGGTTCTCACAGTCTTCGTTTTTAGGCGCTCCCACTATTGCGAATGCTCACAGCAATACCCTTGCCCACCTAAAGCAACGCTATTCTTCGTTCTCGCCATTTGCACAAGCCCATAAATCGACAGAGAACTGGAGCTACGCTGGATGAAGGAGCGGAAGTGGCGATGACCGGTGGTCGCCATAACGAGGGATTCAACTAGATCATGTGTATCGATACAGATATCACAAGTAGAAGGGGTTACGGAACCTGGAATTATCGTGTTCTACCCTACTCGTCGCACCACCAAAATCCCATCCCGGATTGTGACCAATACAGCAGATACGCGTGGGTCTGCGGCCACAGTACGATTGAGCTCTTGAATGGCGGCGGTTGATTCGTCCGGCGGTGGTTGTTTCAACACCTCGCCGCTCCACAGGACATTGTCGATTAAGATCACCCCATTCGGGGCAAGCAGGTCGAGCGCACGTCGGTAATAATTGAGATAGTTGGCTTTGTCCGCATCAATAAAAATCAGATCGAATGGGCTAGAGAACGTCCGCATGGTGTCGAGGGCCGGGCCCATTCGGATGCTGATCTTGCTCCCGCTTGATGCCTGCGCAACAAAGCGTCGGGCCACCGCCGCTGACTTCTCATTGATTTCACAGGTGATCACCGTTCCATCTTCTGGTAGAACTTCAGCAAAGCAGAGGGCGCTATAGCCGGTAAACATTCCGATTTCGAGTACCCGCTTGGCACCCACCAGCTGCGTCATCATTTTGAGAAACGCCCCTTCCAGGGGGCCGACCAGCATCTGAGGATGCTCCATGGTCCGTTGAGTCTCCTCGCGCAGCGCTCGACAGACTGACGACTCCGGCATGGAATGCGCTTCGGCATAGGCTTCGATCTCGACTGGAACCAGCCTCTCCATATGAATTCCTTTCGGCAGTTTGAAAACACTCTTCGTCCTTGCGTACACTGCGCCCGACAATCCTGTCGGCATCGCGAATCCTAGCACAGTGAATAGGAGGCCACTTTGAAAACCTTCGCCACGTTAGAACCCCTCACCACCAGACTGCTGGAAATTCAACGCATCAATAGTGCCGCCTCAGTCCTCTCCTGGGACCAGGAAACCTACATGCCGGTCGGTGGTGGAGAAGCTCGAGCTGAGCAGATCGCCGTGCTCCAAGGTTTGGCCCATGAGAAGCTCGTCTCGCCGGACATGCAGGCGCTCTTGTCACAATGGGTAGATCCGGCGACGGGCCAGGCGGCCGAGCAACCCGGAGACAGCTGGGACGAACCGGCGCGCTCGCTCTTGCGAGAGACATGGCGGGATTTCAGCCGCGCGAAGAAACTGCCGTCGGATTTCGTGGTGGCACTGAGCCGAGAATGTTCGCTTGCCCAGCAAGTGTGGGCTGAGGCCAGAACGAAAAACAAATTTTCCAGGTTCCTCCCAAACCTTCGAACGGTGCTCCGGCTCAAGCGCGAAGAAGCGCAGTACCTGGGGTACCGCGATTCGCCCTACAACGCGCTGTTGGACGTCTACGAACCTGGCGCCACCATTGCCGGACTGCAACCCGTGTTTGCTGCGCTCAAGGCCCGGCTGGTGCCGTTGCTGAAAAAGATCGCACAGAGCCGTGTGAAGATCGACGATAGCGTGTTACACCACTCGTATGACCAGGCTCGACAACTGGAGTTCGGACGGCTGGTCTTGACGGCGATGGGCTATGATTTCTCGCGCGGTCGCCTGGATCTGTCAGCCCATCCCTTCACCACGTCGTTTCATCCAACCGATGTGCGCGTCACCACCCGTGTTCATGAACATGAACTGCAATCCTGCCTCTTCAGCTGTATCCATGAAGGCGGGCACGGGCTGTACGATCAAGGGTTGGATCAACGATATTTCGGGACGCCGTTGGGTGACTCGGTTTCTCTTGGTATTCATGAGAGTCAGTCTCGTCTGTGGGAAAACTGCGTGGGCCGTTCGCGGCCTTTTTGGCGCTTCTTTTATCCGGTTTTACAACAGACCTTTCATGACCAGTTACGCGGCGTGGAGATCGACCAGTTCTATGCCGTAATCAATTGCGTGAAACCGTCGTTGATCCGCGTGGAAGCCGATGAGCTGACCTACAATCTCCATATCATGCTGCGATTCGAAATTGAGCAGGATCTGGTGGAAGACAAGATTCAGCCTGAAGACTTACCCGCCATCTGGAATCAGAAGATGGAGGAATACTTGGGTATCGTTCCACCCTCTGACGCGGACGGGGTGTTACAGGATGTCCA